>NZ_CP152011.1:3172500-4163647 GCF_038603755.1 Bacillus sp. FSL R5-0593
CCCGGATTCCGACGGAATTTCACGTGTTCCGCCGTACTCAGGATCCACTCAGGAGAGAACGAAGTTTTGACTACAGGGCTGTTACCTCCTATGGCGGGCCTTTCCAGACCTCTTCATCTACCTCGTTCCTTTGTAACTCCGTACAGAGTGTCCTACAACCCCAAGAGGCAAGCCTCTTGGTTTGGGCTGGTCCCGTTTCGCTCGCCGCTACTCAGGGAATCGCATTTGCTTTCTCTTCCTCCGGGTACTTAGATGTTTCAGTTCCCCGGGTCTGCCTTCTCATATCCTATGTATTCAGATATGGATACCACTCCATTACGAGTGGTGGGTTTCCCCATTCGGAAATCTCCGGATCAAAGCTTGCTTACAGCTCCCCGAAGCATATCGGTGTTCGTCCCGTCCTTCATCGGCTCCTAGTGCCAAGGCATCCACCGTGCGCCCTTTCTAACTTAACCGTTAAAAAGAATCACTACGTGATATCTTGCATTACTAATTGAATGTGAATTACTTCTGTTATCTAGTTTTCAAAGAACAACGCATAGGACATGCTAACACATGCGTTGCCACAGGAAGTGGCGCATTTAGCAGGTGTTCCTATGTTTTGAAGGAATGATCCTTCAAAACTAAACAAGACAGGGAACGTTCTGTTTATAAGACCCAAGGTCTTATATTCCGTTAAAATCCTTAGAAAGGAGGTGATCCAGCCGCACCTTCCGATACGGCTACCTTGTTACGACTTCACCCCAATCATCTGTCCCACCTTCGGCGGCTGGCTCCATAAAGGTTACCTCACCGACTTCGGGTGTTACAAACTCTCGTGGTGTGACGGGCGGTGTGTACAAGGCCCGGGAACGTATTCACCGCGGCATGCTGATCCGCGATTACTAGCGATTCCAGCTTCACGCAGTCGAGTTGCAGACTGCGATCCGAACTGAGAACAGATTTGTGGGATTGGCTTAACCTCGCGGTTTCGCTGCCCTTTGTTCTGTCCATTGTAGCACGTGTGTAGCCCAGGTCATAAGGGGCATGATGATTTGACGTCATCCCCACCTTCCTCCGGTTTGTCACCGGCAGTCACCTTAGAGTGCCCAACTGAATGCTGGCAACTAAGATCAAGGGTTGCGCTCGTTGCGGGACTTAACCCAACATCTCACGACACGAGCTGACGACAACCATGCACCACCTGTCACTCTGCCCCCGAAGGGGACGTCCTATCTCTAGGATTGTCAGAGGATGTCAAGACCTGGTAAGGTTCTTCGCGTTGCTTCGAATTAAACCACATGCTCCACCGCTTGTGCGGGCCCCCGTCAATTCCTTTGAGTTTCAGTCTTGCGACCGTACTCCCCAGGCGGAGTGCTTAATGCGTTAGCTGCAGCACTAAGGGGCGGAAACCCCCTAACACTTAGCACTCATCGTTTACGGCGTGGACTACCAGGGTATCTAATCCTGTTCGCTCCCCACGCTTTCGCTCCTCAGCGTCAGTTACAGACCAGAGAGTCGCCTTCGCCACTGGTGTTCCTCCACATCTCTACGCATTTCACCGCTACACGTGGAATTCCACTCTCCTCTTCTGCACTCAAGTTCCCCAGTTTCCAATGACCCTCCCCGGTTGAGCCGGGGGCTTTCACATCAGACTTAAGAAACCGCCTGCGAGCCCTTTACGCCCAATAATTCCGGACAACGCTTGCCACCTACGTATTACCGCGGCTGCTGGCACGTAGTTAGCCGTGGCTTTCTGGTTAGGTACCGTCAAGGTGCCGCCCTATTTGAACGGCACTTGTTCTTCCCTAACAACAGAGCTTTACGATCCGAAAACCTTCATCACTCACGCGGCGTTGCTCCGTCAGACTTTCGTCCATTGCGGAAGATTCCCTACTGCTGCCTCCCGTAGGAGTCTGGGCCGTGTCTCAGTCCCAGTGTGGCCGATCACCCTCTCAGGTCGGCTACGCATCGTCGCCTTGGTGAGCCGTTACCTCACCAACTAGCTAATGCGCCGCGGGTCCATCTGTAAGTGGTAGCCGAAGCCACCTTTTATGTCTGAACCATGCGGTTCAAACAACCATCCGGTATTAGCCCCGGTTTCCCGGAGTTATCCCAGTCTTACAGGCAGGTTACCCACGTGTTACTCACCCGTCCGCCGCTAACATCAGGGAGCAAGCTCCCATCTGTCCGCTCGACTTGCATGTATTAGGCACGCCGCCAGCGTTCGTCCTGAGCCAGGATCAAACTCTCCGATAAAGTGTTTGACTGACTACGCACATCGCTGTGCGATTTATTTAAAACTTTGAATTAACAGGTACGTTTTGTCTTGTTTAGTTTTCAAAGATCATTACCGCTTGTTGAAGCAGCTTTATTATCTTACCACTCAGCTTCTTTTATGTCAACAACTTTTTTCAAGTTGTTTCCGAAGCTTTTCGTTGTTGTCTGCTGTTCATCAGCGACGTTTAATAATATAACACCCTTTTGAAAATATGACAATAGTTTTTTTAAAAAAATCATTAATTATTTTCTTTCATACTTATTTCAGTTTCTCTTCTATAGAAAGATAAGCTGTCTTGTGGATTGGCATATTTTCTTGTATAGTAAGATTGAACTAAATACTTGATGACCACAAGGGGAGCATTAAAGCTGAGAGTGAACGTTTTGTTCTGACCCTTTGAACCTGTTAGTTAACGCTGGCGTAGGGATGTGGCAAAGCCAAATGATTTGCAGTTTATGTAAGCAGCGCGCGGGCCTTTTCCCATCCTTCCCCGCGCTGCTTTTTTGTTTATCCTTGTTACGGTTGTCTGACCAGGGGGAAAACTATGAATCATTCAACACGGCTTGTGCGCTTAATTGAAATAGCGATTATGACCGGGGCGGCTGTCATTCTGGACATTGTCTCAGGTATGTTTCTCCGGATGCCCCAAGGCGGTTCGGTCTCTATTATGATGATTCCGATTTTTTTGATTTCATTCCGCTGGGGAGTGAAAGCCGGGCTTACGACAGGCTTTTTGACAGGGATTGTCCAGATCGCCATCGGCAATTTGTTTTTGCAGCACCCGGTGCAGCTATTTCTTGATTACATCGCGGCATTTGCAGTTCTCGGTTTCAGCGGCTTGTTTGCTTCCGGTGTACGAGAATCGGCATTGAATAAAAAAAGAGGCGCTTTAACGATGTATGTTATAGGCGGTGTTTTCATCGGCAGTGTGCTGCGCTATGCGGCACATGTGGTCTCCGGAGCGGTCTTTTTCGGAAGCTATGCTCCGAAAGGCACGCCGGTATGGATTTATTCGTCCGTCTATAACGCGACTTATATGATTCCTTCTTTTATCCTTTCGGCCATTGTCCTTATCTTATTATTCATGACTGCGCCGCGGCTTCTTGAAGCTAAGCGGACGAACTGAAACAGCAGGCGGTTTACGCCTGCTGTTTTTTATTCCTGGCTGTGCTGTTCGTTTGAATCACTCAGTTCTTTTGTAAGTTCATTTATACTTTGTTTTATGTTTCCTTTGCCTGAAAAATTCTCAATAAGCTCTTTTACATTGATTCCGGAAGATGCTTTTAAGCTTTCCTGAAGACCGGCCATTAAATTGGTTGCGTAGCCTGTGACTTTATTGGCCCCGCCGTTTTCACCGCTTCCTCCCGTATCAACGACGGTTATTTTATCAATGTTGGAAAGAGGCGCTGAGACTTGCTTCGCATATTCAGGCAGCATTTTCACAATCATATCAAGGATTGCAGCCTGCCCGTATTTTTCGAATGCTTCGGCGATTTTTTCTTTAGCTTCCGCTTCTGCGAGACCTTTCAGGCGGATGACTTCCGCTTCGGTTTCTCCTCTCGCCTTTTCAGCCTCCGCTTTAGCAAGACCGTCAATTCTCACGCGTTCCGCTTCCGCCTTGGCCATCGCTTCGATGCTGTACTGCTCGGCATCCGCTTCTGCGAGCTGCTTCGCTTTTGCGGCCGCGGCCGCTTGTTCCACCGAGTAACGGTCAGCATCGGCTTTTTTCTTCACTTCAGAGTCATATTGGCGCTCACGGCGCAGAATTTCTTTTTCCTCCAATTCAATCTGCTTTTGCCGCTCAATAATTTTAATTTGCATTTCCTGCTCTGTCACCTGCTGGCGGGCTTTTGCTGTTTCAAGATCATATGCCTGGTCGGCATTGGCTTTTGCTGTATCCTGCTCTCTTCTGTATTCCGCCATTTTCAGCTGATTGATTTTTTCCGCTTCAGCTATTTCCGTCGCCCGCTCCAGCTCTGATTTTTTTGCGTCTTTATCAGCGGCCGCGCGTTTAATCCTCGTCTCTTTATCCGCTTCTGCCGTGGCAATGTCCGCATCCCGCTTGACTTGGGCAATTCTCGGCTTACCTAATGATTCAAGATAGCCGTTTTTATCGCGGACGTCTTTAATCGTAAAAGAAACGATCACAAGCCCCATTTTAGCAAGATCCTGAGACGCGACCCGCTGGACTTCCTGAGAAAACTTTTCCCTGTTTTTATAAATCTCTTCAACGGTCATGGAGCCGAGGATGGAGCGCAGATGGCCTTCCAGCACCTCCCGCGCCTCCTGCTCACGGTCGTCCTTGGATTTCCCCAAAAATTGTTCAGCTGCTGTGGCGATTTCACCGATGGAGCCTCCGATTTTAATAATGGCGGTTCCGTCGGCCATTACCGGCACGCCTTGCTCTGTATAGACTTCAGGTGTAGAGACATCAAGTTTGCTTGACAGTAAACTGAGAGGTTCTGCCTGCTGGAATACCGGGAGCACGAACGTTCCCCCGCCCCGGACGATTTTCAGACGATTTCCGCCTTCATCAATGTGGACGTTCTTATTTCCCAAATAACTTCCGGTCACGATAAGGGCTTCGTCCGGCCCCGCCGTCCGGTACTTCGTAATAAATACAGCAATAAGTGCGATGAGTAAAAAGAATACGATTCCGATAACGATGATAATCGGCATAGTCATAACAGTTCCCCCTTAGATATCAGATTGGTTCATGCGGCGTCACAAAAAGCACTCCGTCTTTCACGTCAATCACTAATACGGCAGTTCCGTACTTGATCTGTTCTTGATCAAAGCTGACGGCTGATTTAGAAATGGCGCCCCCTATTCCCTCTATGATCACTTCTCCATAGCCGTCTTTCGGGACGGAAGTAATGACCCTGCCGACTCTGCCCTTTAAATCCGTCTCTCGATAAGCGAGCGATTCTTCCGCTGATGAAAGCGGGACAAGGACGAAGAAGTGAAGCAGGCTGACCAAAAGAACCGAAAGAACAAATGAAAGCAACGCAATGACAGAACTTGATAGCGGAGCGGCGATTTCGCCGATATAACCTGAGGCTGAAAAGATTGTTAAAAAAGACAGAATCAATGCAGGGTTTAAAAATGAAACAGGAATGGCTTCCGAGAGGCCGTGAAACACATCTTGAAAAAACAGAATCAAAAGCGTGAGACTTCCCGAAATAATCAATGTGTAAAGATAGACCGTTTCAAGCGGCAGATGAAATATGTCCATCTTCTATCCTCCTTTCAGCCGATGTGTCGGAGTGTTACTTTATATACGGATGTAAAGGTAAATGGTTTCAATTTTCTGATAAGGGAGGCTGATTACATGATTATCCAATCCGGATATGATATGTTTACTCTAAAGGAGGAGATAGGATGAGCATTTTTAATGAAGCCAGACAGCAGATCTGGGAAGAACTGAAAGGACTCTCTGATGAGGAATTCAACCGAAAGCCCGCGGCTGATGAGTGGAGCGTGCGGGGAGTCCTTGACCATTTAAAGAAAATTGACGAAACAGCGCAGACCCTTTTATCAAAGCAGGCAAAAGACGCACCGTTAAAAGAAATAGAAGAACAACCGATGGAGTTTATAGAGGACAGAACAAATAAACGGCCGGCTCCGTCACACCTCGAACCTGAGCAAAACCGAATATCAGTCATTGAAGCAAAACAAGAATTAGATACAGCAAGACAGCAGCTGACCGCCGTCATTTCATCATTAAACGAGGAAGACTTTGAACGTGTGCTTCCGCATCCTGTTTTTCAAGAACTGACGATCCGCCAGTGGATTGATTTTATCGGCCATCATGAAAAGCGTCACATTAATCAAATAAAAGAAATCAAACAAAAAATCGAAAAGGTCTGAGTCAGACCTTCTCGATTTTTTTCTTGGCGCGTTTCGGTTCATAAGAATGGATGGTGACCGCATCGCCCGTGCATATATCACACGGGCGTTCAACAATACAGACAATTCCTCTTCTGCCCATCGCGTGCCTCACAAACGCCGCGGCGAGTTTTGGCTGATCCGGATAAAAGGATTGAATGACTTCTCCCGGCTGAATGCACGGATCATTTTCTCCCTCACACAACAGAGACGCACCGCTCGGAAATATCATTCTGCTTCCTTCTTTAAGCGGCGTCAGTGCAGAAAAACCGCTGATTGCGATATTAGCGCCGAGCCATTCGGGAAAGATATGAGAAATCCCCATCTTCTCCGCAATGTCATCACATTCCTCCATGGACACGATTGAAATCTGTCTCCGGTTAAAAATCTCTGTTCCTCTTTCATACATCGGCTCACGCGCGCCGGCCTTTTTTGTCAGTCCGAAATGCAGGTCACCGGGAAACCCGCCGTATTCCGCACGAAGCTTGTCCATCTTTTTGGTAACAAATTGTTCGGTATCCGCTATATATACGCCTTCCGTCTTTGCTGTTATGCGTTTCCACATCAGCCGCCACCGCCTTTTTCTTGACATTATCCTTAAAAAACCCCGCTCTGTAAAGGAGCGGGGTTCATTTATTATACCGTTTTCGGCGTTAGATCAAAGCAGCGTTTGTAAATCCAGTTGTATGCTTTCTCATTCAAATCTCTTGGATTTCCGAAAGTTTGCGGATCTTTCATGGCTTCTTTTGATAAACGTTCAATCATGTCCGGAGACACACCTTGTTCTTCTAAACTTGGCACCTCTAAATCTTTTACAAGATCATACATCCAGTTGACGGACGCTTTTGCCGCTTCTTCGGTTGTCATGTTGCTTGTATCGATTCCGAATGCTTTGGCGATGCGGGCGAATTTTTCCGGGTAGCCTTTCCAGTTGTATTCCATTACCGGCCCCATCATAGCTGCGACGCATTGTCCGTGAGCGACAGGGATGATGCCGCCGAGCGTCTGGCTCATCGCATGCGCCGCGCCTGCTGATTCACTGCCGTATGAAAGGCCGGCAAGCATCGCCGCCTGCGCCATGCCGTATCTTGCTTCCAAATCCTCTCCGTCCGCAAACGCGCGCTTAATATAATGCGCCGCATATTCAATGGCCATTAAAGCGACGGCATCAGTGATCGGCTGCGCGAATTTCATCGTATAGCACTCGATGGCGTGCGCAAGTGCGTCAATACCTGTCATGGCCGTCACATGCGGAGGCATGGACGTGTGCAGCTCAGGGTCAATGACCGTTAAATGCGCGGCGATAAGCGGTCCGCCCGTATTGAATTTAAATTCTCTTTCCTCATCTGTAATGACCGCCCATTGTGTGACCTCTGAACCTGTTCCCGCAGTCGTCGGGATCGTTGTCAGCGGAGGAATACGGTTTTCCAGCGGCTTTTTGCCTTCCGCGGCTTCATAATCAAGCACGCTTCCTTCGTGTGTCGCTTCTACCCCGATCGCTTTCGCTGTATCCATGGAGCTTCCGCCGCCGACAGCCACAAGGCCGTTGCAGTTTTCTTTTTTATACAGTTCTGATCCTTCGTTTACAAGACGTACAGGCGGGTTCGGCTCCACTTTGTTAAACAGGACGACTTCGATGCCCGCTTCCTGTAAAGATTCAATGACCGGGTTTGCCACTCCCGCGTTATAAATTCCCGGGTCTGTTACGAGCAGCGCTTTTGTGACGCCAAGCGCTCTGACTTCACTTCCCGCTTGCTGAATCGCACCGATTCCGTGTTTAATGACTGTCGGGATTTCGAATGTATGGAATTTATGCATGCTTTCTACTTTCATATTTAATGTCATATTGTATCTCCTCCTCGTTATGCTTGAAACCAGTTCACAGCCGCTGGTTTCGTGTTGCGGTAAATATGTTTGATTTCCGTGTATTCTTCCAGACCGATTTTGCCGAGTTCGCGGCCGAAGCCCGATTGTTTGTACCCGCCCCATGGCGCTTGCGCGAAATACGGGTGGAAATCATTGATCCATACCGTTCCCATCCGCAGTTTGGCGGCTACGCGTTCGCATTTTTCAATATCCTTTGACCATACCGCTCCGGCCAGCCCGTAAATGGTATCGTTGGCAAGTCTGATCACTTCTTCTTCAGATGAAAATGACTCAACTGTTAAAACGGGGCCGAAAATCTCCTCTTGGACTATCCGCATACCAGACTTGCAGTGTGAGAAAATAGTAGGTTCATAGAAGAAACCGTTTTGAAGGGCGGGATCATCAGGACGTTTGCCGCCTGTTTCCAGTTTTGCCCCTTCTTCGATACCGATTTCTACGTATTTTTCGACTTTGGCCCGATGCTCGGCGGAAATCAGCGGACCGCTTTCCGTATCTTCATGAAAACCATTTCCTAATTTGATGCGTTTCGTGCGCTTGATCAGCTCGGCTAAAAATTCATCATGAATGGCTTCGTCCACCAAAAGACGTGACCCTGCCGAACAAACTTGGCCGGCATGGAAAAACACGGCGTTCAGCGCTTGATCTGCAGCTGTTTCGAGATCTGCATCTTGAAATACGATATTCGGATTTTTGCCGCCAAGCTCCAGGGCAATCTTTTTCACATTGCCGCTTGCCGCCTGCATGATTTTTTTGCCTGTTTCAATTCCGCCCGTAAAAGAGACCAAATCGACGTCGAGGTTTCTCGCCAGCTCATCGCCGACAGAGGCGCCCGGCCCCAGCACAAGATTGGCGACCCCTTTC
Source organism: Bacillus sp. FSL R5-0593 (assembly GCF_038603755.1). Taxonomy (NCBI): domain Bacteria; kingdom Bacillati; phylum Bacillota; class Bacilli; order Caryophanales; family Bacillaceae; genus Bacillus; species Bacillus sp. FSL R5-0593. Next base: position 3,181,397 of record NZ_CP152011.1, read on the forward strand.
GGAATACCGGCTTCTTCTATTAATTGAAAGACTTTAATGGTTGTCAGCGGAGTAATCTCGCTCGGCTTTAAAACGATCGTGTTTCCGGCCGCAAGAGCGGGAGCGATTTTCCAGCTCGCCTGAAGGAGCGGATAGTTCCACGGCGTAATTTGTCCGCATACGCCAATTGGCTCTCTGACGATTTTACTTACGGAATCGGGAATCGGAGATGAAATGACCTCGCCTCCGTCTTTATCCGCCAAACCGGCATAATATTGAAATACATTTGCGATATCATCCATATCGGCTTTACTTTCTTCAATCGTTTTTCCTGTATCGAGCGATTCCAGCTCAGCTAATTCGTTCAGATCGCGTCTGATTAATTCCGCAATTTTCAGAACAAATTGTCCGCGCTCGAGCCCGGAAAGCACCGGCCACTCCCCTTCATCAAATGCTTTTCTGGCTGCGGCGATGGCTTTCACCGCATCGTTCCGGTCTCCTTCGCATACCGTTGCAATTTCTTCTTGATTAAATGGATTAATGATACGGCGGGTCTGTTTTTTTTCTGCACTGATCCATTCGCCGCCGATATAAAGCGTTTTGCTCATAAGAGTCCTCCTTACCGAAAAGTAAGTTTGTTAAATAAAAATTTAATGTTTTTAACAATATTAATTTAACATATGTTTTTTTGCCTGTCAAAACCCGGTCAGTCCGTTTAGATTTTGACATTTTGTCATGATTCGTTAAGATTAAGAACATAAAGAAATGACTTAACAAATTTAAACTTCAAGAGGAAAAGAGGGACAGTATGGATGAGAATCCAGAATTCGCAGCTATAGAACAAGCTAGGGATCTTGTCATTGATTCCATTGCAGAGACGATGGATCTTTACGGAATCACTCGAAGTGTCGGGATTTTATACGGAACAATGTATATGAGGGATGAAATGACGCTTGACGAAATGCGTGAGGAACTGCAGATGAGCAAACCGAGTATGAGCACAGGCGTAAAAAAGCTGCAGGATTTAAATGTGGTCAAAAAAACCTTTCACCGCGGCACACGGAAGCATACGTTTGTAGCGGAAAAAGATTTCTTTACGTTTTTCACGAATTTCTTCCCGCCGAAATGGGATCGTGAAGTTCAGGTGAATTTGTCCGCCATCGAACAGGCCCAGGCGGATTTGCAGTCCGTTTTGCTGGCCGAGGAAGGCAACACGGAATTACAGGAAGAAGCGCGGCAGTTATATGATCAGCTTGAAAGTTCGAAAGCTTATTATCATTGGCTGCAGCGTCTCGCTGACTCGGTTCAGAGCGGGGAAATTTTTAAATTTATTCCGATAGAAACGGACGAAAAAAACGCCTGAATCAAAATCAGGCGTTTTTTGTCGTGATTTGATTATTTTTGAGAAAATATAGGAACATAACCCCATTTACTTCCATTAAAATTGATGGTAAATTTTTATAGGTATGGTCGTTCTTTTTTAAGAACAATCAACAAATTTTTTTAGGGGGATTTATGAAAATGAAACAGAAATTTTTCTCAACTGTCATGGCAAGTTTATTCGGCCTGGTTTTGCTTCTTTCTCTGCCGACAGCGTCATTCGCCGCTGAGTCAGGCTCAACCGTTCACGAACCGGAAATGTCCACGAAAGCGACTGCTACCTTATTTGCAAAATATACAGGTGCCAGCCAGCAGGAATGGTCATTTTCTGATATCGAATTGACGTACCGTCCGAACACGATCCTGAGCTTAGGCGTTATGGAATTTACCCTTCCTAGCGGATTTGCGGCTACAACAAAAGATACAGTCAACGGACACGCTTTGCGTGAAAGACAGATTCTGAATAACGGCAAAACAGTCAGACTTCCGTTAAACATTGATTTGCTCGGCGCAGCGGAATTCAAGCTTTCTCTTAATAATAAAACATTGCCTGCTGCAGGTACATATAAGTTCCGTGCAGAAAATAAATCATTAAGCATCGGCTCTAAATTCTATGCTGAGGACACAATTGTTGTTCAAAAACGCAGCACACCGCCGACACAGCCTTGCAACTGCAAATAATTGCGAAAAACGGACCGGCACAAGCCCATCGCTTGTCAGCCGGTCTTTTTTCGTGCTGTTTTCTTTCTTCCAGCCCTCGCATTGACAAACCCTTGAAACAGGAGTACATTCTTGTTTGTTGTATTTGGAGTGACGAAAACAGTTTCTTAAGGAGTTATGAGGATTGGGAAAAATCAAAAATAAACAATTTGCCGTCATCGGACTCGGACGTTTCGGCGGAAGCATCTGTAAAGAGCTTTTTAAAATGGGGCATGAGGTGCTTGCGGTCGATATCAGCGAAGAGCGGGTCAACGCATACTCCTCTTATGCCACGCATGCTGTGCGGGCAAATTCAACGGAAGAAAGCGAGCTTCAGTCGCTCGGCATCAGAAATTTTGAATATGTCATCGTAGCAATCGGCGCCAACATTCAGGCAAGCACGCTGACGACGCTGTTATTGAAGGAGCTGAACATCCCTAATATTTGGGTGAAAGCGCAAAACTATTATCATCACAAAGTGCTTGAAAAGATCGGTGCTGATCGTATTATCCATCCCGAAAAGGATATGGGCGTGCGGATTGCGCAAAGCCTTTCGGATGAAAACGTCTTAAATTATATTGATTTGTCAGATGAATACAGCATCGTGGAGCTTTCAGCCACGAAAAAGCTGCATTTAAAATCCATTCTTGATCTCGGCGTCCGGGCCAGATTCGGCTGCACCATTCTCGCCTTGAAACATAACGGCGACATTCAGCTGTCCCCTTCTCCGGAGACTGTCATTCATGAATGTGACTGCCTTGTGCTGATGGGGCATAAACGTGATATTAAAAGGTTTGAAACTGAAGGAATGTAAAAAAGCCGGCGGGCTGCCGGCTTTTTTTGATGCTTATGTTTCTTCACTTAACTGGACGGCGGTTTGGTCAACCCAGCCGATCAGCTCATCTTTCACTTGGATTTGGTACCAGACGGATTCTCCGTTTTGCTTTTCAGATACGACTTTAATATGCTCGCCGGTAAACTTTTGCGCCGATGCCAGTTTAATAGAATGCCGCTCTTTTGACGGCTTGGACCACACGTCTTCAATGGCGTGGTCTTTGATGGCGCCTTTCATATCAACTGCTTTAAGAGAGGCATTGATTTTGTCATATTCATTCAGGTTATAGGTTTCTATGACATCTTTAATTTTTTCAGCATAGCCGGGGTCTGTGGCGTAGCCGGATTTTTGAAGGGCAGCCGCCGCTGTTTTATAATTGTCCGCTTCAATGACAGGCTTATACTTCTTTTTATTCCAAGACGTTCCGTTGACAAATAATTTGGCATGGTCATCCATTGATTCAAAAAACGTGCTGTATTTACGGAATTTTGCCCGAATCGTTTTTCTTTTTCCTTTTTCAAATTCATCCGTTTTCATCGTGACGTGTTTTCCTTTATAATCACCTTTTACACCGAACAGGTTGCGCGCTTTCCCCGCAAGCTCACTGTTCCCCCAGTCCGATTCGAGAATGGCCTGTGCGAGGGTGATGCTCGGAAGGACATGATATTTCTCATATAAAATTTGAGCATGCCCCGAAAGGCTGTCAATAAAGACCTGCTGCTCGTCCACCTCTTCAGGCGGTTTTTCTTCCGTCACTATGAATTTCGAAAACACCATTGATACCAGAAATAATCCGAATATAAGAGATACAGCAAAAAGGCACCCAAGCACCCTTTTGGTCTTTGCTTTCTTTTTCATATCAACCTTCCTTTAATTCCGGAATCACTAGATTTATAATTTTACTGGTCATTGATGAAAATTTCAATAAAATAGGGAAAAAGACGGAGAAAGAACACATTGTGCAAATAAAAAAGACTCCTCTTTGAGGAGTCTTTTTTGTTATGCCATGCTCAGCTGAGGGCCGAACAATTCATATTGAATGGAATCAGTGTCAAACCCGAGAGCAAGAATCATGTCTTTCATTTCCGTCATAAACTGTGCTGATCCGCACAAGTAAAATTCAGCATCTTGATTCAGATGAAGCTGCTCCAGAAAGGTTTGATCAATCCTGCCCCTGTGAAAAGGCTTGTCTCCTGAGCGGTCTTGTTCTGCCGGTTCACTGTATACATAAATGACGTTAATATTCGGATGATTCTCCGCAGCTTGTTCAGCCTCTTTGCGGAACGCGGCGTACACTCCGTTTTTCGCGGCATGAATAAAAGTAACGGCACGCTCCGGCTGTTTTTCGGCGGCTGTTTTCAGCATGCTCATCATCGGCGTGATTCCGGAACCGGCACTGATAAGAACAACCGGTTTTTCGGAAGAAGACAGCTTGAAATCCCCAGCGGGTGCGCTGACTTCAAGTTTATCTCCCTCTTGAACTTCATTGTGGAGATGAGAAGAAACCACTCCGTCCTTTTTCACAGAAATCCGATATGCCCCTTTTTGAGAAGCATCAGACAGGCTGTACTGGCGAATGTGCGTATAAGGAGAATCCGCAATCAGCACTTTAATGCTGATATATTGTCCCGCTTCAAATCCAGGAAGCGAAGAGCCGTCACTCGGTTTGATATAAAATGATGTGATATCTTTGCTTTCTTTCGTTTTCTGTATAACCGTAAATTCTTTATACCCCTGCCATCCGGCTTCATTGTACATGTCTTTTTCAATGCCGATGAAAGCCTCCGCAATAACACCGTAAGCTTTTTCCCATGCCTGTATAATCTCAGGAGTTGCGGCATCCTGCAGCACATCCTTAATTGCCAGAAGCAGATACTTTCCGACAATCGGATAATGTTCCGGTTTTACACCGATGCTTGTGTGTTTATGGCCGATCTGTCTGACCGCCGGAATGATTTGTTCTAATTGATCAATATTCGCCGCAGCCGCAATGACTGTATTTGCCAATGCTGCGCGCTGAGTCTGTTTCTTTTGGTTCGTTTGGTTAAACATATTTAACAGTTCGGGATGATCTTGAAACATCAGGTTATAAAAGCGTCCGGTGATGTTTTCTCCATGTGTTTTCAATACGGGTACTGTGCTTTTGATGATGTCTATTGTTCTCTCATCCAGCATGTTAATCCTCAACCCTTCTAAAGATGTATTTTCAATATATCTTTATAGTAAGAGATATTTCGAATAAAAGATATATTGAAAATGAATCTTTAAAAAAGTCGTCACAATATTGTGTTGGATTTGGAATTTATGGATTTCACCTCCTTTTTTTTATCACCCGGTGAAACAGGGACACATATATTTGGGAATATACGTTTAAAGATGAAAGCGGGGGAGTGCATGGTTTCCGATATCGATTACACGTCTCCGAATACACAATTCACTTATGATGTGAATGAGAGCCGTTTTTTTACGAAAGATGCTCGGAACTTTATCAATGTATTGGGGATTAAACAGTTAAACACGCTTGAAAATATTTCATTATTAGATATCTTTCTGAGCAAAACAAATGTGATTGAACCGCATACCCATCAAAACGCCGCTGAATTGGTGTACTGTATTTCGGGTTCCGCGGTGGTGTCGATGCTGAATCCGTTCACCCAGAAAATACGGAATTATCCGATCTCTTCAGGACAAGTGGCGAATGTTCCGCAGGGGTGGTGGCATTATGAAGTCGCCACTTCAGACAAAACCCACCTTTTGGCCATATTTGACGCCCCTTCGCCTGAAGTGATATACGGCTCGGATATTCTCCGTCTGACGCCGCCTGAGATCATGGCGCATACGTACTGTCTGAATGAGCATGAGTGGGAAAAAGCCGTTTCACCGATCCGGCAATCAACTGTGATAGGTCCCGATAAATACTGCGGACAGTCTGAAAACACGGGTATTCATGATATGAATAAGCCTTATCAGCCAAATACGCATTATCCGAATGATCCGTATCGGCATTATGATACGCCGTTATATTGGGGATATTAAACGGAGAGCCAGAGCGGCATTGACAGAAAGAGCCCCTCATTGAAGAGGGGCTCTTGATCATCACGGTCCGGTTCCGCAGCTTACTTTGTACTCGCCTTCGGACGATTTTTTTGAATAACATACGTGCGGCGTCTGTCCGGTTTCATCTTTCCAATTGAACCAATTTACATAATAAAGGTTCCCGGCCTCTCCGCCGCCTTCTTCTTTTCGAAGAATCGCAAAGTAGCTTTGATACGGATATCCTTTTTTATAAATGTCATGCCTGATGGCTCCTTTTTCTGAAGCAGACGTGAAGACGACGGGAGAAAGAGCCGGGAGCGCTGTTAAAAGAAGTGCCAGTGCCGCTGACAGAGATAATATAAGATAGATTTTCTTTTTCATTTTCTCTCTTTCCTTTATTTTGAATTGTTAGAAATGAAGCAGAACATAGAGGCTGCCGCAGAAGATGAAAAAACAAAAAAACCCTTATTTATAGAATAAGGGTTTAAAGGTATGGAGCCAAGGGGGCTCGAACCCCTGACCTCTACGCTGCCAGCGTAGCGCTCTCCCAGCTGAGCTATGGCCCCGTGCTGTAACGTCATGTTTTATTATAGACGAGTCTTCTATGAATTTCAAGCAGAAAATTCAGTTTGCTCATATTTTCCTGAGACGTTTTTCGAACATAAAAAGAAGACCCTCCGGGGGGCCTCTTCGTTTATCGCACGAGCATGATTAAAATGATGCCGAGGATGACACGGTAAATGGCGAACGGGACAAGCTTAATCCGGTTAATGAGCCGAAGAAAAAATTTGACGACTAAGAGGGCGACGACAAAGGCGCAGATAAAGCCGACAAGAAAAAACGGAATCATGTCATAAGAAAGACTGCTCCAGTATTTCACCAGCTTCAGAAGGCTTGCGCCCGCCATAATCGGAATAGCCATAATAAATGTGAAGTCTGCGGCTGCCCGGTGATTCAAGCCGACAATGACACCTCCGGCAATCGTTGAGCCTGAGCGGGAAAATCCGGGCCATAAGGCGAGACACTGGAATAATCCGACACAGAAAGCCTGTTTGTAGGTGATTCTGTCCACCGTATCGATCGTTTCTTTCCTTTTATTGATCCAGTCCGCTATAAGCATAAGCACGGCTCCGGCAATTAATCCGTAAGCGACCGTTCTGACGGAGAATAAATAGCGGTCAATGAAATCCTCAAATAAAAAGCCGAGCACCGCCGCCGGAACAAGACCGACGGCGATTTGCGCGATGGTCAGCCTGTATCCCTTCTGCTGATCGCGCGTGACGTTTTTTTTGAGGCCGAGTAAATGTAATATCCGATCCTTAAACACAATGGCCACCGCCAGAATCGAACCGAGCTGAATCACCACTTTGAAGGAATTGGCGGCTTCCGGATTCATCAGGCTTCCGGATTTCAGCCAGATGTCATCCGCTATGATCATATGTCCCGTGGAAGAAACCGGCGCGTACTCCGTCAGCCCTTCCACGATTCCCAAAACGGCTGCTGTGAACATCTCCCATAGTGTCATCCCATTCTTCCCTTCATTCATCATTTACAAAAGAGAAGCTCTCCTCTGAAGGAAAGCCTGTCTTATAATAAATATCATGTCCGTTCCGATTTTATGACTTCGATACAGCATCATTTTTTTCTTCTTCATATAAATGCGAACGCATTTTGAACCAATCAAACAGATGGGTCGTGACCACTTTGATGACCGCATACCCCGGGATGGCTAAAATAATGCCGACAACCCCGAACAGCTTTCCGGCGGTTAAAAGAACAAAGATGATGGTAATCGGGTGAATGTGAAGATTTTTCCCCATGATCTGCGGCGAAATTAATTTCCCTTCCACGAGCTGGACAACGGTCCATACAATCGCAAGCTTCAGCAGCATAAGGGGCGAAGTGACCAACGCGATAATAATCGCCGGCGTGATGGCAATGGTCGGCCCTAAATACGGAACAACGCTCGTACAAGCGGCAATGACCGCAAGCAGTGACGCATAATCAAGTCCGATAATCAGATAGCCGATAAATAATAAAAACCCGATGCAGAAGCTGACGATGACCTGTCCTCTGATATAGGAACTTAATCTGTGGTTCATTTCACTAAGCATCGTATACGTTTGTTCTTTCAGACGGGTGGGCACAAACTTTAAGATATAAATCGGCAGTTTTTTGCCGTCTTTCAGCAAATAGAACAGAATAAACGGCACGGTCACAATTGAAATAATCACTTCCGTCAGCGCGCCGATAAAATTCCCGACTCCGGTAAATGTGCTGTTTGCAATTGTCGCCGCCTGCGCCGATACTTTATTAGCAAGATCGGAAATGTTGATATTCATCGTCTTTTGCGCCTGATTTACAAAATCGCTTCCGATCAGGCTTTTCGTCTGATCTTCAACGATGTCCACATATTTCGGCAGATTGTCGATCAGGCTCATGATCTGTTCCTTTAAAAACGGAATAATTGAAACGACCGTAATCGTAATCAGCCCTATAATAATGAGGTAAAGGAGCAGGATGGAATAGACTCTTTTCACTCTTATTTTTTCCAATATATCTACGATCGGATTAAGCAGATAATAAACAATTCCTGTCAAAATGACGGGGAGCGCAATCGTTTTGAGCAGGACGATAATAGGTGTGAAAATAAATGATGTCTTCATAAAGACAAGGATATTGAGACCGATGAGCAGCAATACAAGCAAAAACAAGACAAATTTATTGTCTAAGAAAAACTGTTTAAATCTGCCGCCCCATGTTTGCAATGTTTCCACTATTGTTCCTCCATCATATGTATTTTACTTAAATTGTACACTATCGTTCCTGTAATGAAAAATAATAACCGGTCTCTATGGGAATTTTTCCTATCCCTTTAGCCGGCAGCCTTTTTTCCATTTATGTTTCTCAGAAAAAAAGCTATAATGTAAGCCAATACATAGAAGGAGCGATAGCAATGATTCGATTTGCAACAGTCGGAACGAATTGGATTACAGAACGATTTCTGGAGGCGGCTTCTGCTATTGATGATTTTCAATTAACGGCGGTTTATTCCAGAACTGAGGAACGCGCGGCGGAATTCGCCGGCAAACACGGCGCTGCTCATTATTTTACCAGCCTGAAAGAAATGGCGGAAAGCAAAGCCTATGACGCGGTGTATCTCGCCAGCCCGAATGCATTTCACAAAGAGCAGGCGGTCCTTTTTATGGAACACGGCAAGCATGTACTGTGCGAAAAACCGTTTGCGTCTAACGCAAGGGAAACGGATGAAATGATTCACGCAGCCAAAACGAACGGCGTTCTCTTGATGGAAGCCATGAAAACAACGTTCCTGCCGAACTTCAGCATGCTTCAAAACCACTTACATAAAATCGGACCCGTCAGGAGATTCACGGCAAGCTACTGCCAATATTCATCACGATATGATGCATATAAGAACGGTACGGTGCTAAACGCGTTTAAGCCTGAATTATCGAACGGTTCGTTAATGGACATCGGCGTGTACTGCATTTATCCGGCAGTCGTCCTGTTCGGCAAACCGAAAAACGTCATTGCGACCGGTCATAAACTAGCATCCGGCGTTGACGGCGAAGGCACGGTCATTCTGTCATACGACGGATTTGAAGCGGTGCTGATGCATTCGAAAATCTCAAATTCGTTTGCCCCGGCGGAAATTCAGGGTGAAGACGGCACGATCGTTCTGGACAGCATTCACGGACCGGAACGGGCGGAAATCCGCTATCGTGACGGCCGGACGGAAGACATTTCAGTCCCTGATCTGAAACCATCGATGTACTACGAAACGGCTGAATTCATCAATCTTCTTCGAAACGGACAGCGGGAGTCTTCCGAAAATACATTTGAACGTTCTTTCATTACGGCAAGCATTATGGAAGAAGCGAGAAAACAAATCGGAATTGTCTTTCCCGCCGATCAAAACTAAAAACATCCGCCCGGATTCGGGCGGATGTTTTTTATTTGGACGCTAACAGGTCAGCAAACGCTTTTGCATACTGCGGAAGGTCGGGCGGGCGGCGGCTTGATACAATGTGTCCGTCAGTTACGACAGCTTCATCCAGCCACTGTGCCCCTGCATTTGTCATGTCGTCTTTGATGCCGGGCGTGCTCGTTACTTTTTTTCCTGCGAGAATTCCGGCAGATATGAGCACCCAGCCCGCATGGCAGATCTGGCCGATCGGCTTTTTCTGCTCGTTCATCGTACGGATGATGTCCAAAACTTCGGGATATCTTCGCAGTTTGTCAGGAGCCCAGCCGCCGGGCACGAGCACGGCGTCATACTCCTGGATAATCAGGCTCTTAAAATCGTAATCCGCCGTCGCGGGCACGCCGTATTTTCCTTTGTATGAACGGCCCGCTTCTTCTCCTATTAAATGAACGATCGCGCCTTCCTCTCTCAGCCGGTAGACGGGATACCAAAGCTCTAAGTCTTCAAAATCGTCACTGACAAGCGCTATGACTTTTTTGCCTTCTAATCTCATCACTGCCACTCCCTTCTTTTATATTAGTGTATCGCTTTTTTTAAATGAGGAAAAGAAACAGCTCGCTACAGCTGTTCTTCGTCTTCAGACTGAATCGTAAATTTCCGTGTGACCTGCTGCAGTTCTTCAGCCATATGCGCAAGCGTTTCGGCGGATGAACTGATTTCTTCCATGGAGGCCAGCTGCTCTTCAGCTGAGGCGGCGATGTCTTGAATGCCGGCGGACCCTTCTTTGGCGACTGAGGTAATGTCCTCCACCGCGTTTGTCACATTTTGCGACCCGGCTGCAAGCTTCTCAAGCGTTCCGTTCATATGCTGCAAGGCGCCTGAAATCTGAGTCGTCATTTCTGAGATTTTTTTGAAGCTTTCGGCCGTTTGATCCGTAATATCGAGGCCTTCCTTCACATCTTGATTCACCGCTTGGAATACGGAAAGCGATGTGGCGATTTCTTTGACGATTTCCTGAATCAGCGTTTCGATTTCCTTCGCGGAGCCGGCTGATTGTACGGCAAGCTTTCTCACTTCTTCCGCAACGACGGAGAAGCCCCGCCCGTATTCGCCTGCTCTGGCTGCTTCAATGGCAGCGTTTAAGGCAAGCAGATTTGTTTGATCGGCAATGCCGTTAATGACGTTGAGAATGCTCTTAATGTCGTGCGACTTCGTTTCCAGCCCTTTTACGACCGCTTCCGCCTGCTGTACGGAACGATCAATTGTTTTCATCTGGCCTACCGTTTTCGCCACTAATTCTTCTCCGCTTCCGGCCGTTTCAGAGGTTTGGATGGCGGATTCAGTGATTTCCGCCGATACATTCGCCGTCTCGGCAATGCCGGCATTCATTTGGGAAAGATGATCAGCACTTTCTCCCAATTTCTCGCTTTGTGATTCGTTTCCGTTTGAGAATTGTTCAATCGCCAGTGTAATATGCTCTGTCGCCTTGCTTGTCTGTCCGGCGGATGCCGTCAGCTCTTCGGATGAAGAAGCGACATGTTCGACGGATGATTGGATGACGCCGATGACAGACCGGAGTGATGCCGACATCTCATTGAAGCTTTGGCTGAGCTGCCCGAATTCATTTTTTGACTTGATGTCAATGACTTCCGTTAAATCGCCGTCACTGATTTTAGCTGATGTTGAAACAAGTTTTTTGAGCGGTTTTGCAATCGAGCGAATGATAAAAAAGATTAAAATACCGCCGACGATAAGAGAAACCGCCAGGATGATCAGCGCCATTTTCATGACAGGCGAGGCTGCGTCATGGATCTCACTGACAAAAAATGTGCCGGCGATTTTCCAGCCCGTCAGTTTGTTTGTCGTGAAGGCCATTTTCTTCTGCTGTCCTTCAAACATGTATTCAAACGATCCGCTTGATTTGGAAAATACTTCTTTCATCCACTCTCCGGAGCCCTCCGTTCCCGCTTTTATAGTCGGATGGGCGATGTATTTTTTATCTCCCGTTGTAATGAAGGCAAATCCTTTATGACCGATCTGCACACGTTCGGAAGCGTTCAGCAGGTCGCCCAGATTAATATCAAGCGCCACAACGCCTGATCCGTCTTTTGTCTGCTGGGCAATCGTAACGACCGTCTGTCCGGTTGCAGCGTCTTTATAAGGCTCGGTAAACACCGGCTGTCCGCTTTTTTCAACCGCTTTTGTGTACCACTCGCGCGTGAGCGGATTATAATCGGACGGCATATCAACGGACGGATATTTCACGAACGCTTTGTCGCGAGACGCGGCGTAAATTGACGCGACATCGTCATTTACGGTGACATACTGCTTCATATTGTCGAGCAGTACCGATTTATTTTTTGTGTTCAGTTTTTCCTTAGTGATTGATTCGCTGTAGTAGTCAATCGCTTTCAGCTTGCCTTCGAGCATGTTTTCCAGCACGCTGTTCAGTTCGCTGACATTTCCCTGGGCGCTGTGGGTCAGTTCGCTTTCTAATGTACTCCCCGCCGTTTGGTAGCTGAAGTAGGCGAGTATGCCGACCGGAAGCACCAATACGGCTAAAAATGCCGCGATCAGCGGCTTGCTGATGGATGGCTGTTTGATCCAATGTATCAGTTGTTTCATTTTTTCAGTCTCCTTCTTTGAAAAGCTAAATCTAATATCGTCAGATAGGACAAAAGATTTATTAAAAAAACTAAAAAAAACACCCAAACAGCACATTTGGGTGTTCTATGACCTATTAATCTATTTTAAATCGTTTCGTCATATCACGTAATTCTTCCGCCATTTGGGATAACGTTTCCGAAGACGAACTGATTTCTTCCATTGAAGCCAGCTGTTCTTCGGCGGAGGCCGCAATATCCTGAATGCTGGCGGAGCTTTCTTTTGCGATGGACGCGATTTGCTCAGAAGCTCCTGAAATCTGCTGAGAGCCTGCTGTCAGCTGTTCTACCGTCGCATTCATATTTTGAATTTCTCCGGCGATCTGGTTCGTCATTTCAGAAATCCGTTTGAAGCTCGTTTCGGTCTGATTCGTAATATCCAGTCCGCTCTCCACCTCTTTGTTGACGGATTGGAACATGCCGAGAGATGTATTGATTTCGTTGACGATTTCTATGATTAAGCTTTCGATTTCTTTCGCTGAATCGGCAGACTGGACCGCAAGTTTTCTGACCTCTTCGGCGACGACTGAGAAGCCCCGCCCGTATTCACCCGCACGTGCGGCTTCAATTGCCGCGTTCAGCGCAAGAAGGTTTGTCTGGTCAGCGATTCCGTTAATGACACGGAGAATGTTTGTAATGTCTTTTGATTTTGTTTCAAGTCCGCGCACCACTTGTTCAGCTTCTTTCACTGACCGGTCAATGACGTTCATTTGGCCGACCGTCTGGTGGACGAGCTTTCCGCCTGAATTGGCGACTTCCGCTGATGTGGCGGAGGATTCGGTAATGACGGCAGATGCTTTCGCCATATCTTTAAGCCCGCTGTTCATTTGGTAAATATGTTCCGCCGCGCTTTCAATGTTTTCACTTTGGCTTTCATTTCCGTTAGAAAATTGTTCGATCGCCAGTGTGATATGTTCGGTTGCCTTGCTTGTCTGCTCCGCTGAAGCCGTCAGCTCCTCTGAGGAAGATGCGACGTTATTCACGGAATCCTGGATGGCATGGATGAGAGACCTGAGCGAAGCGGCCATATTGTTAAAGCTTTTGCCAAGCTCGCCTAATTCATCTTTTGACTGAATCTCGATCGTTTCTGTTAAGTCGCCTTCACTGATCTGTTTCGATGATGTCACAAGCTGCTTGAGCGGTTTTGTGATTGAACGGATAATTAGCACCATGACGATGGTTCCGATCACAATCGCTAATACGAGAACGAGCAGGGACAGATGAAGGATCGGCAGGGCCGCTTCATGAATTTCGTCCAGATACATCGTTCCGGTAATCTTCCAGCCTGTCAGCCCGTTTGTATCATAAGCCATTTTCTTTTCCTGGCCGTCGTATTTGTATTGAAAATCACCTTTTTTGCTGGTGAACAGCTGTTCAGCCCACTCCCCGTTTAATACTGTGCCTGACGTGCGGTTCGGGTGGGCGACCACTTTTTTGTCTTTCGTCAGGATAAAAGCGTAGCCTGATTTTCCGATGTTCACTTTCTTTGTCGTTTTCAGAAGCTCATCGATTTTCATATTGATGGCGACGACTCCTGAGCCGTCTTTCGTCTGCTGAACGACCGTCACGACCATCGTATTGGTGGAAGCCGTGCGGTAAGGATCTGTTACAACAACTTTCCCCTTATTTTCCACGGCCTTTTTATACCAGTCTCTTTCAAGCGGATTATATCCTTTAGGCATCTGCAGATCCGGATACCGTGTGAAATGTCCTTCCGTGTCACTCGTATAAATGGATTCCACGTCTTTATTGATCTTCATGTACTCTGTGAATTTATCGGTAATTTGCGATTGGTTTTTCGGCTTGTACCGATCCTTTGTGAGCCAGTCGCTGAAATATGCCGTTCCGTCTTCCTTTTGGCTGATGCTTGTGTTGATCATATCGTTAATCTGCTGCACATTATCTAGTGCGCTTCCCATCATCTGCCTGTCAAGCGTGCTTACCGCCGATTGATAGGCGATAAAAGCCAGCGTTGAAATAGGAAGAATGAGTATGGCCAAAAAAGAAATGAGCAGTTTTCTTGTAAGCGATCTCTGCTTGATGATTTGCACAATTTTTTTCATCTGCTATATCTCCTCTTGCGTGTTTACCCTTCATATCGGCAATTATGGGTAATTATACACATCCAAAAAGAAGAAATATAACGAAACATACTTTTTACCTATCTTAAAATTAGTCTTTTAGACTTAATTAAGAGTTTATCTTAAAACGCTTTGTCAGTTCGCGTAATTCTTCCGCCATTTTTTCCAGCGTGACGGCGGAGGAACTGATTTCCTCCATGGACGCAAGCTGCTCTTCAGCTGAAGCCGCGATGTCCTGAATGCCGGCCGCGCTTTGTCTGGAGACGGCCGCGATATCCTCTGAAGCGTTTGATACTTCCTGAGACCCGGCAGAAAGCTGTTCCACGGTTGCATTCATATTTTGCAGTTCACCGGCAATCTGATTTGTTTTAACGGAAATGTCCCGGAAGCTTTTTTCCGTTTCGTCCGTTAACTGAAGTCCGCTTTTCACCTCGTGATTGACGGATTCCAGCATTCCGAGCGAAGTATGAATTTCTTTGACGATTTCATGAATTAAGGATTCGATTTCTTTCGCTGAATCGGCGGATTGGACGGCAAGCTTTCTCACTTCTTCGGCAACGACTGAAAAACCGCGTCCGTATTCTCCCGCTCTTGCCGCTTCAATGGCTGCATTTAAAGCAAGGAGATTCGTTTGATCGGCAATGCCGTTAATGACGCGCAAAATGCTGGTGATGTCCTGCGATTTGAGTTCAAGCCCTTGTACGACTTGCTCCGCTTTACTTACGGATTGGTCAATGGCGCCCATCTGGCCGGCTGTTTTCTTGACAAGCCGCTCACCGGCGCCGGATATCTCCGCCGATTCAATTGACGTTTCCGTCACCACGGCTGCCGCTTCCGCCAGATCACTGAGCCCGTCTTTCATCTCATTCACTTGGGCTGTCGCTTTATCAATACTCTCACTTTGGTCTTCCGTTCCATTAGAAAACTGTTCAATCGCAAGGGTGATATGTTCCGTTGCTTTGCTCGTCTGCTCAGCCGAAGCCGTCAGCTCCTCTGAGGAAGAAGCGACATGTTCAACAGAGTCCTGAATTCCCTGAATAAGCGAACGGAGTGAATCTGTCATATGATTAAAACTTTTACCGAGCACGCCCAGCTCATCTTTAGAGCTGACATCAATGGTTTCCGTCAGATCTCCGCCGCTGATTTTTTCCGCTGAAGCTACGAGACGTTTTAACGGTTTGGTAATTGAGCGGATGACAAAATAAATGAAAATCATCCCTGCGGCAATGGCTATCGCCAGTATGATAACGGCCAGAGTCAGAACCGGTCTTGCCGCATCTTTGATTTCTTCCACGGACATGGTTCCGCTGATCTTCCAGCCCGTCGCTTCATTGGTCACGTACGCCATTTTTTTCGCTTTCCCGTTCAGCGTATATTCAAAGTCGCCTTTTTGCCCGCTGAATAATGTATCAACCCATTTTCCCGATACCGCCGAGCCGGCTTTTTCATCACTGTAGGCAACGGCTTTTTTATTTTTGCTGAGGATAAAGGCGTATCCTTCTTTTCCGATGTTCACTTCTTTTGTCATCGTGATGAGATCGTCGATTTTTATATCAATGGCGACGACGCCTGATCCGTCTTGCGCCGCGCGGGCCATGGTGACGACCATCTTTTTGTTTGAGATGGACTCATAAGGGTCTGTGATGATGGTTTGGCCTTTATTCTCCATAGCTTCCTGATACCAGCTTCTTTCAAGCGGATTGAAATCGGCCGGCATATCGGCATGCGGATAACGGGTAAACGTTCCTTCCTTGCTGCTTGAAAATACGGCGGACGCTTTATCATTGCTTTCAATAAACTGTTTGAACCTTTCTTGCATTTCCGTTTGGTTTTTTTCTTTAAATTTAGCGCTTGTCGCCCATTCGCTGAAATATGCTGAGCTTTTTGTAAACATTCCGATCCGGTCATCAATCATATTGTTTAAGATTTGCACATTTCCTTCGGCGCTTTCCATCATTTGCTTTTCAACGGATGAAGCCGCCGAACGGTAGGCGCCGGCAGCCAATACTGCTACCGGAATGATTAAGATCAGTAAAAATGAAATGATCAGTTTTTTGGCTATTGATTTTCTGGCGATTTTTTTTGCTGTTTTTTTCAATTTTGTAAACCTCTTTCAATCATTTACTGTTTATATCGGCCGACTCCCTTTTTATTACATTGAAAATTAAGTCATAAATGAAAAATAGTTCTATGTACTCCCTTTGCATGCAAGACTTTTTATTTAATTATCCGGCTGTCACTATAAAAAAGGACGCCTTCCCTCCGGAAAGCGTCCTTTTTTACTAGTTGATTTTAAATTGTTTCGTTAATTCCCGCAGTTCTTCGGCCATTTGCGCCAAAGTATCGGCGGATGTGCTGATTTCTTCCATTGATGCAAGCTGTTCTTCTGCGGATGCGGCAATATCCTGAATGCTTGCTGCGCTTTCCCTAGATACGTCCGCAATATCCGTCACTGCGGCTGAAACGTGCTGGGAGCTGTCTGACAGCTGTTCAACCGTGCCGTTCATCGATTGAAGCTTCTCGGCGATATCGTTTGTCATGCCGAAGATATTCTGGAAGCTTTCTTTCGTGCGGTCCGTCACGGCAAGTCCTGATTGAACTTCTTCATTAACGGATGTGAACATGTGAAGTGATGTATTAATCTCAGCCGTAATTTCCTGAATGAGTTTTTCAATCTCTTTGGCAGAACCGGCGGATTGGACGGCAAGCTTGCGCACTTCTTCGGCTACCACTGAGAAGCCCCGCCCGTATTCACCGGCTCTTGCCGCTTCAATGGCTGCATTTAAAGCAAGCAGGTTTGTCTGATCGGCAATACCGTTGATGACTCTTAAAATATGAGTGATGTCTTTTGATTTGGCCTCAAGGCCTTTTACAACCGCTTCCGCCTGCTGGACCGATTGATTGATGAGATTCATCTGCCCGACGGTTTGCTGCACATATTCTTCCCCGGTGCCGGCAGCTTCCTTCGATTGTTTAGATGCTTCCGTAATGGATGATGATGTGCGGGAAACGGCGGTGAGTCCGTCATTTATATGATTCAGCTTGGCTGAGCTTGAATCGACTTTTTCGCTTTGCTCTTCGTTTCCGTTTGAAAACTGCTCAATGGCCATTGTAATATGTTCCGTCGCTTTGCTTGTCTGCGAAGCTGAAGCAGTCAGCTCTTCTGATGACGCGGCCACATTGTCGACAGAGTTTTGGATCGCGCTGATCAGTCCGCGCAGAGATTCTCCCATTTCATTAAAGCTCGCGCCGAGTTCGCCCAATTCATCTTTCGAGCGGATATCAATGGTTTCAGTCAAGTCTCCGCCGCTGATTTGTTTAGAAGAGCGGACAAGCCGTTTCAGCGGTGACGTAATGGATCTGACAATCAACAGAATTAAAATTCCCCCGATGATAATGGATGCTGCAAGGACGATCATTCCCATCGTCAGCACCGGTTGTGAGGCGTCTTTAATTTCGTTGAGCTCCATGCTCCCCTCTATTTTCCATCCGGTCAGTTTATTTGTCGTAAACGCCATTTTTTTATTTTGATCATCGAGCTTGTATGAAATAATGCCGCTGTCTTTGCTGTATACCTCATTCAGCCACGGGGTTGAAACTTTGTCGCCCGGTTTGTGGTCTTTATGCGCGACATAGGTTTTATTTTTGGATGTGATAAACACGAATCCTTTTTGCCCGATTTTGATTCCCTGCATCTGCTTCAGCAGCTGGTCAATTGTAATATCCATGGCCACTACGCCTGTTCCGTCCTGCATCTGCTTTGCCACGGTAACGACCATGCTGCCGTCGCTTGCCGCGGTGTAAGGGTCGGTGACAACGAGCGTGCCGCCGGCCTTCACAGCGTCTTTATACCAAGTGCGTGTTCTCGGATCGTAATCGGCCGGAGTATTCTCCTTAGGCGCCTGTGCGTAGCTGCCGTCTTCGGTTCCTCCGTAAACGCGGGCTACGTCCTTATGAATAGACGTGTATTGCCCGAACTTTTCTTCAAGAGCAGACATGTTTTTCTTTGAGAAGGATGACCCTTTTAACGTTTCACTGAAAAATTCAATCGCCTTTGCTTTTGCGCCGATATCATTTGTAATGGTTGTGTTAAAAGATTCGATGTTATTTTTCGCGTTGCCTGAAATCTGATCATCCAGCGAATTGCTCGCCGTATGGTATGAACTGAATTCTAACACGAGAATCGGTATGATTAAGATCACGATAAATGAAATGATTAATTTACGTGAAATCGATGCCTTTGTGCACCAATTGATGAATTTTTTCATATTAAGCTGCTCCCTCAAGTGTGATACCTTATATATCGGCTCAGTCTTCACATTTTGTTAACATTTCCTCCTTTTTTATGTCTTGATTTTCATTGCCCAAGCTTCCTGCATATCTTATAAAAAAAGATAGGGGGCGCGCAGATGATTATCATATCCGGCCAAGTGCTTCGGCCTCAGGACATCGCGAACTGGCAGACGGAAGAAAGCCTTGTTCCGTATATAAATGAACTGCTCAATTCTCCCGTACAATTCGATTACGGGTCGATTGCTGAACTGATGTTCGAGGTGCGGCTGCGCCGCCATATTGTGGAAGCCGCAAGAGAACTGCACGGATCAGGGGTGAAATTTGCAACTTTCGCCAAAACATACGGAAATACGGCTTATTGGAGAGTGACGCCGGAAGGAGCCTTGGAGCTGAAGTACAGAATCCCCGCTTCAAAAGCGATTCGGGACATTATTGAAAACGGAGCGTTTTACGCATTTGAATGCGCTACCGCCATTGTTGTGATTTATTATCTGGCCGTCTTAAAGACAATCGGTGAAGAACGGTTTAACCGGCGTTTCCGGGATATCACTTTGTATGACTGGCACTATGAGCATCTGCCGATCTACACGGAAACCGGCAGCCACTTTTTACGGGGAGATTGTTTATATTTTAAAAACCCTGATTTTAATCCTGCAAAGGCTCAGTGGCGGGGAGAGAATGTCATTGTGATGGGGAATGATCAATATTTCGCCCACGGTCTCGGGATTCTGACCGCTGAACAAATCATCCAGAGATTGAATTCTTTAAGAAAAAAAAATGCCGTGCAGCCGGCTTATCTGCTTAACCAGGCAACAAGGCTTGATGCACCCGCGCTTTATCAGATCATGCATTAAAACAATCCCATCGTCTGTCATTGTGACGATGGGATGCGGAATGCTTTTCTTTTCCGGTAAAAAGCCGTCGTGCCGAGCGCTTGGTTTGCAGCCCATTCAAACTTCTCTAAATCATGGCGGGTGACGGCTCTGTCCCGTCTGCTCCATTTAATGGTGCGGACAAAGTAATACCCTTTAATCGGCGCCATGGTGACTTTGGAATGCGGAAAATCTTCAAAGACAAACTCAATAGTTCCTCTTTTTTTATAGGACATTTGAAGAATCTTCATCATCCATCACCTCACGATTTCTGGATTATGATTCGCACAATCCGTCCAAAACGGTTTTCACGTCTGTCGGCCCTTCAAGTTTCGCGGCGGACTGGCCGGCCCATAAAGACATATATTCCGCGTCTCCTGATTGAGCCGCATGCCCGCGCATCGGCTTTGTCAGCGTATTATGCAGCGGATAAGGCAGCGTTTTCCCCTCGTCAGCTTCATATGTTTTCATGAACTGATTCACGATTCCCCGCGCCTGTTTTCCCGAAAACAGGGTGGTCAGCCGCGTATCGGCTCCTTTTGATTCGGCAATGGCTTTTTGATATGCCGGTGAAGCGCTGCTTTCTTCACAAAGGAGAAACGGTGTTCCTACTTGAACGCCGTCCGCACCCAAACATCGGGCCGCCTGCACCCCGCGGCGGTCAAAAATGCCGCCTGCCGCAATCACCGGGATATTCAGCGCGTCTTTAGCCTGCGGAATCAGCGCCATAAGGCCGAGAGCCGGTTCTCCTTTAACCGGCAGAAACGACCCGCGATGTCCGCCGGCTTCTATTCCCTGAAGGATAACGGCGTCCATTCCCCGTTCTTCAAAAGCCTTCGCTTCCTCCGGCGTTGTCGCCGTGCCGAAAAGGAAACAACCGCTTTTCTTCAGCTTTTCCGCCGTTTCTTCCGGCGGCAGGCCGAAGGTGAATGAACACGCTTTGACTCCGTAACGGATCAGAAGCTCCGCTTTTTCCTCGAAATCATTCCATTCTTCTTTCAGATCAGAGAACGGCTTGGCGTCTTTTGCCCTCGGAATGCGGGCTTTCCATTTTTCAACAAGTTCCGCCTCAGGCATCTGTCTTTCTTCCGGGACGAAAAGATTTACTTGAAAGGAGCGGTCCGTCAGCTCTTTCATCTCGATAAGCTGTTTTTCAAGCGCTTGCGGGCTGACGTATCCTGAAGCGAGGCTTCCGAGCGCCCCTTCATTTGATACCGCCGAAGCCAGACGCGGCGTGACCAGCCCGCCGGCCATCGGCGCCTGAATGACGGGCTTTATTAATGATAACGGACTCATCCACTCACTCATTTGTTTTCCTCCGTTTCAGCCTGTATTTTGATATAACATGTTCTGTTTCGCGGACCGTCAAATTCGCAAAAATAAACGCCCTGCCATGTTCCGAGTATCAGGCGGCCGTCTTCTATGATGACATGCTGGGAGGCGCCGGTTGTGCTCGCTTTCATATGTGCAGCCGTATTTCCCTCCATATGCCGGTCCAGTTCGTGCTCCCACGGATACATTTCATCAAACCTTCTGAGCATATCCCTCTTCACATCCGGATCGGCATTTTCATTTATGGTAATGCCGGCGGTTGTATGGGGACAGTATATGAGCGCCAAACCGTTTTTCACGCCTGTTTTGCGGAGAAACGCTTCAGCTTCATGTGTGATGTCGATCATTTCATCCCGTCTGTTTGTTTGAATCTGCATTTTTTTCAGCATATGAATGCCTCCTTTCTTTTTCTCTTCCTTTCCCATATTCGTTTCTGTATTTGTCTTTTCCTGTCGGATCGCGATGATAAACGCAGATCACAAAAAACTTCAGCCTCGGGACTGAAGTTTTTCACCATATATATACGCGGGCCTCATAAGGCTTTAAAAGAAAGGATGTCACATGCCGATGCGGTGGTGTTTCCATGCTTGCGAGCACGAGCGTATCGGAGTCAAGCGGATAACCGGGATGCCTGTATAAAGCGGGGGTCCGGGACAGATTTGTGATGATCAGGGCGGTTTTTGTTCCGTTTTTTCTTAGATAGGCATAAATCTGCCGGTCATTCGGAAGCAGCAATTCATATGTGCCGCTGATCAATACGCCGTGTTCTTTTCTGAGGGCGAGCAGCCGTCTGTAGAAATGGTATACGGATGTTTCATCCTGCATTTGTGATGCAGCATTCAGCCATGTGTGGTTCGGATTCACTCCGAGCCACGGAGAAGCATCAGAAAACCCGCCGTTCGCCTCACCGCTCCATTGCATCGGTGTCCGTGAATTATCCCGGCCCTTCTTCCAGATGATCTTCATCACTTTTTCATGCGGAACGCCGCGGGACGTCTCTTTTTCATACAGATATTTCATTGCGGCGTCATCATAATCTTCAATGGACGGAAACGAAACATTGGTCATCCCGAGCTCCTGCCCCTGGTAAATAAACGGCGTGCCTTTCATCAGCATATACATCGCGGCGAGTGCCTTGGCGCTTTCTGTCAAAAACCGTTCGTCACCCCATACCGAGACGGAACGGGGCTGATCGTGGTTCTCCATAAATAACGCGTTCCAGCCCTTTCCTTCAAGACTGTTCTGCCAGCCGGACAAGACGCGCTTAAGCGCCGGAATGGAGATGCTTTGATCATCTTCCGTATCCCAGAGGCCGAGATGTTCAAATTGAAAAATCATTTGAAAGACGCCGTTTTCTTCACCGGCCCAATCAGCCGCCTCCCAAGCCGCCACTCCGTTCGCCTCGCCGACCGTCATGATCGGATAGCGTGAAAATGTTTCCCGTTTCAGCTCTTTTAAGAGATCCATTATGCCTTCCCCATTCATATGGTACGGGAAAGACGGGACGTACGGGAGACCGTCCGGATTCGGCATGTCAGGGAGCCCTTCTTTTTTCTTAATGTGAGAAATGGCATCCACCCGGAAGCCGTCTATGCCTTTATCAAGCCACCAGCGGACCATCTCATAAACGGACTGCCTCATCGCTTCGTTTTCCCAATTTAAATCAGGCTGTTTTTTGTCAAACAGGTGCAGGTAATACTGGCCGGTCTCTTGATCATATTCCCACGCTGATCCGCCGAAAATGCTTTCCCAATTGTTCGGCTCTTTGCCGTTTTTTCCGTCTCTCCAGATGTACCAGTCCCGTTTTTCGGAATCTTTCGCCGAGCGTGATTCGATAAACCAAGGATGCTCATCGCTTGTATGGTTGATGACGAGGTCTATAATCAGCTTCATGCCGAGCGCATGGACATCCGCAAGGAGCCGGTCAAAATCCTCCATCGTCCCGAATTCGCCGGCAATTTGTTTATAATTCCGAACATCGTAGCCGTTGTCCGCGCCCGGCGAGTCAAAAACGGGACAAAGCCAGATCACATCCGCCCCCAACTCTTTTATGTAATGAAGCTTTGCTCTGATGCCGTTCATGTCGCCGATTCCGTCCCCGTTCGAATCCATAAAGCTTCGAGGATAAATTTGATAGACGGCCGCCGTTTTCCACCAATCCGTTTTCATACCGACACTCCTTTCTTTACATTATATGAAGGAGCGGGACGAAGAAGCATTTTTTCCATAAAAAAAGCCTCATTGCAAAAGCAGGAGGCTCAGAAATCAGTTTTTTTAATTTCAACGAAGCGGATATGATGGTCTTCCGCTTCCAGCACCTTAAATTCACACCCTTCGGCATGAAACACATCACCATTTTTCAGCTCCATTTTTTGTGTTAAGAGCCAGCCGGCGATCGTGTCAATGTCTTCATTTTCGATGGCGATATCAAGGAGATCATTCACCTCTTCTATGAGCGCCTTGCCGTCCATCACATAGTGGTGTTCGCCTTTTTTGACGATGTGGGGCATTTCATCCTGGTCATATTCATCACGGATTTCCCCGACGATTTCCTCCAATATGTCTTCGACGGTCACAAGTCCCGCCGTGCCGCCGTATTCGTCAACGAGAATCGCCATATGAATCCGCTCCTTCTGCATGCGGATCAAAAGCTCCTGAACGGGGATGCTTTCAATGACTCTGATGACCGGACGCATAATTTCTTTTAATTCAATGGAGCGGCCGAGAAAATACGCCTTAAATAAATCCTTATTGTTAATAATGCCGAGAATGTGATCTTTGTCTTCCTTAATAACCGGATATCGCGTATACCGTTCGTTGATGATCAAATGTATGGCTTCATCAACTGGCTGTTCAAGCGAGATGGCGGCGATTTCGGTGCGCGGCACCATGATTTCTCTGGCGACCCGGTTATCGAATTCAAATATTTTATTGACGTAACGGAATTCAGATTGATTGATTTGACCTTTTTTATAGCTTTCGGACAAAATCAGCCGCAATTCCTCTTCACTGACCACGACCTCATGTTCTTTCACCGAATGAAAACCGAACAGCTTGACCAAAAATCCGGCTGAACCGTTTAACAGCTTAATAAACGGATACATCACTTTATAAAACAGAATGAGCGGTTTCGCCGTCCACAGACTGACGGCTTCAGCTTTTTGAATGGATATCGTTTTCGGCGCAAGCTCTCCGATGACGACGTGCAGATACGTGACGGCGATAAACGCCGCAATAAACGTGACGACGTGCGTAATGGATGACGGCATTCCGATCAGGCTGAAAACAGGATGAAGAAGCCGCTGAATCGTCGGTTCACCGAGCCAGCCGAGTCCGAGCGCCGTAATCGTAATGCCGAGCTGGCACGCTGATAAATATTCATCGAGATTTGAAATCACCCTGTGCGCCGCGAGCGCCCGGCTGTCTCCGGTTTCAACCAGCTCCGCGATTTTTGAACCGCGGATTTTGACAATCGCAAATTCCGCAGCGACAAAGATGGCCGTTAATCCGATTAACAGCATAATGAGAATCAGTTTTAATATAAGCAAAAAAACCCCTACCGCAAACGGTAAGGGGCCACCTCCTTCGTGTTAATTCTCATCACGACCATTTAAGAAAATCATCACAAAACGAAGCAGCTCGAATAATGAAACGAGCGCCGCAGCCACATACGTCAGCGCGGCGGCGTTCAGTACTTTATTCACGCCGTGTTCTTCACTGTTGCGAATGAATCCTTCCGACACGATAATCCGCTTCGCCCTCGCGCTGGCATTAAACTCGACAGGCAGTGTGACAAGCTGGAAAAAAACAGCGGCCGAAAACAAAATAATGCCGAGTCCGATTAAGTTCAAGCTGCCCAGGAGCATCCCGCCCAAGAAAAGCAGAGGGGCAACCCCGGAGGCAAAATTGACGACCGGAAAAATTTTGTGCCTCAGCACAAGCGCGCCGTATGATTCCTGATGCTGCAAAGCATGTCCGACTTCATGGGAAGCGACGGAAATGGCGGAAATGGAGCGGCCGTAATATACCGGCTCAGATAAACGCACCACCCGCTCCGTCGGGTCGTAATGGTCTGTTAAAGTGCCTCTTACCGGTTCTACCGGCACATCATATAAACCGTTAATATCAAGAATCCGTCTTGCCGTTTCCGCCCCCGTCCGCTGACTGGAAGCTTCTACGTCTGAGTATTTCTGAAAATTGCTTTTCACTTTAAATTGTGCCCAAAACGACAATCCCAATGCAGCAATTGTTAAAAAGATAAACAGCATATTATCCTCTTCCTTTTTCTCTTATATCGTACGATCTGCTTATATATTATTTTAATGATTGTCCGCTTTCCTGTACAGAAATCCGCTTCTTTTTTCTGACAGGAATCAATCCTCCGAGCATGATGAGGATACACCCGGCCAATCCGATGTAAAACGGAAACGTGCCTGCGGTCTCTTTTGCAAAAACAAGCCATGAAAATCCGCCGGACATATGATTGTATCCATTCAAATCGAAAATAAGCAATACGGCCGCCGAAGCGAGCAGCTGCGCTCCGGCCAGCGCCGCCAGCAGTTTTTGAATGACTGTCATTTGACTCACCCTTTTTCGGTCCGCTTTCTTTATCATATGAAAAAATGAGGGTGAATATGTTTTCGGCGATTTTTGAAAGACATCAAACGAACTGGGACATACTGTATAAAAAAAGATACAGGTGTGATCGACATGAAAGTGACAAATGGCGAGAAAGAACAGCTGAGCAATGCGATAGACAGAATGAACGAGGGGCTTGACGCCTTTATCCAGCTCTATAATGAGGCGGAAAACGACGAACCTCTCATACAGTTTGAAGATGAGACGGCCGATTTAATCAGACATGCGCGTAACTCATACGGCCAGGAACAGCTGGACGAAAAACTAAACACCATTATTAAGCAGATTTTATCCATCTCTCTGACGAAAGAAGAGCCGGACGAATGAAATCAAACCGTATTTTTATTTCCTGGCTGAGATGGCCGTTATATGTTCGGATCGGACTGATCATTATCGCTTTGATTTTATTGTTCGGCCAACTCATTTACATGCTTGAGCCGAAGCAATTCACGTCTGTGTTTGAAGGGGTTTGGTGGGCGGTTATTACGGTGGCCACAGTCGGCTACGGCGATTACGTTCCCCAGACACCGCTCGGGCAGATTGCCGGCATGGTGCTTGTATTAAGCGGAGCGAGTTTTGTGACCGCCTATTTCGCCACGCTTTCTTCAGCCGTGTTCAGCAAACAGCACCGCTATGTCGAAGGGAAGGTCGCCTTTAAAGGCAAGGGGCACGTCATTCTTATCGGATGGAATGAGAAGTCGCATATGCTGCTGAAAGAACTGCAGCACATCGCGCCGTCAAAAACTGTCGTCCTGATTGATGATTCATTAAGGGAAGGGCCGCTTATTGAAAACGTCCATTTCATCCGCGGACATGCCGCTGATGACAGTACGCTCAATAAGGCGAATATTACGGAAGCCGATACCGTCATTTTGACAGCGGACCAGCAGAAAAATGAATCCGAAGCTGATATGCTGTCGGTATTAACGCTTCTCGCCATCAAAGGGCTGCATCCGTCCGTTTATTGTATCGTGGAAATTTTAACGGAACGGTATGTCAAAAACGCCGAGCGCGCAGGAGCCAATAAGATTCTGTGCACATCACGCCTGTCGAGCCGGGTGATGTTTGAGCATTACCGGGTCAAGCTGCAGCTTGCCAAACCGCAAACGCTGTCAGATCTGACGCTGGAGAAAAAGGTGCGCATCATTCCCGTCCCCGAGGAATTAAAGGACTCATCTTATCATGACTGTGCGCTCTATTATCTCAAACGGAATACCACGATCATCGGCATACAAAAAGAAGAGGGGCCGATGCTGACCCCTCCCCTGTCATACCAGGTGCTCGATACTGATCTGTTTTTGGCTCTTTAATGCAGCAGGACGTCTTCCAGCTCTTTCACAAGCGAGATGCCGATATCTGTATATGAGCGGTCAATTGCCGCATCCCGCCGTTTCGGCTCGGAGAATTGGTTGAATAATGACTCAAAAACACCGCCGCCTGCGTGATCATCCGTTTCCTGCTGATAAACGTGCCTCAGCAAAAAGGGTGTGCCGATTGTAACGGCGGCCCCCCGTTCATCCAGGTGTCCCTTATTTGCTTCAACAGGGATGCGGAGAAATAAATAGCCGTCCTGATCGGAAATTTTGTAATCAAAGAACCCGCGGTCATACTCCCAACCGCCTCCGATGGTATAACCGATCGGTTTCAGCACCTGTTCCAGTTCGCGGAGTAAAAACGATTGCCCTTCAAGTGAAGATGGAATGCTGATCATGTGCATATGCTCCTTTTTGTCTTTAGCGTCCCCGCTCTGCGGCATCTTCATACGGCGCCCGGGAAGAATCGGGAGCGGCAGACAGACGCCGGAAAGAGATAACGGCGCATTCAATCAGAACATACGTCACAATTGCGGAGAGAACGGCTTCCGTTGAAATATAGAAAACGACGGCATAGAGACAGCACTTCGTGATCAGCGACTGCATCCGGCCAATCTTCAGTTTCAGCCGGACCATGTCCGTAAACAAGCCGAGAGGGAAAGCGAAAAACAGGATGGTTTGTAAGAGGGATTCAGGAGACAGTTTTAGTGCCGAATAGACAATAGCGGCGGAACAGACGGAAATGACGGCATGCTTACATAAGAGTCGTATCATTCATCATCACACCTTTCACGGTTTAAAAAAGGCTGACCCGTCATGCTGAGGGCCAGCCCTTTTTTTTATTTTTCAAGGCGTTTTTCAAGCTCTGCTTTTTTCTCTTCAAAGCCCGGTTTGCCGAGAAGCGCGAACATATTCACCTTATAGGCTTCAACACCCGGCTGATCAAACGGGTTGACTCCGAGCAGATAACCGCTCATCGCCACCGCTTTTTCAAAGAAATAGACGAGATATCCAAATGTATATGCATTAAGCTCCGGAATATTGACAATTAAGTTCGGCACTTTTCCGTCTGTATGGGCAAGCATCGTGCCTTCGAACGCTTTTTTGTTGACGAAATCGACCGTTTTGCCGGCCAAGTAATTTAAGCCGTCGAGATCATTTTCCGCCTCTTCAATTGTCAGCTCATGCTTCGGTTTTTCAACGTTTAATACAGTTTCAAACAGATCGCGTCTGCCTTCCTGCACGTATTGACCGAGAGAGTGAAGGTCTGTTGAGAAGTTAGCAGAAGAAGGATAGATGCCTTTTTCATCTTTTCCTTCACTTTCGCCGAAGAGCTGCTTCCACCATTCCGCAAAGTATTGCAGCGCAGGCTCATAGTTGATAAGCATTTCAATGGTTCTGCCTTTATTATACAGAACGTTGCGGACGACGGCGTATTGGTAAGCCGCGTTCTCTTCTAATTCCGAGCTGGAAAAGTCTTTGCTTGCATCAAGAGCGCCTTTCATCATTTCATCGATATCAGCCCCGCTTACCGCAATCGGCAGAAGACCTACCGCAGTCAGAACGGAGAAACGTCCGCCGACATCATCAGGAATAACGAATGATTCGAAGCCTTCTTCATTAGAAAGCGTTTTTAAAGCGCCGCGCTCTTTATCTGTCGTCGCGTAAATCCGCGCTTTCGCTTCTTCTTTTCCGTATTTTTCTTCAAGAAGTTTGCGGAAAATCCGGAAAGCGATTGCAGGTTCCGTCGTCGTGCCTGATTTAGAAATGACATTGATAGAGAAATCAGCGTCTTCCAAAAGATCCATAACATCTTTCATATAAGTTGAGCTGATATTGTTGCCGATAAAGATAACTTGAGGGTTTTTGCGCTTGTCTTTCGGCAGAACGTTATAGAAAGAATGATTGAGCGCTTCAATCGCCGCGCGGGCGCCTAAGTATGAACCGCCGATACCCACGACGAGAAGCACGTCTGAATCTGATTTGATTTTTTCAGCGCTTTTTTTAATGCGCGCGAATTCTTCTTTATCGTAGTTTTCAGGGAGGTCCACCCATCCTAAAAAGTCGCTTCCGGCGCCTGTTTTTTCATGGATATTATGGTGTGCCGTTTTTACGAAATCACGTGCGTATGTAAGTTCATGTTCATTGAAAAAAGGTAACGCTCTTGAGTAATCAAAGCGTACATGCGTCATTTGCTTGTCCCTCCATCACGGTGAATTGTTTTCTCTTTCACTTTATATGAACTCACCCGCTAAATCAAGTCATGAAGAAGGCATGATGAATACGGGATTTGCGCTAAAGATGCGTTCATTTTTTATACAATATCCCGGATTCAATATGGTTATATTTGTAATGATCGTGAGAGGGATAACGAATCGAATGTTGGTGATCCAGGAACGTATCACCTTTACTTTGGAGCAGGATGACATCCATCGCCAATCCCGATGGGCCGGTTCTTTTTATATAGTACTCCTCTTGAGAGGCTGCCACGAAGGGATATTAAGGCATAAATGTACATTTTTAAAAATAGTGTCTATATTTGGGGTAACGTGTTAAGATGAAAGTGATTTTAAACTGGGAGGTGATTTTATGATTAAAACCATTGGTCTTATTTGTGGAAGTTTACGAAAAAACTCGTATAATCGAGCAATTGCTCAATCACTGATTGACTTCGATAATGCGGCTCAATTTCGCTGGGTTGAAATAGACAGTCTTCCTTTTTTTAACGAAGATTTAGAAATTGCCGGAGCACCAGACTCCGTAACATCCTTTAGAGCTGATATACAAGACGTTGACGGCGTCATCATTGTAAGTCCAGAGTACAATTCCGGAATTCCGGGGGTATTAAAAAATGCATTGGACTGGGCATCGAGACCGCGGACCTCTTCTGTTTTAAACAGAAAACCGGTTGGCTTAATCGGAGCAACCCCCGGAGGGTTCGGTACCGCCTTTGGCCAAACGCAAATGAGAGAAGTACTCGAAGCTATGCAAGTCAATGTTTTGCCCTTTCAAAAAATGCTGATTTCGCAAGTCCATGAGAAAATTGATTCCGCTCAAAACATACTTACGGATGAACAAACAAAACGTTATCTTCAACGCTATTTACAACAGTTCATCCATTGGATTGATCATGCTCCGGTTCCCGTTCCAAATTAATTGAAGGATCATCTCCCTCACGAAAAGTCACCTCAGAAATAACTTTCTATCTATACAGCATATGAATAGATTTACCGTTTTCAATTCACAAACTTACTTGCCTTAATTCAAGGAGGATGATAAAATGTCTGATCTTTATTCCCGTCTTTCAAAAGATGATGCTGCCGTGCTTTTAGTTGACCATCAAACCGGCCTTATTTCCGGTCTCGTGCGTGACTATGGCGTTGATGAATTTAAGAACAATGTATTGGCTCTCGGTGATACGGCCAAATTCTTTGATTTACCGGTTATTTTAACAACGAGTTTTGAAAATGGACCCAACGGACCGCTCATGCAAGAACTCGTTGATCTCTTTCCTGATGCGCCGAAAATAGCCCGTCCCGGACAAATTAATGCATGGGACAATGAAGATTTTGTTAAAGCCATTGAAGCGACTGGCAAAAAACAGCTGATTATCGCGGGGGTGGTAACAGACGTCTGCGTTGCTTTTCCTGCGCTTTCTGCCATTAAAGCAGGCTACGAAGTGTTTGTTGTGACAGATGCTTCGGGGACGTTTAATAAGCAAGTAGCAGATGCATCATTAACGCGTATGGCTCATGGCGGCGCGCAGCTTATGAACTGGTTCAGCGTAGCGTGCGAGCTTCAGCGTGATTGGCGCAACGATGTTGAAGGTTTTGGCGCATTAATCTCCAGTCATCTTCCCGGTTATCAAAACTTAATGGGAAGCTATATGGGGGCGCAGCGGGATCTTAGTACACAAAATGCATAAAAGGAGCGCTGATTGAATCAGCGCCCCTTTTTTAAATTCGCGGCTCTTCATGATTTAGATTTTGTGTAAATAGATGATCGGCAATCGCAAAGTTAATTGATCCTTTTCTGCTAAATGTACAGAAACAGGGAGTCAAATCCGCATCATGTGAGATTTCCATAGTTGTCTCATGGCAAGGGGTGTTTCACTTGCTCTTGATGCACTAATGAAGGGACTCCCAAAACGGTTACATCTGCAGCTTGAAAATCTATTTCATCTTCACCCCGGCCGGGAATGTATCTTACAGTGACGCCTTTAAGATGGCAAGTACGTCATCTTTGTTCAGTTTTTGGAAATTGCCGAATCCGCCGTATTCCATTTCTTTTGCGGCGATGTCTGCGATCAGCTCAAGCTTGTCTTCACCGATGTCATAATCCGCAAGGCGGGACGGTGCGCCGAGGCTTGTCCAGAACGCGGACAATTTATCGATCCCTTCAAGCGCAATTTCTTTATCCGTTTTGCCTTCAGTATCAATGTCAAACATGTTGAGCATCAGGTTTTTAAAACGGTCTACATTTGTATCCAGCGTGTATCTCATCCAGTTCGGGAACAGAATCGCAAGTCCTCCCGCGTGAGGGATGTCATAAACCGCTGATACGGCGTGCTCCATCGTATGGGAAGCCCAATCGCCGAAATAGCCCATTTGCAGCGTGCCGTTTAATGCGATCGTACCCGCGTATAAAATCGTTTCACGATGCTTATAGTTCTCAAGGTCTTCCAAAAGTTTCGGCGCTGTTTCAATTACCGTCTGAAGGACCGCAAAACACATTCTGTCCTGAAGCGGCGTGTTTTCAACATTGTGGAAGTATTGTTCAAATACGTGGCTCATCATATCCACCATGCCGTATACGGTTTGGTTTTCCGGAACGCTGAAAGTATTCTCAGGATCTAAAATGGAGAAACGCGGATGAGTGACATTGCTGCCCCATACGAATTTTTCGTTTGTTTCCCAATTTGTGATAACGGAATCAGGGTTCATTTCAGAGCCTGTCGCCGCAAGCGTCAGCACCGTGCCGAACGGGAGCGCGTCCTGCGCCGTTACTTTTTTGCTGTAAATGTCCCATGCGTCGCCGTCATATTTCGCACCGGCCGCAATCGCTTTTGTACAGTCGATGACACTTCCGCCGCCGACTGCGAGAAGGAAATCTATCTCATGCTGTCTGCACAGCTCAATTCCTTTATTTACCGTTTCCAGACGCGGGTTCGGTTCAACGCCCGCAAGCTCATGAACGGCTGCGCCTTCTTCTTTTAAGATGCCTGTTACTTGGTCATACAGGCCGTTACGCTTAATGCTGCCGCCTCCGTATACAAGCAGCACGTTTTTCCCGTATTGCTTCAGCTCTTTTTTCAAT
The DNA here is from genome assembly GCF_038603755.1 of Bacillus sp. FSL R5-0593. Taxonomy (NCBI): domain Bacteria; kingdom Bacillati; phylum Bacillota; class Bacilli; order Caryophanales; family Bacillaceae; genus Bacillus; species Bacillus sp. FSL R5-0593. Next base: position 3,213,780 of record NZ_CP152011.1, read on the forward strand.
TGGTCGATTTGACCTTTTCCGAAAATCAGTTTCGTCGGATTGTAGTACGTAAAGTTCTCCATTTATCATGACCTCCAAAAAAATCGTAAGGGAATTACTATAACACAGAAAAAAAGGAGCTGCCAATCCGGCCGCCCCCTTTATGTTATCACAATGATGCTTTCAGTATCGCAAGCACGTCTTCTTTCTGCAGTGACTTGAACTGTCCGAATGCTCCGTTTGCCATCGCTTTATCTGCAATCGTATCCAGCTTCTCATCAGAAATATCATAATCAGCGAGTCTGTTCGGAGCACCGAGGCTCGTCCAGAAATCAGACAGCCTGCTGATTCCTTCAAGTGCGATCTCTTCATCTGATTTGCCTGTCTCGTCAATATCGAAGACACGGACGGCAAGCTGTTTAAAGCGGGCCGGATTTTCTTTGAGCACATGTCTCATCCAGTTCGGGAACAGAATCGCTAAACCTCCGGCGTGCGGTATATCGTAAACCGCTGATACCGCATGCTCGATGTTGTGTGTGGCCCAATCCCCTCTTGCGCCCATTGACAGCATTCCGTTTAATGCGATCGTGCCTGTATATAAAATCGTCTCACGAAGCTCGTAGTTCTCCAGATCATTGATCAGCTTCGGCGCTGTTTCAATCACCGTGCGCAGAAGCGATTCACACATCCGGTCCTGATACGGCGTGTTTGACGTGTGGTGGAAATATTGTTCAAACACATGGCTCATCATATCGACCATGCCGTAAATAGTGTGGTCTTTCGGAACGGTAAATGTGTTTACCGGATCGAGAATAGAGAATTTAGGGTAAACGAGCGGGCTCCCCCATCCGTATTTCTCTTGTGTCTCCCAGTTTGTGATGACTGATCCGGAGTTCATCTCTGAACCGGTTGCCGCAAGTGTCAGCACTGTTCCGAAAGGCAGCGCTTCTTTCGGCTGGTGTTTTTTCGTGACGATATCCCACGCGTCGCCGTCATATTTAGCGCCCGCCGCGATGGCTTTCGTGCAGTCAATGACACTTCCGCCGCCGACGGCCAATAAGAAATCGATGCTGTTTTCTTTACAGAGCGCAACACCTTTGTTCACCGTTGAGACACGCGGATTCGGCTCTACGCCTGCCAATTCATGTACGGTAACTCCCGCTTTTTTCAGAAGTTCGGTTACTTGATCATAAAGACCGCTGCGCTTAATGCTGCCTCCTCCGTATACGAGCAGCACGTTTTTTCCGTACGGTTTGATTTCTTCAGGAAGTTTTTCAACCTCTCCCTTTCCGAAAATCAATTTGGTCGGATTCCAATATGTAAAGTTTTGCATGACATCTCCTCCTTTGGATTTATATTATGCAGAAAGATGACGTTCAATGTAAAGCAATCCGCTTTTTTGACGGCGCATCACATGGTTTACAGACATCGAATTCCAGGGAAAGGCACTTGTACAGCCTGAGACAGTGTGTGATTTTACACGGCGGAGAATGTAGTATGCATAGATTCTTTGCTTTGTCACAATCTATAACTGTTTCACGAATTCATAGAGGAGGTTGTTTACATGAGTGTTATTCAGCGTATCTGTCTCGTATTAACGATTATCGGCGCTATTAACTGGGGACTGATCGGGTTTTTCCAATTTGATTTAGTAGCAGCCATCTTCGGCGGCCAAGGATCAGCTCTGTCGCGGATTATTTACGGCCTTGTCGGCATCGCCGGTCTGATCAATCTCGGCCTGCTGTTTAAGCCGAACGAAGAAACATCCCGCGAGGAAGCGGCAAATCCGGAAGTCAGATAAACATAAAAAAAGCACCGAACATACATATCCGGTGCTTTTTTTAATGATTATTTTTTGATAAGGTCTTTGCGGTTGGACTGTTCAATCCACTCTTCAAGCTTATCTTTCAATGTGTTGAAACCTTGCGGAGCAGATGTTTCTTCAGAAGCTTGAGCCGCTTTCGGTTTTCTTGGTTTGCTTTCTTTTCTTTCAGGCGCCGCTTGAGTCGCACGGATAGAAAGGCTGATTTTGCCTTTTTCTTCGTCAACCGCAAGTACTTTTACTTGTACTTCGTCACCGATAGAAAGGTGTTCGTTAATGTCTTTTACGAAACCGTGAGTGACTTCAGAAATATGAACAAGTCCTTGAGTTTCTTCATCTAATGCAACAAACGCACCATACGCTTGTAATCCTGTTACTTTACCAGTGTAAACACTGCCCACTTCAAATTTTGCTGCCATTCATAACAACTCCTAAGTTAAATTAAATACAGATTATACGCAATTTAAAATTATATCATACAAGTTTGTTTTTCGCAAAGAGAACTTTTTTACATCATCATGTTTAAGCACAGATAAAGAAGGGTATACTATGATTACGAAGGCTTTCTAGTATTCCCCCCTTTTATTTGGATGCGAACCGGGTTCGTATCTTTTTTTATGCCCTTTTTTCAACAAACCGTTTGATTCTGACGAGCGCTTCCTGAATCTGCTCAATGGATGTCGCATAGGAACATCTGATGTAGCCTTCGCCGCTCGGGCCGAATACATTCCCCGGAACGACGGCTACTTTTTCTTCAATGAGCAGCTGTTCCGCGAATTCTTCTGAACTCATGCCGGTCGACTGAATGGAAGGAAAGGCGTAAAATGCTCCGCCGGGGTGGTGGCAGCCGAGTCCGATTTCGTTCAATGTCTCCACAATCAGGTTTCGGCGTCTCCGATAGCTTTTCTTCATTCTTTCGACGTCTTCCTGGCCGTTTTTCAGCCCTTCAAGCGCCGCGTACTGAGCCATGGAAGGCGCGCACATCATCGCGTGCTGATGAATTTTGAGCATGGCATCCCTGATCACGGGAGGCGCCGCCGTAAATCCGAGTCTCCATCCCGTCATGGCAAATGCTTTGGAGAAGCCGGAAATAAGAATCGTGCGTTCCTTCATGCCGCGGATGGCCCCCATGCTCGTGAATGGCTCATCATACGTCAGCTCGGCATAAATTTCATCGGCAAGCACGATCAAGTCGTGTTTTTCAGCGAAAGCAGCGATGAATTCAAGCTCTTCTTTCGAATAGACGGAACCTGTCGGATTTGACGGCGAGCATAGAAGCAGCGCTTTTGTTTTGTCCGTCAGGGCCGCTTCAAAATCGGCGGCTGATGCTTTGAAACCTTTTGCAGCGACAGTCTGAATCGGCACCGGCTTCGCCCCCGTCAAGGTCACGAGTGATTCATATGCGACAAAACACGGTTCGGGAATTAACATTTCCTCTCCAGGATTCATAATGGCGCGGACAGCGAGATCAAGCGCCTGGCTTGCTCCTACCGTAACGATCAGTTCACTGTCAGGCGAATAACTCAGGCCGAACCGCTGATCTAAGTAGCGGCTGATTTCTTCTCTCAGTTCATAAAGACCCGCATTTGCCGTATAAGCCGTATAACCCTGTTCTAAAGAAAGAATACTCGCTTCCCTCACGTTCCAGGCCGTCACAAAGTCAGGCTCTCCCACTCCCAGTGAAATGACGCCTTCCATCGTGGCGGCCAGATCAAAGAACTTGCGGATGCCTGACGGTTTAATCTGCTGCACGTAGTCAGATAAATAAGAAGTCTTCGTTTCCATTTACGGAGACACCACGATTCTTTTGTCATCGTCTCCGCTTTCAAAGACTTTGCCGTCATGCTTATATTTTTTCAGGATGAAGTGCGTTGTCGTGGAAACGACGGACTCAAGGGTGGACAATTTTTCAGACACGAAGCTTGCCACGTCTGACATCGTGTTGCCGCGAATAACGACGGATAAGTCATACACCCCTGACATCAGGTACACTGATTCAACTTCCTGGAATCTGTAAATCCGCTCAGCGACTTCATCAAAGCCGACATTTCGTTTCGGAGTGACTTTTACGTCAATCATCGCCGTGACGCCTTCCAAACCGTCGACTTTGCGCCAGTCGATCATCGCCGCATAATCAATGATGACTTTTTCTTTTTCAAGCTTTTCAATGATGCTTTTGACTTCTTCGGCGGGAATGTTTGCCATTTTCGCAATCGTTTCCGCATCAACGCGGCTGTTTTCGTCTAAAATTTCTAATATTTCTGTTTCTTTTTCGGTCAGCTTCATACGTTTCACACCTTTGCATTATCAAAAATCTTCATGACATTATATCACGATTTTCGACAAATGCTAAGAAAAACCCGAAAGAAACCAGAGCTAAAATCTGACAATCAAAAAAGCCTTTACATTACAACAAAGAAAGGACGGCGAAGGCTCTCATGGAAGCTGTTTCACCGATTAAACGGGCCGCGATAGACGGAGTTGAGCTGTATTACGAGCATTATGAAAATCCCGGCAGACAGACACTCGTCTGCGTACACGGTTTTTTATCTTCGGCATTCAGCTTCAGAAAACTGATCCCGCTGCTCAGAAACCATTATGATATTATCGCCGTTGACCTGCCTCCTTTCGGGCAATCGGAAAAGTCACGGACATTCGTATATACTTACGCAAACCTCGCCAAGCTTCTGATCGGACTTCTGGAAAAGCTCGGTATCAGCCGGGCCGCACTCATCGGCCATTCAATGGGCGGCCAGATTTCCTTATCCGCGTCTCTTCTCAGACCCGAGCTTTTTTCTAAAATCGTCCTGCTGTGCAGCTCGGGGTATTTAAAGCGCTCGCACCCGTCGATTATATTCGGGACGCATCTCCCTTGTTTTGACCTGTATCTTAAGTATTGGCTTTCAAAAGACGGCGTGCTGAACAACCTGTTAAATGTCGTTCACGACCGGACGCTTATCGATCAGGAAATGATTGACGGTTACGAAAAACCATTTACAGACCGCCAGATTTTCAAAGCGATGACAAGGTTTATCAGACATAGGGAGGGTGATTTAGAGCCCGAGGATTTGAAGAAAGTGCAAAACCCCGCTCTTTTAATCTGGGGAGAAGAAGACCGTGTCGTTCCGGTCTCAGTCGGAAAACGGCTTCATGACGACCTGCCGGATTCCATTCTGTATTCACTCAAGGATACGGGGCACCTCGTACCCGAAGAGCGCCCGGAGTTTGTTTCGGAGCGGATTTTTGAATTTATTCAATAAAAAAACCGGCGGAACCGCCGGTTTTTAAGGGGTGCAGGAGCTGCTTTCTTTTATGAACAGAAGCTGCTCGGCGGCCTTTTGGCAGCCTTCGATCGGAAGCTTTCGCTCAAATGAAGCTTCAAAGATATCCTGAATGGCTGCTGCCAGCTTGTCGGCACGGTCTTCACTGTAGACGGCCTGAACGATATCGACGGCTTCTGTCTCATAAAAATCTTCTCCATATTTAAACGGGTCCCACTTGGCAATGATATTCATCATTTCCATGACCGCTTGGCTTTCTTCCATTTTCATCACCGCTTATAATAAAGTTTGCAATTCTATTTTATCATAGATACGCTGTGCAAAATAATGATACTACAGGAGTGACATACATGAACTTTGATCTTCGAGAAAACCGTCTTGGCACACAATCGGTGAAATGGGACAAGGCGGAAGCGTTATTCGGCGTATCGGATGCGCTTCCGATGTGGGTTGCCGATATGGATTTCCGCGCTCCCGAAGCGGTCACTGACGCCTTAAAAGCCCGCCTTGACCACGGCATATTCGGTTATACGTCTCCTGACGAAAACACAAGAGAAGCCGTCGCTTCATGGCTTGAGACGCGGCACGGCTACCGGCCCGATCCCGCAAGCATAGCGTTCAGTCCCGGTGTTGTCACGGCAATCAGCATGGCCGTACAAGCCTTTACCGAACCGGGCGATCCGGTGTTGATTCAATCACCGGTGTATACGCCTTTTTATCAGATGATCAAGGAAAACAAACGGCATGTTTTACATAACCCGTTACGGGAAGAAAGCGGCGTCTACTGTATGGATTTTGAGGATCTTGAGAAAAAGCTGAACGATTCTGAGGTCAAGCTGATGATTCTTTGTAATCCCCACAATCCGTCCGGCAGAGCGTGGAGCCGGGATGAGCTTATGAAGCTCGGATCGCTGTGCGCCGCCCATAACGTTACCGTCGTTTCTGACGAGATACATTCCGACTTGATGCTGTACGGAAAGCCGCATACGCCTTTCGCTTCTCTGTCTGAGGAGTTTGCGCGGATTTCCGTTACTTGTGTCGCGCCGAGCAAGACGTTTAATATTGCCGGGATTCAGGCATCCGCCATTATCATTCCCGATCGGTACAAGCGGGCGAAATTCTCCGCCGCATTGCATCAGAACGGGGTTTCCAGCCTCAACACATTTGCGGTTGCAGCAATCGAAGCGGCCTATACAAAGGGAGGCCCTTGGCTTGACGCGCTGATTCCTTACATTGAAGGGAATATGAAATTGGCTGAGGACTTTTTAAGAAAAGAATTGCCGAAAGTCCGCATGATGAAGCCTGACGCTTCCTATTTGATCTGGATGGATTTCAGCGAATACGGATTTTCGGATACCGAGCTCAAAGAAAGAATGCTCAAAAAAGGGAAAATCATATTAGAGCCGGGAACAAAATACGGACCGGGCGGCGAAGGATTTATGAGACTTAATGTCGGCTGTTCAGCCGCCGCCGTAAAAGAAGGGCTTGAGAGAATGAAAGCAGCGCTCGCTTAGCAGCGGAAAGAACGCCTTTATCAGATGAGATAAGGGCGTTCGCTTTAGAGAAATATATACTTTTTTTTCCGGTAAAGATGTTATAATAGATTCATATTTACATAGGAAAGGATTTCGCATAAATGGAGATCGTAAAGGATTACCTGCTTCACTTCTCTTTTATTTTATTCCCTATTTTTCTTTATCAAGTCTTCTGGCTCAGCAAGCCCGATTTGCTTGTGCCGAGAGCGAACCGCCTGCTGGTCGCCGTATTTGCAGCGTCATCTTCCTTATTATGTACGGCTTTTCCCATCCAGGAGCTTCATTCCGTCCGTTACGGTTTGCAGCTGATTCCCATTATCGTCTGCCTGCTTTATTCCGGTACCGCCGCAGGACTTGCCGCAGGGGCGGCATCCGTTTTTTTTCAGCTCATATGGTTTGAACCTTCCGCTCTTTTTTTCTTATCCTTAATTCCTTTTTTAATCATCATCCCTATCCAGCTCCAAACGAAATGGCCTTTTTTTTCAAAGCGGAAGAAACTGCTTTTCGCTCTTCTCATCGGCTGCACTGAAACCGCCTTATTAACCGCATCTGTCTTCATCTATTCCGCGACCAATATTTTCAATTTTCAAAATCTATCTTCCGTTTATTATGAGGCGGCAGTATCTGTTTTTTTTCAAGTCAGCGCCCTTTTGCTGTGCATTTATTTGATTGAGATCATTGATGAGAATGCGTCCATGCGGGCAAGGCTGATTCACTCAGAAAAAATGGCCGTCGTCAGCGAGCTTGCGGCAAGCGTCGCCCATGAAGTCCGCAATCCGCTTACGGTCGTCAGAGGTTTTGTGCAGCTGCTGTTCAGCGGCGAGCAGCTTCAGGACAAATCCCACTCCGGATATCAGAAACTTGTGCTGTCCGAACTCGACCGGGCTCAGACGATCATTACGAATTATCTCGATATGGCGAAGCAGGATGACTATGAAAAAGAAAAGTTTGATATTTCTCTGCTCGTAAAGGAAACAGGTTCCTTAATGGAGTCTTATGCCAATTTTAAATCGGTGACCGTTACGGTTCGAAGCGAGCCTGATTTATATGTGTTCGGCGATGTAAAAAAACTGAAACAGGCCTTCATTAATCTGATTAAAAACAGTATTGAAGCCGTGCCCTCTGAAAACGGCCGAATCGAGGTCTCCGTCCAAAAACAGGAAGAGATGATTCTCATTCAGATTACGGATAACGGAATCGGCATGTCCGATGAAGAACTGCAGAAACTCGGCAAGCCGTATTATACGCTGAAAACGAACGGCACCGGGCTCGGGCTTACCGTGACATTCTCGATTATTCAGCATCATGAAGGCTCCGTCTGTTTCACCAGCGGGGAGCACTCGGGCACAACGGCCTCAGTCAGGCTTCCGGCAGCTGTTCACTAGCCAACCGCGTTGATCTTTTATAGAATAACTAGAGAGAGGTGAACGCTATGAATACGTTTGAAATCGGCACAATCGTAAAAGGGTTTTATAAAACAGGAGCATACATAGGGGAAGTGACAGACGTCAGGCCCAATCACTATTTAGTGAAAATTAAAGCCGTTCTGACGCATCCCGCTCAAGGAGATCTTCATCATCCGAAGCAGGCGGATGTTCCGTTTTTTCATGAAAGAAGAGCGCTTGCATTCGGGGAACAGACAAACATACCGCATCAGATGGTCAAACCGTTTGATGGCGAGGTGCCTGATTATACGGCTTCCTTACAAGCGGCGTCTGCCCGGCTGAAAGATCAGCTTACAGCGGACGGCTCAGAATGGGCGGAACGTTCGCTCGACAACTTGGCCGCGTTAGAGCGTGACTATTTTAAAAGAACTTGACCCAGTCGGCATGATTGGGTTTTTTTATGTGGCCCGGCGAAACAGTTCAGTCAGATCGACGCGATCACCGATCGTCGGAGGTTTCGGTTTTTCAAGATATTGTTTATCCCGCTCGACAAGCTTGAATAATTTGTATGTCGTCCGCGCATCATCCAGCGCTTTATGATGCGTGCCCGTCCCTTTATCGCCATACTCTTCTGCCGCTTTCCAAAGGCCGGTCAATGTTCTGTCGCCGAAGAAATTTTTGTATTCAAGGGACAGATCCCGAAGTTCTCCTTTGAACGGAAAAGGGATGTGGTTAAACATGCAATTTTGCTTTAACACTTTCATATCCATATTGCCCCAGGTGACGATCGTGCAGTTTTTATCAGGATCAAGCTCATTTAATTTGCGGATGAATTCATTAAACGTGATTCCGCCGTCCACGTCTTTTTGGGTGATGTTCAGAAAGGTTTTGCATCGTTTCGTCAGCTTCGGAAATTTTTTCGGTTTGATATAACTCGAAAACGTTTCAGTCACTTCATCATTCACTGTCTTGACAATCCCCGCTTCAATAATCTCGGGAAAGAAATTTTGCGGGCTGTATTTTCCGTCAGGCATTGTAAATTCAAAATCAATAATGAGCAGACTGCGCTGATCCACTTTTTTTACACCTGCCTTTCCTCCGATCAAAAATGATATTTTATGATAGTATATCAGTTTCCCCTCTGAAACTTTCTTCATTTTCTAAAAATAATGAATTTTCCTATATCCGCATCGAAAATACAAATACCGGATTCATTCCTATATACTAATGATTAGATACACGAAAAGTAAAGAAGGTGATGTTATTTCTGTCCGTAAGAAGAACTTCGTCGTCATTTGGATTACAAATTTCTTTATTTCCGCCAGCATGACCATGATTGTTCCGTTTCTTTCGTTATATATCGAAACGATCAGCCCCCATTCGGGCGGGTATGTGCAGAGATGGAGCGGGTATGTGTTCGGCGTCACGTTTTTAATGGCGTTTGTGATTTCCCCGTTTTGGGGCAGATTCGGCGATAAGCGCGGATACAAAAAAATTCTCTTGATTACAGGAACCGGCATTGCCGTCAGCATTTTATTGATGGGGTTTGTGACATCCGTTTATCAGCTGTTTGTCCTCCGGCTGCTTATGGGTCTAGTAACAGGCTTTGTTCCGACATCGCTTGCCATGATTTCGGCGCAGACGCCGAAAGAGACTGCCGGGAAGACGCTCGGCACGCTGCAGATGGGTCAGGTGTCAGGCACTTTATTCGGACCGATGCTGGGCGGGCTGCTCGCTGACAGCTTCGGGTTTACGTACACATTTTTTATTACGTCTTTTGTCATTTTCGCATCCGTGCTTCTCGTTTTATTTCAGGTCAATGAGCAGCCGCTCGGCGAGAAACAAAACAAGCGGAAAACCTATTCCAGAAAACAGGTGCTCTCCTATATTTTTCACCAGCCCGCGCTTTGGGCGATGATGGTGCTTACTATGATCGTGCAGACCGGCAATTTCAGCATCCAGCCGCTGCTCGCTTTATATGTCAATGAGCTGCACGGACCTGTTAATTTAGCCTTTTTCTCCGGAATGGCGTTTTCAGCTACCGGACTCGGAAGCTTACTGCTTGCCCGGAAATGGGGGGACTTCGGCGACCGCTTCGGCCACAGCCGGATCTTAATCGTGCTTTTGATTGCCTCAGCGGTGTTTTTCATTCCGCAGGCGCTCGCCTCCTCCCTCTCCATTCTGTTAGTCTTCAGATTTCTGTTCGGCATGGTCATGGGCGGCACGCTCCCCTGCATTACGGCCGCAATCCGCGTCAGGGCGCCGGGCAGCATCCAGGGAGAGGTGCTCGGCTATAACGTCAGCTTTCGTTTTCTCGGAAATGTGCTCGGCCCTCTGCTCGGAGGTGCGGTCTCAAGCGGTTTTTCCATTTCGGCTGCTTTCTACGTCACCGCCTTTCTCTTTTTAATAGGCGCGGGGCTCTTATGGATGGCGGGACATCTGCAAAAGGATACAGCGTCAAATGCGGGCTGACCGGCAGCGATCACGATTTCTTCTAAATTTAACCTTCTCGTATTCTTAAAAGAATGATACGATATGGCTAGAAATCAGGAGAAAAGAGAGTGACCATGGTACGTAAAATAATCGGATGGATTTTGCTGCTCGGCATTATCCCGTTGTGTGCATTTACAGTTATTGCTTCCGGCAAAGAGGTAAAACAAATCAAGCCTTTTGATCAGGTGCTCGATAAACATATTGATTTAAAAGCGATCAACCTGGTTCAAAACAGTTACATGTATGACAGGGACGGAAGCCTTGTTTCTGAGATTGTCAGCGATCATGAGAACCGCGTGATCGTGCCCTTTAATAAAATACCGAATGAGGTAAAACAACTGTTTTTAACCTCTGAAGACCGTCATTTTTATGAGCATAAAGGGTTTGACTTTATGGGGATGGTCAGGGCGGCCGCCTCCAATTTCAAAGATCATAAAATTGATCAGGGCGCCAGCACCATCACCCAGCAGCTGGCAAGGAATGTGTATTTAAGCCATGAACGCACCTTCAGCCGAAAACTGACGGAGCTGGCCTATTCCTATCAGCTTGAGAAAAAATACAGCAAAGATGAGATTTTAGAAGGCTACTTAAATACGATTTATTTTAATAACGGCGTATACGGTGTCGGTTCGGCGGCACAATTTTATTTCAGCAAGCCGCTGAAATCTCTCACTTTGGGAGAAATGGCCTTTATCTGCGCCATCCCTAATAACCCTACATTATATGATCCTCTCAAGCATTTTGATTATACGAAAAAACGACAAGTCAGATTGCTTAACGGATTAAAAAAAGCAGGCGTTATATCCGGGAAACAGCTGAAAAAAGCCGAAAAGGAAAAGATCAAGCTTGATATAAACGAAAAAACAAATAAATATCCTGACTATGTTTCCTATGTAAATGATGAATTCACACAGCTTGTTTCATCATCCGAAGGCTATGACAAACGTCTTGAAAAAGCTTCCGGAAAGGCGAAACAAAAAATACAGAGTGAGCTTTCAGACAGAGTCAGCACATTGTTAAAAGACGGCGTAAAGATTTATACGGCGCTGAATCCGTATATGCAAAACCAGGTCGTCGCCCAAGTGAATCAAAATCTGCCGTATGCAGGCGTCCAGGGCGGAGCGGCCGTGATTAATCATCAGACACATCAGATTATCGCGCTTTCAGGCGGGAAAGATTATCATAAATATGATTTCAACCGTGCCTATCAGGCATACAGACAGCCCGGTTCATCCATTAAGCCGCTGCTTGATTACGGACCTTACATTGAAAAGACCGGCGCAACGCCACACAGCAAGATTGACGCAAGCAAATTCTGCAGTGCGGATTACTGCCCGCAAAACTACAATAACCGCACGTACGGTACGGTCACGCTGGAAACGGCGTTTAAATACTCGTACAACACACCGGCCATCAGAATCATGGACCGCGTCGGCGTCAATAAGGCGTTCAGCTACCTTGAACCGTTTCATTTCGCGAAGCTGGTCAGCGCGGATTACCGTCTGCCTGCGGCGCTTGGCGGTTTTACAAACGGCATGACTCCGCTTGAAATGACCAATGCGTACACCACGTTCGGCAACAACGGCGTTTATACGCCGAGTCACGCGATTACAAAAGTGACTGATTTAAAAGGAAAAACGATATTAAAATGGAAAGATGAGCCGACGCAGGTATTCAGCGTGCGGACCAACATGCAGATCAAAGAAATGATGAAAGCCGTCGTCAAAAGCGGAACAGGAAAAAAAGCGAACTTTAAAGCTCCGTACGTCGGCGGAAAATCAGGAACGTCAAATGACTATCACGATATGTGGTTTGTCGGCCTGACGGACGCTTATACGATGGGGGTATGGGTCGGAAAGGATACACCGTCAAGCGTCGAATACCTTCATGACGCAAGCCCTCAGCTTTCGATCTGGAAAAACACGCTGCAGGCAGCTTATTAAAGATAACGGAGGGGATCCGCTTTGAAACCAGCTCAGCTTCCGGACCGCGTGCTTTTGTTTGACGGCGTCTGCAACTTATGCAACGGCGCCGTTCAATTCATCATTAAACGCGATCCGGCCGGCAAAATCTCATTTGCTTCATTGCAATCAGATACCGCCCGGGAGCTTTTGGCATCAGAAGGACTTCCGACAGAACAATTTGACAGCATGATTTTTATCGAAAACGGGCGGATATACAAAAAATCCGCAGCCGTGTTAAAGGTTTCCCGTCATCTCCGCGGAGCCTGGCGGCTGTCAGCGGTTTTTTTCGCAGTGCCCCGCCCCCTCAGGGACAGAGCCTATTCTTTCATCGCCCGGCGCCGTTACAAATGGTTCGGAAAAAGGGAAGCATGCATGCTCCCCTCCCCTGAGATCAAAAACAGATTTCTGTCTTAACAAAAATGGCTAGCTTACACAGGTAAGCTAGCCATTATGCTATTATAAAGCTTGATAAAGATGTACAAAATACCGATAACAAAAGTAAACCAAAACAGAATCTCAAGCAATATAAAACCGATCAGCGAAACGATCGAGAGTGTCGAATAGATTCTGTACACCATGAAAATCAAATAAACGAGCGTAACAACGGCAAATAACGCCGCAATCCAAAAACCATTCTGCACGAGCGCAAAGGAAAGAATTCCTCCGCCTACATAAATTAAAGAGCCTAATCTGATTTTTTTCAGATTGTCCCCTTCAGGGTCATTTGTGAAAAACAAAAGAGACAGCTCTGTCACTGTGTTTGCAATCAGCTTCAAAGCCGAAAAGAGCATAAAATACACAAGGGCGAACGCTGCAAAAAGCGCCAGTCTGATCCCTTTCTCAGAGAAATAATCCAGCATCCCCTGATACATGCCGAGCGTCTGAAGTATCTTCATGACATAAAGCGAGGTAGAAATGGATAATGACGAACTAAAAAGCAGAATCGCAACGAGCGGAAAATAACCCGTCCAATAAGTATTTTTCATATAAAAAGTCCCTTTCTGTAATCTACCTCACTTATTATGGAGGACTTAAAACACATTGACAAGATAAAAAATACCATTTTTCCTCACTTTTACGAAATAAGGGCCTGATCTTCACAAACCGGCTTTTTCGGAGTAAAGTAGAACGCGGGAATGATAAACGTAAGGAAGGCTGTTATGAAAAAAACATTAAAATTGCAAACCCGATTAACGATATTCGTCTGTATTGTCGTCCTTATCGCACTTTGTATCACCTTTTTCACGATCAGCGTCCAAACAGCAGACCGCGTGAAAGAAGAAGAACGGACGACCGCGCTGCGCACCGCAAAGCTGGTCGCGGAAACACCGAGTGTCGCGCGGGCATTGCAAACAAGAAAAGGGCTGAAAGAGCTCCGGGATTATACATTAGACGTCCAGCATACGACAGGAACCGAATTTGTCGTGGTGATGGATATGAACAGCATCCGCCTCACCCACCCCGACGTAAATAAAATCGGGAAGAAATTCACCGGCGGAGATGAACAGCCGGCGATGCACGGGCATATCAAAACGAGCACATCAGCGGGAACTCTCGGAAAATCCATGAGAGCCTTCGTACCGATCTATGGAAAAGATAAAAAACAAGTGGGCGTCGTCTCGGTCGGAATTTCGCTTAACAAAATACAGGATGTCGTCAGCCACAGTTTGAGACCGCTTTATTTCATCATCTGCGTAAGTATTTTTGTCGGCGTCATCGGAGCAGTCATTGTCGCCCGCACCGTCAAAAACATTATGTACGGTCTTGAGCCTTATGAAATCGCCACCCTCCTCGAAGAGCGGAGCGCCATGCTCGAATCAACGAAGGAAGGCATCCTGGCGGTTGACGCGCGGGGAAAAATCAAGCTTGCCAATGCGGAAGCGAAACGGCTTTTTATTAAAATGGGTATTCCGACTAATCCGGTCGATCAAGATGTGAACGATATTCTCCCGAAAAGCCGGCTGAAACAAGTGATTGAAACGAAAAAACCGCTTCAGGACAGGGATATCCGCATTAACGGGCTTGAGCTGGTCTTTAATGAGGTTCCGATTCATCTGAAAGGACAAACTGTCGGAGCGATCGCCACTTTCAGGGACAAAACGGAGGTCAAACATTTAGCAGAACAGCTGTCCGGTGTTAAAATGTATGCAAACGCATTAAGAGCCCAGTCTCATGAATTCATGAATAAGCTTCATGTTATTTTAGGGCTTGTCCAGTTAAAAGAATACGATGATCTCGGCACTTACATTAAAGACATTGCCATTCAGCAGAAGACGGAAACAAGCGAGATTATAAGTGATGTCAAAAGTCCGGTTCTCGCAGGGTTTCTTCTAGGAAAACAAAGCTACATACGCGAACAGGGCGCTGATCTGGACATTCAGCTCGGCAGCCTGATCCCGAATGCGGCAGATCCGGCCGTCATCCATGAGCTCATTACGATTATCGGAAACCTGTTAAACAACGCGCTCGATGCAGTGGCGCAGATGCCGAAAAAAAACATTACGTGCTCGATGCGGTTTCAGGATCGCCAGCTTGATATAGAGATTACGGACACGGGAGCCGGAATGTCTGCGGCAGACCAAGCCCGTATTTTTGAACAAGGTTATTCCACGAAAGGGACAAACCGGGGGTTCGGCCTCTATTTCACCCAGCAGGCAACAGAAAATTTAAAAGGCCATATGATTGTGACAAGTGAAAAGAATGAAGGAACGACTTTCAGTCTTCGCATTCCGTATGAACCGAAGGAGGAAAATGATGATTAATGTACTCATAGTTGAAGACGACCCCATGGTGGGTGAATTAAATAAACGCTATCTCAGCCAGATTGAAGGATTTCAGCTGAAAGGGATCGCATCATCCTTTCAAAGCGCGCTGCACGTGCTGAGCGAGCATCATATCGATCTCATCCTTCTTGACATTTACATGCCGGGAAAAAACGGGCTTGAGCTTTTAACGGAAATCCGCAAACAAAATGAATCGGTTGATGTCATCGTCATTTCGGCCGCAAGCGAGCTGGACGTCATCAAAAAAACGCTTCGGTACGGCGCCGTCGATTATTTAATCAAACCATTTGAATTTGACCGCTTTCAAACCGCTCTTTCCGACTACAGACGCAAGCAGAAAGTTTATCAATCACACAGAAGCATGACACAGAAAGAATTGGATGCCGAGCTTTTTCAAAAGAAAGAAGCGGCAGAAAAGGTTCACCTTCCGAAGGGATTGACAAAAAGCACGCTTAAACTCATCTGGGCGAGCATTGAGTCTTTCGGTGACGGCTCTTTTACCACAGAAGATCTCGCCAAGCATACTGAAATCTCGCAAGTCTCCATCCGGAAATACCTTAAATTTCTGGAAGACATACAAGTGCTGAATGTAGAAATGGCGTACGGCACGATCGGCAGACCCGTCTTCCAATATCATATCAACACCGGCAATGTCAGCAGCATCAAACAATATTTATAATGTCAAAAAGCGCCGTTCCGCTGTGAACGGTGCTTTTTTACTGTCATATCCCGTGACAAAAGGCTTGAGATTCCTTTTTTGTATGCTATATAAGGATAATGACCCGGCTGTTCCTCCTCTGTTTTATCCAGATGAGGAAGCCGATTCATAAAATTGATATTTTTTAAAAAATAAGCAAATTTCTATTTATTTATGGCGGGTAAAATGATAAATTATGATTGGTTAGCAGATCTTTTCAGATAAGTCATAAGTCCCGAACCCGGAAGAGACAGCCGCTCAAGGCGGGAAAAAGAGAGACGTCTCATCATTATTATCAGAAAGTTTTTTCGATTCTGCATCCGGTACGGGGACTCAAGTCTGAATTGAACGGCACAGCCATATTTTACAGGGGGGTTATATCTTTGAAAAAACGCAAAATCGGAATGGCGATGGCGCTCATCGCGGCGGCCGGAACCATATTAAGCGCATGCGGTTCAAGTGACAAAGCAAACGGCTCCGGCAGCAAAAACTTTACCGTCGGCATGGTAACAGATATCGGCGGTGTCGATGACAAATCATTTAACCAGTCCGCCTGGGAAGGTATTCAGGCATTCGGAAAAGACAACGGGCTTACAAAAGGCAAAAGCGGTTTTGACTATCTTCAATCAAAATCAGATGCAGATTATACAACGAACTTAAATAAATTAGCGCGGGAACACTTTGACCTGATTTACGGCGTCGGGTATCTGATGCAGGATTCCATCAGCGAAATCGCCGATCAGCGCAAAGACACCAATTTTGCGATCATTGACGCCGTTGTCAAAAAAGACAACGTGGCGAGCCTTACATTTAAAGAGCAGGAAGGTTCATTCCTCGTGGGAGCGGCTGCTGCGCTATCGAGCAAAACGGGAAAAGTCGGATTCGTGGGCGGAATGGAGTCTGAATTGATCAAAAAATTCGAAATCGGCTTCCGCGCGGGTGTACAAGCCGCAAATCCGAAAGCGACCGTCGAAGTGAAATATGCGGGCGGATTTGACAAAGCCGATGTCGGTAAGGCGACGGCTGAAAGCATGTTCAAATCAGGCGTTGACGTCATTTATCACGCGGCCGGCGCAACGGGAACGGGCGTCTTCACAGAAGCGAAAAATCTGAAAAAAGAAGATCCGAAGCGGAACGTATGGGTTATCGGTGTTGATAAAGACCAGTACGCGGAAGGCCAAGTCAAAGGCACAAAAGACAATGTCACTCTGACATCAATGGTCAAAAAAGTGGATACAGCCGTAGAGGACTTAACGAAAAAAGCAAGTGACGGGAAATTCCCGGGCGGCAAAACATTAACATACGGTTTGGCGCAAGATGCAGTCGGCATCTCGGATCACAAGGAGAACCTTTCTGACGATGTCATCAAAGCAACAGACGATTGGAAGAAGAAAATCGCGGACGGACTCGAGATCCCTTCAACTGAAAAAGAATTGAAATCCTTCAAGGCTGAGTAAGAACCAGGGGATAAGGAGACTTCCGTGCTTATCCCCTCTCTTTTATGAAAAGAGCGGTGAAGGAAAAGCTGCATCTCTTGCAGCTTTTCTTTTGCCAAGCTCTTTCTCATCAAAGTATCTCTGAAAAGGAGCGTCAAATCGGTGGATTATATCATTGAAATGCTTAATATACGCAAGGAGTTTCCCGGAATCGTCGCCAATGATGACGTCACGCTTCAAGTGAAAAAAGGCGAAATACACGCCCTTCTCGGTGAAAACGGCGCCGGAAAATCGACACTCATGAACGTTTTATTCGGCCTGTATCAGCCGGAAAAAGGCGAGATCCGGGTGCGGGGCGAACGCGTTCACATCAACAGCCCGAACAGAGCTAACGATCTCGGCATCGGGATGGTGCACCAGCATTTTATGCTTGTGGATACCTTTACCGTCTCAGAAAATATCATTCTCGGAAAAGAGCCGAAAACTTTCGGCCGAATTGACAGACAGCGCGCCGCCCGGGACGTGCGCGATATTTCCGACCGTTACGGCCTGCACATTGATCCTGAAGCCAAAGTTGCCGATATTTCCGTCGGTATGCAGCAGCGGGCGGAAATATTAAAGACCCTCTACCGGGGCGCCGACATTCTCATTTTTGACGAGCCGACCGCGGTGCTGACCCCGCACGAAATTCAAGAACTGATTCAGATTATGAAAAATCTTGTCAATGAAGGAAAATCAATCATCCTCATCACCCACAAATTAAAAGAGATTATGGAAGTCTGCGACCGTGTCACCATCATCCGGAAAGGAAAAGGCATTACAACACTCGATGTCGCACATACGGATCAAGATGAACTGGCAAGCCTTATGGTCGGACGCGAAGTGTCATTCAAGACGGATAAACAAGCGGCCGATCCGAAACAAGAAGTGCTTTCACTTTCTGATGTAACGGTTAAGGACGCGCGCGGCGTTGAGGCGGTCAAACAGCTCTCCCTCTCAGTCAGAGCCGGTGAAATCGTCGGCATTGCGGGCGTTGACGGAAACGGCCAGTCTGAATTAATTGAAGCCATTACAGGTCTCAGAAAAACGAATGCCGGCACGATCACGTTAAAGGGCAAACAGCTGCAAAACATGCCGCCCAGGAAAGTCACTGAAGCCGGCATCGGGCATATTCCGCAGGACAGGCATAAACACGGGCTCGTCCTTGATTTTCCGATCGGAGAAAATATCGTGCTGCAAAGTTATTACCAAAAGCCCT
This sequence comes from Bacillus sp. FSL R5-0593, assembly GCF_038603755.1. Lineage (NCBI taxonomy): Bacteria > Bacillati > Bacillota > Bacilli > Caryophanales > Bacillaceae > Bacillus > Bacillus sp. FSL R5-0593. The sequence continues at coordinate 3,232,413 of NZ_CP152011.1, forward strand.
ACTCTTCTTTCGGCATATTAAATAAACACACGATTTATGACAAAGCGCGAAGCCTGATTGAAGAATACGACGTCAGAACACCTGATGAATATACGCCTGCGCGCGCTCTCTCCGGGGGGAATCAGCAAAAGGCCATTATCGGCCGGGAAGTGGACAGAAATCCGGATCTTTTAATTGCGGCCCAGCCGACGCGGGGACTCGATGTCGGCGCGATTGAATTCGTCCATAAAAAGATCATTGAGCAGCGTGACGCCGGTAAAGCGGTGCTTCTGTTATCTTTTGAACTTGATGAAATAATGAATCTCAGCGATCGCATCGCCGTCATCTTTGAAGGCAGCATCATCGCAAACGTCAATCCGCTTGAAACAAACGAGCAGGAGCTCGGACTTTTAATGGCGGGAAGTAAGCAAATGGAGGCGGGGAAAACACATGATTAATCGACTTTCTCATCTGGCTGTGCCGCTGATTGCGATCATCCTTGGGTTAGCTGCGGGTGCGGTCATCATGCTCGCCAGCGGCTACAATGTCGTAAGCGGGTATTCGGCTCTTTGGAGCGGCATTTTCGGAGAAGTGTATTACATCGGGGAATCGATCCGCCAGATTACGCCATATATTTTGTCCGGATTGGCCGTGGCATTCGCATTTCGGACCGGCCTGTTTAATATCGGGGTTGAAGGACAGCTCCTTGTCGGCTGGACCGCCGCGGTGTGGGTCGGCGCTTCCTTTGACGCCCCCGCTTACATCCACCTTCCGCTTTCGTTATTGGCGGCTGCGGTTGCGGGCGGCATTTGGGGCCTGATTCCCGGATTTTTAAAAGCCCGTTTTTTTGTCCACGAAGTGATTGTCACGATCATGATGAATTATATCGCTCTTCATTTAACCAATTATCTCATTTCCGATGTTATGACGGACCACCGGGACAAAACAGACAAAATTCATGAAAGCGCGTCGCTCCGCTCGCCGTTTTTAGAGCAGATGACAGATTACTCCCGCCTTCACTGGGGCATTCTGATCGCTCTGTTTGCGGCAGTCCTCATGTGGTTTATCATTCATAAAACAAAAAGCGGATTTGAATTCCGGGCTGTCGGCTTTAACCAGCACGCCGCACAATACGCCGGAATGAGCGTCAGAAAAAATATGATGTACGCCATGATGATTTCCGGCGCCTTCGCGGGGCTTGCCGGCGCGATGGAAGGACTCGGAACCTTTCAATACGCGGCGGTTAAGGGCGCCTTTACCGGCGTCGGCTTCGACGGCATTGCGGTTGCGCTTCTCGGCGGCAGCACGGCAATCGGCGTTGTTCTGGCGGCATGTCTTCTCGGCGGCCTTAAAGTCGGGGCATTAAATATGCCGATTGAATCCGGGGTGCCTTCTGAAGTCGTTGACATCGTCATCGCCATTATTATTTTGTTTGTGGCATCAAGCTACGCCATCCGTCTCATCCTTGATAAATTGAAGAAAAAGGGGGCGAAGTAAGTGGACTTCCTGCAGATTTTATCCATTATTGTCCCGGCAACACTCGTATATGCGGCTCCGCTTATTTTAACCGCTCTCGGCGGCGTGTTTTCTGAAAGATCGGGAGTTGTCAACATCGGTCTTGAAGGACTGATGATTATCGGCGCCTTTACAAGCGTCATGTTCAACTTATTTTTCGGACGCGAGCTTGGCGCCGCCGCTCCTTGGCTCGCCTTGGCTGCGGCTATGATTGCCGGCGGACTGTTCTCACTGATTCACGCGGCCGCCGCGGTTTCTTTCCGCGCCGATCAGACGGTAACCGGTGTGGCGATCAATATGCTCGCGTTAGGAGCGACACTGTTTATCGTCAAGCTGATCTACGGAAAGGCGCAGACTGATAAAATCCCGGAGCCCTTTTACAAAACGAACATTCCCGGGTTAAGCGATATTCCGGTTTTAGGAAAGATTTTCTTTTCCGACGTATATTATACGTCGATTTTAGCCATCGTACTGGCCTTTGTTTCCTGGTTTATTTTATTCAAAACGCCGTTCGGCCTCCGCATCCGTTCTGTCGGGGAACATCCGATGGCGGCCGATACGATGGGAATCAACGTGTTCGGCATGCGCTATATCGGCGTCATGATCAGCGGGCTGTTCGGCGGGCTCGGCGGCGGTGTATATGCTTCCACGATCGCGCTTGATTTCACGCACTCCACCATTTCCGGGCAAGGCTTTATCGCTCTCGCCGCGCTGGTTTTCGGCAAATGGCATCCGATCGGCGCGCTCGGGGCTGCGCTGTTCTTCGGATTTGCACAGAGTTTGAGCATTATCGGCTCGCTTTTGCCCCTGTTCAAAGACATTCCGAATGTATACATGCTGATGGCTCCTTACATTCTGACCATTCTCGCGCTTGCCGGCTTCATCGGCCGCGCGGATGCGCCTAAAGCCAACGGCATCCCTTACATTAAAGGAAAACGCTGATTGCCACAAAAAAAAGAGTTCCGCACCCTGGTGCCGGAACTCTTTTCATCTATATACGATTCTGATATACTCACGCGGCTGAAACGGTGTTTGCATTGATTCAGCCGCACTCAGCTTTTCTTCCGCGTATTCCGCACCGAGAAAAAAACGCTCCCATTCATCTGCCTCCGTCTGCTGCCGCGTTTTGCAGAAATCGTCCGCTATGAATGTTCCTGCAATAATAGAACAAAATATTCCAATACAGGCCGCCGCCTTTCTCTTCATCTGACCAGCTCCTTTTTTAAAAGCTTGATCTGAAAGATAAATGTATATACAAAGATCAGGATATTTGATAAATTTATTTTGGGTTCAAAAGACCACAAAAACACAGAGAGGAATACATTATGCCGTAGCAGGGTAAAAAAAAGTGCGATATAATTTGTACTGGGTCCTATGACCGTGAATTGATTAATTCACTCTTACATAAAGCAGTTGCTTGATGAAAAAACAAGCAAAGGAGGTCTTCTGTTGCAGCTGTTACATTTCGCGATTTTGGCGCCTTTTTTATTTGCATTTATCGTTCCCTTTCTTTATAAACGGGTAAAACAAGTCCATACAGGCTGGTTTGTGCTGATAGTGCCCGTTGTGCTGTTTGTTTACTTTATCAGCAAGCTCCCTGTAACAATGGCTGGGGAAACCGTCCGATATGCGGCCGAATGGATTCCGTCCCTCGGTATTAACTATACCGTTTATCTTGACGGACTCGGGCTGTTATTCGCTTTATTGATTACGGGCATCGGCTCTTTGGTGACGCTTTACAGTATTTTTTACTTATCGAAGGACAAAGAAAAGCTCGGCCCCTTTTATGTGTACCTGCTGATGTTTATGGGCGCGATGCTCGGCGTTGTGCTCGTCGATAACGTTATCGTGCTTTATATGTTCTGGGAGCTGACAAGCCTGTCATCCTTCTTATTAATCGGGTATTGGCATAAGCGGAAGAAATCACGCTACGGTGCGGAAAAGTCACTGCTGATTACCGTCGGCGGCGGGCTGTGCATGCTCGGCGGCTTTATCCTGCTGTATCTGATGACGGATTCTTTCAGTATCAGGGAAATGGTCAACCAGGTGCATATTATCGCAGGCCATCCGTTCTTTATTCCGGCGATGGTTCTCCTGTTATTGGGGGCCTTTACGAAATCAGCGCAGTTTCCGTTTTATATCTGGCTGCCTGATGCCATGGAGGCGCCGACTCCTGTCAGCGCCTATCTGCACTCGGCTACAATGGTGAAAGCGGGCATTTATCTGATTGCCAGATTCAGTCCGGTTTTTGCATTTTCACCCGTCTGGTTTTGGACGGTTGCCTCAGTCGGTCTGATCACGATGGTATGGGCTTCCTTTAATGCGATGAAACAAACCGATTTAAAAGCGATTCTGGCATTTTCCACAGTCAGCCAGCTCGGTATGATTGTATCGATGCTCGGCGCAGGAGCCGCCGCGCTTCATTACCAGCATTCAGAGTATTTTACGGCGGCTGTCACCGCGGCTGTGTTTCACTTAATTAACCATGCTACTTTTAAAGGAAGTTTATTTATGGCGGTCGGCATTATCGACCATGAAACGGGAACACGGGACATCCGCAGGCTCGGCGGACTGATGGCGCTTATGCCGGTAACGTTCACCGTTTCACTGATCGGAACGTTTTCCATGGCGGGCCTCCCTCCGTTTAACGGCTTTTTAAGTAAAGAAATGTTCTTTACAAGTATGCTGCGGATTGCTCATGCAGATATTTTCAGTCTTGATACGTGGGGCGTGCTGTTCCCCGTTCTCGCATGGATCGGGAGCGTCTTCACTTTCATCTACAGCATGAAGCTGTTTTTCAGAACGTTCAGCGGCGCGCGCAAACCTGATCAGCTTGAAAAGACGCCGCATGAAGCACCGCTCGGCATGCTGATTTCGCCGGTGATTCTTGCCGCTTGCGCCGTCAGTCTGTTTTTTGCACCGAACGTTTTGTCTTACAGCCTGATTGAACCGGCGATGAACTCCATTTATCCGGCTCTGTTAACCGGCGGAGATACATTCCATGTCCATATTTCCCAGTGGCACGGGGTGACGGCTGAGGTAATGATGACCCTCGGCATCATCATTGTCGGCACGATCGGTTACGTAACGCTGTCTAAATGGGAGCGTTTGTACGGTCTGTTTCCGAAAAAACTGACGCTGAACAAGCTTTACGATGCGGTGACGGGCAGTATGGAAAAAAGATCTTACCAGCTGACGTCATCTTATATGACCGGATTTTTGCGGGATTATCTGCTGTATATCTTTGCGGCGTTTATCATTCTCATCGGAACGGCGTTCGTCACAAAAGGCGGCTTTTCCATGACAGCGAAAGGCATGGCTGAAATCGGCCTTTATGAAATCGTGCTGTCCCTCGTTATGGTGAGCGCAACGATTGCGACTGTGTTCGCCAAATCGCGGCTGACGGCCATTATCTCACTCGGTGTTGTCGGGTACACACTCGCGCTGTTTTTCGTGATTTTCAGAGCGCCCGATCTGGCGCTCACGCAGCTCGTCATTGAGACGATATCGGTCGCCTTGTTTCTTCTTTGTTTTTACCATCTGCCGAAAATGCGGCGGAAAAAGAAGACAAGAACATTCCGGATGACGAATTTTATCATTTCTCTCGGTGTCGGCGTCATCGTGACAATGCTCGGAATCGCGTCTTCCAGCGAAAAAACAAAAGACAGCATCTCCTCCTTTTTCACCGCTTACAGCCATAAGCTCGGGGGAGGAAACAATATCGTCAACGTCATCCTCGTTGATTTCAGGGGATTTGATACGATGTTTGAAATCACGGTGCTGTCGATTGCCGCACTCGGGATTTACGGCATGATCAGAACAAAAGTAAAAGAGGAGGGAGAAGAGCGTTGAGACAGCAAAACACAAACGACATCATCCTTCAGACGGCAACGAAGCTTGTATCTTTTATCATTCTGCTTTTCTCTTTCTATTTATTTTTATCGGGGCATAACGCTCCCGGCGGAGGATTTGTCGGCGGACTGATTACGTCTTCGGCCATCGTGCTGTTGCTTTTGGCCTTTGATTTAAAAACCGTCAAATCGATTTTGCCCGTCAATTTTATTTATGTGGCGGGCGCGGGTCTGCTTATCGCGATTGCAACGGGTGCAGGTTCGTTCTTATTCGGAGCACCCTTTCTCACCCATACATTCGGCCATTTTCATCTCCCGGTGCTTGGGAATACGGAGCTTGCGACGGCCACTTTGTTTGATTTAGGTGTGTATCTCGTTGTTGTCGGCGTGACGATGACCATTATTCAAACGATTGGAGAGGAAGAATAATGGAAATCTTAATGTCTGTCATTGCCGGTATTTTGTTTATGGCGGCAACCTACCTGCTGCTTTCTAAAAGTCTGCTGCGCGTGATTATCGGCACCGCGCTATTAAGCCACGGCGTCCATTTGCTGCTCCTGACCATGGGCGGACTGAAAAAAGGCGCTCCTCCCATACTGGGCGGAAAAAGCACGTCGTTTGTCGATCCGCTGCCGCAGGCACTCATACTGACGGCGATCGTTATTTCGTTCGGCGTCACGTCCTTCCTGCTTGTGATGGCGTTTCGCGCCTATCAGGAACTGAAAACGGACGATATGGATCGAATGAGGGGAAATGATCAACATGAATAACTTTGTGATATTGCCTATTCTGGTGCCGCTGCTTGCCGCAGTGCTGCTGATTTTTATGAACAGACACGTGATGCTGATGCGGATATTCAGCACTGCCGCTTCCTGTGTCTCCATCGTCATCAGCGCCGCTCTCGTTCAGACGGTTTTCACACACGGGATTCAGACGCTGACACTCGGCGGCTGGAAAGCGCCGTACGGCATTGTGCTCGCCGCGGATCAGCTTGCCGCACTGCTTGTTTTGACAACCGCCATAATCGGGCTGCTCGTCACCCTGTACTCCTTCCGCTCCATCGGAGAAAAAAGGGAGCGCGCTTTCTATTATTCAGGGGTGCAGTTTCTTCTGGCCGGCGTAAGCGGAGCGTTTTTGACGGGTGACCTGTTCAACATGTACGTCTTTTTTGAGCTTCTGCTTATCGCGTCCTACATGCTGATCGTGCTTGGCGGAACGAAAATTCAATTAAGAGAATCATTGAAGTATATCGTGTTTAACATTGTGTCATCCGCGTTTTTTGTCATCGGCGTCGGTTACTTATATGCGGTGACGGGCACGCTGAATATGGCTGATCTAAGCGTAAAAATAAGTGAATCGGGCCAGACCGGGCTGATCACCGTCATCGGCGTCCTTCTTCTCGTCGTTTTCGGTTTAAAGGGCGGGATATTCCCGCTGTATTTCTGGATGCCGGGCTCTTATTACGCCCCGCCGGCTGCGATTTCGGCCTTATTCGGGTCTCTTTTGACGAAAGTCGGCCTGTACGCCATTTTAAGAGTATTCACCCTGATCTTTATTCACGATACGGGCTTTACCCACCAATTGATGATGTGGCTTGCGATGCTGACGGTGCTATTCGGCGTCATCGGATCTATCGCCTTTTCGGATGTCATGAAAATCGTCATCTACAATATTATTACAGCCGTCGGCGTGATTTTGTTCGGCATTGCCATGAACACGCCGGCCTCCATTCAAGGAGCGGTTTATTACTTGATTCACGATATGCTGATTAAAGGAGCGCTGTTTATGCTCGCCGGCACGCTTATCGCTTTGACAGGCACTGCCAGCCTGCATAAAATGGGCGGACTGATCACCCGTTATCCCGTTTTGGGATGGATGTTCTTTATCTCAGCCATATCTCTGGCCGGCATCCCGCCGTTCAGCGGATTTGTGGGCAAGCTGAAGATCGCGGAAGGCGGGTTCGATAAGGGGGAAACTTTGTTTTCCGTATTGATTCTCTTATCAAGCCTGCTTGTGCTCTATTCCGTGCTGAAGGTTTTTACGACGGCTTTTTGGGGAGAAGAAAAAGAAATTCCCGGCGCAGGCGGACGGTCCGCAAAAGGACTTCTTTATCCGGCAGCCGCTTTTCTCCTTTTGTCGCTTCTGTTCGGGCTCGGAACCGAATGGGTTTCACCGTATGTCAATCAGACGGCTGAGAATCTGCTGAATCCGGAAAAATACATTGAAGCTGTTTTGAAGGAGTAGATGGCATGGCTTTTCAACTATTATTAAATGTTCTTCTCGCTGTTTGCTGGATGTTTCTCACAAACAGCCTCAGCGCCGGGGGTTTTATGACCGGATTTATCGCGGGCTTGGCGGCGCTGTTTTTTTTCCGGCGCTTCTTCTCGCGCCCGTTTTACATTTGGAAAATATGGTCAGTCATCAAACTGGCGCTGATCTTTATAAAGGAATTATATTTGGCCAATGTCAGCGTACTGAAAACCGTTATATCGCCGAAACTGAACATCCGCCCGGGCATTTTCGCGTTTAAGACGGAATTGACGGAGGATTGGGAGATCACGCTGCTCTCGCTGTTAATCACTTTAACACCGGGTACGCTCGTGATGGATATCTCCGATGACCGGTCGATTCTCTATATACACGCCATGGACATTGAAGATGCGGAGAAAGCGATCCATGACATCCGCGTCTCTTTTGAAAAAGCCATTCAGGAGGTGAGCCGCTGATGTTTACGTTTATTCTGCAATTATCACTCGGCATTATGGCGGTTTCGACTCTTCTGTACGTCATTCGCGTCATAAAAGGGCCTACGATACCGGACCGGGTCGTCGCGCTTGATGGGATCGGCATTAATCTGATTGCCATGACCGCGCTTGTATCCATTCTCTTAAACACATCGGCCTTTTTGGACATCATTCTGCTGCTCGGCATTTTATCGTTTATCGGCACGATTGCCTTTGCTAAGTTTTTGGAGAAAGGAGAGATTATCGAAAATGATCGAAATCGTTAAATGGGCCGTCGCCGTTTGTATTCTGATGGGATCGCTGATCTGCCTGGTCGCGTCTTTCGGCACACTCAGGCTTCCTGATGTTTATACGCGCGCCCACGCCTCTTCAAAAGGCTCGACACTCGGCGTTAATTTGGTATTGCTCGGGGTGTTAGGCTACTTGTGGATGCTGACCGGAGAAATTTCTGTAAAAATACTGCTCGGCATCATTTTTATCCTGCTGACGGCGCCGGTCGGAGCGCACCTCATATGCAGGGCCGCGTACAATTCGGGAGCGGCGCTTGATAAAAGAAGCGTACAGGATGATTACAAAGGGATCAGAAACTTTGTGATCAAACGAAAAGAAGATTCATATTTGTAAAAACAAACAGCCGGACGATTCAGGGTTCCGGCTGTTTGTTTATTTTGTTATAACAGCCAGCGTGCAGCGGGAAACACAGATCAGCCTTTCCCGTTCATCGAAAATGTTAATCTCGTACACAATGGTTGCCCTGCCTGTGTGAACGGGTTTCGCAATCGCCGTGACCGTCCCGCCCTCTTTCACGGATTTTAAATGATTGGCATTAATCTCAAGCCCGACACACGCCTGGTTCGACCGGTCGATAAAATGCTGGGCCCCGACACTAGCAACAGTCTCCGCCAGCGCTGCTGACGCGCCACCATGCAGATATCCGAAAGGCTGCACCGTCCTCTTATCCACCGGCATCACCGCCACGCATCTCTCCGGTGTGTTTTCAGTGATTTCAATACCGAGTGCGCCGAGCAATGTATTGTTCAGATTCATAGGTCATTCTCCCTTCAAGATTTATAGTACGTTATCTGACTTGGCGATCAGCACCGCTTCAGTTCGGGAGCCGACATTCAGCTTGTTAAAAATGGATGTCAGGCTGTATTCAATTGACCGCTTGCTTAAGTGAAGCGCATCTGCGATTTCCTGATTGGTCAAACCTTTTTCGACCTCTTGGAGAATATGTCGCTCTCTCGGGGTTAACCGATCCTGCTCACTTTGAGGGGAAGAAGACGTTTTTGTTTTTTGCTGGGTCATCAGCTGTTTGAAATAGGAGAAATCAACTAAAATCTGTCCGTTGAGCACGTGATATATGTATTGCATGATTTTCTCTTTAGATTCGGTTTTGCTGATGGCGCCATGCAGGCCCGCGCGGATGGATTCTTCAAAATAATCTTCAACCTCATAGCCTGTGTAGACAATGATTTTACAGAGAGGATTCTCTTTTAAGATTTTCTTGGAAAGCTCTATGCCGCTGATGTCATCACCCAGATTTAAATCCATTAATATGAGATCGTAAGCTGAAAAATCATGCCGGAGAACGAATTGTTCACTGGCATCAGGACTGAGGCAATCGACAGAAAGATTCGTGTCCGTTTCCAGAATCGTCTTGGTGCCCTCCATGACAGCCGGATGATCATCAATCACTAGTATCTTTTTCATGGTTTCCTCCCTTTTACTCACTCATTTCCATTTTATTAAAAAGACTTGGCTTCTGCCAAGTCGATTTGGTGATAAATTGGTTACAATTCCATTTCAATATCTACTTTAAAACCGTTTCCTTCACTTGTGTCGATTTTCATCCGTCCGTCAAGCGCACGGACGCGCTCCTTAATACCCGAAAGACCCATGCTCATCGACTGCCCGCCGCCTTCTTCCTGATTGCATCCGACACCGTCGTCTTCATAATGCAGAATCACTTTATTTTGAATGCTGATCAGCATAATCAGCACCTCATTCGCCTGTGAATGTTTCATGGCGTTCGAAAGAAATTCCTGAATAATGCGGTACAAATTCAGCTGCGTATCCAAATCCAGCGCCGCCGTAAACCGGCCCGTATTCAGACGGATATGAAACGGCGCACGCTCCTGCTGCTGTGCGGCAAGCTTGGATACCGCCTTGACCAGGCCCAAATCATACAGCAGCTGAGGCCGAAGCTCATGGCACGTCTCCCGGGTCATCAAAATGACATCGGACATCTGCTCATTCATCTGATGAAGCTTGTCCTGCACCTCTAACTGGCAAGGCTCCTCTTTCTTAAAATCGGCCAGAAACAGCTCACACTGGCGCTTCAAAGAAATCAAGTCCTGCAGCACTGAATCATGCAGATCACGGGCCAAATCCGAACGCTGCTTTTCCTCGATCGTAAACATCAGCTTTTTTAGCCAGACCGGGTTTGAGCCTTGTTGTTTTAGATCTTGTAAATGGTTCATGAGTTCTTCGATCTGCAATATGTTTTCCATCGAAACACTTGTATAAAAAGACAATGTCTTTAACCAAGATATCTCATCTCTTGTCAGTCTCGGAGTATTAATGCTCGACAAACAAAGCAGAACGTATGAGTTTGCCCCTCTTTCTCCAATCTTCATCAGAAAACCTTGATTTACTTCAATAATCTTTCCAATCTCTGATGTGACTTTAACAAATTCTTTTTTATACGGCTGCCAGTTCGGTTCACTGTTCTGTTTATCAAAATACAGAATGTCTCCGTCAGAATTGATTTCAAATATATAAGCTTTACTAACAGGCAAGACGTCCAAAATAGTCTTTTTCAAATTCATAAACACTTGATTTAAAGCTGATACGCTTTTAAGAAGCTGTGTATATTTATAAATGCTGTCTTGATAATTATATTTTTCTGAAAAACGTTTCAGGCGGAATTTGTAGTCTAATAACTCCTTAATATAAAATACCGCTAAAAAAATCAAAAATACATATACAGTGATTTGAATAATGTTAAAGTTATTCCCCTTGCTGTCGAATAATATATTCAGCCAAACAACTCCAATAGTCGGAACAATGGAAAGGAAACCATAGTACCTGATTCTGCCTAACAAAAAATCTATATCATAGATTTTATTGACCACGAATTGGTAGACTAACGCTAACGGAATAATAATTATAAACGGTGACGTCACTATAGCAGAATAAATATACCGTCCGAACAATACCTCAGGTATAATATAAAAAACTGTAAAAGGGAAAAAAGCTATGGTGTTAGATATAAGTAACACTTTCAACAAATAAAAGTGATCCTTTTTTCTATAGACTAGTCCATAAAAAATAATAACCGTGTAAACAACCATCATTTCCAAAAAAAATGTTCCTAAATTAATATTCGTAACAAGTTGAAAAGCAAAATGGTTTTGGAATATCTCAATTATTATATTAATAACCGGCAAAATATATAAAGCAGACACAACATAACCAGATGAAAACTTTATTTTTAATTCTTTAAAATATTGATAAAGAAAGTGATAGTATAGTACAGGTACATTCAAAAACGTAAAAAGGTTAATATATCTGTTTATTTCATACCCTCTAGTTACTCCACCTGCGCTTAAATAAGCAATAGATGTAAATAATAAAAAGATAATTAAAATATAGGCTGAATAAGTATCTTTTACTCTGTTAACTTTATAAATGTAAAAAATACACAACAAGCTTAAAGCAAACAATATGCACGGGATAATATAAATAAAAAAGCTATAAGAGCTGTTCAAGGAAATAAATTCCGTATTATGTAGGTCTATTTTATGGTTATCCCTTATAATTTTCATATGTTCAGCTTTCGCTAGATATTGACCTTTTATATTCTCTTCTGTCGGTATTTTTCCGCTTATTTCAATTATCCTGTCTCCCTCTTTTAAGCCCATATATTTACCATACGTAGACTTGGAGAGTTTTACAACCTGTAATTCATGGTTATTGTTTTCAACCACATAGGTTCCTACCAAAATTCCGTTTTGAGTAAAATATATAATATGAGCAACGTAAAAGAGACTGACGAATAACAATACAATCGAAAAATTTCTAATGAATTTTTTCAATAAATCTCACTCTCTCAATCATTGTTCCCAAAAAATTCCCCTACATCTTTTTGATTGACTTAAATCTCTTTCAAAAATCTCAACAATGGCAGGTAACAGTTTATCCGGAACTCCTATTAAACTAGCTTCCCCACACGCTAACTTTGTAAGTACAAGTGGATTTTCCATAAGATAATGTACGATATCTTGCTTCACTGTAATTTCCTCCGTTAAAGTTCTAACATTATATTTAAATCTTTTATACTTGTCGTAATTTCTTCCTCGTACATTTTAATTAACATTGAAATATACTGGCTAACTCCTGCATCAAATAGCAGGTCTTCAAAGCTTTTTTTATTATCAATGAGGAATGAATGATAACTTGCTTCTGCATTCATTAAATCCAAGATTTTTTCTGAAGCAGCATTAAATCTTCGCTTTAGATACAACAGAATTAATGTTTTTCTTCCCTTTTTGATATCACTACGATTTTTATTAAAAAGACCATAATAATCATTTTCAATCTGTTTAACAATTCCAATTTTATAAGAATAATTCTCAATTTCTTCGTTAAACTCCCCATTTGCAAGCATTGTTCCTAATACAGCTGACATTGCAGTAAGCGAGCCTGATTTTTGCTTAATCATTTGAAGACATTCATCTTCAGTTTCAGGAAAATTTCTCAGATCATTATGCTGACCTTGCATTGCATTTAAGGCATATTTCATAGCAAACCGGGGAAAATCGGAGTTCGTTTTAAGCTCACAAATCACTTGAAGACTTATTGAATAAAGAGAAGTGGCTGCATTTAATGAGATAGATTGATCTACCTTCATCCATTCCTTATCCAAGTTATCTTCATCCTCTATATCGTCAAAAATATCAAAAGCTAAAATTAACAATTCAATTCCTGAAGCTAATAACGTAATATCCGAATAATGTTTACCATCGAAAGCCATATAATGCTTAAATGCAAGAACGCCAAAAGCAAAATTATTTTTTTCATTTATAAAAGTCTGAAGAGTGTCTTTTAAATGTGGATTGTTTATTTTCTCCCTAACAATTTCCTTCATCTTCTCTTTAATCGTTTCGGCATCTAAACACATTTGCTCAATAATTGTCTTCACCCTCCCATTCTATTTTACTAAATGCAGGTGATGAAAGACAGCAGGTTTTTCGTTTTTTAACAATCGTATAATACTTTATCCATGAAATGGATAAAAAATGCACAAAAAAAAGACTTGTTTCCAAGTCTTTTTAAGAAATTTTCATTGCATATGAGAATTTATCGAGCTGATCAATGCTTTTGTTAATGTTTCGTAATGAGTCGGTTGTTTCTCTGATATCATTTTCAAGTCGGAATAATAATTGCTTTACTTCTTCTAATTTGTTTTCCACCGTTTCCACACTCCTTTTTTTGAAAGATCAATGAATTGTGTATGGTGAACGAGTCCTAGGTATTTGATCTGTTACTAATAGTGTAAACGTTTTTGCGGGATTTTTCACCGAAAAGTATGTGTAAAAGTATCTGCGTGACACCGCAAACCGTGGTAATTCCATAGTCCCGAATGGAGCATTTAGCGAACAGGACTATATAACTACCAGAAAGGCAGACGTTTAGGATGAAGCAGACCAATCTGGCGGTTCTGCTGTTTTTTTAACGGTTTTCCGACAAACCGGCAAGGACTATAGTCCCTGCCGTCGCAATTTCAAAACAGAATGGGCGAACAGCGTCGCATAACCACCGACAAACACCGAAAAGACCGCAACCCCCGCATTGTGGTCTTTTTGCATGTCATAACTCGTTATCATGCCGCCTATACTCTATAACGAATGTTTTCTCAGGAAGGAGGCCGCCGTATGCATTATGTGTATCCATGCTGTCCTGTTTTCGCCGCGCCATACCGGCATCCTGCGCCCAGTGCCCCGGTTCACGCAGATATTTTGACAGCGTCCGCAAAAGAGGCTGCGGGCATGCTGGAGGATGCGCGCCTGCTCCTTGCGCGGCTGTCGGCGTCAAAAGAGCTTGCGCGCCGCATTCTCACCGCAGCGCAATCATCTGACACCGCAGCGGTCAAGCGGCTCATTAAGCAGACCGGCATCAAAAATGACTTTGACGTGACGTATAATCCCGACGGCATCCGTGTCAGTCTGATCAGAGAGCAAAGCCGGTTTACCATCGCCCTCAGGTGGTCGGCTTAAAGCGGCTCAATCCACGATCAGCTGCCGGCACCATTCGATCGCCTGTAAGTAACATTCATACGCTTCTTCTTTGTTCAGTTCTTTTCCCCACTCGTCACAGTCCCAGTTGTTGCATTCAATGGCTTTGACGAACGCGAGCATCTTATAATAATCGTTTTCATAACCGAGCAGCGCCTGTCCGACTTCATCGATTAAAGGCAGTTCTTTGATGATATCCTCCAGCTCCCTGTGGAGAAGCGTATCGATGAGCGAAAACATGCCGATCAGCATGTAAGAAGAGGGCTGGGGCCTTCCGGTTCTTTTCGCCAGCAGTTCGCACAGTTTGGCCCTGATTAAGGAAATCTTAATGATTTCTTTTTGGCTTGAGTGGCTTTTCGCCGTTAAATCTCTGAATGAAAGAATGTAAATCAAGCGCTTAATCTCATTCAGCCCAAGCATCATGATGGCCTGCTGGATGCTGTCTATCTTTTTTTTCAGCCTTGTTTGCGATCCGTTTAAAAAACGCAGAATCTGATACGATAAGCTGACGTCCCGCTCTATGTATTCCGTCACGCGCTGTATATTGGGCTGGTCATTGTTTAATTCGCTTAAAAGCTGGTAGTAAGAATGAAAATGAAACGTCAGATCATTTCCGCTGATGACACGCGGTTCACTGAAAAAATATCCTTGAAACAGGTGAAAGCCGTCTATGGCCGCCTGTTTATAATCTTTTCTCGTCTCCACTTTCTCCGCTAAATAAATCAGACTTTTACAGCTGTACGTCTGAATGATTTTTTTGCGCTCCAGACGCGAGGATTGCAAAAAGTCGATTTTTAAAATATCAATATATTTCATCAGCTGTTCCACTAACTCTTCATTTTCCGGATTGATGGCGTAAAAATCATCAAGTGCTAATGTATATCCTAATTTCTTCAGCTGTCTGCATCTTGAGATGAGTGCCGGAGTGATCGGTATGTCCTCAAGAATTTCGATAATAAGCTGGTCAGGATCAAAGGAGGTAGGGAGATCTGAAAACATCAGGCTTTCTGTAAAATTCACAAAGCAGCGTTTCCCCTCAGTCAGCTTTTCGATTCCGATGTTGATAAAGCTGTTAATAATGAGATCCGTCGTAGCTTTATCTCCGTCAGCGGCCGAATAACGGTTCTCTTCGCTCTCCCGGTAAAGAAGTTCATAAGCAACAACCTGTTCGTTTCTGTTGAAGATAGGCTGTCTCGCAACAAACACCTTCATTCATTTACCCCCTTAGATGCGGCCTTCGAACATAAGTATATCAAATAACTTGACGAAATTTGTCTAAATGTGAAAAATATTATCACAACAAAAAGGCCTTTCCAGAGAAAGGAAAGGCCGCTTTGTCTTCTATTCAAGTTCCCGTTTCAGCTTGCTTTTGATTTCATGAATCCGCTGCATCTTGTTGCTCCAGCAGTCTTCGCTTAAATCGACCGGATATTCTTCCGGCTTGCTGATCCGTTTGTATTCCTCCCACAGAAGTTTGAGGTTATCCTGCACGTATTGCTGGATGTCGGTAATTTCGGGATTATCATAGCATAAAACGCCGTTTTCAAAAATCGGCTCATGAAGGTCTTTCGCATAGAAATCAGTGACGAATTTGCTGACGAACGTGTGGACGGGATGGAACATTTTTAAGCGTTTCTGATCATTTACCCGCTCGTCATAAAGCGCGATATAATCACCTTCCGAGTGGTGATTCAGCTTGTTGATAATCCGGTATACTCTCTTTCTTCCCGGCGTTGTCACTTTTTCAGGGTTTGACGAAATTTTAATGGTGTCGGTCAGTTTGCCGTCCTCTTCAATGGCGACAAGCTTGTAAACCGCGCCGAGAGCCGGCTGATCGTATGCGGTAATCAGCTTCGTGCCGATGCCCCACGTATCG
Source organism: Bacillus sp. FSL R5-0593 (assembly GCF_038603755.1). Classification (NCBI taxonomy): domain Bacteria; kingdom Bacillati; phylum Bacillota; class Bacilli; order Caryophanales; family Bacillaceae; genus Bacillus; species Bacillus sp. FSL R5-0593. The sequence continues at coordinate 3,248,677 of NZ_CP152011.1, forward strand.
ATTTTCGCTCCTTGCGATTTCAGATTTAATATCGTGTGCTCATCAAGATCGCTTGAAGCAATGACCTTTGCGTCTGTGAAACCCGCTTCATCAAGCATTTCACGCGCTTTTTTTGACAGGTACGCCAAGTCCCCGCTATCCAGGCGGATGCCGATGAAGTTGATCCGGTCGCCGAATTCCTTTGCGACTTTAATCGCATTCGGCATGCCCGAACGGATCGTATCGTACGTATCTACGAGAAATACGCAGTCTTTGTGGGTCTCCGCATATTTCTTAAATGCCGTATATTCATCGCGGTACGCTTGTACGAGCGCATGAGCGTGCGTGCCGGATACCGGTATATTAAAACGCTTTCCGGCTCTTACATTACTCGTCGCGCTGAAGCCGCCGATCAAAGCCGCTCTCGCTCCCCACATAGCCGCATCCATTTCATGGGCGCGCCGCGTTCCGAATTCGAGGGCGTCTTCGTCACCGACAACGCCTTTAATGCGGGCCGCTTTCGTGGCGATTAATGTTTGGTAATTCACAATGTTAAGCAGAGCCGTCTCAATCAGCTGGGCTTCGATCAGGGGCGCTTCGACCCGCATAATCGGTTCGTTGTTAAAAACGAGCTCGCCTTCTTTCATGCTGTAAAGAGATCCGGTAAAAGAAAGATCCCGTAAATAATCAATGAAATCATCAGCATAGTGCAATTCCGTTTTTAAATAATTCAGATCGCTGTCGGTAAATTTGAAGTTCTCCAAGTATTCGATTGCTTTTTCTAAGCCCGCAAATACCGCATAGCCGTTTTCAAAGGGAAGCTTTCTGAAAAAAAGCTCAAAAATTGCTTTTTTCTCATGAATGCCGTCTCTCCAGTACGTTTCGGCCATATTAATTTGATAAAGATCTGTATGTAAAGACAAACTGTCGTCTTTAAAACCATGCTCCACCAAAATTGTTTTCCCCTTCCTTACTCTGCCACTTGCGCTCCGATGCTGTTCTTAAAATGGGACAGGGCCCATTCATGCCCTTCCGGATTAAAGCTGGCCACAGCGTTTTGATGAATGACGATCTGAAAGCCCTTGTTGTAGGCGTCAACCGCCGTGTGAAGAACGCAGATGTCCGTGCACAGGCCCGCAAGATGCAGCTCAGTGATCTGCCGTTCCCGCAGTTTCAGCTCTAAATCCGTTCCCGCAAAAGCAGAATATCTCGTTTTTTCCATATAATTTACGTTTTTTGCGTGTTTATGTTTCTCATAAAGAGGCGATAGCCTTCCGTACAGCTCTTTGCCCTCCGTGCCGTTGATATTATGCGGAGGAAACAGGCGTGTCTCGGGATGAAAGTCATCGTCTGCATCATGCGAATCAACCGCAAAGACAACGTAATCACCGTTTTCTATAAATGCTTGCGTCAAACTGACAATCGTATCTTCAATCTGTCTCGCGGGTTCTCCGCAGGTTAATGCCCCGTTCTCTGCTGCAAAATCATTCGTATAATCAATGCATATAAATGCTTTTTTCATAGCCGGCCTCCCCGCCATTCATATGAAAACCATTATATCCTATCTCCACTTGTAAGTGAATTGGCATTGTAAAATGACAAACGGTGTTTTGCCCTTTTAAGATTTCAGGAGTGAGCGCTGAAAAATGTCATCCTGTACGTAAATGCCGTCAAGGTTCACGGCATAATCGGCGGCAAAAACCAGGCCGAGCGGCGTTTCGAATTGAAGATCCGATATGACGGAGCTTCGGACACCGGCAAGTGCGGCAAGCTTCATATATGGCGAATAAGCATGATACGGGAGCCTTCCGTTTATATAGAGCACCGCGTCTTTTCGGCTTTTCAGCGCCTGTTTCACTTCTTCATACGGCTGCTTTTGCAGCACCTGCCCCTTCGTCAGGGCAATGATGACTCTTTCACGCAGCGAGCCTAAAAATAAATGGCGTTCATCCGGTTTCGTCTGCAGAGGGCCGTACATCCCCTGCTGTAAATAAAGGTCAACCGTTTTGTCGCTCATCGGCCTGTCCCTCCTCAGCTTGTTTTACAATTATCTCCCCGGACGGGACGCGGTAAACCGCTTCGTTACATTTCAGCCACCCAATGGGAGATCTTGCCGGCGAGCTCTCCGGCGGGTTCTTCTTCAATCAGCTTGCTGAATGATTGTAAAAGCCGCTGCGCCAGCGCCTTTTTCTCTTCCTCATAGGAAATGATCGTGCTCCACTCAAGTTCCGGAACGGCTACAAGGGTATGCTGTTCTTTTTTATTTTCATGCAGATATACATCACCGATCATTCCGGACTGCACGGTAATATTCGCTTTTCTGATTTTCATAAAAAATTCCCCTTTTATAAAGACTGATTCTATTATACTACAAAAAAGCGACAGCCTCCTAAAAGGAGGCTGTCACGCGTTAAACCAATCAGGTTCGTCAAACACATCGATGTCTTCAAAGCGCGTTTTGCTGAATTTATTAGTGACTTTGACAAAATCTCCGGAATGAAACGCCCCTGCCCCCGCGCCTGAGTGGTCAACGGCTTTGGGAGAAATGGCAAACACGTCACCGAAGCTCGCCGCAGCGTCTCCGGCTAAACTCATAATATAAATCGGTCCCACAATTGCAGGCATACCCACACCTCCGCTTTTCTTTACAGCATTTTATGCGCTGCATCGGGAGTTGTGCCCGTTTTTATTTCGGCTTGCGGCTGTCTTCTAGCTTTGACCGCTGACGAAGTTTGATAAGCCGGACGATATTTAAGACAAAAGCTTTTAAAACCGCGTAAACCGGCACGGCCAGAATCATTGCGAGAATGCCGCCGAAACTGCCCGCTCCGATAAGCAGAAGAATAATGGTGAGCGGGTGGGTATTGAGCCGTTTCCCGATGACAAGCGGAGAAAGCAGATTCCCGTCAAGCTGCTGGACGACAACGACAACAATAACGGCAAACAGCGCCTTAGCCGGCGAATCCATAAACGCGATAATCACCGCGGGCGCCGCCCCGAGAAACGGCCCCAGGTACGGAATAATATTGGTGACGGCGATCACCATCCCGAGAATTAACGCATACTGCAGGCCGATGATCCAATATCCGATAAAGCATGCCGTTCCGACAAAGAGACAAATCAGCAGCTGGCCTTGGAAATAGGCGGCCAATGTGACATATAAGTCATTAAATATTTTGCGACCTTCCGCCCGGTAGGAAGTAGGCAGGATTTTAACCGCCAAGAGCGGAAACCGCCGGCCGTCCTTCAGCATATAAAACAAAATGAACGGAACGGTGATCACGACAAGCGTAATATTCGTAACGACGCCGAACACGGCCGACAGGCTTGCCGTAATATTTTGCGGAAGGCTTTGTAAAAATCCCGTCAGAGACTGCTGGATTTTTTCTATCGACACATAATCCTGCGTCATCATCCACGTAAACCATTTGGAATGGGATAATTGCGCCGTTAAGACTTGAATCTGATGAATGTAATCAGGGAAATTGTTAATCAGCCCCGTGACCTGGGAAGCCACAATCGGTCCGATGGCGGTGAACATAAAGGCAATCAAGCCGATGAAAACGAGATAAATGAGCAGGATCGCCAATGTCCGGGGGATTTTTTTCTCAAGCAGGCGTACGATCGGATTAAAAATGAAAAACAAAATGCCCGAGATCAAAATCGGAAAAAACAAAGTGGTGATAAAACCGAAAAACGGCTGAAAAATAAACGAGACTTTCGTTGATACGTAAATAATGAGCAAAACGAGCAAAATTTGCAGCGTCCAAAAATGGACCTTTGATTTCAACAAGCGGTTTCCTCCTATTGTCATGTGAACTTGTACTGTGATTGTACCAAAAAAAGCCGCCGTGCATCTATGTATCTCAAAAAAGAAGACGCACCGGGGTTCTATAGGGCCGCCTCCGGTTTGCGCCTTATTCGTGCTGTTACACGCGTTCGGTATAATCAGGCATGACGGAAACCACATGGCGGTTTCTGATATAAAATACACGGTCATGCGTTTCTTCAATGGCGATGTGATCCGGAGTGGCATCAATCAGCCGTCCTCTGACAATGCGTCTGACGGTTTGAATGATAAACCTTGAGCCGATAAGCTTATGGATGGTCTGATAAACGTAAGGATCCACTAACGAGACGATTTGCGGGCTTCCTTGATGGGCCATTTTCGCTGATCCCCTTTACTATGTTTTCCTTCAGCATATGCAGCGGACAAAGGCTTTGACACAGTACGTCTATCGGAGCGGAAAAGGTGTTAGTGAGCATGCGGAGTTATGTAAGCGGAAAAGGCCGCATGAGTGGCCTAGACTGAGCTTCTTAAGGGATATTGGGCTTGGTCAATTAACTGATCAAGCTTTTGGATTTGTTTGAGCGCGGCCGTGTGATCCATTTGGCGGTAATGGTGATGTCCGCCGGGTTCTTCATCGAGTTCATCCGCTTGTTTCACGATTTGCTGGAGCGTATTCTTGTCCAGTTCGCCTTCAGGCAGATAGGAATCGGTGTGAAGCAGAATCGCCAGCGCAATGTCCTTCGCCGCTTTCGGTTCTTCACCGAGCCGGATGAGCAGCTTATGCGCCCGTTCCGCGCCTTTAATGGCATGGATATCGTTTCTTCTGTACTTTTCATAATCCCATTTGCCGTCTGTGTACCATTCATAATGGCCGACGTCATGCAGTAAAGCCGCTTTCGCCGCAAGATCCGGGCTGACACCTGCTTTTACGGCAAGACGGTATGCATGAAACGCGCAGGCGATCGCATGGGCGACACCGGAACGCTGTAAATACTTTTGTGCGATTGGATGGGTGAAGACATCCATTAACGTTACATTTCTCATGGAAACCCCTCCTTAATATATTTTTAGAATCCTAACATAAATCGAGAAGAAACTCAATTCATCTGATACATTTCTTATACCCCTTATACGTTGTTTCATTCATCATATGCCGCCGGACCCCGAAGTGATTGTACAAACAAAAAAGAGCAGCGTAAAAGCTGCTCTACAAAAATTCTTTGATATCGTATATCCGTCCGTTTTCCGGCTCGCCCGCGATCAGTGAGTGAATGACGCCGGCGATGTATTCCGGGCTTCTGAGGTTTTTCGTTTCTTTCAGATTGCGGAACCGTTCGATGTCATGGAAATCTTCTTTTGACGAAGAACGGATGACGGCCTGCATGTCTGTATCCATCACTCCCGGCGAGAATGAGATCATGCGGACCGGCAGCTCTTCATCTTCCTGTTCAAACCCGAATGTTCTCGTAAACATATCAAGCCCCGCTTTTGAGCTGCAATACGCGCTCCATCCTTTATAAGGATTTTTCGCCGCGCCAGATGTGATGTTGACAATTGTTTTGCTGCCGCTGAACGCTTCGAAACGCTTTGTGAACATTTGGCTGAGCAAAACGGGCGCCGTCAGATTAAGGGTGTAATGGCGGTTTAATTCTTCGGCGGAAGCCTCTTTCGCCCGCTTGATCGGTTCCACCATGCCGGCATTGTTGATCAGTGTGACGGCGGAATACCGCTTCTTCTCAGCTTGATCAAGAATCGCCTTCATCTGCCGCTCTGTATCTGCCAGATCGGTTAAATCAACACTGTATTCTGTCAGCCCCTCACGCTTTTCCCCGCTTATCGTTCTTGAAAGCGCGGCGACTTCGGCTCCTTCTTGCAGCGCCTGTTCCGTCAGCGCCCGGCCCAAGCCTTTTGACGCGCCTGTTATAAGAAAAAACTGCATGAAACTCCTCCTTTTTTTCTTATTTTACGGGCTGTCTTTCCGCAAACACAAGCGATCCGTTTACCGCTGTGCCTTTTCCTGCGCTGTGACTTTCGGGATCAGATAGATCATCGCCGCAATCCCGAGGAGGATCAAGACGGCATAAATGACAGGAAGCAGATAAGAAGTCTTTTTCTCTTCCGTTTCCATATCTGCCGAGGTATGCCGCACCGCAGGCTCGGCAAATGTGATACCCAGTTTTTTCGATTGCGCTTTGATCGTATTCGGCTCCGTGTCTGACGATGTAAACAACTTTGATATCAGTTTGTCATCCGGGTTTTCCGCCGGCTGATCAAAGGTAATATCCTTCTGTTCTTTCGGAAGCGCCGTTTTTTCCTCGGAGTAGGCATCGTCGTGCAGGTAATCCGTACGAATTTCAATGTCTTTCTTTTCATATTCATTCGGCTTGACATCAGTATTTTCCTCATTCGCGGCTGCGGCTTGGGGAAGGAAAAGGAAAAAGGAGAGAGCAAACAGCAGCAATCCTTTTTCCATGAACGTGTTACGCCTCATAAGACTGATCACTTTCCTCCGTTTTTTCCGCAAACAGCCGAATGACGAGCGGAAGCGCCGCCGCAATCAGCGTAATGATCGCAAGAACCGTTACCCCCATCGCAAACAGATGGCCCGTTCCGTATTGAATATCGATATAGACTTTCGAAACCGGACTGTCAAAGGTGAAGTTCGGCATAATCAGGTCGATCAAAGGCGCCACATAAAAGAGAATGAGCGCGGATGATGCAATCCATCCGGTGATTGAGCCAAAGACAAAGGCTGCCCGGATAAAAGCTGAACTCGCCGCAAGCAAGAGAATCGTAAAGACTGACCATTTAATGGTCTGATCGTCCGGAAGCGAGTAGATATTCAGACCGAACAGACTGATCATCAATCCGACCATAATGTTTAAAATCCCAAAGAGCGCGCCTTTGACAAGAAGCGGCGCCTGCTGATAATACGAGCTGAAATAGCCGATCAGAAGACTGCTGATCAGAACGATCACCAAAATGACGACCGGCGGAACATTCTGAACCCGGTCTTCCGGCACCTCTCCGCTGATTTTAAGCGGGTTGGCGAGATAATCGTAAACGTAGCCGTTTTCCTGTCCGTCAACGAGCGCGTTCCCTAAAATGCCGTACACGTCATTTCTGATCAATTTCGTGGAATCGACGTTTTTGCCCCAGTTGCTGTTCAGGGTGTCCGCTTTATGCTGGACGTCATTTACGCTTTGCTGCATATTGTCGGTATAGCTGATGATGCCGGACTGGCGTTCTGACAGATGGCCCATCGTGTCAGACATTTGCAGGACTTCGCGGCCGACGGTATCCTGAGCGCCGAGCGCCATCGTTCCGGTTAATCCGTCTCCGCTGAACGCGGCCGCTTCCTGCACGGCGCCTTCAGCCAGCTGATCGGATGCTTTCGCCGCGCTGTCTGAAATGCTGGCGAGCTCATCGAGCACTCCGGCTTGTTCATCTCTGATATACGAGCTGTAGTTATCCGAGAATTCGGTCATGCCTTTAATGAAATTGCTGATGTCTTCATCTGTCTGCATCTTGTTGTTTTTCAGATTTTCCCAGCTTGCCGTTTCCACCGGTTTGATGGCAAGAACGGTTTGAACTTCGCCTTGCTGGGCTTTCAGCACCCTGTTTTTCACATCAGGCAGCGAGCCCGCGTCAAGAGAGTGATAAAGTGTCGCCTCATACAGGGATAAATCATTATAGTAACTCATTAAATCGGATATTTCTTTTGTATTGATGTCAGCGGCAAATATCTGTTCAAGAGCAGATTTGCGGCCGCTATCCAATGACGGGTAGTTCAAAATGTTCTGTTCTGTTCTTACAATCAATCTGTAAACGGTATTGAAGTCTTGTTTTCTCGTTTCTTTCAATTCCTCTAGCTTTTTCTTTGCACGTTTTTTGACGTCATCAATCTGGTCTTGAAGGCCTTGGATTTCTTCATCAAGAGCATCGAGACGTTTTTTCAGTTCTTCATTATGAGTCTGCTGTTTCTCTTCCAGCTCTTTTTCAATTTGCTGAATGCGTTCTGCGGCTTGGTTCAGCCTTTCTTTCGCCTCAGATATGTCCGTGCCGCCGTCCCCTTCAGAATCGTTCGGGTCGTCCGCCGGCTCATCAGCAGGCGGAGTGACGTTTTTAGCGGCAGTGGCGGTCTGGACGTTTTTTGGCTCCTGATCGCCTGTGTTATGGGAAGCAGGCTGCTCTTCTTTTGTGCCGTCTTCCGTTTTTCCGTCTTCTCCGGGATTCGTTCCGTTATCCGGATCGGTATCGCCGGAGTTTTCACCGTCATCGCCTTGGCCCGGGTTTTCCGGTTCCGGTTTTTCTTTTTCCGGTTCTTTTAATCCGTCAGAAATGTCATTGATTTCAGCGGAGATGCGTTTTAATTCGTCACGCTGATCGTCAAGGTCCATCTTCAGATCGCCGGGTTTTTCTTCTTCCGGTTTTTCTTCTTCTTTCGGTTCATCCGAGCCGTCATCACCCGGGTCCTTTTCCGGAACGGTTAATGCCGGCCGATCCCTTTTCATAAGGGTTTGAATGCTGTTCAATGTTTCAAATCTTGCTTGAGCTTTATATTGAGTCAAATAATTGTCCAGTAAATTGGATTGAATATTCGCCATCCCGTGTTCCTGATCAGGAACCTGCGCTTCTCTCACCTGTTGGGCGGCAGAAAGAGCCGATCCCGTCTGGTCAAGCTGTGTCTGCGCCCGGTTTATGCCGGAGGACAGTCCGCTCATCATCGTGCTGAACTGGTTGGCGGCCTGCTGTGCTTTAATGGCATTCAGTCCGGTTGTGATTTGCTTTTGGTTTTGTTCCTGCGCGGCCATCAGCAATTTTTTCTGATTTTCTTGATATTGTTTATAGCGCTCGACCGTGTCGGCAAAGTCTTTAAGCGTGGTTTTGGCTTCATCTGCCGAAGTCAATTTTTCTTTTGCCGCGCCCTGCGCTTCATTCATTGATTTTTTCAGTTCGTCAATCAGGTCTTTTTGCCGCTTGATTTCACCTGCCAAGTCATTGGAGCTCGGCTTGTAAAAGTTGTACATGACGTTTTGAAACTCTGATTCTTTATTGACGATCTTGTCAAAATCGCCTCGGACATTGTTCACTTTTTGCGAGACGAAATTCCAATATAATGCCGACATTTTTTTATTCATTGATTTTTGGGCGTCTTCTAGCTCACGCTGCACCTTTTCTTTGTTGACGGCGTTCAGGTTGCTTTGAATATTGAATGTCAGCGTGGCTTTTTGCGGACGCTCCTTGTCATAGCTTAAGATATCTTTTGAAAAATCGGATGGAATGTAAACGACGGCGTCATACTTCTTAGCCGCCAGACCGTTTTCAGCCGCGCTCCTGTTGACAACCGTCCATGAATAATCCGGACGGCCGCCGAGAGCGGCCGCTACTTCTTTGCCGAAATGGACGGATTCCTCTTCCTCATTTTCATCTGTTTGTAAGCCCATGTCTTCATTCACGACTGCGATTTGGCGGGTGGCGTTGATTTTTTGTTTTCCCGGGTCATCGCCGATAAACCGGAAAAACAGCACCGGCAGCAGCAGAATGATGACGACCGCGGCTATTAATTTGATCAGGCTTTTTCGTTGTTCAGTCATCTGACGGCCTCCCTTTCCGCTGAACATAAAGGTATTTGGATTTTTTGCTCCTTCCCGTTTTCAACCAAATAGCCGAAGCCCGGCTGAATGTCCGGTTCCTGCCTTTGGTAAGGCAGCGGAATGACATTTTGTTCGGATTTTTTCACAAGCAGCATCGCGTGGCGGATCTGTTTCATTTCCGTCGTTAAGGAATCATAGCCTTTTGAGAATTCGCTGTGATTGCCCGCTGGGATAAAACTGAAGCCCACATGCGCGTAAGATTTCATAAACATCGCCAGCTTGTCCTGAATGGCGGTGTCGATCGTCTGCTGGAATCTTGTAATGCCGTCGGCCATTAACACGACCGGAGAGAAACTGAGTTTGTGGACATCGCCATTTTTGACGGCCTGCGCATACTGAGCTTCGCGCTCCGTGAAAATAGCTTCTGCCGTTTCGATCCACTGCCGGACGTCTTCTTTTGTGTCCAGATAGCTGACTTTTGTTTCCTGCGCATACTGCGACAGTCCGCGGTCAATCGAGTCAAACAGCCCGACCTGTTCCGTACCTTCACGCAGCAGGTGATTCAGCATGACTTTCAGGATATTTGTTTTTCCCCGCTGTGTCTGGCCTAAGATAAGGCAATGCTTATTTTTGCCCAGATCAAAGTACACAGGGCTGACCTTTTCCTCATGAAGCCCGACAGGAATGCGGAACGGCTCTTGATCCGGGCCGAGACGGAGTGAAAATTCGCCGGCCGTCAGCCTATCCGGAAGCATCGGAATCGGGTCTGGGCCGGCTGTTCCTGCGTGGCGCTCAGCTAATGCTTTGACATCGGCTTTCAGCTCCTGGAACATCTCGAGGTCATTTTCCGCTTCAGCCGGAAGAAACATTTGCGCGAAATACAGTTCTTCTTTTTGGATCATCACGCGGCCCGGGATCGGTTCGAGACTGAACGGCGGACGCCCGTAAATGGAGTATCCTTCTGACTGATCCATTAAATAATGGACGACTTTCGTTTTTATGTTGTTTAACAGCGACTGGCGGACGGCGTTTACCCTCGTTGCGGTCAGCAGGAAGTAAATGCCTAAACTTTGCCCGTCGCGTGAAATCTGGATAAATTCCGTTTCTAATTCATGCATTTCATCTTTTACGATGTCGAAATTGTCAATTGTGATAAATATAAACGGCAGCTCTTCTTCACTGAGCGAATTGTACATTTTGATATGGCTGACTTCTTTTTCTCTGAACAGCCGTTTCCGCCGCTCGATTTCTTCCTTGATGCGGATCATGAATTTTTCGATCTTTCTCATTTGATCCATTAAGAAATAGTCTGCGGTGTGCGGAAGCTTTGCCAATGGCAGAAGCGTGCCGTTTCCGAAATCAAAGATGTACATATGAAGCTCTTCCGGCGTGTATCCTTCCGCGAAGTTCATCAGGAAGGTGATGGCAGCCACTGACTTGCCGTAGCCGGATGAGCCGAAAATGCCGATGTTGCCGTCATCCATCATCGTATAAGCGAGAGGCGCCTGTCTTTGCTGATCAGGCTCATCAACGCAGGCGATGAAGAACCGGTCTTTTTCCTGCGCAGGGTAAAGCGTGCGCGGGATACGTTCGGCAAGCGGCGGAAGCCACGGGCTCGGCAGCTTTTCAATGCCCATTTCATTTTGAATCCGCTCGATTTCTTCGACTACGGCCTCTATTTCTGCCGGGGCATCTTTTTTCGCCGCATCATCCGCATCCACCTCAGACAGCGGAATTAAGCCTGTGTCGGTAACGATGGCAATGTCATCCTCGGTGCCGTATACATCTTCCATGTAAGGGGCGCCGCTCCAGGCAGACTGGAACTGCTCATACACTTCGTTATTTCCGACTTGCAAGTAGCCGCGTCCGGTGACCGTAATATTCGCCGCATCACTGTTTTTCAGGATTTCTTTACTGTCACTTGCATCCTGCACTTTCAGCGCGACCTTAAAGCGTGAGTTGCTCCATATTTGGTCGTCAATGATGCCGCCCGGCTTTTGCGTGGCGAGAATTAAATGCACACCAAGGCTCCGTCCGATGCGGGCCGCGCTGACAAGCTCCCTGATAAAGTCAGGCTCTTCGCTTTTCAGCTCGGCGAATTCATCTGAAATCAAAAACAGGTGCGGCATCGGAATCTCCGTTTCTCCCTGTTTATACAGCTTTGTATAGTCATTGATGTGATTGACGCGATATTGATCAAACAGACGCTGCCGTTTTTTCAGCTCGCTCTTAATGGATGCAAGCGCCCTGATACTGAAGTTTCTGCTTCCTTCAATATTCGTGATGGTTCCGAGAAGGTGCGGCATCTTGCGGAACGGCTGGGCCATTCCTCCGCCCTTATAGTCAATCAGCAAAAACGCCGCTTCATGCGGGTGGAAATGAACGGCCAATGACAGGATGTACGTTTGCAGAAATTCACTTTTCCCGGAGCCGGTCGTTCCCGCCAGCAATCCGTGCGGCCCGTGCGCTTTTTCATGCAGGTTTAAATAGACGATGTCGTCTTTTCCTTTATAGCCGATTGGAACAGCCAGCGATTTTGCAGACTCACTTGTCTCCCACTTCTGCCTGATGCCGATTTCTTTTACTTCCTTCGCATGGAACAGCTCCAGAAATGAGACCGTTTCAGGAATGGAATTCGTCATTCCGACCTGATGGTGCAATGTCCGAAGCGTCCGGGAAAACCGCTCGTTGTTTGTCCGTTCATGCCTGTCCAGCTTAAACGGGATCTGCACCGCTTTTTTCTGCTGAATGAGAATGTCTCCCTCATCTTCATTAATGTAGCGGACGAGGGTATGAATGTTTTCCGCCAGGCTTTCCTTCGTTTCCGCGGCGATGATTGCCGAGATGCCGAGATGCTCATGCCGGCCTTCGATGTATTCTAAAATGACGTGCTCTGCGATCAGCTGCTGATTTGTGATGACAAAGACAAAATGCGGCTGGAAGATCTTCTTTTCTTTATCTTCTTCCAAATCCCGCTCACGCAGCAGCTCGTAAATGGACGATAACAATTGATCGCGGGTCTGTTCATTGTAAATAAATCCTTTCGCATACATATGAGGCAGCTGAAATTGCGGCAGCCACTTCATCCATTCCCATTCCTTATATTCGTCCTCATGAAAGATAAAGACAAATCGCAGGTCATGGTAGCTGTTGAAGAACGCGAGCTGGCCGATCAGCTGATGAATTTCATTTTTGACGATCTGGGGTTTCCCGACAAGCCCCATCGGCCCTTCTTGTAAATCAACGGTCACGGGCGCATGGCGGATATCTTTATACACACGCTGCATGTGCTGCGACTGCTCCATCAAGTCATCCACATCACGGTTCGCCAGGTCTCCGCCGCTCATTGAAATCTCGTAGCTTGCCGGGACCGTGCCCGTTCCGAGCCGAAGCATCAGAAAATCCCTGCTATCCAGCGATTTCTCCCAAATGCGGCCGCTGATTTCAGAAGTTAAATATTTCATTTTTTCAAACGGGGGAAAATGATGCGTCAGCACTTGCAGCTGTTTTTCCGACAGCGTCTGAAGCTCTTTCCGCTTGCTTTCTAAATACTGCTTGTACACACGCTCCCGTTTTTCCTCCCGTTTTTTCCGCTGGTTTTTTTCACGGAAATACTGCACGGTGGAGGTAATGAGAGTCATCATAAACATCGCCAAAGAGACAAGGATGAATATGCCCCTCGGCTGTATAATGGCGACAACCCCCATTACAATCAGCATGACCAAAGGAGGCAGAATGACGAGCCACAGCCCCCGGTTATTCTGTTCGCTTTCCTGCGAGGGAAAGCTGAATGAAACGCGGTCTTCGGGAAGATCGTAGACCATACGCGGCGTTCTTCGATATTGCGGGTATTTCTTTTTCATTTCGGTGCTTGGTTTTACCGTTTTGGTTAAACCGGTTTGAAGCTTTTCGTGATGAACGACTTCTAAAAGGTCGTCCTCCGTCAGCCTCACACGCAGAAAATTCCACAGCAGCTCATCTCCCGTGCGGAGCCTTTCGGGAGCTTCTGCAAGTTTTCCGTTCACATAAACGTCCTGGCCATCAGGGACGACAGACCAGCATCCTCCCGACTTTCGCAGATAAAAAGCCCCTGTTTGAGCGGAGGACGGCTCTTTGTATATATCCGCTTCCTCTGTTTCTGATGAGAAAACGATCTCATCCTTCCCGCCGATAAAATAAACGGAGGATTCTTCTTTGTCAGGGGTGAGCAGAAGCCGCATCGTCTCTTCTTCAATCCGACAGGGCATTTCATTTCCTATTGTCAATTCGCCGGCACAGTTATTTCCCAGGAAAACATCATAACGATCTGTTTCTTTTCGATAAAGGGTTGCGGCGTTTTGCCGTAACGGAAGTGTGCCGACCGTGATTGTATCTTTCATATCCGGACCGATCGTAATCGGCTGAGACGGCGGGAGTTCAGACAGCTGAATCTTTTGTACGTGCTCTCGGTAAAAGACCCATAACAGACTCATATGGCGAACCTCCTGACAGCCTGATCGTTACCTGCGGCCATTTGATGTGTGCTGTTATTTTTTTTCATCTTTTTTCTCATCTTTCTTGTCGTTCTCTTTGTTATCTTTCGCTTTGTCTTGTTTGCTTTCATCCTGTCCGGCGGAAGCTTCGGCGGTGTCACCGTTTTCCTCCGCTTCTTTATGCTGCTCCTCCGCCTCTTTTTTCGCCTTCGCAAGCTCGCTTTCCACGGCGTCCAGTTCTTTCTGCTTTTCGTCGTCTTTCATACTGTCATCCGCTAATAATTGCTGTTTATATTTTGTAAGTCCGAGCCAGATGTACGGGTTGTACTCAAGATTGCGGCCGATTTTGATGGCTTCTTCATTTTCCCCTCTGCCGATATCAATCCAATAAAGGAAATGCTTCGGGTCTGATTGCAGCGTGACCAGATTCCCGATGTTTTTCCGCTGCTCTTCCCTCAGATTTTCAACTGCCACATAAGAGGAAGCAAGCTCGTACTGCACAGATTCCGGGAGGCTTTCCGCATCGTATTTGGCGAGTGTGTCAATGACTTTGCTGTACTGCTGATTTAAAAAATAGCGGTTGCTTTCCGTAATTGCCTCTTGCTTCGGCTGGGCGAAAAACAGAACGTATAAGGAGTAAAGAAGTGCCGGCACAAGGAGGACGGCAAGCGCCAGACCGGCGTATCTTTGGATTTTCCATTTCTTTTTCGGCAGTTTTATGTATGTCTTGTCCCTTTCTTCGAGGGAATCAATTGCGGTTTGAATGGTTTCTTCCAGTTCTTCAATCGTCTCCGCCTCTAGCACGCTTTTCACCTCAGGAGAGAAGTGAAGCGTCTCCTTGTACTTCAAATATTCATCGAAGGTGTACGCCCCGTCAGCTGCAAGCGCCGCACAGGCTTTGAGCTCTTTTAACACCCTTTCTCTATCTTCCTCATAAGGCGGAAGGCTCTCCTTTACGCCGTAATGAAGAAAGTAAGGCGTCAGCGCTTTATCAAACACGATATTTTCAGGGGCGGCAATCAGATTGAGACGTTTCAGCTTATGCTGTTTCACGGCTTGGACGAGACGGTAGGCAAATTGCCACCTGCTTTTTTTATCTTTTCCTTTTATATAGCGGAAAGCCTGATAAGAAGAAGGAGGTTTGATTGTGATGGTTACTTCGTCTTCTGAAACTGAGACCTCTTTTTGAAAAAAAGGATCGGCATCTTTAATCACGTTTGCTTCCAGCCCGTCGAGAAGCTTGATTTTTTCCCGCTGGAAGGTGAACGTGAAGCCTGATTCGGTTTCTTCCCGGACGGCATCTAATTCTGTTTCTAAATAAGATCTGTTATGACCTGTCATTCCACCATGTCCTTTCATAAAATTTCAAGGCGGTCTCCGTTCGTAATGCCGCAGTCAGATAGCTTTTGTTCTCCGGAAAAAACCGCTTCTTTATTGACCACTCTGATCCAATAGCCTTCACGCGGCGGAACGGATACATGCTGAGCCTGCCGGGCAATATCAATGACTTTTTTCACAGAATGGTAATCTGACAATCTGAGATCGAAGACGCTGCCGTTATAATGTGTTAAATCTATTGTAATATCGATATACATATTCATATCACCCTTACATAGAAAGAGCGCCGTCTTCTTGATTGAATCAGGCGCTCCGTTTCTTCATTCATCTTATTATCCGCGAATTTGGTTAGCGATATCTTGGTCAGTAGACTCAAGCGTATTTGCCGTTTGATCGAGCTGATGATTCACATCTTGAAGCAATTCAGACATTTTAATAAATGAAGGTTTCAGCTGCTCATATTGATCTGCAAATGCTTCACTTGAAGCACCTTCCCACATGCTTTTCAAATCAGAAATCATGCGGTTCAGGCGGTCAACCTGATTCATGACTTCCTGACTTTCAACGCCATATTGCTTAGCCATCGCTCTTAGCTCTTCGGGTGTGACACGAATTAATCCAGACATATTCCTTATACCCTCCTGTGTCATCAGCCTAAATATGGGCTAATTCACTTATTTTTTGAACGTCATTATTATAAAAACAACCATTCGGCACAGTCAAACAAATCTGTTTTAATTTTACAAAATGAGTCTTATGATATATTGGATTTTTCGTCACATTTACACATTTTGTAAATGTAGTAGTATGATTTTCTTATTATTTTCGTTTTCATCGAATGATCTTATTGTCCTAGTCTATTTCCCTGCAAAGATGCC
Source organism: Bacillus sp. FSL R5-0593 (assembly GCF_038603755.1). Taxonomy (NCBI): domain Bacteria; kingdom Bacillati; phylum Bacillota; class Bacilli; order Caryophanales; family Bacillaceae; genus Bacillus; species Bacillus sp. FSL R5-0593. Next base: position 3,264,731 of record NZ_CP152011.1, read on the forward strand.
TTTCAGTCTGAAAAGCAAGATGGTAAGATCAAGATATGAAGCTATGAAAAAGTAGGGATACAGATGACCAATCCAAAGGATCCATTTAAGTACAGTTTCGACAGGCTTGAAGATGTTGCCGATCATATCAGTGAAGTTCTTCAATGCCCCATTACAATAGAAGACGTTAATCATAAACTGCTTGCATACAGCACGCACAGCGATTGTACAGATCCGGCCCGGACGTCGACGATTATCGGGCGGAGGGTGCCGGAAAAAGTCATCAACAAACTCTGGAAAGACGGAACCATTCCGGCCCTTTTAAAAACGGACCAGCCGATCAAAGTGAAAGAAATTGACGAGGTGGGCCTGAGCAACCGCGTGGCGATTTCCATCTGGAAAAACAGTCAGGTTCTCGGATTTATTTGGGCGCTTGAAATCAAAAAAAAGCTTAATGATGAGGATCTGAAGACACTTCAGCTGGCAGCCAAAGCGGTGCGGAACAAGCTTTTGCACCTGCAGATCCGCAAAACGAAAATCGAAGAGCGGGGCCAGGAGTTTTTTTGGAAAATGCTGACCGGCCATATTTATCAGGAAGCCGAAATGGCCGAAGGGTTTCATAAGCTCGGGATGGCGCTGCCGTCCGTGTTCAGCGTCATGATCATCCGTTTACATGATGAGCTGACTGAAAAGACGGAACAGCAGCTGCAATATTTGCAGGAAACGACACAGCAGATTCATGTCATGCTGGCGACTGTCGATTCAAATGAATTAATTTTATTAGCCGCGCCGAAAACCGATCAGCCTTTTAAAGATGTAAAGCACTTCGCCCTTCATATTCAAAAACAGCTGAAGGAACGATATAAAATTGAGGATGCGTCGATTGCGGTAGGCGGTATTTACGAATCGATTTCTTATGTTTACCGCTCCTATCAGGAAGCGCTTTCCGTATTAAAAGCGAAAGAGCGGTTTGTGAGAGAAACCAAACACCTTTTCAGCTTTTCGGAACTCGGCATTTATCAGTACCTGGATGTATTGGATGAAAAACGCAAGCACAGCGGCTATATGAACTATTCCCTCTCAAAGCTTGAGCAGTATGACAGGGAGCACCAAGCCGATATGGTAAAAACGCTCGAACATTTTATTGATGCCGACAGCAACGTCAACACCGCGGCTAAAGCGCTTAACATCCATGTCAATACATTGAATTACAGGCTGAAAAGAATCAGCCAGATCGCAGAAATCGACTTAAAAAATGTGAATGAAAAGTTTACGATTTACCTTGATATCAAACTTCGCAGCATGGGTTCGTGAAATTTCACAAATCCGTGTTTTTTTATTTTCTGTTTCAAACAAAGAATTTTCGCAAAAATCGCGCTACACTTGAAGCATCACACAAACATTGGGGGAAACAGACATGATTATCGGGGTTCCAAAGGAAATCAAAAACAATGAAAATCGAGTGGCTTTAACACCTGGAGGCGTTTCACAGCTTATCGGAAACGGCCATCGGGTTCTTGTGGAATCCGGAGCGGGACTCGGAAGCGGCTTTACAAATGAAGATTATGTATCAGCAGGGGCGGAAATTCTGGAGGACAGAAAGCAAGTATGGGATGCGGAAATGGTCATGAAGGTAAAAGAACCGCTGGCTGAAGAGTATGCGTATTTCCGTCAAGGTCTGGTCTTATTCACTTACCTTCATTTAGCTGCAGAGCCGGAATTAGCTAAAGCGCTTACAGAAAAAGGCGTGACAGCTATCGCGTACGAAACGGTAACGGACGGACGTTCCCTTCCGCTGCTTACGCCGATGTCCGAAGTGGCCGGCAGAATGGCCGCGCAGATCGGGGCTCAGTTTCTTGAAAAACCAAAGGGCGGAAAAGGAATTTTATTAGCCGGCGTACCGGGTGTATCCCGCGGAAAAGTCACGATCATCGGAGGGGGCGGCGTCGGAACAAATGCCGCGAAAATGGCTGTCGGACTCGGTGCCGATGTGACAATGATCGATTTGAACGCAGACCGCCTGCGTCAGCTTGATGATATTTTCGGGCATCAGATTAAAACATTGATGTCAAACCCTGTAAATATTGCAGATTCCGTCGCGGAAGCGGATCTTCTGATCTGCGCCGTGCTCATCCCGGGAGCCAAAGCGCCGACTCTCGTTACGGAAGAAATGGTTAAACAAATGAAACCGGGTTCCGTCATTGTTGATGTTGCCATCGATCAGGGCGGCATTGTGGAAACCGTTGATCATATTACAACCCACGATAATCCGACTTACGAAAAACACGGCGTCGTTCACTACGCTGTCGCCAATATGCCGGGCGCCGTACCGCGTACGTCTACGCTCGCATTAACGAATGTAACCGTTCCTTACGCGCTTCAAATCGCCAATAAAGGCGCGGCACAGGCCATTGCAGACAGCCCTGCGCTTAAAGCGGGCTTAAATACGGCTAACGGACATGTCACGTATGAAGCGGTAGCCAAAGACTTAGGCTATGACTACGTGCCTGCTGAAAAAGCAATGCAAGGTTCGGCTGCAAAAGCTTAATAGATATGAAGAGGACAGCCTGATCAGCGGGCTGTCCTTTTTTCTTTCTCATAAAAGGAAAAACGGCCCCCTGTCTCGAATATCAATTCATATCCCGGAAGAAAAAGGAGGATTCATATGGCTGTTCAGCACTATGGTGTATTAAAAGGCACTGTGTCAGATATGAAAAGGGAAACAGATGATGATTCTCCGCATTTTCAAGTCGAGGTGCTAGGCGAGCCTGATACGCGCTATCGCTGTGCGATCAATGTCATGTCAAGTTCAAAAGAATCAGAGGTTCTGTATGCGGCACGCGATCATTTTGACGCAAGCACGATCACCCTGCTGCCCAACATTCCGTATGGATATACCCCAATTGATGAAACCAGCCGTGAGCTGGCGCTGGATTATGTCCGCGGCGGATTGTTTGATCCCCGGAACATGGTGCCCCTCCCGCATGAAGTCACCGGTCCGGATAATGACTTAAATGACTTTATTGAGACGTACATGCAAAAAGCCAAATCAGAAAAAGCCACCGTCTATATTTACGGCTCTAAATTCGGGCCGGAGCCGGGCGCTGATAAGATTTTCGGGTTCAAGCCGACAAACGGCATGCATAATATTCATATGAATCAGGGAAACCCAATTGATACACGCTGGAAGAAGGATAACGGAACGTGGCACGACGGCGGTATTTTAATCCAGTTTGCAGACCAGTGGGCCGCGGTCTTTTTGGCTTTTCTGTCTCAGTCATGGTGCACGAATGAAGAAGGCCACCCTTATACATTTTGTGATCATACACAGCTTAACGGCTGATGTCCGCATAAAAAGCCTGCCGAAATAACGGCAGGCTTTTCTTATTACATTTTAGCGGCTTCGGCCTGTTTCAGGCTTTCCGGCCTCATATCACGCCAGTTTGTTTCAATATATTCGAGACAAACGGGGCGGGTTTCATTCGTGAGGCGGGTTTCCCAGCCGTCCGGCACATCCAGATAGGCCGGCCACAGTGAGTACTGGCCTTCAGCATTGACGAGCACATGGTATGAGCCGTCTTCCCGTTCAAATGGATTTGTCATATCATCTCTTTCCTTTCTTTACCGGACTGTACGCCGTCCGTTTAATTTCTCTGCCAGAATCGCGCCGATGTCGGCAAGCGGGCCCGGCTGGCACATATCTTTATGGCGGCAGTCTAAGTCATACCGCTCGATTTTCCCGGTAATATACGGTTTCCAAGTATCCGGCTCAATTGGGTCAAACCACTCCGGAATAATCGTTGATCTGAAGAACAGCACATCTCCGTGGAACGGTTTCGGCTTGTATGTTCCTAACAGCCCGACAGAATTAATGTACGTATCTTTCAGATTCATCATCACTGACTCGTCCAGGCTGGCTAATGCGCTTCCCTCACGGCGGAGAATGGTCAGCGCGGTGTCAAAATCAAGCGGCTGATCCCCGAGGCTGTCCGGGTCGTACCCTCCCAGGGCGAGCAGCGCGATGACGGCTTCCTCGTCATCAGGCGCATTTTTTATCGGCAGAAAATGATTCGGATACGCGTCAAGCATCACCAAAAGCGAAACCTCTTCACCCCGGCTCTGTAATTGTGTCGCCATGGCCTGAATGACATTCCCTCCGAGAGACCAGCCGAGCAGACGGTACGGCCCTTTCGGCTGCACGGTACGGATTTTTTCAATATAATCCGCCGCCATGTCATCTAGGCTTTGCGGAAGCGATTCTTTTTTTCCGATGCCTCTCGCCTGTAAGCCGTATATCGGATAATCAGCCTCTAAAGAAGACATCAGCCCGGCATAACACCAGCTGAGACCGCCGGCCGGATGGACACAGAACAACGGTGTTTCTTCTCCTGCCGTTCTGAGCGGAAGAAGAACATCAAGCGCGCTTGCGCCCGTTCCTGACTCAAGTCTTTCAGCAAGACTTGCCACCGTAGGAGCTTCAAATAATGTTCCGATACTCAGCTCGGCTCCCATCGCTTCCCGAATACGGCTCATTAAATGAACCGCAAGCAAAGAATGGCCGCCTAAATCAAAGAATCTGTCATCAATACCGACACGCGGCAGGTGAAGCACCTCTGCGAACAGCTCACACAGCATTTCTTCCTGCGGCGTTCTCGGCCCCCGGCCGGTGACCTCCGTTTGGAAGTCAGGCGCAGGGAGCGCTTTTCGGTCAAGCTTTCCATTCGGTGTCAGCGGCAGTTCATTCATTTGGACAAAAGCTGACGGAACCATGTAATCCGGCAGGCTTTCTTCGGCAAACCGGCGCATGTTTCCCGTGTCCAAGGTGCTGCCGGCAGATCGGACAAGGTAGGCGGCCAGCCGTTTATCTCCCGGCCGGTCTTCACGGACGACTACGGCGGCATCCTCAACATCCGGATGTTTGACGAGAACCGCTTCGATTTCTCCCAATTCAATCCGGAAGCCGCGGATTTTAATCTGGTGGTCCGCCCTGCCCATATAATCAAGAGAACCGTCCGTCCGCACACGGGCTAAATCCCCCGTCCGGTACATTCTCGTTCCCGGCGGGCCGTACGGATCAGCCACAAAGCGTTCGGCGGTCAGGCTTTGCCGCCCTAAGTAACCGCGTGCCACGCCTCCTCCGGCCACATACATTTCGCCCGTGATGCCCGGGGGCACAGGCTCCAGCCGATCATCAAGCACATATACGTTCAGATCAGGAATGCCGCAGCCGATGAGGCTGTTTGCTCTCAGCTCGGCAATGTTTTTGTCTAATTCAAGGTAACTGACGTGCACCGTCGTTTCCGTAATGCCGTACATATTCACGAGCACCGGCTGATTGTCCGCGTGGCGGCTGTACCAATCCTCAAGCCGGCTCAGCTCAAGCGCCTCGCCTCCGAAGATGATATATCTGAGTGCGAGCTGACGCCCCAGCTCTTTATGTTCTTTTTCCGCATGCATCAGCTGGTAAAACGCTGACGGCGTTTGGTTAAGCACGGTTACCCGCTCTTTCACGAGGAGATGTAAAAACGCTTCCGGCGATCTGCTGATGTCATGCGGCACGACGACGAGACGTCCGCCGTGAAGCAGCGGCCCCCACATTTCCCAGACAGAGAAATCGAAAGCGTAGGAGTGAAACATCGTCCATACATCATCAGAATGAAAGTGATACCAATGCCGCGTCGACTCAAACAGCCGGATAACATTGCTGTGCGGAATGATGACACCTTTCGGCACACCTGTTGATCCCGACGTGTAAATGACGTAGGCCGGGTGAAGCGGTGACAGCGGCCGAATCCGGTCAGCGTCCGCAGGGTTCGTGACGGCATATCGCTCAAGTGTTTCTTTATTCTGCGGGTCATCCAAGATGAAGGCCTGCATGCCGCTTTCGATAGAGAGCTTACTTGCGCCTTCACGGTTGGTAAGCATAAATACGGGCTTGGCATCATGTAACATAAAAGCAATGCGGTCCGCGGGATAATCAGGATCAAGCGGCAGATACGCTGCCCCCGTCTTCAGGACGGCTAACAGCCCGACAATCATATCTAAAGAACGCGGCAGCGCCAGTGCGACAAACTGCTCCGGGCCGACGCCGCGGGCAATCATCATGTGCGCGAGCTGATTGGCTCTTTCATTCAGCTCTTTATAAGTGAGTCCGCTCTCTTCAAAAACTGCCGCCGTTTCATCCGATTTTGCGGCGGCCTGTATTTCAAACAGTTCAGGCAGTGTCTGCCGAGGCTGAATATGCTGTTTTGCCCGTTTAACCGGCAAAAGCTTCCGGCGCTCTTCATCAGAAAGAATGGTTAAGCTTCCAATCGGTTTTTCCGGATGTGATGCGGCATCTTCGAGCAGAAGAAGCAGGCGTCCGGCAAGTGCTTCAGCCGTTTCTTTTCTAAATAAGTCCGTACTGAACTCCAGCAGGCCTTCAATACCGGCAGGCGTGCCGTCGTCATGGCGCTGTTCAGCCAATTCCAGCGTCAAATCAAATTTGGACGATCCGACACTGCTGATTTGCAGGCTTGTTTCCATATCAGGAAGACTGAGTACAGGGTCAGGCGTATTTTGGAATGCGAGCATCACTTGGAACAGCGGATGTCTTGACCGGGAACGAACCGGATTCAATTCTTCCACGAGACGTTCAAACGGCACGTCCTGATGTTCATATGCTGCGAGATTCATTTCCCTGACCCTTTCAAGAAGCTCACAAAAGCTCGGATCGCCAGAGGTATCGGTTCTCAGTACGAGTGTATTAATGAACATACCCACAAGGTCTCCCAATGCGTCATCACTGCGGCCGGCTATCGGACTGCCGATCGGAATATCGGTCCCTGCACCGAGCCGGGTCAGTAACGCGGAAAGCCCTGATTGAAGCACCATAAACAGGCTTACGCGCTGATTTCTGGCAAGTGAGAGAAGACGGGCATGAAGCTCTTGGCCGATGTTGATCGGAATGACGCCGCCCCTGTAGCTTGATTCAGCGGGACGCGGAAAATCAGACGGCAGCTCCAGCTGATCCGGTACATTTTCAAGCGTTTTCTTCCAGAAATCCAGCTGGCGCGCAATTAAGCTCTCAGAATCAGAAGCGCTGCCTAAAAGCTGCTGCTGCCAAAGCGCATAATCCGCATATTGAACCGCCAGCGGCGCCCATTCTGCTTTTTCACCTGTTTGCCGGGCGATATAGGCTATGGATAAGTCACGCATGAGCGGATTCAAGGACCAGCCGTCACCTGCAATGTGATGCAGGAGAATCATCAGCGTATACTCGCCGTCACCAAGATCAAACAGCTCGGCTCGGACGGCCGGCTCTTTAGCGAGATCAAACCGATATCGTGCCGCAGCGGCAAGCATGTCTTGGAGCTCGTTTTTGTCTGCACGTGTCACTGTAAACACAGGGCGGGCTTCTTCAGCAGATAAAATGAGCTGATGAGATGATCCCTTATTTTCCGGAAAAACGGTGCGCAGGCTTTCATGACGGCTGACAACATCGTAAAAGGCGTGTTTCAGCGCTGATTGGTCAAGCTTGCCTGACATGCGGACAATCACCGGAATGTTGTAAGTCGGGCTTGGCCCTTCAAGACAGTAGAGAAACCATAGACGCAGCTGCGCAAATGACAGCGGGATATGCTCCGGCCGGTCAAACGGCTTGAGCTTAGGCCGCGCACTCTTTGCAGTATCAAGCTGTGCGGCGAGCCCGGCAACGGTCGGCGTATCAAACAGACGGCCGATGCCAAGCTCTGCGCCCATCGTCTCCCGGACCCGGCTCATCAGGCGTCCGGCTAAGAGCGAATGTCCGCCCAATTCAAAGAACCCGTCATCAATTCCGACCCGCGCGAGACCGAGAACCTCGGCAAACAGATCGCATAATATTTCTTCCTGCGGCGTCCGCGGCCCTCTGTCAGACAGGACAGCGGAAAAATCAGGTGCAGGCAGAGCGCTGCGATCGAGCTTCTTATTCGGTGTCAGCGGCAATTCTTCCAGCTGTACAAACGCGCCCGGCACCATATAATCCGGCAGGCTTTCGCCCATATATTCACGAAGTCCGCCGATATCAAGGGGCTGATCCGCGACAGCATAAGCCGCCAGCCGCTTATCTCCGGGCTGGTCTTCACGGACAATGACGGCGGCCTGCGAAATACCCGGATATTTCGACAGCACTGACTCAATTTCTCCTAATTCTATCCGGAACCCGCGGATTTTAATTTGGTGATCGACTCTGCTGATATAATCAAGCGAGCCGTCCTCACGCCAGCGCACGAGATCTCCCGTCCGATACATCCTCGCGCCCGCGGGCCCGTACGGATCGGCAATGAATCTTTCCGCTGTTAAATCAGGACGGTTATAATAACCTCTGGCAAGCCCCTCCCCCGCTATATAAAGCTCGCCCGCGATTCCCGGCGGGACGGGCTGCAATGCGGCGTCCAGCACATATACCCGCGTGTTCCAAATCGGCTTTCCGATCGGAGGCGCCCCTGTATGGCCTTTTGCAAGCGGCTGTGCGGCCGACCAGATTGTTGTTTCAGTCGGCCCGTACAGATTCGTCACCGTACAGCCTGATTCAAGCAGAGCATGCATAAGCGCATTCGGAAGCGCCTCACCTCCGACAAGCACCTGCAGCGCCCGGAGAGAATCCGGTTCATTGGTGACTAATGAATGCCACAATGTCGGCGTTGCCTGCATGATTGAAATACCGTATGAGTGAATCATGTGCGCAAGCGCCCGCGGTTCCTGAATCGTCTCTTTACGTGCGATGACGCACCCCGCCCCGCTTATGAGCGGAAGGAAGAGCTCAAGCCCGGAAATATCAAACGCCGCAGTCGTAACGGCAAGCAGGCGGTCTTGTGCGCCAAGCGGGAACATTTCCCGCATGGATAAGAGGAAATTGCTTACGCTTTTTAATGTCACGACTACGCCTTTCGGTTTGCCCGTTGAGCCCGATGTATAAATGATATAAGCGGGGTGCAAAGGCGAACATTCCGCCTGAGCGGGAAAGTCAGCATTTTGAGCGGCAACGGTTTTTACCGTATCCGGGTCATCGAGAATGATCCTTTTTGCATCACTGTCTTCCGGCATGCGGCCGGATAATTCCATCGTTGTAATCAGGCATGCAGGCTGTGCATCTTTGAGCATGTATGTGATCCGCTCAGAAGGAAAATCAGGATCAAGCGGCAGGTATGCGGCTCCCGTTTTCAAAACGGCCAGCATGCTCACGGCCAACTCCTGTGACCGCGGAAGCAGCAAAGCGGCAAATTGTTCCGGTCCGAGCCCCTTTTCCTTTAGCATGCCGGCAAGCTGGTTCGCGCGCTTGTTCAATTCGGCATAGCTGAGCTCTTCGTTTTCGGTGATGATTGCCGGCCGGTCCGGTGTTTTTACGGCCTGTTCGTAAAACAGCTCCGGCAGACTTTTCTGCTTCTCGGCCTTGCGCGTGTCATTCCAGCTTTCCAGTACGCGGAGACGTTCAGTTTCAAGCAGAAGGTTGAGTGTGCCGATTTTTTGTGTCTGGTCTTTCACAGCGGATTCCAACAGAAGCAGGAATCGTTTTTGATGATTTTCAATATCTTCGGCGCTGTACACTTCCGGATTCGCATCAAAGTCCACACGCATTCCGCTTCCGTCCGCTCTGTCGTAAACGTTAATTGACAAATCATCAACGGGCCCTGCTGATAAGTTATGAACGGTCCCCCGCGCTCCGGCGAAATCAAGCGCGTAGTCAAACGGCATCACATTGACTTGCGGGCCGAACAGCCTGCGATTTTCTCCGAGCAATTTAAGGTCGCGGCGCATGTCTTCATGGCGGTATTTCTGATGGCGCCGGATGTTTCGGATTTCTTTTGCCACTTGGCTGACGGCCTCATGAAAATTCATATCCGGGCGGAGTGAAAGCCGTAAAGGAAGAAGATTCATGACCATACTCGGAATATTCAGTGAAATTGAGCCGATCCGCCCCATCATCGGTAAACCGAGCACGATATCCCCTGCGTTTGTCATCCGATGGACATATACCGCCGCTGCGGCCGTGACGGCTTCATGCCAGTTCGGAATCGCTTTTACATGCTGTAAAGCCGTTTCAGAAAGATAAGCCGTGCTTCTCCGAAAACGTGTTGACGTTCGCGGCGCTCTTTCTGCCAAACTGACGACATCAGGTTCATCCGCAAATTTCTCCATCCAAAATTCCCGATCTTTCAGGAATTGATCAGACGCGCGGTATTCTTGCTCTTCTTTTACCAGATCCTCCAAAGAACCGAAGGAGCGCCCGTTATCCGGACGTCCTTCCCGTATTGCGGTGTACATTTGCGCCGTACGCCGTGCCAGCAGTGAAAAACCGTAGCCGTCTATCGCAATGTGGTGAATGCGCTGATACCAGAAAAAGCGTTCCGGTCCCGCCTGAAATAAAATGTCGCTGAACAAAGGCCCGGCCGCCATATCAACGGGCTCAGCCAAATCTGTCTGCATGAGTCTGAGTGCGGCCTGCTTCGGATCAACTTCTGAACTCACATCTATGACATCGATCGCAGCTTCAAATGGAGGATTGATGATCTGCTTCGGCCCGTCTGCCCCCTCCTCGAAGCGGGCGTGTAATGACGCGGCTTCCGTCAGCACGCGTTCGAGAGCGGTTTTAAATATGTTCACATCGATCGCGCCGTTTATCTCAACGTACTCGCCTGTATTGTAAATCGGATTATCAGGATCAAGCTGCTGCGCAAACCAGATACCGGCTTGTGCGCCTGTCAGAGGCAGCTGTTGTGTATCATGCATTCTATTCTCTCCCTTTATAAATAATCTGCGTTCGGCAAGACTTTTTGAGATCGGGAAGAAAGAAGTCTCCACCACTCTTCCAGCGTCGGGTTCTCCGCCAGTTCCACAAACGTCACTTCAGCTCCGTCACGGCGCCATTGTTCGACAAGGCTCATGATTCTGACGGAGTCAAGACCTCTGTCCAGCAGGTCTTCATGATCCGGAATATCAGACGGTGATTCTTGAAGAATCGCCGCAATTTGTTCTCGCACCCGGTCTTTTGTCAATACGGCGGAAGCCTTCTTTTCTCCTTCAGAAACCGGTGCGCCGCCCAGCAGCTCCAGCACTTCGTTTGTCAAAGCTGTATAAGCGCAGCGCTGAGACGCATATTCGATGGCCATCTTATGTTTTTCTGAAGAAAAATCAGCAACGGCGTCTCCGATAAAGAAGCTTTGGATATCATCCATAAATGCTTCACATGCTGTGACGAGGCAGCCGATGTGTGCATAAATTCCCGTAATCATGAGCTGGTCTCTGCCGCTTTCACGCATGATCTCAAGGAGATTCGTCCGTTTAAACGCGCTGTATCTCCACTTTGTGAGGACAATGTCCTGATCATCCGGTGCAAGCTCCGGAATGACCTTTTCTTCATAAGGCCCGCTTTTTAGCCCCGGCCCCCAAAAATCCGTCAGCAGCGCACGGTCCGCCGGGTCTTGGCTGCCCGGCTGCGCGGTATACACCACCGGAATGCCGAGTGCTTTGCATTGCTCTTTTATTTTTTTGATATTCTGAGACGCCTCCGTGATCGGAGCTTCACCTTTCGCAAAAGCATCGACGAAATAATTCTGCATGTCATGGATCAGAAGCACCGCGCGTTTCGGATTCAGCGTCCACGATACTTTATTTTCAGGCATATCTGACGCTGTCGGCAGCGCATATGCGGGAATAGACGGTATAGCCAATGTAAACACTTCCTTTTTTAAGATTGTTTGATTTCAGCCGGCTTTACTTTTTGGGCGATCGTTTCGCGAAGATCCTTTTTACTGACCTTGCCGACGCCGGTTTTCGGGAAAGAAGCGATAAATTCAATCCGGTCGGGGATTTTATATGCCGCCAGTCCGCGCTCACGCAAAAATGCTTTCAGCTCTCCCGGTTTCGGCGCTTCTCCTTTCGGGATGACGAACACACAGGAACGCTCCCCGAGAAAATCATCCGGCATTGAAACCATGGCGGCATCATGAACGGCAGGATGCGCAAGAAGGTGATTTTCCACCTCCTCAGCGGCTATTTTTTCACCGCCCCGGTTGATTTGATCTTTCGCACGTCCTTCGACGATGATATAGCCGTCCGCCGTCAGTTTGACGATATCGCCGGTCTGATAAAATCCGTCGGTTGTGAATGATCTTTCATTATGTTCAGGCGCTTTATAATATCCGCGAATCGTGTAAGGGCCGCGTGTAAACAAATGTCCCGCTTCACCGGGGGCGACATCCCGCCCGTCATCGTCTAAAACCCTTACCTCATCAAAAGGTGACATCGGTCTGCCTTGCGTATTGACAATGATCTCTTCAGGATCATCCAGTCTCGTATAATTCACCAATCCTTCCGCCATTCCGAAAACCTGCTGAAGGGTGCATCCGAAAGCGCTCTTCACGCGGCGGGCCGCCTCAGCGCTGAATTTGGCGCCTCCCACCTGCAGCACTTGAAGGCTTGATAAATCATCACTTCGCGAACCGGATGCGTCCATCCACACCATCGCAAGCGGCGGGACGAGCGCTGTAATCGTGACACGTTCTTTTTCAATTAACGGGAAGCAGTCATCCGGACTCGGCGTCGGTGACAGAACGACCCGGCCCCCGGCATATAAAGTTCCCAGCACACCTGGCGAGCTGAGCGGATAATTATGCGCTGTCGGCAGAGCGGCCAAATAAACGCTGTGTTGATCCAAGCCGCATATTTCCGCACTGATGCGCAAACTGTATATGTAATCGTCGTGTGTTCGCGGAATCAGCTTGGACAGCCCCGTACTGCCTCCTGAAAGCTGTAAAAAGGCGACTTCCGCCGGGCTTACCTCTTCCAGCTGAACAGGCTCTCTATGCAGGCTGCTCAGTTCCTGAAACTCTTCAGCTTCGCCGGCAACAATGACATGCGCCAAATCCGGAAGTTTGCCTTTCACCTGTCTGGCAAGCGCCCTGTAATCAAAACCTGAATGCATATCAGGAATGATGTATGCTTTCGCCTCTGCAAACTCGCAGAAATACGTAATCTCACTGCTTCTATGAGAAGGCAGCGCGAAAACGGGCAGCGCTCCCAGCCGGAACAGCGCGAAAATCACTTCAAAAAACTCAGCGATATTCGGCAGCTGAACGACAACGCGGTCTTCCTTTTGAATTCCAAGCTTATGCAGCCCCGCCGCTAAACGATCTGCCCTTTCATCTAATTCTTTGTAGGTCCAATGTACATCTTTACACGTCACGGCAGTTTGATTTCCGTATAAAGCCGCACGCTCTTTCAGCATTCCTCCGAACGTCTCACCCTTCCAGCAGCCGTCTTTCCGGTATTTGTCAGCCCATTCTTCCGGCCATGGCGTAAATCCAGTCAGCACGATCCGTTCCCTCCTTTTTTACAACTCATCTTGGTAAAGCCCCATCGCCCGGAGCATGGTGCGGAATTTGGCCGAGGTCTCGTCCAGTTCATCCTGCGGCTTTGATCCGGCGACAATCCCGGCACCCGCAAAGAGCCGGAGAGACCTTGTTTCCGCTTCGGCGCAGCGGAGTGCGATAATCCATTCTCCGTCACCCTCAGCATCACACCAGCCCGCCATTCCCGTGTAGAAATTGCGGTCAAACGGCTCAATATCCTGAATCGCTTCTCTCGCCGCATCCGTCGGCGTTCCGCATACCGCGGGCGTCGGATGCAGGGCGATGGCCAGCTCAAGTGATGTCGTTGACGGATCACGCAGCTCTCCCTTTACCTCGGTGGACAGGTGCCACATCGCCTCAGTTTTAATGAGTGACGGTTTTTCCGGCACATCAAGCACACGGCAGAACGGTTTAAGGGCGGCGGCCACGGCGGCCACGACTACGGCATGTTCATGCAGATCTTTTGCTGATTGCAGCAGTTCTTCCGCTCTTCTCTGATCCTCGGCGGGATCGGTGCTGCGAGGTCTGGAACCTGCCAGCGGATTGGACAGAATCGATGTTCCGTTTTTGGACAGCAGCAGTTCAGGACTTGCGCCGAAAAGCGTTTTTCTTATTTCTGACGTTCCCGTCACATCCGCAGCGAATGTATAGCCGCGCGGGTTGTGCTGCGCCAAATGCTTGACGGCCTGTGGAATGTCGATATCCTTTTCAGCGGTCAGATGAAGCGTCCTTGACAGCACGATTTTGCTGAGCGGACCGTCCGTAATGTTGAATACGCCTTGTTCCACACCGCTCATGAAGCCCTCAGGGTCCGGAACGGGACGGATGTCATATGTATTGGATTGCGGCTTTTCTGCGGAAGATTCCGCAAACGAAAGCGGGCCTGCCGTATGGACATTCTTCGGTACAAAAAGCCGGGAAGCTTTTCTGCCGTCAAAAGGAATGGCGCCGGCCGCAATCGGATGTTTGATGCCGGCTTGCTTTGCCTCAAGAAGCGTCTGTCTCACGCGTTCAGGCAGTGAATCCAGCTGATTTTCCGCGTCTGTATCAGGCACTTCCGCAAACATTCCTTCCGCAAGCATCGTACTTTTCGGGGAAGCTAAAAAGAACGCCCCGGGCTTGTAAGCATCCAGCACCTCTTTTGCAGACACTTCCGCCAATAAATGTTGATTTGTCATGTTTGTCCCTCCTTCTCGTTACATCAAACGCCTAAAGTAGCGCCGCCATCAACGCATAAATCATGCATCGTAATATGGTTTGCCTGTTCAGAAGCCAGAAACAAAACGGCATTTGCAATATCAGAAGGCTTCGCCAGCTTTTGAAGCGGAATTCCCGTTTTATATGTATCAAGCGAACCTCTGATGACGTCCCGGGCTCCGTTCTCGTCCTGCCACAGCGCCCGCTGCATGTCGGTTTCCGTTGAACCCGGAGATACGATGTTGCAGCGGATATGATGGGCCGCAAGCTCCAGTCCGAGGCATTTCGTAAACATAACGGCAGCCGCTTTTGACGCCGCATAAGCCGCCATGGAAGCACGCGGAACGCCGGCTGCATTCGAACCGACCGTAACGATGGCGCCTTTTTGACGCTCAATCATGTACCGGCTTACAGCCCGCGACACATGAAATACGCCGGTCGTATTAACTGAAAATGTTTGATCCCAATCTTCATCACTGAGGGATTGCACCGGACCCGGCCGCAGCACGCCCGCAACGTTCGCCAATATTTCAATAGGCCCCATGTCGCGTTCAACGGCGGCGATGATATCATTGACAGCCGCACTGTCAGATACATCTGCGGCAAACCCCTGCGCCTGCACGCCTTTTTTCCGAAGTCTGTCAGTAAGCCCGAGAAGCAGGTCTTCATTTGTATCTATAGCTGCCACATTTACGCCTTGTTCAGCAAGGGCAAGCGCTGTTGCTTCTCCGATGCCTTGAGCGGCGCCGGTGACAACGGCCGTTTTCCCTTTCATTCCCAATGCGTCCATATTATCATTCCCTTTCTATATTGATAATGATTATCATTATCAATTATGATTCAAGACAATCATATCCAAATCAAAACACGCAGTCAATTAGAAAATTAGAATCAGCCGCATTTAGTTCGAAGGGCCTGTTTTTTCTCATGCGGGAGAATACGGGGTATGCGGTCCTCCCGGATTCAGGCAGAAACGCAGGGCCCTGCTGATTAAAACGGGCAGGACAGAAATATGGCCCTCTCCTTCAAACTCGCTGTATTCAGCACGGACTCCATCATCTTCAAATCCGGATAATAAAGAGTACAGCGCCTCTGCGTGCTGCGGGATTCTGCTTTTATGTGTTTTTTCAATTTCTCCCGCAGCCAGCAATACGCTGACTTGAAGATTTTCCGCAGAGAGCCGGGCTGACAATCGTTCCGCTTTTTCCTGAATAAAACGCTTGTTCCAGTGAATTGACGGACTCCCGGCAACATAGGTCTGGAACATGTCCGGCCTCGTCAAAAGCACTTGCAGCACAAAAAGACCGCCCAGCGAATGGCCGAAAATCGTCTGCCTGCCTCTGTCGATCGGATAATCCCGCTCCATCGCGGGCTTTACTTCTTCTTCTATAAAACTCAGAAACGCTTCCGCCCCTCCCTGTTCGGGCCATGCCGCGCCACGCGGATGCACCGGCAGTTCTGATTCAGAAAGCGGCATCGTAAAATCACTGTGCCGTTCGGCGGAAAACGGCTGATCTGTCGGATAGCCGATTCCGACAATCACCGCCGGAACAACGCCTGTTTTTTCAGGCCGCCGGCTTTGCACCCGCAAAGCTTCGGCCATTGTGCCGAATACGGAATTCGCATCGAGCAGGTATATGACGGGGAAGCCGGATGCAGGCGGTTCTTCCTGAGGAAAAAAGACAAAGATACGATACGTACGGCCTCCTTTTGAGCGCATTTCTCTTACTTCTGTGCCCGGAACCGCGTATCGGCCGGCCGGCGCGAAACCCCGCTTTATTTGTTTTCCGTCCATTATGTGTTCATCCCCTTTGCGGCAATTGCTTTATCTATGCTTATTGATAATGATTTTCAATATCAAAAGACACCTCAAATAATAGGTTTTTTGCCAAACAAAGTCAATGGATTTTTGATATAAAAAAAGCACCCTATTTCAATAAGGTACCTAAGAACTATATAGTGATAGGGGCTTAATCCCATGTAAAGCGCTCATTCTTCCATGGATCTCCCCTCATATGGTAACCGTTTTTCTCCCAAAAGCCGGGGTGGTTTTCCTTTGTGAACTGAATGCCGCGCAGCCATTTTGCACTTTTCCAAAAATAAAGATGGGGGAAAACGCCTCTGAGCGGATAGCCGTGCTCTGGCGTTAACGGCTCGCCGTTATGCGCATATGCCAGCAGGGATGTTTCCCGCGTAAAATCAGAAAGCGGCAGGTTGGCCGTCCAGCCCTCTTCAGCGTGCAGAATGACGAATCCCGCTTCTTTGTGCACGCCCGCTTTCTCAGCGATGTCTTTGGCGCGTATTCCCTGCCAGATATTATCAAGACGGGACCAGCCCGTGACGCAATGAATATCATTTTTCACTTCGGCTTCAGGAAAGGCTTTGATATCTTCAAAGCTTAACAGCATAGGACGGTCAACAAGCCCGTACACTTGCAGATTCCATTTTGACATATCTTCATAATAAGGAACATTTCCGGTGTGAAGCACGGGAAACTTCGTTGTGACATTTTGGTTTGGCGGAATCCGTTCCGACTGTTTTGTTTGTTTCGTTTTCCCGAAAAACATATGGCTCCCTCCATTTAGTAAACCTGTATTAAATCTTTGTTGACAATCAATCACCCTTCGATTACGCTAATCTGGTACAAGTGTAAGGGGGAAAAACAAATGAAACAACGCAACCTTCGCGCGGGCGATATGGCGCTTATCGGCATGTTTGCCGCACTGATGGCCGTCGGCGCCAACATTACATCAATGGCTCCTTTTTTGCAAGTTGCGGGAATTCCGTTATCGCTGCAGCCTTTCTTTTGTCTGTTAGCCGCGATGCTTCTCGGCGCCAGACGGGCAGCCATTGCAATGACGGTATACGCATTGGCCGGGCTCGCGGGGGCGCCTGTTTTCGCTCAATTCTCAGCAGGCTTTGCGCCGTTTATCGGAAAGAGCGGCGGATTTATTCTCGCTTATATCCCGGCGGCATTTGCAGCCGGATGGCTGCTGGAAAAAACAAAAAAACCCGGCCGCCTGCATTATGCATGGGCCTCTTTGATCGGTACCGCCGTCATTTATATCATTGGCACGACCTATACGTATATTGCGCTGAAATTATGGCTTCATGCTCCGATCAGCTACGGAATGGCCTGGTTTTACATGATATGGTTTTTCATAAAAGATATCGTTTTAGCACTGTTATTGGCATCAATCGCGCCTGCCGTATACAGGTCTATTCATAAAGCGACGGGGTTCAGCAGAAATCCGGCGTAAGATGTTCTCAGCATACAAAAAGGCTCCCCTTTCCGGGAGCCTTTTTTTACAGGACAAGCGCGGCAATCCAGCCGAATATCACAAGCGGAATGTTATAGAAAAGAAATGTCGGTACGCACGTATCCCAAATGTGGTGGTGCTGTCCGTCGGCGCTGAGGCCTGACGTCGGTCCGAGCGTACTGTCACTTGCAGGAGAACCCGCATCGCCGACCGCGGCGGCCGCTCCGATTACGGCAATCGTCGCCATCGGGCTGAATCCGAGCTGAGCGCACAGCGGGACAAATATGGTCGTAATGACGGGTACGGTTGCAAATGATGATCCGATTCCCATCGTGATTAATAAACCGACCACCAGCATCAGGAGCGCGCCTAATGATTGGCTGTGGCCGATAAGGCCTGTTGATGCTTTGACCAAGGAAGCCACATCGCCCGTTTTATTCAGTACATTTGAAAAACCGGCCGCAACAAGCATGACAAACCCGATAAAAGCCATCAGAATCATGCCGTCCGTGATCAGCTTATCCGCTTCATTGCGCTTCATGACTCCGCTGATAAACAGCGTAAACAAGCCGGCAAGCGCGCCCATAATCATACCTTCCACTCCGAGCACTTGTGACAGATAGAGCTGAACGGCAAGCGACACGGCAATGGAGATCAAGGCGATGGCAATGCTTTTTTTCGTATAAGGAGAAGACGATAGTCCGGCAATCTCCTTCGTCTCATATTTCTTCGGTTTCCGGAAGACGATGACGGCTAAAATTAAACCGACCGCCATCCCGGCCGTCGGGATGATTAAAGCATACGGGATATCACTTAGCGGCACCTTTAAACCGGCTGACGCCATATTATCTCTCAGCATCCCCTGGAAAATCTGTCCGAATCCGACAGGCATAACGATATAAGGCGCAGTCAGTCCGAATGTCATCACACACGCGATCAGTCTGCGGTCTATTTCAAGTTCGTTAAATATTTTTAAAAGCGGCGGAATCAATACAGGAATAAACGCAATGTGAACGGGCACCACGTTTTGCGAGAAACAGGATATGATTAAAATAATCAGTACGATTAATACTTTTGACAGTGCTTTTTTCCGCGAATCTTCCTTTTTTCCGATTAGTTTGACAGACGCTTCCACCATTGCATCGGGAAGCCCCGTCTTTGTCAGCGCCGCGGCAAATGCTCCGAGCAGCGCGTAGCTGACCGCGACGGTGGCATTTCCGCCGAGACCGTCCGTAAAAGCCTTCACCGTCTCTCCGAGGCCTAAGCCGCCGGTCAGCCCGCCGGCAAGCGCGCCGATCATTAAAGCTATAATAATATTGACACGCAGCAGGCTTAAGACGAGCATAAGCAATACTGCGACAACAACAGCATTCATTGATGAGTCCCTCCAAAAATCCTTTAGTTTGCTAATGTAGTAGATAATTAAAGTTAACATATATTCTGCGCTTTAGTCAACTAAAGATTTTGGAAATCAAAAAACCCGCTGCATCAAGGCAGCGGGATGCTGTTATCTTTCGGGCGTATAGCGCTCAGTCAAAACAGCCAACGTCCTTGCCATGACGCCTGTTGCGCCGGCAGGGCCGAAGCATGTCGCTTTATTCGCCGTCGCGGTTCCCGCAATATCGAGATGAACCCACGGCGTGTTTTCCGCGAATTCACCAATGAATGCCCCCGCCATAATCGCGTGGCCTTCTCTTCCCGGAGAATTGTTCAAATCAGCCATCTGACTGTTTCTCACCCGTTTTTTATCCTTTTCTGTAATCGGAAGCTGCCAGATCGGCTCGCCGGATTCTTTCGCCGATTCCGCCACCTGTTCATAAAACGCGGCGTGATTGGTCATGGCGCCCGTCATTTCGTTTCCTAAGGCGACAATGACACCGCCCGTTAACGTTGCGACGTCTACGAGGACAGAGGCTCCGTGCTGCTTGGCGTATGTGATGCCGTCGGCAAGCACGAGACGCCCTTCCGCATCGGTGTTCAGGATCTCAATGGTTTTTCCGCTGAGCGAAACGATGACATCATCCGGCTTCATCGCATCGGACGAAATCATGTTGTCCGTAGACGGTATGACGGCGAGCACGTTTTGTTCAGGCCGCAGTTCGCCGATAATCTCCATTGCCCCTAATACCGAGGCGGCCCCTCCCATATCGCTTTTCATGCCGACGATGCCGGTTTTCGGCTTAATTGAATATCCGCCCGTATCAAAGGTAATTCCTTTACCGACCAGGCCGATGACGTCTTCCCACTGATCTTTGCCCTGATACTTCAGAACGATCATTTTCGGCGGTTCGGATGAGCCCTTGTTAACGGCAAGCAGCCCGCCCATGCCGAGCTCTTCCATTTCATCTTTTTCTAAAATTTCACACTCGAAATCGTATTTTGCCGCCAGCTCAGCGGCATATGACGCCAAATCAGTGGCCGTCAGCATATTACCCGGCATATTCACAAGCGTGCGGGCTGAATTCGTCCCTTGGCCGTATGCCGCTCCGACGTTCAGGCCGGCCTGCACTTCCCTCAGGTCTTCTTCGGTCACGGCGCAGACTGAGATCAGTTCCTGATCCGGCTCATTTGATTTATGTTTATAATCCTGCACTTCGTAAACCGCAAGCAGACAGCTTTCTGAAAGCGCATGAGCGGCATCGGCGGCAGGCACTTCCCCGGAGACGAATGTATCGAGCAAAACGGATACTTCCTGTTTTTTATCTTGATGAACCTGCTGAAATACTCGTGCAAAGCATTCTTTCGTATCTTCAAACGAATAATCCGCTTCTCTTCCCAGGCCGATAAAATAAATACGTTTCATACCGGTCGCAGCCGGAGGGTATACTTTTGATACACGATTGCGTTTGGCGGACACATCACCATCCTTTAACAGCTGGGTCAGATGACCGTCCAATTTATCATCCAATTCCTTCGTAAATCCGTTCAGCGTGCTTTTTTGAAAAAGACCGATGACCAGTGTTTCGGGATGCCGCAGTTGATCAGATGCATAAAACATGAGTACACACTCCTTATGTGGGTATTTGTTATGTAAAGTGGTATAATGAAAAAACATTTTTCATTGATTTTATTTTACCAAACTAAGGGCGTTTTCTGCAGTTTTTCGATACGATCGGAATCAGCAGATACAGAAAGGATGTTGCATATGGATGTACTTATGAATTTTCCTTTACTGGCGAGTTTTGCCGCCATTATTTTTGCCCAAGTTGTAAAAGTGCCTATTCAATTTATCGTATCCAAAAAACTTGACTGGTCTCTTGTGACGAGCACCGGCGGCATGCCGAGCTCCCATTCCGCCGCCGTCACTGCGCTGTCAACCGGAGTCGCTTTGGAACAGGGACTGGACTCGCCCCTGTTTGCAGTCGCCGCGATTTTCGCCGTCATTACGATGTTCGACGCTACAGGTGTCAGGCGGCATGCGGGTGAACAGGCGACGGTCATTAATAAACTGGTCATCGACTTTAATCGGTTTGTCAGCGAAGCGAAGGACTTTCAGAAAGCGGAAGAGAAGGAAAAACAGAAGAAACTGAAAGAACTGCTCGGCCATCAGCCGATTGAAGTGTTCTTCGGCGGCGTCACCGGTATTGTGCTGACATTGATTTTAGATTATTTCTTTATGTAAAAAACGCTTCAGCGGATGCTGAAGCGTTTTTATTCTTTTACCGTTTTGTATTGATTTCTGAACACTTGCATCGACTTGGTTTCGTTCAGCTTTACAAGTTCGTCCTCGGTCACTGTGCCGTTCCCTTTTTTAATCATGTAGACATCAAGTGTTTTTTTGCCCCAATTGTTATAGACGTCCTTGACGGTGTCAAAGTAGAGGTCAAGGCGGCTTCCTTTAATTTTTGAGCCGGTATCGGCGACAACCCCGTATCCGTAATTCGGTATAAACAGAATCGTCCCGATCGGGAAAACAGACGGATCGGCCGCAACAGTTGAATATAAATCGCGTTTGACCTTCACGCCTGAATATGTAATTCCGTACTGCGGATGCCCGGGAGATTTTCCGGTAGATTCCGCTCCGGCGGTATAACCGGTGGCCGTCACCTTTTGTGACGGATAGCGTTCCCAGTCAAAAGCTTCTTCCAGCGGTTTTATCCTGCCTGATGCCTTCTTTTCCGGCTGATTCTGTAAGGATTGAAACGGAGTGCCGATGTTTTTCAAAACGGCGCCGCGATGTTCCGTCATCCAATTTGTCAGATCCTTTGCTTCAATACCGGTTATGGAAAAATATGTCGCATGGCATGCGCCCAAAAAGAGCACGATCATGAATACTCGTCTGATTATCGTCAATCTGAAATCACTCTCCTCCGAGTCATTGTTCCCAACTCGGTGAGGTGCTATACAAAAAGCGCCGCGGCACAAAAAAAGCTTTCTCGAATAAGAAAGCGACTTAAAACATTTGATATCCTCTTTTTCTGAGCGCCTTTATGGCAATGCCTGACATGATGGCTCCCGCCAGTCCGCCCGCCAAAATCACGACATCCGCAACCGCTAATGACATGATGCGCTGAAACAGGCTTTGAAAGGATTCCCCCGGCGCCTGCACGTAACTGATCATCTTTTTATTGCTGATAATGAAAAGGCATACAATCGGATAGACAACAGCCATAATCCACGACATTCTAAGCAGCATGTTCAACAGAAAGCCTATGCCGAAAAACAGTACAAAAAATAGTACAATTGAGATCAGGACAACCGGCAAACTAATCACAAACATCCACCCCCTACAGCACTTTCAGTGTACCTCGGGGGCGGTAAAAAAGTCAACGTCTGGAAAAATCAGCGTCTCTCTTTGCCGCTTCCCTGGCAGGAGGGACATGTTTCGGAGCCGCCAAGAAGCAATTGAAAATACCCTTTACCTGAGCAGAACGGACACGCCGCCGTGCTTTTTGCTGTCGTTTTCATGCGGATCACCCTTTTTCTTAATTTTCTGATAATATATCATATTTACTTGTCAAGCACCAAGTCAGAATATGTAACAAAATAACTCATGTAAGCGAAAACATTCATTTTTTTCTTTTACATTCTTTTGATAGCGCTCTTTTTTAAAAGAAGAGAAAACCCGCGGCCGCGGGTTTTCAGAAGAATTTAAACTTCCCTTTTTTCAGCGTCAGGCCCAGCCCGCCGATCATAAAGAGCGATCGGTTGTCAATGACCTTTTTCATAAAGGACGCCGGCATGCCTTTGAGCTTCCTGCCGTATACGACTCCGACGGCGTTATGCTCACCGAGGGAGGCGACGGTTCCTTTAATGTCAGGCTTGAACTCTTCAAGCTGGCCTCCTTTAATCAAACCGCCCAGATTTTTGGCGACCGTTTCTCCTTGCTGCATCGCGATCTGAGCAGTCGGCGGGTACGGCCGTTCCGTCTCTTCATTGATAAAGAGCGAGCTGTCGCCGAGTATAAAAACGTCATCATGACCCGGCGCCCGAAGATCAGGGTTGACCTTGACACGGCCGCGCATATTTTCAAAACCCGCTTCCTCCACGATCGGATGTCCGCGCACGCCCGCCGCCCAGACAACGGTCTGCGATTTGATTTCTTCCGGCTCTTCATCTTTCTTGCCGACTGTGACACCGTCTGCGCGGCATTCTTGTACCGCGGTGCCGATTTTAAATTCAACGCCTTTGCTCTCAAGGTATTGAACGGCGTAATCGACAAGCTCCGGATCAAATCCCGGCAAAACCGTCGGGGCGGCCTCGACACAGACGATCCGGACGAGACTTTCATCTATATCATAATATCTGCATAACTCCGGCTTGCGGTTCGCAAGTTCACCGAGAAATTCAATTCCCGTAAAGCCCGCTCCGCCGACAACGATGGTTAAGCGGTCAGGGCGTTTTTCGGCCTCCGTATTGTATGTCGCAAATTGGAGCTCAATATGGTCTTTCAGCTGTCGCGACGTATTAATATTCGCGATCGGAAAAGCGAATTCTTTTAAGCCTTTAATCCCGAATGTTTCAGGGACGGCGCCAAGCCCGATGACAAGATAATCATAAGGGATGTCCCCTTGTGAAAGCGTCACCTTTTTATTTTGCACATCTATCGCTTTTACGGTATCCTGCACAAATTTGACCCGTGATTCATTGATTACATCTTTTATTTGATATCTGCAGCGGTCATGATGCAGCGTTCCTGCGCTCGCTTCATGCATCCATGTCGTTTCATAATGATAATTGTGTTTATTGACCAAAGTAATGTCAGCGTCATTTGCCCCGATATGCTTCGGAAGCCTTGTTACTGTCATTAATCCACCATAACCTGCACCTAAAACCACGATTTTGGGTTTATTCAATGCCATCACATCCACCTTCTTTTTTTTGCTGTTAGACGCATAATCAAATCAACATTTGTATTAGCTTCAGCTTATTGGCGGGATTTTATGAAATGAAATATAAAATTTTTTAGAAAACCGCACATGTCTGCATATCACCATACTATCCGGAAGAATCAGAAAACATTCAGGAAAAAACAGATTGGAATTTGTCCCCATATTAGCGGCGGCCGCAATTTTTTTCAAGAATGAAGCGGCCGGGCGGTTTTCGGCACTCGTCATCCTTTTAAATTGTATGTTATAATTAATAACAATTTTCAATTAGGAGGCAATTTGGTATGCAAGAGGATTCAAAGGTTTATGATATTACGGTCATCGGCGGCGGCCCGGTCGGCCTGTTTACCGCTTTTTACGGGGGAATGAGACAGGCGAGCGTCAAAATCATCGAGAGCCTGCCTCAGCTTGGCGGCCAGCTCAGCGCGCTGTACCCTGAAAAATATATTTATGATGTAGCCGGATTCCCGAAAATCCGCGCCCAAGAACTTGTGAACAACTTAAAAGAGCAAATGGCAAAGTTCGATCAGACCATCTGCTTAGAGCAGGCCGTTGAATCTGTTGAAAAACAGGCGGACGGTGTGTTTAAGCTTGTCACGAATTCAGAAACGCATTATTCAAAAACGGTTATTATCACCGCGGGAAACGGCGCATTTAAGCCGAGAAAGCTTGAGCTGGAATCAGCGGAACAATATGAGGGCAAAAACCTGCATTACTTCATTGACGACCTCAATCAATTCGCAGGCAGACGCGTTGCCGTTCTGGGCGGCGGCGATTCCGCGGTTGACTGGGCGCTCATGCTTGAGCCGATCGCGAAAGAAGTCAGCATCATCCACCGCCGTGATAAATTCCGCGCGCATGAGCACAGTGTCGAAAACCTGCATAATTCTAAAGTCAACGTGCTGACACCGTTTGTTCCCGCTGAACTTGTCGGTGAAGACCGGATCGAACAGCTCGTTCTCGAAGAAGTGAAAGGCGACCGTAAAGAAATCATTGAAATTGATGACCTGATCGTAAACTACGGCTTTGTTTCTTCTCTCGGCCCGATTAAAAACTGGGGCCTTGACATCGAGAAAAATTCCATCGTCGTCAAAAGCACGATGGAAACGAATATTGAAGGCTTCTTTGCCGCCGGAGATATCTGCACATATGAAGGCAAAGTCAAGCTGATCGCCAGCGGTTTCGGCGAAGCTCCGACAGCCGTGAACAACGCGAAGGCCTACATGGACCCGAAAGCGCGTGTCCAGCCAATGCATTCTACAAGCATGTTTGAAAAATAATATAAAAAAGAGTCTGTGTCATACCGGCACAGACTCTTTTTTATTTAAACATCCAAATATAATTCATGACGGTTCCGACAACGAGCGCAATGACAAGCGCCGACACGACCCAAATCGTGCCTAAAATAATCCGGTCCTGAATTTTCTGGGCTTTCGGGCTGTGCCCGGGCTGTTTTTGTTCCACACCGGCCCCTCCCTTCTTTGCAAATCTATCTATCGTAACAAATGTCTTACAACACCCAATACTACTATGATAACCAAACTGCAAATGGATGACAAGCTGACCGCATATGAGGCAGCATGAAATCATTTGACATTCCTGACAAAACAAAGTACATTATAAAAAGACGAACATTTTAATTTTATTTAATTCTATTATTCGCTTTTAGGGGTGTTATATATGGAAAATGTATTTGATTACGAAGATATTCAGCTGATTCCTGCAAAATGCATTGTGGACAGCCGATCTGAATGTGATACATCAGTTACATTGGGCGGACACACGTTTAAACTTCCGGTCGTGCCGGCCAACATGCAGACGATAATAGATGAAAACATCGCGGCCTGGCTCGCGGAAAACGGGTATTTTTATATCATGCACCGCTTCGAGCCGGAAAAACGCCTGGCTTTTGTCCAAGATATGAAAGCGCGCGGACTGATTTCTTCCATCAGTGTCGGCGTGAAGGAAAATGATTATGAATTCATCCGGGAGCTGAAAGCACAGGAGCTTGTGCCGGATTATATTACCATTGATATCGCGCACGGCCATTCCAATGCCGTGATCAGCATGATTCAATTTATTAAAGAACATGTCCCGGAAAGCTTTGTCATCGCAGGGAATGTCGGGACGCCTGAAGCCGTAAGGGAGCTGGAACGCGCGGGCGCCGACGCGACAAAAGTGGGAATCGGCCCCGGGAAAGTCTGCATCACCAAAATTAAAACCGGCTTCGGAACCGGCGGATGGCAATTAGCCGCGCTTCGCTGGTGCGCAAAAGCGGCGAGCAAACCGATCATTGCTGACGGCGGCATCCGCACGCACGGCGATATCGCGAAATCCATCCGATTCGGCGCATCTATGGTCATGATCGGATCATTATTCGCCGGCCACGAAGAATCACCGGGACAAACGATCGAAATCGATGGAAAGCTGTACAAAGAATATTTCGGCTCCGCTTCTGAATTTCAAAAAGGCGAAAAGAAAAACGTCGAAGGCAAAAAAATGCATGTCGAACATAAAGGGTCTTTACAGGACACGCTGGTTGAAATGGAGCAGGATCTGCAATCTTCCATCTCTTACGCCGGCGGCAATACACTCGAAGCCATCCGCAATGTCGACTACGTGATCGTAAAAAACTCTATTTTCAACGGCGACAGATTTTAACACGCAGCAGAGCCGCAAAAAAAAATAAAAAAATGACATTCAATATGAATGTCATTTTTTTATTAAATACCGAAATAAAGAGCCGCACTGGCCAACAGATTAATCACAAAAATAAACAAAAAGATGTAACGAATGAATTTATTTTGCACCGGAGCAAATATAAAGAGATATAGTCCTGCCACCCCAAAAGTAAGAACAGGAAACAGCCACTCAAAGGATAAAGAAATGATATAACCGATAATCATAACAATCGGCACACCGATTAATGATAATTTACTTCTCATATGATTTCTGCCCCTTTTACTTAAAAATTGGTGTGATGTAAGCTTCAATAATGGCAGCGGCGATCAGCAGACAAATAATTATGAGCACCAATATTCCAATATGCCTGAACATTGAAGCTATTATCTTTTTTTCCTTAGAAAAACACAGCCTGATGACCAATTCAACGCCCTTAAAACCAATGGCGCCACTTAATAATAACGCAGGAACTTCAAATATACCATGAGGAATTAGCAGTAAAAAAATCTGATAAAAAGGAACTCCGCTATGCAGATTTTCTATAATAGAGCCGCTTAAAATAAACCCGTTGGTGAATAAATAAAAGATTGAGGTCAACCCAAAGGTAAAAAACCCCGCGGCTAAAAACAGACAAGCGATTGCATTGTTTTTCAGCAGTTCAACCGCGCCTGACGAGCCGTTGTAAGATGCTGTTGAAACAAAGTGATCGGAAAAAAACGCAGCGATCACACCGCCTGAAAAAAACAGCAATGATGCGGTTAACGGAATGGCGGACGTCCTGATTGCCGGCAACATGCGGTTCATCATGTATAAATACTCTCAGCCAATTTTTCAATCTCTTCTAATGAATGCTCGGATGACTGATACTCCGCCGCAAAAACGCCTTCATGTATAATACCGATCGTATCGCACAGCGAATGCGCCAGCTCCAGCAAGTGAGTCGATAACAGGACCGTATGTCCCTGTTTGACGTATTCCTTTAATAACGTCCGTATCGTTTTACCGCTGATTAAATCAATGCCCGTCAGCGGTTCGTCAAGAATTAATATCTTTGGCTGATGAATGAGCGCGGCCGCAATTGATAATTTTTGTTTCATTCCATGTGAATATGTTTTAATCAGCTGATTTCCGTCTTGAGCAAGCTTCAGCGTCTCTAACATATTCTTTATATACTCATTTGTCCGCTGAGACGGTACTTCAAACATCTCCGCTGTAAAATGCAAGTATTCGACTCCCGTTAAGTAATCATATAAAAAGGCATGGTCGGGCACAAAACCGATATCAGCCGATATTTGCCCCCCCTCTTCTGAATCCGGTTCCTTACCGTCAATCATGACGCTGCCTGAAGTCGGTTTAAGCAGGCCCGAAATGATTTTCAAAGTCGTTGTTTTCCCGACTCCATTAGTCCCCAGCAAAGCATAAATTGAGCCTTTTTTCACCTCAAACGAAATATCTTTCAACACCTGTTTTTCACTATAGTTTTTTTGTATATTCACTAATTTAATCATTGTTCGCAAACCTTTCCGCCATATTGATTCTGCGAAGAAACAGAAACATGACTCCATAGTTTAATAGTGTGAACAGGACAAAAATACCTGATGCAGAATGAATAAGCATCGTTTCAAGTTCCGGCTTTTTATAGATAGAATACGACGTGATCGCAGCGATTTGAAGCGACACAATGAAAATGAAAGATCCGTATAAGTTGTTATACGTCTTTGCTTTCCCCGCTTCTCCAATTTCGTACATATGCTCCCAGTTTTTCTTAGGATACAGGGCGGTGCTTGAAATCTGGACAAGACTGTATAAAAAACCCGAACATAAAAACACAATAAACAAGTAAATCGTCAGCGCAGCGGAAGACGAAAAAAACACCGTAATCAAAATGGTGATGATGAACGAATAGATAAGAGCGGCGAGATTATAAATACATACTTTCGGAAACACCAGCTGCCACGCATGTTTGATATTCCGGTGAAACAAATGCTGATTTTTTATTTCCCCGTCAACTGACAATACTGTTTTGAGCGCATCTCCGACGAGCTGATACGAAAAGTTCGCAATGATAACCGCCGCAGACACGATGGCGGCTGCCGAATACCCGATAAAATGATGCGACAGAAGCGGAATACAAAAACCTAAAAACAGCATGAACAAATACAGCATACTGCCGAAGTTCCTGATAAAAAACCCGTCAATTCTCGATAAAAACAGCAGATCCTTTTGAAAAACGGCATGAAATATTTTGTTATTTCTATATAATTTCAGCTTTGGCGCAAAATCTGCGTTTGTCAAAAACATATAAGGAATAAGGTCCATTTTCTTCAGCGTGGCCGACCATAGTTTAAACATCCCCGCCGTTAAAAGGACGGCGGCCGCAAACACCGCGGCGAAAACGAGCACGGAATGTGAGCGGAATGCTAACCATACATACGGCGTATTCATGAGGATGTTCCGGAAAGCCGGTGACTCCGTAAAGCTTGAAATATCCTTTGCGGTATACTCCCCAAACACGAGAAGATAAACGGCATACCCGACTGCAAGCGGAACCAGCAGGCTGACGCTGAATAAAATGCCTTTCATGATTTTCAAGTAAAACAATTTGCTCCACATATTTGTAAGAAGATAAACAACATAAGAAAACAGCATAGATAAAAATAAATTGAGAAGAAAATAAACGAAGCCCAAGAAAAATACGATGACCGCCGCAGACCCGGTCATGCCTGCGCTTGATAAAAATAAAAAGACCGGAAAAACAAAAAGATACCATACGAAAATGGTTTTTTTGATCGCCTGGCCGGCAAAAACAGAAAACAGCTGTAAAAAACGCACCTTTTTTAATTGATGAATGACCTTGCGCGTATCCAGCAGAAAGGCATTGTGGTGTTCTTTAAAGAAGCCGGCAGCCCAAAAAAGCTGCTCAAGTGAAACGGCGATTAAAACAAATTGCCCCCATGCGCTGAGGGGCAGCTGAATCAGTTTTGTCCCGAATACAACACCGCATCCCAGGAAAACGAGATATAAACATAACAGAGAAATAATAATGGCAGACAGCAGTTTGCTGTTGAGTTGAAGAATGCCCCAATCTTCCTTTCTTTTTCGAAACGATGACAGGGTATTATATTTGATAAGAGCCGCAATTTGTTTGACTATCATACTTTCAATCCTTACATATGTATTTGGGAGAGAGGCTCTTTTTGCAGCTTGTACAAAAAGAGCAATTATTTATTGATCGATTTTACCAAGCAGCTGCGTATTTTTTGCCGTATTTCTTAATCATTGTTTTTGCTGTTGCAACGATTGCATAAGAAATCGCGCCTGCGCCTGTAACGATACCGATAAGAGAAATGATAGAAGCAATTGTTGATGCCGCATCAATAATATCAATTGCTTTTTTAGCTGCTGCTGTAGAGATGCCGAGAGTAGAAGCTAATTCAGCATTGGCTGAGAATGCATGAGCCGCCGCCACGTTTAATTCAGTTCCCGTTAATAATAGTGCATAAACCAATGTTGCTGCAGCAAGAGCCGCGCCAAACAAAATGAAAGACTTTTTATTAGATTTTACTAAGTTCATCATAACATCTCCCTACTCTGTTTTTTTAATTTATAATAAAATTCAGCTTAATTGACTCTCTCCCGAGCTAAATTTTATCCGCCATAAAATAGTTTAAGAAAATAGTAAAGAGTTTTAGTAAAACAAAACATCCAGTCAAAATGATTCTCTTGCCTTTACTGAGATCGGTCAGTTTTCCCGCAGCAGCATAAAGAGCCGCGATTGATATGAGCAGAAATGGATCCAGCAGCTGCAGACTCAAGCTGGTGCCGCCGGCAGAATATATAAGCGAGGAATCAGCCGTTAAGTAGTTAACAACTGAAAGAATCAACATTTTAAATGCTGAGATTAAAGAAGTCAGCGTATATAGAAGCAAATATATTTTTTTCGGTTTTTTTGTACCGAGAATAAAAGCGGCAACGAATAACAGAAATCCGCCTATCAGAATTTCCACAAAAGTTGTGAAGATCATAAACCCTTGCAGAAACATGACAATCGTACGAACACTTTTCTCCCCGATATCGTAGGTACTTTCTCCGACGGAAGAATAATACGACTGCAGAACTTTATCTGAAATACTGAATTGGAAGAGTAATGAACAGATCAAAATGATGAAAAAAGAACTTAAAAATATTTTTTTATTGCTCAATTGACCTATCATATTATCATCCTTTTCTTACAAAATAAATTAACTATTCTATACTTTTACAATTTAGTTTAATCCTATCAAAAAATCAATATCCTTTCGAAAAATATGACTTTAGGACGTGTTGACAAAGAGCACATCTTTCAGAGTTTTTGGTGCTATGTACCCTTTATTTTTTTTTGAATTTGCAAATAGTATGATTTAGACAATT
Organism: Bacillus sp. FSL R5-0593; assembly: GCF_038603755.1. Classification (NCBI taxonomy): domain Bacteria; kingdom Bacillati; phylum Bacillota; class Bacilli; order Caryophanales; family Bacillaceae; genus Bacillus; species Bacillus sp. FSL R5-0593. The sequence continues at coordinate 3,295,958 of NZ_CP152011.1, forward strand.
GATTTGAAGTTTTAGGAAGAACCTGTCGAAAGAGACGCAGGGTATAAAAAAGGAGGATATCGTCATGTATCCTCCGGATGTATGATCGCCAGCACCTGATGATCTTCCCATTTTCCATTTATTTTTACATTTTTTCTCGCAATGCCTTCTTTATGAAAGCCAGCTTTTTCGAGCACCCGGATTGACGCCTTATTGTGCGGCATGACTCCGGCTTCTATCCGATGCAGTTCCAGCTCATTGAATGCATAATCGACTGCCAGCTTAACAGCCTTCGTCGCATAACCTTTTCCGTTATGTTCACCATCTAAAAAGTAACCATGAAAGCGCTTTGGAGAGAACCCCGAACCACCTGAAAAAGGCTGATCGTGCCAATCAGGGTCTGATCCTGAAGAAAAATGCCGAAGCTGTATTCAGTATCATTTTTTGCATTCTTCAGTGATTGTTCAATTCGTTTTTTCCGGCCTTCCAGCGTATAAAAATCCCCTTGTCTCGACATGGCAAACCGTTCAAAAAACATGCGGTTTTCCCTCTGCAAAACCAGTTCCTGCTCTGCATCATTCAAGCTGAGCGGCCTGATACCTTCCTGCATATGCATCGCCGTCCTTTTGTTTTGATCAGAAACGTTTTTTTAATTGCCTCTCACCCATGTGATACGGTACGCTTTATCGCATCAAGAAAATTCCAAGACTTTACGTTCACCTTTCCTGTCGTGACCTATGTCTGATGTGAGTAACCGAAACGGAAGCACAAGGTTCTTTTGTTGACTTAAACCGTGCTTTAAGCCGTATCATCATATTGTGACAAGGAAAGAATAGTTTTGGCGGGTTTCCCGATGATCTAAAAATCAATTTTACAGAATCACTGCTGCCTTATTTCATGCCTATTTGCGGGATGAATATATTGATTGGATCAAAGCTGAAATGTGACAAAGAAATGTAAAAACAATCGGAAAAGAGGAGTTAATATGAAACTGACGGGAAATACAATACTGATTACAGGCGGAAATGCCGGAATAGGATTGGCTTTCGCAGAACGGTTTTTAAAAGCGGGAAATAAAGTCATCGTGACCGGACGGCGTGAGCACGCTCTTCAAAAAGCAAAGGAAACATTCCCGGATCTTATTACATATGTCAGTGATTTGAGCCTTCCATCTGAACGTATATCACTGTTTGATTGGGTGAAAGAAAATTATCCGGAAGTGAATGTGTTAGTAAACAACGCGGGGATTCAACAACGGTTTCATGTGCTGAAAGCGGATGCGAAGGACAATTGGGACTATTTCAATAAAGAAATCACAACGAACATTGAAGCTCCCTTCCACCTGTCTATGCTGTTTGCTCCGTTTTTTGCCGGAAAAGAAGATGCGGCTGTCATTAACGTCTCTTCGGGATTGGCTTTTACACCGCTTGCCATTGCACCGATCTATTCAGCAACGAAAGCGGCGCTTCACTCATTTACAATGAGTCTGAGACATCAGCTTTCTGATTCATCTGTAGAAGTGATTGAAGTTGCGCCTCCGGCGGTGAATACAGATTTAGGCGGAGCAGGGCTGCATACTCAAGGAGAACCGCTGGATGAATTCGCTGATGGGATTTTTAAAGGACTGAAAGAGGGCAAACAAGAAATCGGATATGGTTCTTCAGAAGAACGGCTGCGCATGTCACGGGATAAAGCCGATGAACATACGGCAAATATGTACCATGCGATGAAACATACAATCGAATAACCTCTTTGAAAAAGGAAAACCCGCTTCTGTTGAGCGGGTTTTGCTTTTATTAAACAGATAAACGCCTTTTTTAACAATGGTGCAAGCGCCACCGGAAAGAAAGACGTCATATTTTTTCATCCTAATAATGGCGGGTTGACCCTTAGCACTCTTCCGGCGTACCGGCGTTTTTGGCCGTGCGGAAAGATGAACCGCAGCCGCAGGAAGCGATGGCATTCGGGTTGTCAATGGTGAAACCGCCGCCCATCATGGACTGTTTGAAGTCAATGATCGTGCCGGTCATAATATCAAGGCTTTCGCTGTCGACCAAAACGGTAATTCCGTGCTGTTCAAACATGCTGTCTTTTTCGCCTTTTTCGTGCTCAAATCCCATTCCGTAAGACAGGCCGCTGCAGCCGCCGCCTTTTACGCCCACACGGAGAAACGCGTTTTCTTCTTCATGCTCTTTCATCATATCTTTTATATGCAAAGCCGCTGCTTCAGTGATGGTTACTGGAACACTCATAGGTAGACCTCCTTTTTTTAAAAACGGATGCTGATATCTATTATAAACCTTGAGGAGAGTATTTCTCAAACGAGCTGTTTACAAATAATAGACGCCGCTGCATACGGTTTCGGCGGGGCCCGTCATCAGCACGTGCCCGTTGTCCTGCCAATTAATTACAAGGTCGCCTCCCGCTAAATGAACGGTGATATCCCGGTTTCGTTCGGAAACACCGTTCAATACGGATGCGACAGCCGCCGCACAGGCGCCTGTTCCGCAAGCCTGTGTAATGCCGGAGCCGCGTTCCCATACGCGGAAATGAAGTTCATCGGCGCTGACGGTTTCCACAAATTCGACATTGACGCCTTCCGGAAATCTCGGGTCTTTTTCAATGACGGGACCGAGCGTTGTAAGAGGCGCTTGATTGATATCCGCAACCGGAAAAACAATATGGGGGTTTCCCATTGATACGGCTGTTCCGGAAAGCTCCGTTTCTCCAAAAACAAAGGTTTCATCGATCGTCCGTTCATCTTCATTGCCGAGCATCGGCAGCTCTTTTTTGGTGAGGCGCGGTTCGCCCATATCAACGGCGACTTCACGCACAATCCCGTTGTCCTCCGTAATGTCTGCTTTCACAAGACCTGAAAGCGTCTCAATGAAAAAGGACGTTTCTTCTGTCAGCTTATGTTCGTATGCGTACTTTGCCACACAGCGAAGGCCGTTGCCGCAATTTTTCCCTTCTGAGCCGTCATTATTAAAAATCCGCATTTTGACGGGCGCTTTTTCTGACGGACAGATGAGGATCATTCCGTCAGAGCCGATGCCCGTGTGAATACTGGACACTTTAACGGCAATCTCAGCCAGCCGTTCTTCCGGCAGCTGTTCTTCAAATTGATTTACATATATATAACTGTTTCCAAGACCGTGCATCTTGGTAAAACGGAATGAATTCATATCGGCCTCCAACTTTTTTTCTTTTACTTAGTATAAAAGCTCTTCTGCTCGGACACAATACAAATATCCCCCGTTTTTCATACATAAAAGCTCCCTGCATATGCAGGGAGCTTTTATCGTTTACTAAATAAACATGCCGGCAATCGCCGCGCTGAGAAGGTTTGCGAGTGTTCCCGCAATAACCGCTCTTAATCCGAGGCGCGCAATGTCCGAACGGCGGCTTGGGGCCAAACCGCCCAGTGTGCCGAGCATAATCGCAATCGAAGAGAAGTTGGCAAATCCGCACAGCGCAAAGCTGATAATCGTAGACGTTTTTTTAGAAAAGTCCGCAATATGCGGACCGAAGTTTGAATAAGCGACAAACTCATTCAGCACAAGTTTCTGTCCGATATAGCTTCCCGCTCCGAGCGCTTCATGCCAAGGAACGCCGATTACAAATGCGATCGGTGAAAACACGTAACCGAGAATGGATTCTAATGTAATATGTTTGAAACCGAACCAGCCGCCGATTCCGCCGAGAATTCCGTTCACTACGGCGATGAGCGCGACAAACGCAAGCAGCATGGCGCCGACATTTAGAGCAATCTGAAGGCCAGTGGACGCGCCTTTTGCCGCTGCATCAATCACATTAGCGGCGCCTTCGCCTTCTTCGTCCATATTAAAATCGCCTTTTATCGTCTGCGTTTTTTCCGTTTCAGGTATTAAAATTTTTCCGAACACGAGACCGGCGGGAGCCGCCATAAAGCTGGCCGCCAGCAAGTATTCGATCGGAATGCCTAACAGGGCGTAACCGAAAAGCGTCGAACCCGCGACAGCCGAAAGGCCGCTCGTCATAATCGTAAACAGCTCGGAACGGGTCAATCCCGCAATCAGCGGTTTAATGGCAAGCGGTGATTCAGACTGTCCGACAAAAATATTCGCAGCCGCCGCAAGCGATTCCGTTCTGCTTGTCCCAAGAAGTTTTGACAGTCCGCCTCCGATGACGCGAAAGATGAGCTGCATGATTTTCAAGTGATACAAAACGGCAATCAGCGCTGAGAAAAAGATAATGACCGGCAGAACGCTCAGCGCAAAAGCCGGGCTGCTGCCCACTTTTAACAGCGGGCCAAAAATAAAGCTGATGCCTTCGTTCGCATAATCAATGAGAAGCTGCACACGGCTTGAGAACCATAAAAATACGGCCCGTCCGGCGTCCCACTTTAATACGATGAATCCGAAGGCCATTTGTAAACATAAACCGACAATGACGGTTCGCAGGTTAATTTTGCTTTTCTTCTCTGATAACAAAAAAGCAATGGCTAATATAGCAACTGCCCCGAGCAGCCCCCAAACGATATTCAATGAATCCACCTCTAAAATTTTATTTAAAAAAAGTCTTTATTAAGATAACAATATTTATTTTTGCTGTCTACAAATTTTTTATTTTGCCAAAACCCGGGCGCAATAAAAAAGAGACCCCGTTCGGAGCCTCTGATTAAAACATCGGATTTTCTTCTATGAATGTATATATGTTGTCAACCAGTTCAGCAGGCGTGCCTCCCGTGACCACTTCGCCGTTGACCAGGGCGAACAGGGACTCCATGCATTTCCCGCAATAGCTTAAACAGCCGTATTCAAGCACGTCCAAGTTCGGATCCTTCTCTAAGATCTCAAGTGCTTCCTGGGAACCGCGCGCTAAATTGCTGACACAGAATTCAATCATCGGATTCATGCGGTTTCACCTCACATATGTACCTTATCCTAACGGAATTTCCTCTATTCGTCAAAGATCCGGTTTCACGCTCAATGTTATCGTAACATATTAATTCAGGTTAAAGGTTTTACTATTACGTGTTTTCTGGTCAATTTGTAGGTTATTTTAAAACTATTATTGTGGTTTTAGATCAAATTCGATATAATTCTAGATGTTATTTTACATAGTTCGTTATTTTGTAACAACATTGACTACCATATTTTTCGGGCAAAAGGGGAATCATTATGAAAAAATTGGTCTTGATCGGCGGGGGTTACGGAAACATGCGGGTGCTGCACCGCTTACTGCCGAACCAGCTTCCGTCAGATATATCCATCACGCTGATTGACAGAAACCCGTATCACTGCTTAAAAACAGAATATTATGCGCTCGCCGCCGGCACGATTTCTGATCATCATATCAGGGTGTCTTTTCCTGAGCATCCGAATCTGGATGTTCAATACGGTGAGGTGGCTTCCGTCGACACGAAAAACAAACAGGTTCTGTTTCATGACCGCGAACCGATTTCTTACGATGACGCGGTGATCGGACTGGGCTGCGAGGATAAGTATCATAACGTGCCCGGCGCGCCGGAACATACTTACAGCATTCAGACCATTGATCAGTCACGCGAAGCCTATCAAAAGCTGAACAACCTCGGCGCCAATGCATCTGTCGCTATCGTCGGAGCGGGATTAAGCGGCGTGGAGCTTGCCAGTGAATTAAGAGAGAGCCGTGACGATCTGAAGATTATGTTATTTGACCGGGGCGACCTGATTTTATCAAGCTTTCCGAAAAGACTCAGCAAGTATGTTCAGAAATGGTTTGAAGAACACGGCGTCACCATTATCAATAATGCGAATATTACAAAAGTGGAAGACGGGATCGTTTATAATCATGATGAAGGAATACCGGCCGATGCCATCGTGTGGACGGCGGGAATTCAGCCGAATAAAGCCGTCAGAGAACTGGACGCTGAAAAAGATCCGCAAGGCCGCATCGTTTTAACACCGCATCACAACCTTCCGGGCGATGAGCATGTTTACGTCGTCGGTGATTGCGCAAGCCTGCCGCATGCGCCGAGCGCCCAGCTGGCTGAAGCTCAAGCGGAACAAATTGTGCAGATCCTACTGAAACGCTGGAACAATGAAGAGCTGCCGGAAACAATGCCGCAATTTAAGCTGAAAGGCGTTCTCGGTTCACTCGGAAAAAAAGCGGGCTTCGGTCTTGTCAACGACCGTCCGCTCATCGGGCGTGTGCCCCGTTTATTAAAATCAGGCCTTTTATGGATGTACAAGCATCATAACGGCTGATAAGAAAAAAGCCGCTGATTGCGATCAGCGGCCATTTTTAAGAGCCTGCAACATAGCCGCGCTTTTCCATTTCTTCATATATATCTTTTAAATGCGGATTCCCTTCCCCCACAATGACATCCTCCACCAGCACGAGCGGATAGAAAAATTCATCGTTTCTGATGCGCTCCGCAAGCTCTTCTGTCTCCTTTTGCTGAGGCGGTGCGTCAATATCAATATACCGCATGTGAAAAGGCTGTTCCGGATATTTCCGTTGCAGCGCCGCCTCCAGCCATTCAAATGTATCTTTGGCGCTCGGCATATTCACGCAGCTTGCGCAAAGCGTTTCAGCGCCGTAAACACTGAGCGTAACCGGCTTTGTCATGTATATCATCCCCTTTACACCAGTATACAAAGGACGAGGCAGCTTTTGTATAAAAAACGGTTTTTATGTTCAAGTTTAAATATGCTATAATGAGGAAAGCAGCTTTGCAAACCAAACATTAGATTTTTACCGTTACTGTGAATATAATGGTTTTATGTATATGAAAGGAGCGAATCTCATGACTGAGGTTGAAATGAAAGAGCAAGTACAGGAAGTATTGGATAAATTACGCCCGTTTCTGCTTCGTGACGGCGGTGACTGTGAGCTTGTTGATGTAGACGAAGGCATTGTAAAGCTTCGCCTCCTTGGCGCATGCGGCAGCTGCCCAAGTTCAACGATTACGCTGAAAGCCGGAATCGAACGCGCCCTTCTTGAAGAAGTACCGGGTGTCGTTGAAGTAGAACAAGTATTTTAATCATAAAACCAGGCTGCATGACAGCCTGGTTTTTTATTTTTTACAAATAGCCATCAAACCATGAACAAATATAACGGATGCGTTTCATCCGCTGTTCCGGATGGCCGCTTCTCGACAGCTCATGCGTAGCTTTCGGAAATCGGATGAACGACGTCGTTTTGTTCAGTTTCTTCAATGCGGTAAAGAGCTGCTCCGCCTGCTCTATCGGACAGCGGTCATCTCGCTCACCGTGCAGAATCAAAAGCGGCGTCGAAACGCGAGACGCATATTTTACAGGAGAACGATCCCAAAGCTTATCCGCTTCCTCAAACAAATCATGTCCGAGCTGCCAGTCAGTAAAAAAGAAACCGATATCGCTGACACCGTGGAAGCTGAACCAATTTGAAATGGAGCGCTGCGTGACGGCTGCTTTAAAACGGCCGGTCTGCCCGACAATCCAATTCGTCATAAACCCTCCGTAGCTTCCGCCCGTCACACCGAGACGGCCGCTGTCAATAAACGGATACGCCTGAACAGCTTCATCCACCGCCTGCATGACATCACGGTAATCTCCGCCTCCGTAATCACCCCTGACACGATTGACAAAATCCTGCCCGTAGCCATGGCTTCCTCTCGGGTTGACATACACGACAGCATATCCTTGTGCGGCCAGCACTTGGAATTCGTGAAAATACGTATGGCCGTACATCATGTGAGGCCCGCCGTGTATGTATAGAATGAGCGGATAAGTTTGATCCTCTTCAAAAACGGCGGGCTTTAAAAACCAGCCGTTTACCGTCAGCCCGTCCTTTGTTTCATATTGCAGCTTTTCCGGCACGGATATGATGCGCTCCTCAATAAACCGATCATTGTCGGATGTCAATTGCTTCTCTTCCCCTTCTTCGAGTGAAATGCTGTAAAGCTCGGAAGGCTGTGCGGGTTTGGCAATGACAGCGATACAGCTTTTCTGATCAGGATGAAAAGCAAAACCGTTCACGTACTCTTCTTCTAATCGGATCGGATAGACGAGGCCGTCAATCGAGATATAATAAATACCGGTGCTTCCCTGCTCGCTCCCGAGAACGTAAAAACCCTGCCCGTCGTTTGTCCATACAGGCCGGGGCGTCACCCCTCCTATGATTGAATCCGCAATCAGCGCATCGCTCAAATGAACATCCAGCATGTCGGTCAGGCAGGAGAGCCGCTCAGTTTTCACGTCGTACAGCCACGCTTTCTCTAAAGTCGCATTGCGAAATTCATTTTCATGGCCCAGCATCGCGATATAAGACCCGTCCGGTGAAAACACGCAGGAACCGAAAGAACCGCGGTGCGGCGTAATCTGCTTCAGGCTTCCGTCCGCCAGATTCATCAGATAGACATCGCTCGGCTTTCCGGCGTCACCCGGCTCGCATAAATTGGCGGTAAACGCAAGCTGCCTGCCATCCGGTGAAAAGGCCGCGCCATAATGATCCGCTTCATGATCCGTCAGCTGCCGAATCTCACCCGTTTCAAGATGAATCAGCACAAGCTGGGCCCAGCTTCCGTTCAGCAGGCCTTTCCCGTCACGTTTATATGTTAATGATTGAATATCAACCGGCTCATACTCGTCATGCTTCTTTTTTTCTTTCTCATCGGCGCGCTCCGCTGATGTCAGACTGACGGACACAAGCACGGATCTGCCGTCGGGCGCCCATATCGGATCTGATACGCCCCAAGGAATATCGGCCGCCTGCTCCGCCTCTCCGCCGGCAGCGTCGATGATGTACAGCTGAGGGACGCCGTTCTCCCTGTCAGAAACAAAGGCGAGGCGCCGTCCGTCAGGCGACCACCGCGGACTTGTATTTCTGTTGTCCCCGAAAGTCCACGGGTTTGAGATGCCGGATTCTGTGTCATATACCATAATGGCTGAGGAATAGGAATCACGCTTATGATTGACTGTTGTCCGGACGTAAGCGGCTCTTCTGCCGTCAGGGGCATATTGCGGGTCTGTCACGGATACGAGTGACGCAATGTCCTCCTCGGTTAAGAGTTTTTTCAATCGTATCTCCTCCTTTTCTTTTTTATTTCGCTTCCCTAAATAAAAATCCTTCTCCAGAAAAAGAAAGCGTCCTTCTCTGATGGGAAGAACGCTTTTTTATCATTATACACTTTTCACCTGCTCTAAAGGATTCCGTTCAATTACGCTTCCTTCTGACGGGACGGTAAGCGCCGCAATCTCACAGTGGGGGAAATGCTCAGAAAGCTGCTTTCTCAGCTCTTCTCCCTTTCCTTTTTCAATCAGGACAAGAATCGTCGGTCCCGCTCCGCTCAGCGCCGTCCCGTAGGCGCCTTTCATTTCGGCCGCATGTTCCACCTTTGAAAGCTCAGGAACAAGCATGGCGCGGTACGGCTGATGGAGGATGTCTTTTCTCATCATTTTCCCGGCGAGCGCCCAGTCATTTGACATGATCGCAGCAACGAGAAGGTTGCTGACGGCGCTTGCTTTAACGGCGTGCCGGTACGGCAGCTCTTTCGGGAGCACGTCTCTTGCGTCCCTGGTCAGAACTTCGTAAAACGGAATCACTGCCACAACGTCGATATCCGCTTCGGCAACACGCACGATATGTGTTTCATCTTCTTCGTGAAGGCCGATCACAAGCCCTCCTGCAAGGGAAGCAGCGGCATTATCAGGGTGTCCCTCTTCAAGACTGGCTAAGTGCAGCTTGTCGCTTTCCGACAGCTTCAGGCCGCATAACTCATCCGCAAGCTCAATGGCGGCGACGATAGCGGCCGCGCTGCTTCCGAGACCCCGCGCAAGGGGGATGTCACTCCACACTTTGACATGGGCGGGCGGCAGCTCTTTCTGATAGCGGTCAGCCGTCCGTTTGGCGACTTGGTAGATGAGGTTGTCCGTTCCTTGAGGGATGCCCGCGACAGTTTCGGTTTCCGCCGAGAACTGCCATTCATCGTTTCGGAAAACCGAAAGCTTCAAATATCTGCTGAGAGCCATCCCGACGGAATCAAACCCAGGTCCTAAGTTGGCGGTGCTTCCCGGAACCGTAATGGAAAACAGCATCTCCGCCTCATTCATACACGCGCCGCTCCATTTAAGTATTCCAGAATACTGTCCTCATCTGTCGGCAGTGTAATCGGTTTTATGTCAGATACGTCTACAGCCGTGTTCGGATCTTTCAGGCCGTTTCCGGTCAAAACTGCGACAACCTTGCTGCCTTTTGGAATTTCACCGGATTTCACCTGTTTCAAAACGCCGGCGATGGATGCACAGGAGCCCGGTTCGGCAAACACGCCTTCTTCACGGGCAATCAGCTGATAAGCGTGAAGAATGTCTTCATCTGTGACTTCATCAATTTTTCCGGCTGATTCTTCCGCAGCGAGCACGGCTTTGTCCCAGCTGGCAGGATTCCCGATTCGGATTGCCGTCGCAACGGTCTCTGGATTTTTAATGACTTCGCCGCGGACGATAGCCGCAGAACCTTCCGCCTCAAAACCGCGCATCTTCGGAAGTCCGGTGCCGTTTTTCTCATGATATTCTTTGAACCCTTTCCAGTAGGCCGTGATATTCCCCGCATTACCTACCGGGATCGCCAGAATGTCCGGCGCTCCGCCAAGCTGTTCGCATACTTCAAAGGCCGCTGTTTTTTGCCCTTCAATCCGGTAAGGGTTTACTGAATTCACTAATGCAATCGGTGATTTTTCGCAAATCGACCGGACGATGGCCAGCGCGTCGTCAAAGTTTCCGTCAATCGCGATGATTTGCGCACCGTACATGACGGCCTGCGCAAGTTTTCCGAAGGCGATTTTTCCGTCCGGGATGATGACGATGCATTTCATGCCGGCTCTCGCCGCGTATGCCGCAGCTGCCGCGGATGTGTTCCCTGTAGAGGCGCACATGATGGTATCATTGCCTTCTTCTTTCGCTTTGGCGACCGCCATGACCATGCCGCGGTCTTTAAAGGATCCCGTCGGATTAACGCCCTCTGTTTTCACATGCAGTTCAATTCCGAGCTTTTCGGAAAGTTTCGGCAGGTGAATCAGCGGTGTGTTGCCTTCATGCAATGTCAGGGCCGGCGTCTGATCCGTCACCGGCAGAAATTCTTTATATTGATGGATGAGTCCTTTCCACATTAGCTCCAACCGTTCCCTTCTACGCGATATGTGCTTTTTACTTCTTGTACGACTTCGAGGTCATTTAAGTTTTGCAGAATGTCACTGAAATCTTCTTCCGATGTATGATGCGTGACGATGACGATTTCCGCGAGGTCGTCATGGCCTTTGATCGGCAGCTGCAGAATTTTTTCAAAGCTGACGCCGCGCTCTGAGAAGGCCGATGTGATTTTTGAAAAAGAGCCGACCTGGTCTTTGACGTGAATTCTTAAAAACTGCTGGGCATAGATATCAGACGGCTGCTTCAGATTTCTTTCAAACTGCGGGGCGACAAAGCTGTTTCCGTTTACGCCGAGACGCATGTTTTTCATGACCGCGACCAGATCGGAAACGACCGATGTCGCAGTCGGCATGCTTCCGGCTCCGGGGCCGTAAAACATCGTTTCGCCGACGGCTTCTCCGTACACGTAAACGGCATTAAACTCGTTATGCACCGCAGAGAGCGGATGATGATCCGGGAGCAGTGTCGGCTGAACGCTGACTTCGATTTTATTGTCATCACGCTGGGCGATGCCGATCAGCTTCATCGTATAGCCGAGCCGTTTGCTGAAGCTGATGTCTTCATCCGTTATCCGGGAAATTCCTTTTACTTTGACATCGTCCAGATCGACATTCATAGAGAAGCCGAGACGGGCTAAAATCGCCATCTTGCGTGCGGCATCGAGCCCTTCTACATCGGCGGTCGGGTCCGCTTCCGCGAATCCGAGATCCTGCGCTTCCTTCAGCACTTCTTCATACGGGCTTTTTTCTTTAATCATTTTCGTTAAGATGAAGTTCGTCGTTCCGTTGACGATTCCCATCATTTTTGTGATCCGGTCAGAAGAAAGGCCTTCTTCGAGCGTGCGTAAAATCGGGATTCCGCCGGCGACACTCGCTTCATAATACAAGTCACAGCCATTTTCCTTTGCGGCGGCTAAAAGCTCTGACCCGTATACGGCGATCAGATCTTTATTTGCGGTCACAACATGTTTTTTCGCTTTCAAGGCATCAAGAAGATATTGCTTCGTCTGTTCGACACCGCCGATGACTTCAATAATCACGTCGACCTCAGGGTCATCGATCACATCATAGACTTCTGTCGTCAGCACTTCTTTCGGCAGGTCTGCGTCTCGTTTTTTATCAATATCTTTAACTAGCACTTTTTTGATCGTCACCGGACAGCCGACCTGGTGCATAAGCTTATCCTGATGATCTTGTATAATTTTGACGACTCCGCTTCCCACGGTTCCCAGTCCTAACAGTCCAATACGAATCGCTTCCAAAGAGAAACTCCACCTTTCTTCCTTTTGTCCACTAGAAAAGGACAATTGTTAACCCTTCACAGACATTTAAGTTACAAATATTATATATGCCCGCATTTGTTTTGACAAGCGGCTGAATATTGTTTCTACGGCTATGAAAACGCTTAACACATTGATATGACAAGATTCCCTATTTTCTAAATATTTTTACGTCATATTTTCTTACGAACTGATTCCTTTTCCGAGCCACGCCACAGGCGGGACAAAAACCTGCGCCGACCTGACATTCATCATGTTGTGACATGTCTGTAAAAACTGTTCATAGCGGGTGCAGTCGGCAAGAATGTAGTCAAGCTGCTCTTCGTAAAACTGTTTTTCAGAATCATGAGAAATGTAATAGCTCTCCACCGTCTCGAAGAAATGGAGCGGAAACAGCAGGCGGCTGTAAAACAGGCGTTTGGAAAAGGAGGATAACGGCGTAACTTGCTCATATTCCTGCAGAAACAAAAATCCATCTTTGAGCAGGTCGTCACGATGATACAAATATGTGCTGCGCATATATTCCGCAATATCACGGGCGGCATGGTCGAATACCCAATCGCCCGGAATGCGGATCAATGATTCCTCCGACCAGGTATCCCGTTCCATCCGCTGATGGCAGATTGTCCCCGAGTCTTCTGCGCCGGGATTGTCATCCAGCTCCGTATCCACTAAATATTGAATGGCGTTTTCCGCTAAGCCTGAATAATAAGGAAATGCTTCGATCATTTTCTTTTCGAACGGTTCAAGCGGAGACATATGAATTTTCTGCATCCAGAACGATTCCAGCTGATCCACCCGTTTTCCCCATAAGTCCTTCCATTGGCCGATCCTGCCCGCTTCTTTCACTTCGTACGGAAAACCCCGCCCTTTTCTATGAAATTCGGCAAGCTCCCCTCCGACAGAAAACGACCGGTTTGAGACGGGAATCGGCGCTTTTAAGAGCGCATACGTTTTGCCTTCGTCCTCAAAGGTCAGTTCTCCTTCCTTCGTAAAGATAAACACTGAAACGTATGGGTCACTTTGTTCTTGTAAATACTGACTCATGTAGTAAAGCTCCGTCAGCTCTGATTGCGAAAACCCGGAAACGGGAATTATAAGAAAGAAGGAATTAGGCGTCTGGAAGCATTGGTATTTCTGATAAACGGAAAGCTGTCTGACGTGGATGCCGTACTTTTCTTTAATGATGCTTTTCATCATAATCACCTGCCTGAAAAATTAGAGCTATTCACATCGTAGTCATACGCCGGCGGAATTATGAATACATATTGTAATCCTTTGAATCAAGTGGAGAAACATCGTACACATCGGAAGAGTGTTGTATAAACTAGTAAAAAAAGATTGGGTGAAGCAAATGTCAGAAAAGGAACAACTGAATCAGGTGGAAGCTGTCGCCAGGGCGCGTTTAAAAGAACGGGGGGTTGAGACGGACGATATTGCCGAGCTGGTGTATTTCCTTCAAAAAAAATATCATCCTGATTTGACGATGGAGGTATGCAGGCTCAATGTGGATCGTGTCATCGCAAAACGCGAAGTGCAAAACGCCATTTTAACGGGAATAGAATTAGATGTGCTCGCCGAACAAAAAAAGCTGTCTGAACCGCTTCAGACCATTCTGGCGATTGATGAAAGCCTGTATGGGGTTGACGAGGTGCTCGCCTTCTCTATCGTGAATATATACGGCTCAATCGGCTTTACGAATTACGGCTACATTGACAAAGAAAAACCCGGTATTCTCGGGCGGTTAAATGATAAATCTACGGGCGAATGCCATACGTTTCTTGATGATATCGTCGGCGCAATCGCAGCAGCGGCTTCAAGCCGGCTTGCTCACAGCGCCAGAAATACAGAATAAGGACGGCCGTCATGGCCGTCCCTTTTTTATAGATGTTCAATCCATTCGGTTAAAGAGTCAATCGCATATGTCGGCTTTTGGCCGTAATCTGCCATATGCTCACGCTTTGTCACTCCGGTATGAACCAGCAGCGTATCCATGCCCGCATTGATGCCGGCCATAATATCCGTTGCATAGTTATCGCCGACCATGAGTGTTTCGGAAATATCCGTTCCGAGCACACGCATCGCCTGTTCCATAATAATGGATTCAGGCTTGCCGATAAAGACAGGCTCAACGCCCGTTGACACCGTCAAAACGGATGTGAGCGAACCGTTCCCTGGTAAAAGCCCTCTTTCAGTCGGAATGGCGACGTCGCCGTTTGTTGAAATGAACCGGGCGCCGTTTCTGATCGCAAGGCATCCCGTTGCCAACTTTTCATATGTAATGCCGCGGTCGATTCCCACAACGACAAAGTCCGCGTTTTCTTCTCCGAAGCTCAGCCCGTTTTCTTCAATGGCCTGACGGATGCCTTCTTCGCCGATCACATACACCGACGCGTCTTTTTTCTCCTGGGCGATATGCTGCGCAGTCGCCATGCTCGTCGTGAAGACCTGCTCTTCAGATGCCGGAATGTCAAAGCTCATCAGCTTGTCCGCCACCTGCTTCGGCGTCCGGGAAGAATTGTTCGTCACGAATAAATACGGAATGCCGCGCGCTTTAAGCGTTCTCACGAATTCACACGCTTCTTCGATTTTTTCCGTCCCGTTGTACATTGTGCCGTCCAAATCTATCAAATATCCTTTATAATCCTTCATACTCAACACTCCTGTGGATTTTCTCACTCGTTGTTATTTAAATGCGGAAACAGGCCCTAATTCTGTTTCCAGGTAGGTTCTTACACGGGCCGGAAAGGCTTTCAGCACATCTCTGTTTGACGTAATCAGCGTAAACAGCTCCTGATGATCGGCGTGCTGATATTCCTGGACAAGCTGCTTTCTGGAAGAGATCAGTTGCTTCAGCTTATTCCCTTCATCCTCAGCTACCACCTTTTCATCCGTCAGAATATCCATGATGTCGTCATAACTCCCCGGATCGCGCATGATAAAGCCGTCAATCATATCATTTCCGACATCGAGAATGCATTCGATCATAAGATGGCTGATCCGCTCAAGCGCCCTTTTTTCGATCTCGCTCTCCCATGCAGGCGTGCTGTCAAACAGCGCCAGCTGGGTCTCAAAAAAACGGAGTGTTTGTTCGATATTATTTCTGTCAACAAAATACACGTGACAGCATCCCCTTCTGCATCAATTATTTTCTGATTCGTTTTAAAACAAAATACGCGCAGCCGAAATTGCAGTATTCGTAAATGTATTCGTCCAATGTGCTGATTTTCGTTTCAAAGGTTGCTTTTTGATTCTGGTCATCAAAGAAGCCTTTGAGCCGCAGCTGACTGTATCCCCAGTCTCCCACAATGTAATCATATTTATTTAATATGTCTGAATAGCGGGCTTTGAACGCTTCTTCATTAAAGCCGTTTTTAAAATCGTGTACGAGTTCAAACTCGGCATTTTGAATAAGAATCATGTCTTCACCTCTTTTATCACTCTTTACTATCATAATTCATTGACTTCTGTCCATCAATTGCAAAATGAGACGGTTCGGACGGACGGAGAATTTTTCCTCTTTATATCCAGTGTAGCGGTTCAGACGATCCTTATTCAAGAATGACTTTTTCCCTGCAAAAACGGCTCCATCACAAAAAACCCAAAACCTGCGGCGTTTTGGGTTTTTTCGGCTTATCTTATGCTTGGGCCTGGCGTTTTTTAGACGCTTCGTTCACTTGTTCATCCGCATGGTAGGAAGAACGGACAAGCGGGCCTGCTTCACAGTGGCTGAAGCCTTTTTGCATCGCGATTTCTTTCAGTTCGGCAAATTCGTCCGGATGATAATATTTTTGGACTTTTAAATGTTTTTTCGACGGCTGCAGGTATTGGCCGATCGCCATGATGTCGACATTGTTCGCAAGCAGGTCGTCCATCACTTCAATAATTTCTTCCTTCGTTTCGCCGAGACCGATCATAATGCTTGATTTCGTCGGGATGTCAGGCTGCATTTCTTTCGCACGGCGCAAGAATTCCAAAGAACGGTCATATGTTGCGCGGGCCCGGACTCTCGGTGTCAGGCGGCGGACGGTTTCAATGTTGTGGTTCAGAATATCAGGACGGGTATCCATTAATGTTTTCAGGTTGT
The DNA here is from genome assembly GCF_038603755.1 of Bacillus sp. FSL R5-0593. Taxonomy (NCBI): domain Bacteria; kingdom Bacillati; phylum Bacillota; class Bacilli; order Caryophanales; family Bacillaceae; genus Bacillus; species Bacillus sp. FSL R5-0593. The sequence continues at coordinate 3,312,456 of NZ_CP152011.1, forward strand.
CGTAATTTCCGCCCATATCGGATGGCAGCACTTCAATTGTCGTGAACGGGCTTTTTCTGCGGATCGCCCGGACCGTTTCCGCAAAGACGCCTGCTCCGCCGTCTTTCTGATCATCACGCGCTACGGCCGTGATGACGGCGTGTTTTAAATTCATCAGCGCGACGGAATCAGCTACGCGTTCCGGTTCCTGCAGATCCAGCTCGGTCGGCAGACCCGTTTTTACAGCGCAGAAGCGGCATGCTCTCGTACAGACGGAACCGAGAATCATGAACGTCGCCGTACGTCTGACAGCCCAGCATTCATGGATGTTCGGGCATTTTGCTTCTTCACATACGGTATGCAGATTATTTTCACGCATTAATTTTTTCAGACCCGTATAGTTTTCATTCGTGTTCAGCTTTATTTTGAGCCATTCCGGCTTTCTCAGATGCTCGTCTTTCTTTGCCATTTCCCCATCATCTCCATTATCCCTTTATTCATGTTCGTGTGCGAAAAATTTCTATTTCACGATGGATATAAAACTTGCGGATTTCTATTCAATAGTCACTTTAACATAGGAAAAATTTCTCGACAAGGGAAGAGAATTACTTACATTTTCTCGGATTGTTGCCGCAAACTATTTGTATTCAATCCTGAAAGGAGATCATGTTGTGAAAGTTCTGTTATCTGCTCTTCTCCTTTTTTCAGTTTTCTGTCCGGCTGCAAGCGGGAAAGAACAATCGGCTCTTGTTTACGGCGAACGGATGCAGTTGTACCGCAAAGCCGAAGCAGTCACGCAGATTCCTTGGTATGTGCTTGCGGCAGTTGATCAATATGAAGAAAATGTCCGCTCGAACCGAAAGGATCTGCCGGAAAAAGCGGGAATCATCAGCATTTATATTCCGGATCATTTGTGGAGCGGCCCTGAAAATCCAAATCCTAAGGACGATGCGCCTCTCAGCATTAAAGTATTTGACGGGATCGGCCTGGACGGCGACGGCGACGGAAAAGCCGAGGTAAGCAATGATGAGGATATCCTTTATACATTTGCTCAGTATTTAGCGGGATTCGGAACCGATCTTGACCATATCCGCATCGGTCTCTGGAATTATTACCGCCGTGATCAGACGGTCGGCATTATCACCGAATTCATGACACTGTTTAAAACGTTCGGCCGCCTTGATCTCGGAGAGCACGCTTTTCCGCTTCCCGTGAAGACGGATTACAGCTACCGCAGCACATGGGGCGCCGCACGGGGTTTCGGCGGGCGCCGGATTCACGAAGGAACGGATCTGTTCGCTCATTACGGGCTCCCCGTCAGATCGACCTGCTACGGTATTGTTGAAATGAAGGGCTGGAACCGTTTCGGCGGCTGGAGAATCGGCATCAGGGATATCAATAACACGTATCACTACTTCGCTCACCTGAACGGCTTTGCAAAAGGTGTGCATAAAGGCCAGATCGTCAAACCCGGAGAGGTGATCGGCTCTGTCGGCAGTTCCGGGTACGGACCGCCGGGCACCGCGGGAAAATTTCCGCCGCATCTTCACTACGGGATGTATAAAGATAACGGCAGATCGGAATGGTCTTTTGATCCGTATCCCCATTTAAGGGCATGGGAACGAAAAGAAATCCGCAGGAAAAAGTAAACACACAGCCGCCAGGAAAGATTGCGGCTGTGTGTTTTTATTTATCTTTCTTCTGTTTTTCACTCGGCAGCTGGACGGAAGGCGTCACACCTGACCCGCCGCTTCCGTTATAAAACTGCGGCACCTCTCCTTGAATCGCTTTAATGGAGACCGGAATATTATTTGTCACGACTGATGTCTTACTGGCAAACGGAATAATGACCTTCACTTTTATTTCCACAAAAATACTGATATCGATCAGGGCATTGTTAATGCCATACGGCTTTATTTTTGTTTTCACATCAGTTAACGCATCACCGATCAGGTTAAAGCGCACGGGGATTTTCGGCCCCAGATTTCCGAGAATGCTGTTTCCCGTGACCTGCCCTAAGGGAATATCGATCATAATTTCATCGGCCGTTTTCGCGCCTTTTTCCGTTTCATGCTGCTTATTGTTCGACTCCGCTTCCTTCAGATGAGCCTGAAGCTGCTTTGTCACTTTCGCCTTCATGCTGTTGACCATTTGTGTATTAAAATCCATCGTTGTGACTTTTCCGTTTTCATCCGTTTTCATATCGACCATATCTTTCACATTGTCGCTGTGAGACATGTATTCTTCAATGGATTCCGTAATGACCTCTGTCGCCACCCGTTTGGTTTCCATTTCTCCTATGTTCATCAGCACCGGTTTGATTGAGGAGTTGATCATCCAGAGGCTGATGACCGTCGATATGATAAAAAAAGCAAACGACAGAAGAAGCACATATCGAAAAGGCAAAGGCCCTCTCTTGCGAAGAGCGCTCCGGTATCTAGGCAAGAAAAATCCCCCCTTACATATCACAATGTATGCTTGTAAGAGGGGACATAGTATTTTATTTTTGTTCTTAAAAAGTCCCGCTTACCTTCATTCGGGTGAAATGGAACGGCGGGCAGCTATATGACATTACGGCTGCTGCGCGAGCTTCCAGGCGAGCAGATCCCTTAAAAACTCCGGCATAAAGTATTGCTTTTCTTTTGAATCGCGGATGTAAGGGAACAGCTTTCCGAGTGTAAACATGTCGAGAACGGCAACCGAGTATATCCGCTCCGGATCAATCTCTTCTCCGTTCACTTTCACATTCATGAGATGCGTCACACCGTCTTCAAGAATGCCGGCCTCCGCCTCGGCTCCGGCATATACCATCCTGCCCATCACTTCCCCGCGGAAGCCGAGGCCTTTAATCCGCAGCTGCTCCATTTGTTCCGAGGCGGCCTGGCTGATTGTTTCCTGGAGCTCCCTGCCTGATAGACGAACGGCCACCGGATTGATCGGATGAGGGCAGATGCGGTGCAGGTCAAGCTTTGTGACAGGCCCCTTCTGTAAAGGCCCCAAAATAACGCCTGAATTCACCATGCTGACTTCACAGCCGCACCAGCTTTTCAGCGCTTCGGCTAATAGAAGCGGGAGCGGCGATTCCTCAAACCACTTCACGCCGGCTTCTTCATTCAGGTTGGCGACTTGTTCGGAGAGCAGGTTTTCCGCTTCCCGTTCCTTCTCTTTCAGAAAAGCCGCCGTATCTTCAGATTCCCCTTGCCAATCAGCCATTTTCTGTACAGACGCCTGTTTGCTGACAATGGTTCGTGATTCACTTTCTATCGTCAGCTCGACACAGCCGACATAGTTCCCGTATTTCTCCGCACATGCAAGCAATACGCCGTTTATGTCCTGTCCGTCCTCAAGAAGGTGGTGCGTATGTGATTCAAGAATGACATCGATGTCCGGAAATTTTTCCGCTGCGGCCCGGTCATCGATCAGGCCTAAATGAGAAAGCAGAATGATGATGTCCGCTTTGCCCTTGATATCGTCAAGTGATTCTTGAATGCTTTTTTCCGCATCCGTCACCGTCCAGCCTAGTTTTTGATAGACGGGATAATACGGCACCGTGACGCCGAGTATGCCGGCGGTCATCCCGTTTTTCAGCGTTTTGATCACGTAGGGCTCGGCCCATTCCGGCCGCTGTCCATCCGCGTCAAACAGGTTAGACACAATGACGGGAAACGCGGCATGGGTATATAAATCCGCCAGCTCATCGTGAGGCAGCGTAATTCCTTCATTATTCCCGACGGCAGCCGCATCGATCTCAAGCCGGTTTAACAAGTCGACATTCGCTTTGCCGAAGGTCGCTTCCGTTATCATTTGGAATCGGTCCATATGATCGCCGATGTCGAATACGAGTGTTTCCTCCCCGTTTTTTTCATGCTCACTTCTCTTCTGCTCAATATAATGTACGATTTTCGGCCAATTTTCGAAATGGCTGTGCAAATCATTCGTATGATATAAACGGAGCTTCTCTAACATACCATCTCTCCTACCTTTTAGCTGAATATCCCTTGATAAATCAATTCACAGCCGATCAAAATCAAGACGACCCGCATGAAAAGCACGATCGTTTTCGTCTGCACCCGCTTATTGACCCACGCGCCCATTTTGCCGCCGAACCACGCGCCCGGAACGAGGCACAGCGCATACAGCCAATTGACATGGCCCTCTGCGATATGTGACACGGAACCCGTCACGGAGGATAAGAAAATAATGAGCATTGACGTCGCCACAGCCACTTTCGGCGGGAACAAAAATAACAGCATCATGGCCGGAACCATAAGAGAGCCGCCGCCAATGCCGAAAAGACCGCCCAATAAACCGACGAAAAAGGCAATCACGATACCGGTAAAAATACGGTACGAATATGTATAAAGCTCACCCGATTCATCCTCATATGTCCGGATCATGCCTTTATGCGCTTTATTGACCGGTTTTGCTTTCGCCTTCAGCATTAATGTAATGGAAATCAAAATCATAAAAAGTCCGAACCAGACGGAAAACGTATGCGCATTAAAAAGTTTAGACAAATACGCGCCGATGATGCTTCCCGGGCCGGAACCGATAAAAAAGATCAGTCCGCTTTTGTAGTCAACGGTTTTATATTTCATATAGGCCAGAGTTGATGACAGGCCCGTAAAAATAATCACCAAAAGGGACGTGCCGATGGCAGTCTGCGGTGTTACGTCATGGAAAAACGGAGTCATCGTGCTTAAATAGAGCATTGCCGGCACGATGATAATTCCTCCCCCAAGCCCGATCAGGCTGCCGACCGTTCCCGCGATAAATCCTAATATGATCAAAATAAGATAAGACATGTGTCTTGAAACCTCTTTTCTAGCTGAATAGGTCGAGCTGCTTCGGAGCAAGCCCGGTATATGAGATATTTAACATTTCAAGCATCTCAAGCCCGTTATCGGCGGCGTCTCCGCCTGAGTTATTATTGAAGAGCACATACAGATTGCGCGACTGTTTTTTCAGCACCTGAAGATTGTTTTTCCAATCTTTGAGCTCCTGTTTGTTATAGCGGTATAAATATCTGACCTCACGCCAGTTTTGTCCGCCGTCTGGTTTGATCCAGCCCTGTTTGTTCCGCCCGTGAAAACGGACAAGCGTTTTTTCTTCATCCGTTGCTTTCAGGACGGTCGGAATGCTGCCCTCGCCGATTTGCGGCTCGTCACATATGCTGTGAATCCAGCCTTCCTCCTTCATAAAGGAAAGCGTCTGTTCATAAAATGGCGGGGAAAACCAAGACCGGTTGCGGAATTCAAGCGCGCACGGGATATCGCCCATCTGCTGCCTGCACCATCTTAAATATGCGACGTTTTCTTTCTTGCAGTCAAACCACGGCGGGAATTGGAACAGCACCATGGCAAGCTTTCCATGCTCTATATACGGCGATAATGACAGCTTAAACGCCTCAAACATTTCTTCCTTCGATTCATAGGGAATATCGCCGCGCTGATGGCCCGTCATTCCTTGATATGCCTTAATGACAAATTGAAAAGATTCCGGCGTCTCTTTGACCCATCTTTCATTATTGCGGGCGGGCTGTATCGCGTAAAAGCTCGCGTCCAGCTCAACGATGGGAAAATGGGAGGAATACGCCTGCAGTTTTTGCGGGCCCGCTGTTTTAGGCGGATAGATGCTGTCATGATCCCCCCACCCCGTCAGTCCGATATAAATCACAATCCTTCACCTCTCACTCTAGTTTATCACAGGTGTTTTTCTCTTTCTGTTTCCATGTTTTTTCTGAATGCACTTTTCAGGAACCGATACTGATGTTCATTGGTGTCCGAAAATGCCTCATCTCTGGAAGAAAGAATGTGCTGATAGACGATCGGCTCTGAAAACTGACCGCTCGTGAAATCATATATCTCCCCGTCTATTCGGTTATAAAAATGCCAGCTTGTGCCGGTTTTTGTTTTGAGAATGTCACCGCCGTAAACATCTTGGATGACTAAAGCCGTCACGCCGCACTGGCCTTTGGCCGGGCAATCTTCCGTCCATTTTGTACTAGTCTTGCGCGACCAGGATGCCGTTAATATGTTCAAGATTTGATCATACAATGTGTTTTACTCCTTTTTATAAAAAGATACCACGAGACCCGCTTTCCAAACGACAAAAAAAGCCGATTCTCATCAGAGAATCGGCTCTTTTATTTGAGAAGGCTTCAGGAATGTTCCAAAAGCCCCGCTCTGCTTACGGCCTCCATCCTGATACACACAGCGTCCCTTGCTGTAGGTCGCAGCAATTCGGTATGGAAAGGTGCGGCCTTCATACAGGCTTTGCTTATGTTTGGAAAACATCGTTTCTTTTGTGACGGTAAAAGGTTCCGGCCGGACGATGGCAAAATCAGCGTCAAATCCCTCTTCAAGCCGTCCTTTATTCGTTAAACCGAAGCGCTTGGCAGGTGCTTCGGCCGTCCATCGGGCCACATGTTCAAACGGAATCCCATGATCGATCGCTAATTGAATCATGCCGAGAAGCGTAAATTGGCCTCCGCTGATCCCGCCCCACGACAGAAACATATTATCCTCGCGTTTCAAAGACGGATGACAGGGAGAATGATCCGAAGACACCATATCAATCAGGCCCTCAGCCAAAACTCCGATCAATTCCTCTTTATCCGCCTCTGAGCGGAGCGGCGGAGCGCATTTGGCGGCCGCCCCTTTTTTGAGGAAGTCTTCAAAGCTGAATAATAAGTAGTGCGGACACGTTTCAACGGTGACATCCAATCCGTCTTTTTTCGCCTGCTGAATGGAGAGCACAGCCCGTTTCGTGCTGATATGTACAAAATGAAGCGCGCATCCCGTCGCTCTTGCATATTCAATCGCCCGCTGCACAGCCTCGCATTCGGCCTCTTCCGGACGTGAGGAAGCGTAAGCGCGGGCATCAATTTTCCCTCGGAGCGCGTACTCGGCTTCAAGGAATCGGGTGAGGGCGTCGCTTTCTGCGTGCAGGGCCAAAATCTTGCCGCACGCCGCGATTTCCTTCATTCCCTTTAAAAGAGTCCGTTCATCGGCTGATTGAAATTCATCCGTTCCCGACTTAGACAGAAACGCTTTAAACCCGATTGCCCCCGCTTCTGCCATCGGCCGGATATGTTCGGTATATCCGGGCATCAAACCGCCCCAAAGCGCAAAATCAACCGATGACTTCCGTTCGGCGATTTCCGCCTTTGCCAGCAGGTTTTCAGCAGTTACCGTCGAAGGGATGCAGTTAAGCGGCATATCAAAATAAGCCGTACAGCCGCCGGCAGCCAGCATGTTTGAGCCGGTTTCAATGCCTTCCCATTCTTCGCGGCCGGGTTCATTGAAATGCACGTGACAATCGACCGCGCCCGGAAACACATACATGCCGTCCGCCTGCACCACTTGTTCCGCGTTTTCGTCAATGCCGGGCCCGATCAAGGCGATTTTCCCGTCCTTGACGGCGATATCAGCCCGCTCTGTTCCGCCTTTTCGTACAGCTTTCGCACCCTTTACAATTACGTCATAGGCCATTTTATCTTCCTCCCTGTAAGGATGACGATTTTCTGTCAGTTTTTATCACAACATGCGTCTATGATTGCCAGTTTACTGCTACTATGATCGTAATACATCAGCAAAACCGCTATAATTTTTGATGATTTTTATTCATATTAACCAATGGTTGTCTTTAGAACCTGAAAGGAGACTGACTGATGAATATTTATGACGTGATGAAGATTCCCGCTTATGAGCGGGCAACATTAATCGCAGGCAAATCCGGCGGATGGAGGGAGGTGCAGCACGTCAACATGATGGATGCGCCGGACATCGCTGATTTTTTACATAAAAACGAATTGCTCGTCACCACGGCTTATCACTTGAAGGACCGCCCGCAGCTGTTGAAAGATTTGATCCGCCTCATGGCAAAACGGGGCTGCGCGGGACTGGGGATCAAAACGAAGCGTTATCTTAATGTCATTCCGAAAGATGCCGCGGAGCTTGCCGACCGGTATGAATTTCCGATTATTGAGCTGCCGGAAGACATCAGGCTCGGAGATATCGTCAACGCCACACTGAGCCATATTCTTGATATGCGTTCAAATGAGCTGCAGCAGGCCATTTACGCCCATAAAAAATTCACAAACCACATCATGAGCGGCAAGGGGCTGCAATCCCTGCTTAAGAAGCTCTCAGACATTCTCCGGCTTCCCGTGCTGCTTTTGGATCAGCATACAAAACTCTTATCATCATCCCACCGCATACCCATTGACACGTCTTTATTGAAAAACATCTGTTATTCCCTTTCCGGGCCTTATTTCACCTGCTTTTCCATGCTGTCCGACAGAAAGGCGTATTCTGTCCTGCCAATTCTGAATGTTGAAAAAAACTGCGGTTATCTGGTGATTCCGGAGCTCGTGCAGACCGCTGATAAAGGCATGATTTTGACAATTGAACAGGCGGCCAACGTCATTTCCTTTGAACTGCTGAAAGAAAATGCCGTCAAACAATTCGGCAGACGGGCGCGCAATGAATTTTTCAGCAATTTCATCGACCGCTCGTTTACCGGCCATGAAGAAATCAAAAGCCGCGCCAAAGAATTCCGGCTCCGCTGGGATCAGAAATACATGTGCATTTGCGGAAAGCTTGACCGAAATGAGAAAACGATCAGCTTTACCGAAAATCAGCTCGTTTCCGATCATGTATTTGATCTGCTTGAAGGGGAGCTGTCATCCTTTCCGTTTCCCCCTCATCTCTTTATTAAAGGAAATGTCGGTATTCTTTTAATTGAAGCGACAGACAGCTGGAATGAAATGCACGCGTCTGTCATCAGCTTTTTGGAGCAGTTTCAAAAGCAGGTCCGGACGCAATTTAAACGGACTGTCTCCTTCGGCATCTCAAACATATGCCAAAAGCTGATCGACGTCCCTGACGCTTTTACTGAAGCTTCAGACGCCATTTCATCCGGGCATTTGTCCAGAAGCGCCGAGTTTATTCAAATCTATCATGCCAAAGACGTGCCGGAGCTGCTCCGCCTGCTTCCGGCGGAAGATGTGAAGAAATTTTACGAAGCCACCCTCCAAAGCCTGGCCGACCGGCAAAAGGAAGACCAGAGCCTGCTTCATACGCTGTCTGTTTATCTGGAGACCCACTGCCAGATTTCAGAAACGGCTAAGCGCCTGTACGTCCATCGAAATACGGTGATCTATCGTTTAGAAAAATGCGAGGAACTGCTCGGCAAAAGCTTAAAAGATCCGGAGACGACGATGCGCCTGCGGCTCGCGCTGAGAATGCAGCGGCTGATCGGTTAAGAAATGGTTAGAGACAGGGATGCGGGTGTTCTCCCGCATCCTATTTAAGGGGGATTGATTCAGCTTAATCCTCAAAAAATGCTGCCATCAAAATCTGCTTCCGTTGATATCATCAGCCGTTAGTTATGATTTTCAGCAGACTCTAATCTAAACTAAAAAAGCCTTTCCCGAAGAAAAGGCGTAAGCTGATCAAGTCTGGAAACGATCTGAGGCAGTTTGAAAGGTATCATGTGTTTGTTTTTCCACTGTGTTCATACCCAATCCACATACTAAAGTCAATGACAGACCCAGGATGATGAAAATGCTCTTTTTAAAATTCATACTGGCACTCTCCTTCTTAGGTTTGATTACGATCAGACGAAACTTGATATGATCCATCAAATGAAACAGACGATGCCGTTAGACCGGCCCCTGACATTAAAACGACAGCCGATACAATGATAAATACGCCTTTTCTAAAATTCATACAGGCATTCTCCCCTCTGAATTTGTTTTTGCGTTTGAATCATTTTTTGATGATAAAAATAAGATTTGTCATATTGCTTTGACTCTGCATAAACAGCAGCCGTATCAAGAGCAATATCTTCTACATACGAATAGTTTTTATTTTTCTCAAGGTAATCAATTGTTTTTTTGATTCCCATTTGGTCTATTGCATTAATATATAAAGCCTCCAAATATTTTTGCAGAGATTCAAACAGCTTATCCCCTTGATATATCGCTGATGAAAGTCCCTTTTTGCTGATTTGAATCGCCTCGCTTGTTTTCCCTTGTTTAAATAGAAGCTTTGCGTATGTAAACAAGGAATGCGGAAGGTTACCCAATTTATACTTTTCGGATATCTCCGCTGCTTTTTTTAAGTAGATTTCAGCTTTACTGTATTCTTCCAGGTCTCCGTAATTCTTTCCTATGTTGTAATAAGCAGAACTGAGCAGCCTTTCATTATTGTTTACTTGTTTCGACAACTCTAAAGCTTTTTCTAAATGCGGCAAACTTTTTTCAAAGCGTTTAAAGTCAACATAATTTCCTGATATGACAAATAGACATTGAATTTTCCGGACTTTATACAACTCATACTGATCGTAAATATCGAGCGCTTGCTTTACGTGATGCATGGAGACGTGGCTTTGTTTCATACCGTAATATGCTTCAGCCAGTTTAAAATGAAACTCCGCTCTCTCAATTTCATCATGCACATGAACGAGTTGTTTTTCAGCCTCTCTATAAAAGCCGATCGCCTTTACATACTGCTTTTGATCAAATTCATACATGCCGCGGAAAAATAAAGAATAATAGCACAGCAGGCCGGAAATTCCTTTATTTGATGCTTCGATTGTTTCCAGCAGCTCGTCAATTGTCGGTCTCACACGGGTAGTCACCGGTTCTAAATAATCCAGCATAAGCTGATGGCGGAATTTCATGAGGGTGTAGTAAATCAGTAGATACTCGTCTTCTTCCATCTCATTTATTTCTTGTTCCACTTCCGCTTTCAAAATCTCCGCATCCGGAACACTGAACTGACGTATCATTTTGTACCATTCATTAATCTTAACGCCAACCTCCGATGATGGTAAAACAGAACTCACAAGGCCACTCCTCCTTTTATTTCATATTCTAACATTTCCAAAATTATGTATGCCCGCAATAAAACCGCAAAATTTCATTCGGCTTGATCATAAATCTTAGTTTTAAGTCTACAACAAAAAAGCAGTCCCTATGCAGCCTGCTTTTTTTGAGAAATTTATCTAAGATGAACATAAATAATGTGAATAACAGAGACATTATCAACATGTCTAGTATAGTTACATTAGAATTTTCTTTTACTAAGAAGAACCAGAGAAGCTGTAAAACGAAAGAAATCACAAAATACAATATGTACCTGATACTATTCATGTCAATCCATCCCTTCGCTTATCTTATTGCCCTTTACAGGGTAACCTGAACCATGCTGGAATCTCCCGGGTAATGATGAGTATAATATATGCAGAATGTAACTGGAGCTGATCTAATCATCTCAACTTATTTTAAAATTTCAAAACGTGCAATTTCCCACTCTTTGTTTACTTTTAGCGGGATTGTTTTTAGCTTTTTGCCTGATTTCAAATCATAAGACGTGATGTCTCCAAGCTTCTTATCGCGCTGGATATCAAAGTTTTTAAGTAAAACATACATCTCTCTATCAGTGAATTGAACATCATTCATTAATTTGTTATCATCCCCAGCATAAAAATCAAAAGATTTTTTCTTAACCATTTTTTTATCAAACACCTGCAGCTTTCCATCAAAAGAAACAGCTAAGATGCTATCTTTTAATATTTTCAATTTTACAGGATGAAACCCTTTCTCCATCTCGACTTCTTTTTTTACCTTTAGCGTCTCTCTGTCTATTAATATGAGCTTAGAATTCTCTTTCTCATTCACGTTATCATTAACCGTCAGTATAAATGTATTTGCATTTAGAGCTTGGAATGCATCCTTTTCATCCATGAAGTATATCCCTTTATTCGGTATGGATGCCTTGTTCTCTTGCTTATTTGTCTCTGGGTTAATTGAAAGGATGGACATACTTTCTTCATCACTTGAAATGACATAAATTTTATTTTTAGCGACGATTGCTGATCCAAGTTCTCCGTCAAGCTTTATTTGTTTCTTGTTTTTTCGGCTGTTTCCCTTCCAATATACCAGTTCACTTTCCAGCCCTTTGTCTGTATATCCAACGTTAATGTCATGGATGATATAACCGTCAGAACTATTTATAAAGAAAGCACCTTCATCTTCAGTTGTTTTTGACAAACTCTTTTCATTGATTTTGTTTATTGTTCCGGTTTTATTGTCTATCATTAAGTGATTATTGCTTCTATTTGATGAGAAGAATGTATTATTTTTGTTATGTGAAGACATCGTGAAATTTATACCATCTTTCAATTCCAAGCTATCCATTTTAATACCATCTTCACTGTAAACCCCAATCTCACTTCCCCTATCTAAAGTGTTAGAAAAACCAACAATAAATTTTGCATTGTCAATATCCTTTAATACAGTCTTTTTATTGCTGCTTCTTTCCTCTTTTTCATTCCCAGTTTGGATGAGACCGCAAGAGGTTGTGACGATCAGTATACAAATGAAAATAAACAGGGTTTTAAGCCTACTCATTTTTTTCCTCCCTATGAGATAGCAAAAAGCCTCCGGATACCCGGAGGCTTTTGATTCTATCCTTGCTGCGTGAACGGCCGGGTCTGTGTCTTTTTGCCCCAGCCAAGCGCGGCCAGAAAACTGATGGCGAGAATGGCCGCTCCCAGCATATACGGAAATTCCATATTTACATCAAAGAGAAAACCGGCGGCTGACGGTCCGGCGATATTCGCTAAGCTGATGAATGAGGTGTTCATCCCGCCGGCAAACCCCTGCTGGTCACCGGCGAGCTTCGACAGCATCGTGTTAACCGCCGGCCGGAGCAGCGATGTCAGCGTCAGGAAAAAGATTGCCGCGGCAAAAACGGCCCAATATGAACCCGCAAACCGGCACCACACAAGTCCTGCAGCAGCACCGATCAACGTCACGTTAATCACGCGTTTTTCCCCGAACTTGCGGACGAGATAACTGACGCCGACCGCCTGCACAAACACGCCGATGAGACCCGCGGCCGTAATAATAAAGGCAATATCAGACGCTTTAAATCCGTGTTTATGGTCAACGTAAAGGCCGAAAACAGATTCAAAGTTCATAATTCCGAAGTTCAGCACAAAAACCAGAATCAGCATAAACGCGAACGGCGATTTGAGCGCGCGTGACATTTGCTTAAACAGATGCTCACGTTTTTCCGTTTTTGCCCGGGCTTCCAGCTGCTTTTCACGCCCCAGCGTTTCGGGCAGAAAGAAAAATGAAAGCACACTTGAAAAGCAGGCAAGACTTGCAGACACGATGAACGGCACAGACATGCCGTAATGAACCAAATAGCCTCCGACACCGGGCCCGATGACGACACCAAGCGTCATCGCCGCGCTGAACAGCCCCATTCCTTTCCCGCGTTCTTCTTCGGTCGTTATATCCGCAATGTAAGCGAACATTGACGGCATTAAAAACGCCGCGCCCATTCCGCCCAAAAGGCGGGATGCGAACAATTGCCAGAGGCTTCCGGCAAAGGCGAAGATCAATTGTGACACGGCAAAGGCGGCGATGCCGAAAATAATCAGTTTCCGCCGTCCGTATTTGTCGGTTATTTCCCCGGCAATAGGCGCAAATAAAAGCTGTGTAAGCCCCGCCGCCGCAACAAGCAGACCCATCGTGCTGCCCGTCGCTCCGAATTCGGTAATATAAGTGGGCATAATCGGAATAATCAATCCGATTCCAAGCATCGCAATAAACATATTCAGCATTAAAATTGACAATCGGCCTATGTACGCCATGATTTCTTACCTTCTCCCCAGACAAACAGATGATCATTCCATATTTGTCATTTTTTATACCACTCAGTATAACGGGCAAAAGGGAAAAAAGTCCAGATGATTTCAATCTCGTCTTCAAGTCTCATGACAGCACACCGGTTTCAGCCGGCAGATCATATATGTTAAGGGCCGCCTGCAGCGCTTCCCCAGCTTTAACGGCAACTCCGTGTCTGATCAGAACCGCTTCAAGTCCGGCCAGCACAAACAGCACATTTTCCTTCCTGCAGCTGTAGCCCATCGTTCCGATTCGCCAAATTTTCCCCTGCAGCGGACCGAACGAGCTGGCGATTTCAATTCCGAATTGAGACAAAAGCATACTTCTGATCGATTCGCCGTCTGCTTCCGGCGGAATCTTCACACATGTGACGACAGGCAGCTTCGCCTCCGGATCGCCGAATAAATCAAGGCCCATCGCTGCAAGTCCCGCCGTAAGCGCTTTTTCATGACGCCGATGCCTGCGGAACCGTTCTTCAAGTCCTTCTTCCAGGACAAGGCGCACACCCTCCCGCAGCGCATAAAGCATTGCTGTCGCTTCTGTATGGTGATTCAGCCTTCTTTCACTCCAATAATCTTCGAGCTGGCTCAGATCAAAATAGTTGCTCGTAACCGGCCGATGACCGGACAGCCTTTTGCCGTCGGCTGCCGTCGCAATGCCCCGTTCTACCTTTTTACGCGCGGCAATGACAGCTGCCGTCCGGTCATTATAAGTAATCGGCGCCATTCCGGAAGGGACCGACAGGCATTTTTGCGTTCCCCCGATGACTGCGTCAATCTTCCATTCATCCGTTTTTACGGCGCAGCCTCCGATCGTGGCCACGGCATCCACGATAAAGAGTGCGTCTTGGGCGCGGCACGCTTCCCCGATTTCTTTCAGCGGGTGAATCCGCCCCGTTGATGTTTCTCCGTGCACCATAGCAACGATTTTCGGGGAAATTTTTTTCATCTCGCTGATAATCTCTTCAGGCCGGAAGACCGTTCCCCATTCACACTCAATCGTATGAACGTCCGCTCCGTACCGCTCGGCGATTTCAGTCAGCAGGTATCCGAATCGTCCGTATATCGGAACGAGCACGCTGTCGCCCGGTTCTATCACACTTGCGAGAACAGCCTCAATCCCCGCTCTTGATGTACCGTCAATCGGATAGGCCCAGCGGTTTTCCGTTTGAAACAATTCACGGAGCATTTGCATCGTTTCGTTCATGATGCCGGTAAATGCCGGGTCAAACTGGCCGATGATCGGAGCGCCCATCGCCCTCAGCACTCTCGGTTCAGCTTCTGTCGGTCCCGGTGTCATAATCGTTCTTTGCGGAATGCACAATTCTTTTCTGGTCGGCACGCCGATTCCCCCTTTACGTTAATAGGCAAGTTTATGTAATACATTCGCCAGCGTAAGGACGCCGGTTTCAAGCTGATGTACGGGTGTGAATTCAAGCGGCGAGTGGCTGATCCCGCCACGGCTCGGCACAAACAGCATGCAGGCCGGAAAGGTTCTGCCGAGCATCTGGGCGTCATGTCCCGCTCCGCTTACGATCTTCTCCGGGTCCGCCCCCAGTTCTTTTGCAGCCTCCGCTGCGGTTTGTGTCAGTGTCTGATTCATTTGAACCGGCTCTATCCTCATATATTCATCAATAACGGGCCTGACTCCTTTGCTGCGGCTGATGTTTTCAACAATCGACACCAGTTTCTGATGGAAGGCTGCCAGCACGTCTTCCTCCGGGTGGCGAATATCAACGGAAAACTGGATACGGCCCGGAATGACATTCGCCATATTCGGCTCAACCGTCATTTTCCCGCACGTCAGGCGGAGCTCTTCCGGCTGTCTTTCCGCTGAAAGCATCAGTTCATGGATGATGCTGCTTCCCGCCGCGAGCGGGTCTTTCCGCCATTTCATCGAAGTGGTGCCGGCATGGTTGCATTCACCGTCAAGCGTAACAGTATAGCGTCTCTGTCCGGCAATCCCGGTGACAATCCCAATATCCTTTCCTGATCGTTCAAGCGTTTGCCCCTGTTCAATATGAATTTCCAGAAAGGCACTAATATCAGTGCGCAGCGGTGCTGGATAACGGCCTGTACCGAAGCCGTTCTGCCGCATGGCTTCTTTCAGAAAAATGCCGGACGCGTCTTTCGGCGTTTCCGCATCTGATAGCGAGAAAGCACCGGTGATATTGCCTGAGCCCCAATAGGTGATGGGAAAACGGCTCCCTTCCTCTTCACAGAGCGACACAGCCTCCAGCGTTTTTTTCGGACGCCCGCACGTCTCATGCAAATACCGGATCGCCAGCATGCCCGCCAGCACGCCGAACGCACCGTCATATTTGCCGCCGTCAATAACGGTGTCAATATGCGACCCGGTCAGAATCACCTCATCAGGCGATTCTGTGCCGCTCAAACGGCCGAACACGTTTCCGACATCGTCAAATGCCGTTTCCAGCCCGAACGCCTCCATTTTCTTTTTGACGGCAAGCTGGGCGTCCATCCATTCTTTCGTATATAAAAGCCTCGTCACTCCGCCGGAAGCGGAAGCGCCGAATTGAGACAGCCATTGTATGTCATCGGAAATCCCGATATTCGCCGCCGAAAGCTGCTGATGTTCCATACACGCCCTCCTTTTAAACTGAAAAACTGACAAGATGATCTTCATTATAGAAGGAGCGCATAACGAGTTCATTATCATATCCTCTAAAAAATCAATGATTTTCCGGATACTTTGACCAATAAGCCGAAGGAACCATTTTTCAAAAAAGATAGAATATTAGATTTATTTTTTGGATAATAGAGGTAAAGGAGGGCAAGTCATGACAAAAAAACTTTGGTTTCTGCCGATTGTCTGCCTGTTTTTCATTTTTGGATGGGCCGCGCCGTCAGCCTCTGCGGGCGCGCCGGCTGACACGAATCTGTACAGCCGGATGGCGGTTTCAACTGCCGGCGGCACAACTCTTTTTCCGCAAACTGCCTCAGCTGTCATCACTCCGTCTGCGGATACGGACACATATTACAAAGAAGCTTCCGGAAAAAGCGGAACGGCCTTAAAGAGCGCCCTGCACCGCATCATCAGCGGACATACAAAGCTGTCTTACAGCCAAGTATGGAATGCATTGAAGGAAACTGACGAAGATCCGGCAAACCCGAACAATGTCATCTTGCTCTACACCCAGGAATCACGGGCCAAAAGTAAAAACGGCGGCAGCGTCGGGGACTGGAACCGCGAACACGTGTGGGCAAAGTCACACGGAAACTTCGGAACAGCTGCCGGCCCCGGGACGGACATTCATCATCTGCGCCCTGCGGACGTCCAGGTGAACAGCGCCAGAGGAAATATGGATTTTGATAACGGCGGCTCAGAATACCCGAAAGCGCCGGGCAATTATTACGACGGTGATTCCTGGGAGCCGCGCGATGAGGTTAAAGGAGACGTCGCCCGCATGCTGTTTTACATGGCGGTGCGTTATGAAGGAGACGACGGGTATCCCGACCTTGAGCTGAATGATAAAACCGGAAACGGCTCAGCTCCTTACATGGGAAAACTGTCCGTTTTGCTCAAATGGAATCAACAAGACCCCGTCGACAGTAAGGAAAAACGGCGGAACGAAATCATTTACGAAGACTATCAGCATAACCGCAATCCGTTTATCGACCATCCGGAATGGGCGGATGAAATCTGGTAATCGTATCATAAGAAGTGATAAGGGAGCCCCGATCATCAGGCTCCCTTTTTAATATACGGCGTTTTCAGTGTCGGCATCAAAAAAGACGGCCCGGTTCATATTGACCGCAAGCAGAATGGCATCGCCGGGTTTCACCTGTGAAGCGCCGTCAAGACGGATCGTCATGCGGTCATCTCCGCTCACCGCATGAACGTACATCTCCGCGCCTAAGTTTTCACATACTTCCGCCACAGCGCGGCACACCGCTTCAGGCGGGTGCTCTGATTGTCCGGCAAGCGTCAAATGCTCCGGACGCAGCCCCGCAATCATCTCCTTACCGCTGTATCCTTTCTGCACAAGAACAGCCGCTTTTTCTTTCGGAATGGGCAGACGAACGGACGAACCGGCAAAATACCATTGCCCGTGACTTTCTTCAATGACGCCTTTTATAAAATTCATACTCGGAGAACCGATAAAACCCGCCACAAACAGATTCGCCGGATAATGATAAATCTCATGCGGGCTTGCGGCCTGCTGAATATCTCCTTCATTCATCACGACAATCCGGTCGCCCATTGTCATCGCTTCCGTCTGATCATGCGTCACATAAACGATGGTCGCTTTCAAACGCTGATGGAGCTTGCTGATTTCGGCGCGCATCGTCACTCGCAATTTCGCGTCTAAGTTGGAAAGCGGCTCGTCCATCAGAAACACTTTCGGCTCCCGCACGATCGACCGGCCGAGCGCAACCCGCTGCCGTTGCCCGCCTGAGAGAGCCTTCGGTTTCCGCTTGAGCAGATGCCCGATTTCCAAAATATCGGCGGCCGTCCGGACTCGCTCTGCGATTTCTTTTTTCGGCAGCTTTCTGAGCTTCAAACCGAACGCCATATTGTCAAACACCGTCATGTGGGGATACAGCGCGTAATTCTGAAAAACCATCGCGATATCACGATCCTTCGGAGGCAGATCGTTCACCGTGTCTCCATCGATATAAAGCTTCCCCTCAGAAATGCTCTCCAGTCCGGCAATCATTCTGAGTGTCGTAGATTTGCCGCAGCCTGAGGGACCGACTAGCACCAGCAGCTCCTCATCTTTTACATCTAAGTGAAAATCCTTCACTGCCGCCGATTGGGCGCCGTATGTTTTTTTGATATGGTCAAATGTTAATGATGCCATTCGAAACCTCCTCCAATACTGGAAACCGCCACATCTTTCTGTTATGTTAAAAATGTTCGGGGTTTCTGACAGATTCATAAATGAAAAGCAAATTTGTATTATAACGTCATAATACATATAATAGTACTACTACTTGACAAAGGAGGTCCGTCCCATTGTTAAATAACGGGAGCTCGAAACCTTTATATATTCAGCTGAAACAAATTATCGCGGACGATATCAAGAAGGGCGTTTATTCGCCGTCCGTGAAACTGCCGACCGAAAATGAGCTGTGCGAAACGTACAACGTCAGCCGCATAACGGTCAGGAAGGCCATCCTTGATCTTGTGGAAGAAGGCTGGCTCGTCCGGCAGCAGGGAAAGGGAACGTTCGTTAAAAGCCCTAAACTGAAGCGGGAGCTCATCGCGGTCAACGGCTACTCTGAATTTATGGAATCAACGGGGAAAAAACCGAAACACCAGATCCTTTCCCATGAAATCATTGAAGCGCCTAAATCCATCGCCCAAAAACTTCGCGTCGCTTCCGAAAGTCCCGTTCTTGAATTAAAACGCATTTTATTTCACGACGACCAGCCGCTCTCATTCGAAATCGCCCACTATCCGCTCAGTTTATTTCCCGACATCGGCAAGCATATTAAAGGCGGCGTGTCGATGCATGACATTTTGAAACAGCACTATCAGGTGGTGCCCACCCATAATACGAAGCTGTTAAATGTCGTATACGCCAAGCAGGAAGAAAGCCGCTATCTGGCTTGTGATATCGGGGATGCGCTTTTTGAAATTGACAAAACCGCTTTTATGTCAAAAGACCAGCCGATATACAGCTCGCTGTTTTTAATGCATACCGACCGCGTCACGTTTACCATTAACAGTCCCTATGCGTAACAAGTATAAAAAACGAGACAATGCTTATCGTATTCTCGTTTTTTCACTGCTTTTCCCGCCGCCCGGCCTGTAGGGATGCCCGTAACCGAACGCTCCGAACCCTCCGCATGTTTTGGCAGCCGTCCCGGCGGCCGCAGTAAGCGCTCGCCGAATATCCTGATGCTCGAAGAAATCGGTAAGAAACCCGGCGATAAAAGAATCACCCGCGCCCAATGTATCTATTATATCAGCTCTTACCACCGGCTGATGATAGACGCGTTCCCCATCCGATAACACCGCGCCATATTCCCCCCTTGTCAGACAGACGATTTTCGCTCCGAAACCGCGGGCTTTTTCGGCAAGCCGCATACATTCACTTTCACTCAAATCACTCCCGGAAAAAAACGCATACGTCACGTACGGACAGACCGCTTCTAAATAGGCTTCGTCACGTTTTACAGAGAAGTCAAAGGAAATCGGCACATGGCCGCTAAGCATCGGAAGATCACGTTCTATCCTGCTGTATACGCTCGTATGCAGCAAATCATGTCCGGCGATAAATGAGATGTCATTCTCCTGAAAAGCGAGCGTCAGACGCGATTGCACGCCGCCTTTATTTGATCCGGCAAATATCCTGTCCCCTCTTTCATCAAGCGTGACGACCGCCATCCCATTTTCTCCGTATGCCCGGCGGATCAGATCGGCATTCACCTTTTCCAGTTTCAGCACATTCAATACGTGATCCGCCGCTTCATCACTGCCGAGAATCCCGATATAAGAAGTTTCATGGCCTAAGCGCCGGGCAAGCACGGCTACATTTAACGCATTTCCGCCCGGGTAAAACGTCTCCTGATCCTGATAATAATCTACTACATTATCTCCTGCCGCTATCAGTTTCATCTTTTCATCCTCCTTATCCTTTCACGCTTCCCGCAGCAATGCCGCGGATAAAATATCTCTGCATCAATAAAAACAGCGCGATGATCGGAGCAGCAGAAATCGTCAGCCCGGCCAGCAGCACGCCCCAATCCGTCTGCAGCGCATCTCTGAACTGCATCAGCCCGGCCGGAATCGTCCGTAAATTTTCATCATCGATAAAAATAATCGCAAACATAAACTCATTCCATGTATGGTAAGCCGTCAAAATGCCTGATGTCACCAGAATCGGCACGCTCATAGGTAAGAATATTCTGAAAAATATTCCGAAACTTGTACATCCATCCAGATAGGCGGCTTCCTCAAGCTCTTTGGAAATCGACAAAAAATAGGAACGGATCAGAATCACGGTAAACGGAATACGGTAGGCGGCGTACGGAAGAATCAATGCCCAATACGTATTGTACAGTCCCAATGACTGGATAATGGAGTACAGCGGCACAAGACTGACCTGCGGCGTCAGCATCAAGCCGCCAAGACAAATGATCAGCACAAACCCTTTTCCTTTAAATTGAAAACGGGCCAGCCCGTATGCCGCCCAGGCGCTCACAAATACGGTGATGAGACAAGTCAGCACGGTCACAATGACGCTGTTCATAAAATAAGCGGAAATCCCTTGGTTCCATGCGGATACGAAGTTTTCGGGATGCCAGACAGAGGGCAGCGACCAGCTGTGCTCAAAAATCTCATCCGAGCTTTTAAAGGCGCTGACCGCCATCCATAACAGCGGATATGCAACGGCAATGAGGTAGATAAAGAGAAACAGCCACACAGACGTTTCCCCGACATACCATTTTCTCGGTTTTCCGCCTGTTCTGACGGCCTGACGGGCATGACGCAAGTCCGTCTTTTCAGGAAGCATCGGCTACTCCTCCTTTCCGGTCTTAAAGAATTTCATCTGAATAAGCGACAGAGCAAGCGTCAGCAAAAGCACCACCGTCGCGATCGCAGAAGCGTAGCCCATCATATCCTTTGTAAAAGCGCTCTTATACAAAAATGTGCTCAGCACTTCTGAAGCATTGCCCGGCCCTCCGCCGGTCAGAATATACGGTTCATTAAATACGGTAAATGCGCCGGTCAGCGTCATCACCACAGCAACAAACGACATTTCTTTCGTCTGCGGCACCGTAATGTGAAAAAACTGCTGGATTTTTCCGGCTCCGTCCAGCTGCGCCGATTCATATAATTCAGCGGGAATGCTCTGAATCGAGACAATATACAGCATGGCGATGTAACCGACAGACTGCCATTGAGACACAAAAATGACAGACAGCATAGCGGTGTTTTCATCGCCCAGCCACGCCCGGGTCAGTTCATCAAGTCCGACGGCTTCCAGCAGCTGATTCAAAAGCCCGATTTCCGGGTTATAAATAAAATCAAACAACAGCGCAATGACGGTCATGGAAATGACGACCGGAAGAAAAAAGACCGTGCGGAAGAACGGCGACCATTTTCTTACCAGTCTGTCTTCCAGCACGGCCGCCAGAATTAAGCCGCCGCCAACCTGGCAAATCAGCGATATGACCGCATACAGCACATTGTTGCGGAGCGCTGTAAAAAACACGGGATCGTGAAACAGGTCAATATAATTTTTCAAACCGATAAATGTCTTTTCGGGTTGAAATGAGCTCCATTCAAACAGACTGAAAAACACATTCTCAATAATCGGAATGTAAACGAACAGCAGAAAAATCAGCGCGGGCGCGAGAAACAGATACGGAATGAAACGTTTTCGGCTGACCAAGGAAATCCTCATCTCCTTTCTCCAAAGAAATCTGTTCTATTCAGATGACGCTTTGACCTGACGCGCCGCTTTCTGCACGGAATTCATCACCTCGCGCGGTGTCATTGTGCCGCCGAGCATCTGCTGAACGCCTGCCGCATACACATCGGCGATTTCAACGTCAACATCCATATCAAACCACGGCACCATTGATTCGGCGCGGACGATATCCTGCACGGCTTCACGCTGGATCGGGGCGGAATTGTTTTCTGTCGCCGTTCCTTGAACCGCGCTGTATTTACCGACGTCTTTTATCAGCTTCTCTCCCATTTTTTTCGAGGTTAAAAACTGTAGAAATTCCATGGCTTCTTTCGGGTGCTTCGTTTTTGAGGAAATCATAAATCCTTCGGGAGATCCAGTCAGTGCACGGGGAGATCCCTTTTCGCCGCTGAGTTTCGGGAAAGGAAACAAGCCCAGATTGACCGGTTCGACGAGCTTAATTTCTGCCGTTTCCGCATAAATCATCGCCGCTTTGCCGCTCGTAAACTGCTGGCGCACGTATTCGTGATCAACGGAGTTCACGTGCTTTGTAAAGTACGGCAGAAGTTCCTGAAGCTTTTCAAGCGCTTTGACATAGCCTTCGTCCGTAAACTCCCCGGTTTCCGGGCTGTAATCCTTCGCCCGCGTTTTTTCATCCACCATACGCTGGTTCAGCGTCCCGATATAATGAGAAATCGTCCAAGGCGCTTTTGTGCCGAAACTGATCGGAATATATCCGTTCTCTTTCAATTTCTCAGAGACTGTGATCAGTTCATCCCATGTCGCCGGGGGCTTCAAATGTAATGTATGAAAAATGTCCTTATTATAAAAGAATGATTTAGCGTCCATTTGCCACGGAACACCGTACTGTTTTCCGTCATGCGTAAAGGGTTTGATTTGTGACTGCACAAGCTGTGAGGACCAATCTTTATCCTGCTGATAGTAAGACGACAGATCGAGGGCTTTATCTCCTTTGATGAATTTATAAGCAAACCGGTCGCTCCATGAAAAGAAAATATCAGGGGGGCTCGTTGTTCCGAGCATGACTTTCACCTTGTCTTTATAAGAATCGTTTAAGACCGCTTCCGTTTGGATATGAATATCCGGATGAGCAGCTTCAAATTCTTTGACCGCTTCTTCAAAATAGCTTTTTTCCGGCTCCTTCGGCCACCTGTGAAAAAACTTCAAGGTCACTTTTCCGTCAGAGGAACTGCTTTGGCTTGAACAAGCGGCGGCTGACAGACATACGGCTAACAGAACGAACAGGCAGATGAGCTTTTTCAGATGCTTTTCCTCCTTTGTCACCGGACTATAACGTTATATATCATTATAGTCCGGTGAAATATAATGCGCGTTCTTAATATTCGACTTTCCACATGTAACGCCGCTGGCTTAACGGATGGTTCCTTGCTTCCGCCAGCGCATCCGCATAGCTTCTGAGCACCCGGTTTAATACGAGAGGAGCCAGATAGCCTTTTACAGAATCGTCAATTCCGGAAAAATCATATGCTGCCGCATCAAGCACAGTCAGTTTTTTGCCGTATCTTTTTGAGAAGGAAAGCGCCCGCTCTTCAAGGGGTCTTGTTTCGTCTAAGCCGAGCAGGATAATAAATGGAACGGATTCATCAATGATTTCGAACGGTCCGTGAAAATATTCTCCGGCATGAATGGCGTGGGAATGAATCCATTGCATTTCCATGAGAATGCAGATGCTGTAGGAGTAAGCGACGCCGTAGTTCGCACCGCTTGCCATCGTGTAAATGATATCTTCTTTTTCGTGGGCTTTCGCGAATGCCTTTGCGTGATCCGCTTCTTGTTTGAGCGCTTTGTCATATACGGTCTGGAGCTTATTGAGTCCGTCGATCGCCTGTTCAAACGCGGTATGGTTTTCCAGCACGTGTAAAGCGCCGAACACGATTTGATACAGAACCCCGTAATTCGTATTTATCGCCTGTGCGTTCTCACCCCAGTCATATACCGCGACATATTCGGCTTCTTTCGCTAACGGCGAATCAGGCTCAAAGGTCATCGCAATCGTAAGCGCGCCTTTTTTTCTGGCGAAACCGGCGGCTTTCACCGTTTCCGGCGTATTGCCTGACTGAGAACATAAAATCACGAGAGAGTTCTCTCCGAGCTGAACGGGATTGCGCTGAATAAATTCATTTGAACTGTAGAGATCAGAGCTGATGGCTTTCGCCTCTCTGTCAAACACGTACTTGCTCGGATACATAATGGCTGAAGAACCCCCGCAAGCGACGAAAAAGACGTGGTCAATCGTTTTTCCTTTCAGATCATCCAAGAAAGCCTGAACCTTGTGATTCACTTGTGCGGCAGTTTGACTCAAATCCTTCACTCCTCAGTGTTTTATTATATAACGTTATATAACATTATATAACGTTATATTAATCGCAACAAAGGTGCGTTGTCAATCATATTTTCTGAAATTTCTAAAATATAAAATAAACCCGTCTTATTTCCCGTCCTCTCTTGACCTGACCCTTAGAGACACGTTTAGAATGAAAAACAGGGAGTGATTCAGAATGAATATAAAAGAAGCCGCCAGACAGACGGGTCTCACGAAAAAAGCCATCAAATATTATGAGCAGGAAGGTTTAATCACCGTCAGCAAAAACCCTGATAACGGATACCGTGAGTATTCCGCTCAGAACGTGAATACGCTGAAAATGATTGCCGCCCTCCGAATGCTGGCACTGTCTGTAATCGATATTAAAGCGTTCCTCTTAGAGGGCAGCAGTCTGCATGATATACTGCGCCGGCAGCATCAAAAGCTCAGCCGGCAGATTGAAGAGCTTGAGCAGGAACGGAAACTGACTGAAATGCTGATCAAGCGCGTGGAAGATGCGGAAAATGTCGATTCAATTCTGCATGATATCGGCGAGGTCAAAATAGATGAACCGAAGTATATGGGACTTCAGCTGAAAAAACTGTTCCCGGGAGATTTCGGAGAATTTATCGCCGCGCTGTTTGAACCGTTCCTCGACTTTTCTATTGATACAGATGAGAAAAAAACGATATGGGCGGAGCTTATTAAAGTATTGGATGATATGGAAGAAGTTCCGGCTGCACACCCGATGATGCAGCTGGTCGGCAAAGAGGATCCGGCTCAGCTTCAGCAGCACAAAGTCCAGCATGACCAATTTATCGAGCGGATTTTGGAGAGAGACCCCGCCACTTGGGACACTCATAAAAACATCATCATTCAGCTTGTGAAAAGAGTGCAGACAGATGAAGAATACAGGGAAAGCCTGATCAAGGTCGGAGAATCCGCTTCTGATCTGCCCGCGCTGAAGGAGGGATCGCCTTTCAGCAATCTTCTTCAAAAGCTCAGCCCGAAATATGACACGTATGTGCGATTTCAGCTTGAACTGAAAAAAGAAGCCGACGAGGAACTCGGCTTTGATTCAGAAGCATATTTAAAACAGATGCTTCAATCAAAAAAACGCTAAGGTTCGTCTCCTTAGCGTTTTCTTTCTTCAGCTTCAGTGCTGCGCGTTAATGCGGTCAACGACATTAGCGATGAGCTGCTCTTTTCCTAAGTCGGAATCTTCGTCAACGCTTGCTACTGTCAAAATGATGGCCGCTACCGCAAGAGCGATCGTCTCAATGGCGGCCGCCGCGTTTAAAAATACCCATACAGCCGTTGCGCATTGGCCGATGGCCGTTGATTTTCCTTTGTCCATGCTCTTTTTGTCAAACTCTTCTTTCAGCACTTTCTCATAATCTGCGAACCTTGATCAATGACGCTGTTCACTTTCTCATAATCGCCGCTGTAGACCGCCGCTTTCAACTCTTTAAAATAATCCGGCGATGACTTTTTAATATCAGCGATCACCTGATCGGAAACACCCATAAGATAAATACTGAAACTAATGAAATTTTTCACACTAAAAAAAGGGAGTGTTCATATGTTTTTAATGAATGATAAAGTGCTGTGGGGTGCTGTAGTTCTCGCCTTTATTCTGTCGATTGTGTTTTATCCGTTTCTTCCTGCTGATATGGCCATTCACTATGACGTGTCGAACCGTCCGAATACATCAATCAATAAAACGGCCGGCGTCCTGATTTTTCCCGTGCTCATGATGATCTGCATGTTATTCAGAAAAAAGGTCGTCCAGCTGTTCCTCATCGTTTACTGTCTGCTGATCGTGCATATTGCAGTGATGTGGCTGGCACTGTAAACATAAAGAAAACCGGAGCCCTTAAGCTCCGGTTTTTCTTATTTATAAAATACTTTCTCAATGTTGTATTTCGACTGAAGGGTATTGATCGCGTACGTTTCGTAAATCTCCCTTTCCATCGGATCATTTACGACACATACTTCAATTTTATACACTTCGTCCCTGTGATGTTTAACAGGCGACACATTGTCTTCAAAATGCTTTTTGATTCTTTGTCTTAATTTACGGGCCTTCCCGACAAACAGCAGCTCATCATGAATGTTATAAAACATAAAGATGCCGCCTTTGTCTCTCGGAATTTGGTGAAAATCAATGAAACCGTAAATCGCTTTAATCGCCGGTTCATTCTCCGACGGTGACTGCTGCCGTTCCGTAATGGTTACATCAGGAGCAGGAAGGTTTATTTTTATCAAATGGGTCACGTCCTCTTATTCATTAAAGCTCCATCCTATCATAAGAATGCGCCAAAAGCTATTTTTTATTCAAGCGCCCCGGCCGGATCATAAAGGCTTACATCAATTTCCGTCTGCTGCCCGAGCGCGAGTTTCGCCAGTTCAGCCCCCAGATACGGCCCGCTCGTCAGCCCTGAGGCGCCCAGCCCGTTGGCAACGAGGAGTCCGCTGATATTCGGCACTTTGCCGATGACGGGAAGAAAACCGGGAGTAAACGGCCTGAAACCGACTCTTGTCTCTATCATAGTACTGTCTGAAAGCCCCGGCGCCACGGTTAATGCTTTGTCAAAAATCTCGCGGAGACCGCCGGCCGTCACCCGCAAATCCATGCCGGTATCGTTTTCATGAGTCGCGCCCGCTATGATTCTGCCGCTGTCAAAGGTAAGAATGTATTGATCGTTTGGGGGCATGACGACGGGCCAGCCGCCCGTCTCCTCTCCCTGAAGCTCTAAATGAACGATCTGCGCCTTTTGGTATGATACTGAAAAACGGATGCCGAGCGGCTCAAGCAGCTCTCTCGCCCAAGCGCCGGCCGTTACGAGAACCTGGTCGGCAGTAAGCGTGCGTTCTGCGGTTTTCACACCGATGACGGCACCGTCCTCTGTCAATATTGACGCTTCTTCATTGTAAACAATCGCGCCGTGCTTAACGGCCGCGTTTAACAGCGCCTTACGAAGCGCCCTCCCGTTCACCCGGGCCGCGCCGCTGACATGAACCGCCCCGTATTCCTCCGACAGCGCGGGGAACAGCGCCTTCGTTTCTTCCGGAGTCAGTCTTGTAATGTCACCGATTTCAGGGGCGTCCTCTCTTCTTTTATAAGCTCTTTCCTCCATTTGGCTGAGCTTTTTTTCATCCGTATGGAGGCTGACGGCACCGACCTTTTGATAACCGGTTTCTGTTTCTCCGTCCGCTTCAAGCTGCTGTATCAATTGGTTATAATAGCGGGCTCCGCCTTTTGCGATCGCATACCATGCCTGATTGCGGCGCTGCGACAGCCACGGGCAGACGATCCCCGCCGCGGCGTCAGTCGCCTGCCCCGGGTGTTTCCGGTCAATGACCGTTACATCCGCACCGGCCTTTGCGAGATGATAAGCCGCGGACGCACCGAGAATGCCGGCTCCGATAATTATATAAGACTTCATGTGTAACACCTTTTCTATCTGTTTTGTCTTATTTATTTTAACAAATGGAGCGCCCGGTTCCTACCGGAGTCCTGACGGCGACAATGAGTTTTGAAAACGGAAACGTATAATAAAAGGAATACGTTCTTGTGTGAAAGCCGTTTTCTTCAAGAATTGCTCTGTATTGTGATGTATTTTTTATATCTGACACGGCCAATGTGCCGCCAGGCTTCAGCACCCTCATCATTTCCTTGATCGCCCGTTCCCTCTCTTTTCTGCCTGAAATGTTGTGTACGGTAAAATGCGAAATGACAAGGTCAAACGTTTTATCAGGAAACGGCATGGCTTGCGCGAGTCCGTCATACAAATCAATTTCCGGCGCTCCTTCTGCCCGTCTGTTCTTTTCAAATGCGTCTCTCCCGTTTCCGCCCAGATCCCAGCTTGACCATTTGTCAATCGCTGAGACGTCAGCGCCTTTTTGTGCCGCGGCGATCGCTAACAGCCCCCGTCCCGTTCCAATATCAAGCACCTTCATGTCCGGCTTTAAACCGGAAAGCGCCAAAATACGATGGCGGTGTGAAAGTTTAATGGCCGTTGAATACAAGAGCATCCAAAGACCGAGCAATAAAAACAAGGTGCCCGTCAGCCAGCCCCAGTAAGGAGGAATCATACCGCATAACGTGGCTGCGGCATAAAGGAGCGCAAGAAAGATAAATCCAAACGCTCCATAAGGCGCATCAATTCCGTATCGTGCTGTCATAACACTCACCCCTTTCAATATTTATCCAACTATTATACCATAATATTCAAAAGCCGAAAGGAGATACGACCATATGAAACGCGGCATTACTTTTGACATCCCAAATCAATTCGGACGGTTTGCGGCAGATATATTACAACCGTTCCCCATCTCTTCCTATACGTGGTTTATCGGTGATGGAGAGGCGTATACTGAATTCAAAGAAGACACCGATACAGACCTGTTTCCGCAAAATCAGCGCATCATTCAGGGTCAAGAACTCCGTCAGCGTCTGGAAGGAAACCCTTATTATATGATTTTTGCTGAATTGAAAGCTTTCCCGGGCGGGATGGTAACGGAAATCAATACGTACGAGGAGTATTTGGAGAGTTCCTGTGAGCTTGTGCTTCTCATTGCAGATTGCTCGTATGTAACGTTATATTGCAAAGATCCGGATATGCTCGAAGCCCTTTATCAGCAGGCTGTACAATGCGGGTTTCACCGCGTTGACTATGTTACAGATGAGAATGACGCGAGAACGGGATTGTCTGTCTGATGAAGGTGCGTTCTTTTTATGAAGCACCTGATAGGGCTTAGGATTCAAAATATTGACAAATTCGTGTGTTTTCAACAAAAAAACAACCCCCTCATGTATACTGAGTGCGTAACTTACATATGAAAGGGGTATGGCAATGAAAATCAGCTTAAAGAAAAAAGCAGATTTTTGGAAGAAGACGGCGGTTTCGTCACTTATTTTCACCATGTTTTTTACCCTGATGATGAGCGGTACGGTTTTTGCGGCCGGGCTGAATAAGGATCAGAAGCGCCGGGCGGAACAGCTGACCAGCATCTTTGAAAACGGAAAGACGGAAATCCAATACGGATATGTTGAAGCGTTGGATGACGGAAGAGGTTACACTTGCGGGCGGGCCGGCTTTACGACGGCTACCGGAGATGCGCTGGAAGTAGTCGAAGTATACACGAAAGCGGTGCCGAATAACAAATTGAAAAAGTATTTGCCTGAATTGCGGCGTCTTGCGAAGGACGAAAGCGATGATATCAGCAACCTGAAAGGATTCGATTCTGCCTGGCGCTCACTTGGCAATGATAAAGCCTTCCGCGCTGCCCAGGATAAGGTAAATGACAGCTTGTATTATCAGCCGGCGATGAAACGTTCAGAAAATGCCGGACTGAAAACGGCCTTGGCAAAAGCAGTGATGTACGATACGGTGATTCAGCATGGCGACGGCGATGATCCAGACTCCTTTTATGCCCTGATTAAACGCACGAACAAAAAAATGGGCGGGTCACCGAAAGACGGAACTGACGAGAAGAAATGGCTCAATAAATTCTTGGATGTGCGCTATGACGATCTGATGAATCCGTCAGATGAGGACACCCAGGATGAATGGAGAGAATCGGTTGCCCGTGTCGACGTTTTTCGCGATATTGTCAAAGAGAAGAACTACAATTTAAACGGGCCGATTCATGTCCGGTCAAGCGAATACGGTAATTTCACTATTCAATAAACAAAAAAACCCCGCCATATGGCGGGGTTTTACTATTAACCGATGGAGCCTTCCATTTCGAACTTAATCAAACGGTTCATTTCAACTGCGTATTCCATCGGAAGTTCTTTTGTGAATGGTTCGATGAAGCCCATAACGATCATTTCTGTTGCTTCTTCTTCAGAAATACCGCGGCTCATCAAGTAGAAAAGCTGTTCTTCAGAAACTTTTGATACTTTCGCTTCGTGCTCCAATGAAATGTTGTCGTTCAGGATTTCATTGTAAGGGATTGTATCAGAAGTTGATTTGTTATCCATAATGAGCGTATCACACTCGATGTTTGAACGGGCGCCGTCCGCTTTTCGTCCGAAGTGGACGATACCGCGGTATGTTACTTTTCCGCCCTGTTTAGAAATCGATTTTGATACGATTGTGGATGACGTATTCGGTGCAAGGTGAATCATTTTCGCGCCTGCGTCCTG
The DNA here is from genome assembly GCF_038603755.1 of Bacillus sp. FSL R5-0593. Classification (NCBI taxonomy): domain Bacteria; kingdom Bacillati; phylum Bacillota; class Bacilli; order Caryophanales; family Bacillaceae; genus Bacillus; species Bacillus sp. FSL R5-0593. The sequence continues at coordinate 3,343,030 of NZ_CP152011.1, forward strand.
ATGCTGTCCTTTACCCGCAAGAGCGATAGAAAGCGTCATGCCGCGCGCGCCTTCACCTTTCAGAATGACAGCCGGATATTTCATCGTCAATTTAGAACCGATGTTTCCGTCAACCCATTCCATCGTCGCGTTTTCTTCACAAACCGTACGTTTCGTTACTAGGTTGTAAACGTTGTTCGCCCAGTTTTGAATTGTTGTATAACGGCAGTAGCCGCCTTTTTTGACGATGATTTCAACAACCGCGCTGTGAAGCGAGTTTGTTGTGTACACAGGAGCCGTACAGCCCTCTACGTAATGAACGCTTGCTTCTTCGTCAACGATGATCAGCGTACGTTCGAACTGACCCATGTTTTCAGAGTTGATGCGGAAGTAAGCTTGAAGCGGTGTTTCAACCTTCACGCCTTTAGGCACGTAGATGAAAGATCCGCCGGACCAAACAGCTGAGTTCAGCGCCGCAAACTTGTTATCAGTCGGCGGAATGACTTTCGCCCAGTGCTCGCGGAAAATGTCTTCATTTTCTTTCAGCGCGCTGTCTGTGTCTTTGAAGACGATGCCTTGCTCTTCAAGATCTTCTTTCATATTGTGGTAAACAACTTCGGATTCGTACTGTGCAGAAACACCGGCAAGGTATTTTTGCTCAGCTTCAGGAATACCGAGTTTGTCGAATGTCTGTTTAATTTCCTCAGGCACTTCATCCCAAGAACGCTCTGAACGCTCTGACGGCTTTACGTAATACGTAATTTCGTCAAAGTTTAAAGAGTTTAAATCCCCGCCCCACTGCGGCATCGGCATGTTGTAGAAATGCTCAAGAGATTTCAGGCGGAAATCAAGCATCCATTGAGGCTCTTCTTTCATGCGTGAAATTTCTTCTACGATTTCTTTTGTCAATCCGCGCTCTGAACGGAAAATGGAAACGTCCTTATCGTGAAAACCGTACTTGTATTCACCAATTTCAGGCATTTTTTTAGCCATCCATTTTCACTCCAATCTTTTAATTGCCGCCTTTTTCGCCAGCGACTCCTTTTTCAAGTGCTTTCCATGAAAGGGTGGCACATTTAATCCGGGCCGGGAATTTCGAAACGCCTTGAAGAGCTTCAATATCCCCGAGATCTATCGAGTCGTCATACTCTTTCCCTTGCATCATGTCTGAGAAAATCTTAGACATGGAAAGGGCGGTATCAATATCTTTTCCTTTAATCGCCTGCGTCATCATGGAAGCTGAAGCCATGGAGATAGAACAGCCTTCCCCTTCAAACTTCGCTTCCTGAACGGTATCGCCGTCAAGCTTCATTGTCAGTCTGATCCGGTCGCCGCAAGTCGGGTTGTTCATATCGACGACGATGCTGTCATCCAAAACCCCTTTGTTGCGCGGATTTTTGTAATGATCCATGATCACTTGTCTGTATAATGTATCTAAATTTGCATTAAAAGACATTTGTAAAGTACTCCTTTGTCTTTTGGAGGGCTTCCGCGAGCTTATCGATCTCTTCCTCTGTATTATACAGGTAAAAACTCGCTCTCGCAGTAGCAGATACATCCAGCCATTTCATGAGCGGCTGGGCGCAATGATGTCCGGCTCTGACCGCAATGCCCTCAGCATCGAGGACAGTCGCGACATCATGAGGGTGAACCTCATCAAGATTAAATGTCACAAGTCCCGCCCGCTCTTTCGGACCGTATACCGTCACGCCGTCTAGCTGCTCGAAACGGTCAAGCGCATAGGCTGCAAGCTTATGCTCATGCCGGGAAATCTCGTCGAGTCCGATCTCTTCAAGAAAATCAATCGCGGCTCCCAATCCGATCGCGCCTGCGATAATCGGCGTGCCTGCTTCAAATTTCCACGGAAGCTCTTTCCAAGTTGATTCATAAAGCCCTACAAAGTCGATCATCTCGCCGCCAAATTCGGCCGGCTCCATATTCTCAAGCAGTTCTTTCTTGCCGTACAGCACGCCGATTCCCGTCGGGCCGCACATTTTATGGGAAGAAAGCGCGAAGAAGTCGCAATCCAAGTCCTGAACGTCGATTTTCATGTGCGGTGTGCTTTGCGCCCCGTCCACCACGATGACCGCGCCATTGTCATGAGCGATTTTGGCGATCTCTTTAATCGGGTTGATCGTGCCGAGCACGTTTGACACATGAGCGACTGCCACGATCTTCGTATGGCTTGTGACAGTCTGCCGGACGTCGTCTAACGAAAGCGTGCCGTCTTCCTGCATCGGGATATACTTTAAAGTCGCGCCGGTTGCTTTTACAGCCTGCTGCCACGGAATGATATTCGCATGATGCTCCATTTGGGTGATGACCACTTCATCACCGGGTTTTAAGCTGGCGCGGGCATAGCTCAGCGCCACCATATTCAGTGAAGTTGTCGTGCCTTTTGTGAAAATGACCTCAGCCATTGATTTCGCATTGATAAACTTACGGACTTTTTCACGCGCACCTTCATAGCCGTCTGTCGCTCTCGTGCCAAGAGTATGAACGCCTCTGTGGACATTGGAATTGTATTTGCTGTAATACTGATCCACTGCTTCAATGACAGCACGCGGCTTCTGAGAAGTCGCCGCGCTGTCAAGGTACACGAGGTCATGTCCGTTCACTTGCTGATGAAGGATCGGGAACTGTTCACGAATATCGGTGATATTCATTATTTTACTTTCCTTTCGATGACGGAGACGAGCTGTTTCTTAACTCCTTCAATCGGAAGCTCTTTTACCACCGGAGCAAGGAATCCGTAAATGACTAAGCGCTCCGCTTCTTCTTTCGGAATTCCGCGGCTCATTAAGTAGTAAAGCTGGATCGGGTCCACACGGCCGACAGATGCCGCATGTCCTGCAGTTACATCGTCTTCATCAATTAAAAGAATCGGGTTTGCATCTCCGCGTGCTTTTTCACTCAGCATCAGAACGCGGGATTCCTGTTCAGCGTTTGCTTTAGACGCGCCGTGCTCGATTTTGCCGATTCCGTTAAAAATGGAAGATGCGGCATCTTTCATGACTCCGTGCTTCAGGATATAGCCTTCAGAAGCCTTACCGAAGTGGATGATCTGCGTCGTAAAGTTTTCCGTCTGTTCTCCTCTTCCGACAACTACGGTTTTCGTATCGCCGTATGTGCCGTCTCCGTAGAGGTTTGTCGTGTTTTCAGAAATCGTGTCGCCGTCGTTCATCAGTCCGAGCGCCCACTCGATTCTGCTGTCGCGTCCGCGCGCGGCTCCGCGGCGGTTGACGTATGTTGTGACGCCTGCTGACAGGTTGTCAACAGCGCCGTACGTCACGCTGGCATTATCACCTGTGACCACTTCACTGATAATGTTGAATACAGCTTCTTTCGGATTCACCGTGCTGATATAGTTCTCAACGTAAGTGACGGAGCTGTGGTCTTCAGCGACGATCAGCACGTGGTTGAACAATGCCGTGTCATTGCTTTCATGAACGTAAACGGCCTGAACAGGCGTCTCCACCTGAACGTTTTTAGGAACATAAAGGAATGCCCCGCCGTTCATTAATGCTGCATGAAGCGCAGTCAGTTTATGTTCGTCGACCTTAACGCCGTCTTTCATGAAATACTTCTCAACGAGGTCGCTGTGCTCACGGGCAGCCGTTAAGATGTCCGTAAAGATGACGCCTTTGTCTTTCAGTTCTTTGGAAAGAGAAAGGAAAGCGGGCGTTTGGTCACGCTGCACGTATAACGTTTTGTCTTCGTTTTCGATATCGATCAGCGCTTTTGCTTCATCAGCTAAATCTTCTAAAGAAGCAAGCGGCGCATTTTCTACTGTATGCTTGTTGAACTTTGTAAAGTTCCAATTTGTGATTTTTGTTTTATCAGGCTTAGGCAGCGGCAGATCGTCAGCTTTTTCAAGAGCCTGTAAGCGCAGGTTTTTCAGCCAGGCAGGTTCTTGATGCTTTTCGGAAAAGCCTTTGACATATTCCTGATCTACGGATAGTTTCGTTTCCAATGTCATGATTATCCCCCTAACGCTTACGCTTCTTGGCCTACAGTTTCGTCTTCAATGCCTAGTTCTTGTTTAATCCAGTCATAACCTTCCGCTTCAAGGCGCTGTGCAAGCTCCGCGCCGCCGGATTTCACTACGCGTCCCTGCATCATAACGTGAACGACATCAGGCGTGATGTAGTTCAGAAGGCGCTGGTAGTGAGTAATCATTAAGCAGCCGAAGTTTTCGCTGCGCATTTTGTTGATTCCTTTAGAAACGACTTTAAGCGCATCGATATCAAGACCTGAATCGATCTCGTCAAGAATGGCGATTTTCGGCTCGATCATCATAAGCTGAAGGATTTCGTTGCGTTTTTTCTCCCCGCCTGAGAAACCTTCGTTCAGGTAACGCTGCGCCATTTCAGGGTCCATTTCAAGGAACTCCATGTTTTCGTCCATTTTGCGGATGAATTTCATAAGAGAAATTTCATCGCCTTCTTCACGGCGTGCGTTAATCGCAGAGCGAAGGAAATCGGCATTTGTCACACCGCTGATTTCGCTTGGGTACTGCATCGCCAGGAAAAGACCCGCCTGAGCGCGCTCGTCCACTTCCATTTCCAGTACATCCTTGCCGTCAAGCGTGATGCTGCCTTTTGTAACTTCGTATTTCGGGTGTCCCATAATCGCTGCTGAAAGCGTGGATTTACCGGTACCGTTCGGCCCCATGACAGCGTGGAATTCGCCGCCTTTTATTTCAAGGTTTACACCTTTTAAGATCTCTTTTCCTTCGATTTCAACGTGAAGATCCTTGATCGTTAATGTTGAAGCAGCCATATCTATACCTCCAAAATATATAATCATTATTCTCAATTTATTCTCATTCTAATTTTATAACAAATGAAAAGTAAATACAACTTTTTATATTACCCGGAACATTCCTAAAGTTTATCAAAGATCAAGGCGTAATTAAAGCTGTTTGAAACAGAAAAAGGGCGGAAATCCACCCTTTTTTACTGACCGATTTTCTCATTAAGCTGCGCTGCGAGGAACTTGCTTTTTTGATATTCAAGCTCCCTCTGCCGTTCGACTTCCATCCTTTTTGAAAGACGCCGTCCGTATTCCTCGTAGCCGATGCCGTGTGACTTCTGCATCGCTTTTTCCATTTCAGGCGTATAGTCAAGGTCCAGTCTCTCGTGGCTGGTGCAGATAATGAATCAATCCCTTCATATATTTGTTTCTATTGTAACAATGATCCCCTGCTCCGGCCAAAGAGAGTGTGCCCCTGAATCCTTTCGAATGTGCCGGAAACCGGCGCTCACTTTATCTGAAAAACGGTATTCACACGATTGCTCATTCTAATGCGTCGTATGTCCGAATTCCTGAATGCACTGCTGCACGAGGGTCACTCCCTGACTGAGAGCCGCGCCGCCCCCGAATGCCGCCGCGACGCTGATGACCTCAAGGATGTTTTCTTCTGTGGCCCCTTGGTCAAGGCAGCCCTTCGTATGATAAATCATGCAAAATTCATCTTGAGCGCTGATGCTGATACCCAGAGCGATTAATTGTTTCTCTTTTTCAGTTAATGAATCCGCTGAGAAACACTGTTCAGTAAATTCATTAAACTTCCGCCCCATCATCGGCATTTTTTGTTCAAATATGCCTAAACCTTCTTTGTATTGTTTTAACGCGTCATGCACGCTTTTGCCGTTATCCTGGTATTGAGCCACTGCCATTCCCTCCAATAAGTTAACCTTCCCTTTTATTATGGACAGTTCTCCGATTAATACCCGAAAAAAACCCCGGATGACTCATCCGGGGTTTTCGCTTTATTCAGATACGGGAAGCACGGCTCCGTCGTATTTTTTCTCAATGAAGTCTTTGATTTTCTTAGAGTGAAGCACTTCCATAAGCGCTTTGATTTTCTCTGATTTTTCGTCACCTTTGCGTACGGCGATGATGTTTGCATACGGGTTGTTTTTCGTTGATTCCACTTCAATCGCGTCTTTTAACGGATTCAGTTTGTTTTGAATCGCATAGTTGACGTTAATGAAGACTGCATCGCCTTCTTCTTCATTATATGCTTTCGCCGTTAATTCAGGGGCGATTTTTTTGAATGTCAGGTTTGTCGGGTTTTTCGTAATGTTTTTCGTAGTCGCTTCAATCGTTTTCACCTTCGGATCAAGTGTGATCAGTCCGGCTTTTTCAAGCATCGCCAGCATACGGCCTTGTTCAGCGACATTGTTAGTCATGATGATGGTCGCGCCTTTAGGCAGGTCTTTCAGTGATTTGTATTTTTTCGTGTAAATTCCGAATGGCTCAAGGTGAACGGCTCCGGCATTCACGAGTTTGTAATCTTTATTTTCCTTCATTTCCTGTTCAAGGTAAGGAACGTGCTGGAAGTAGTTCGCATCCACTTCATTATCAGCTAACGCTTTGTTGTACATTTTGTAATCGTTCAGCACTTTTACTTTTAATGTGTAGCCTTTTTCCTTCAAGAGCGGTTCCGCTTCTTTTAAGATTTCAGCATGCGGTGTTTTTGTCGCGGCGACGACGATTTCCTTTTTATTCGAGCCGTTTGATCCGCAGGCGGCCAAAACTCCCGCGAACACAAGCAGCAGCGCACTTAATACAATCTTTTTCAATGTAAATCCTCCCTTATCTTTTGTCTATTATATTTGTAATTACATCACCGATAATCTGAATGATAAAGACGATGATGAGTATAAATACTGTCGCTACAAACGTTACATCCGTATTATTGGACTGGTAGCCTTCTACATATGCAAGGTTTCCGAGTCCGCCTGAACCGATGGCGCCGGCAATGGCGGTAGATCCGATCAGGGCGATGGCCGTAACGGTGATGCCTGAAATTAACGCAGGCATTGATTCAGGAATCAGCACTTTGAAGATAATCGTCGATGTCTTTGCTCCCATTGATCTGGCAGCTTCGATGACTCCTTTATCGACTTCCCGGAGCGCAATTTCCGCAAGACGGGCGTAAAACGGCGCGGAGCCGATAATCAGCGCCGGCAATGCGGCGTTCGGTCCTAAAATCGATCCGACCAAAATCTTAGTAAAGCCGAGAAGCAGAATAATTAAAATAAGAAACGGAATAGACCTGAAAATATTAACGACCGCCGCAATCACGGTGTTAATGATTTTATTTTCCCATAAGCTTCCCTTGCCCGTTAAAAAGAGCAGAAGACCGAGAACCGCTCCGATGATAAATGAAAAAACTAAAGCGATGACCGTCATATAAAGGGTCTCGTATGTGGCCGTCCACAGCTCGGTTATATCAACGTTCGGGAACCATTTTTCAAACATTTGTGATCACCTCTGCTTCTACCTGTTTGTCTTTGATGAACCGGATCACGTTTTCTACTTCTTTTTCCTGACCGTCAATATGAATGAATAAAGAACCGTAGGCTCCGTCCTTCGTCTGTGAAATTTTCCCCTGCAGAATATTGACGTCCACATCAAAGTTTCGGATCATTTCCGTAATGAGGGGCTGCTCGGCTGCCTGCCCGACAAATGAAAGCTGAATCGTTTTTCCTGTCGCTGTTTCCTGCAGAAAATGCTGGATGGTTTCTTTCGTCTCCTCTGGTTCTGTCACCTGCTGAACGAAACGCTTGGTCATCGGTTCGCGCGGGTTTCTGAAAACTTGGAGTACTTCGCCTTCTTCAACGACTTTCCCGTTTTCCATGACTGCGACTCTGTTGCAGATTTTTCGGATGACGTGCATTTCATGGGTAATGAGCACGATCGTCAGGCCGAGTCTGTCATTTATATCGGATAAAAGATCCAAAATTGAATCGGTCGTCTGCGGATCGAGCGCTGATGTCGCTTCATCGCACAGAAGGACTTTCGGATTATTGGCGAGCGCCCGGGCGATGCCGACACGCTGCTTTTGACCGCCGCTCAGCTGCGACGGATAAGATTTTTCTTTCCCCTCTAATCCGACCAGTTTAATCAATTCATCAGCGCGGCGGACCCGTTCGCTTTTTTTCACGCCGGCGATTTCCAGCGGAAACATAATGTTCTCCCGGACGGTGCGCGACCACAGAAGGTTAAAATGCTGGAAGATCATGCTGATTTCCTGGCGCGCTTTTCTCAGCCCGCGGCTGCTTACTTTATTTAATTCCGTCCCCGCGACTTCCACGGTTCCCGACGTCGGCTTTTCAAGGCCGTTCAGGAGACGGATTAAGGAACTTTTACCAGCTCCGCTATATCCTATAATTCCAAATATTTCGCCCTTTTTGATATCAAGAGTGACATCTTGGACAGCATTGACATCCCCATGCTTCGCTTTGTAAATTTTTGAAACATTTTGAAGATGGATCAAAGCAATCACCCGCCTTACACTATTCTAAGAAATCTTCCGGGTTTCTCCGCAAAAGAAAAGCCTTTCTGCAAAAATGAGCAGAAAGGCTTATTGAAAAAGGCCTTTCTCTCATCTTTCAAAGCAGACCGCTTCGAGTGAATTGGCACCATTTCAACATTGTTGATGGTTGCCGGGCTTCATAGGGCACTTCCCTCCACCTCTCTTGATAAGAGAAAACATATCGTATTTTCGTCCGGAAATTCTTACTGTAGAATAGCACGGCGAATGATAAAAAGTCAATAAAATAAATATTGGAAGCTATTGTCACATAGTAGATTGAGTTACGGCCGTTTACTGATCGCCTGAAAAAATCCGTTTGTCAGCCAGAGGATGGCCTCCAGCTTCAGCAGAGCTCTGAATGATCCTTTCACTTTGAGTTTTCCGCTTTGGATAAGCTTTTGCAAAGAGACATCACCATGCAGGAGATGAATGATTTCCGTCTGGTTTCCGTAAAAGGTCAAATTAGATTTTTCCTTTGAAACCGACGTTTTTCTCATTTCTCCCTGTCCGTTAATTGAGACCGTTAAGGCTTCTGTTTCTCCTTGGAATGTAATCAGCAGCGTTGAGGCGTTTAATAGCGGTTTCAAAAACAGATGCTGTCCGTCATTCTCTGAAACTTCTATTTTCTCCACTCGTATAACCTCCCGTTTTAATGGCCATACATACACTTTCTCTTTTTAACGGACAGAACCCTTTATAAACCGCACGACATTTTCCTGTAAATATTGTCACATCGGGAACGTTTGCGATGTTTTTTGTTTAATCAGCTCATATAAATAGGAAACGGAGCGGAAGGCGTATCCTTTCTCAACAAGCTCTCCGCCTTTAAACAGCAAAAAGCACGGAACGCTTTCAATCTGATAGGCTTTGGCGAATGCGGGGGAATAATTCACGTTGTTTTTATAGAAGGCGGCGCCGGGCAGCATTTCTTCGACGACAGTAAGCATTTTGGACGCCAGCTGGCATGTGCCGCAAAACGGGGTGTACAAATACAGGAGATAAACGTCATCCTGAATCGATTCGAGTTCATTTTCTTGGAGTTCTTTCATGATTACCACCTCAGGTCGTTCTTTTTCAAAAATACAGTGTCAGCATCAAAGCCGGCTCTGATCAGCACAGATGCGAGATGATGGCCCGGGCACGACTCGACTTGCCTGTATGTTCTGTCTATATAAATATGGCGCGCTTCGGGAAGCTCCCGTTTCAGCTGTTTTCTTAATTTTTCTCCGGAGTCATCTGCGTCCGTTAAAATATAGACGTCTCTGTCAAACAGGCGGTCCGCCAAATCTTCCAGTTCGGTTTGGCCGATCGTTCCGTTTGTACAGACGATTTCCGCGGGTTCGATGAGCACTTCCCTGACTTTGATTTTATCAGATTTTCCTTCTACGATAATGACCTTTTCATCTCCGTTGTACATAAGCGCGTCACCTGCCGATTGTTTTAGCGTCAGATTGAAAAAGAAGGCAGTGAAATTCACCGCCAACTGTTAACACCAGCCATTCTCATAATCGCAATCGACATATTTCGGATCGCTGCCGTTTATGACATCGGCTGTTTTATAAAATTTTTGATTTTCAAATGAAAAGCCCTGTTTGAGCTCGTACTGGTCCATGCCTGTCATCTCGCCGATGGCTTCATTTTCATGAAATAAGGAAAACCGGCCGTTTTGAAAGCGGCCCGTAACGTTCTCCGTCACATCGACCTTTTGTTTATCAAAAGCCATTTTAGACACCTCCCGTTACAGATAGAATGTCCAAATGGCCCCTTTGCTATCCGATCAGTCTTCTTGTGTCATTTCGTCATATTGCTCGGAAGTCATGAGGTTTTCGATTTCTTCAGCATCAGCCGGTTCCACGACGATCATCCACGCTTTTTCATACGGAGACTCGTTTACGAATTCGGGACTGTCATCAAGGTCTTCGTTCACTTCCGTCACCGTTCCGTTAATCGGTGCGTACAGTTCGGAAACGGTTTTGACGGATTCCACGCTGCCGAATGGCTCGTCCGCTTTAATTTCGGCGCCGACTTCCGGAAGCTCGACAAATACGATATCGCCAAGTTCGGCTTGCGCGAAATGTGTAATCCCGATCCGGGCTTTTCCGTCCTCAACTTTGACCCATTCGTGCTCTTTGGAATAACGCATATCTTTCGGTGTGCTCATCTAAATCCCTCCATTTTTTTCTTATAATAAGAAGATACCATAATTCTTTGAACCTGGCATTACATCCAATATTTTTCGAATTGGTCTTCTTTAAAGCCGACAGTGACTTTTTCGCCGTCTGTCGTAATCGGGCGTTTCAGGAGCATACCGTCTGATGCCAAAAGTTCGAGCTGTTCATCCTCTGACATATGGTACAGTTTTTCCTTTAAGTTCAGTTCGCGGTATTTCATTCCGCTCGTGTTGAAAAACTTTTTGAGCTCAAGACCGCTCTTTTCATAGAGGTCTTTAATTTCTTCTTTCGACGGAGTTTCCTCCGCGATATGTATTTCGTTTATTTCCTTACCGCGGTCTTCCAGCCATTTTTTCGCATTACGGCACGTTCCGCATTTAGGGTACCAGTAAAAATTTAACGACATCTTCTTCACCCCTTGTAAATGATCGTCGTTATTTTAACACAATCACTTGTAAAAACCTATAACGTTGCTTCATGAAAAAGCGCCCCTGATGAAGGAGCGCTTTCAGCATGTGATCAGACCGTATATTTTTCTTCACGGAAGACGGCGGCTGCCGCTTCACGTTTTTTCTGAATGAGGTTTTTCGGCGTCAGGCGCGTCAGTTTGCGCAGCACGGAAAGCATCATCCGGAGGGAATCTCCTTCCTCCATGGCGATCAGTGATTCTTTGGCGTGCGCTTCAATGTTCTGAAGGGCTTCCTGGGCAAAGATTTCCGTATATAACAGCTTCTGCGCGGCTTTTTCGGCACCGTCCGCCGCAATTGCTTTTTCCGTTCTGAGGACGGCTGATTCCAAAGCGTACAGCGCGCTGACAATATCGGCAATGTTCACCATGATTTCCTGCTCGCCTTCGATCTCTTTGCCGTATTTCTGCGCCGCGAGACCCGCTGTCAAGAGGGCGATCTTTTTCGCCTGTCTGACAATGTATTTTTCCTGTCCAAGAGGCTCCGAGCCCGGCTCTTCAGGCATCAGCATCATGAGTTCTTCTTGGAGCGCTTTTGCTTTTTCAAAGAGCGGCAGCTGACCTTTTACTGCTTTTTTCAGGAACGTGCTCGTTACGATCAGGCGGTTGATTTCATTTGTGCCTTCAAAAATTCTGTTGATTCTTGAGTCGCGATAGGCGCGCTCCACTTCATATTCCTGCATAAATCCGTAACCGCCGTGAATTTGAACGCCTTCGTCGGCAATATAATCAAGCGTTTCAGAACCGCACATTTTGTTGAGCGAGCATTCAATCGCGTACTCGGCGATTGACTTCGCGACTTCGCGTCCGTCTTTTTGCTCCTCTTCCGTCAGTCTGCTCATATTATCTTCGAATAAGCCCACTGTTCTGTATACAGAGCTCTCCATCGCGTAAAGCCGAGCTGACATCGTCGCAAGCTTTTCCTGAGTGAGCGTGAATCTTGAGATCGGTGTTTTAAATTGCCGGCGCTGGTTCGCATAAGCGGCAGACAGCTCAATCACCCGTTTTGAAGCGCCGATTGTGCCGACGGCAAGCTTGTAGCGCCCGATATTCAGAATATTAAAGGCGATGACATGGCCTTTTCCGATTTCGCCGAGAAGGTTTTCTTTCGGGATTTCCGCCTGATCTAAAATCAGCGTTCTTGTCGATGAGCCTTTAATCCCCATTTTTTTCTCTTCCGGTCCCGTTGACACGCCCGGATAGTTCTTTTCTACGATAAATGCGGAAAACTTATCTCCGTCCACTTTAGCGTAGACGACAAAGACATCTGCAAAGGCGGAGTTTGTAATCCATTGCTTTTCTCCGTTAAGAATATAGTGTGTGCCCGCTTCATTCAAAACAGCCGTGGTTTTCGCGCCGAGGGCATCTGAACCTGAACCGGGCTCAGTTAAGGCGTATGCCGCGATTCTTTGTCCTGAAGCCAAGTCCGGCAAATAGGTTTTTTTCTGTTCTTCCGTTCCGAAGAACACGATCGGCAATGAGCCGATACCGACGTGAGCGCCGTAAGACAGCGAAAAGCTGCCGGCACGTGAAAACTTTTCCGTAATGAAGGCTGAACTGATTTTATCCAGGCCGATTCCGCCGTACTCTTCAGGCACGTCTGCTCCGAGGAGGCCGAGATCTCCGGCTTTTTTCAGCAGTCTGACCGAATGCTCGAACTGATGGTTTTCAATTTCATCGATATAAGGAAGCACATCGTTTACGACATAGTCTTCTGTCGTTTTGCCGATCATTTTGTGTTCGTCTGTAAAGTCCTCCGGAGTGAATATTTGATCATATCCCGTCTCTTCAATCAGAAAGCTGCCGCCTTTTTTGACGTTGACCGTTTCCTGTTTCATGTTCGTTTCCCCCTTTTTTTAAATGAGTTCAAATACGCCGGCAGCGCCCATGCCGCCTCCGATGCACATCGTCACCACGCCGAATTGCTCGTTTCTCCGTTTCATTTCATGAATGAGTGACAGGGTCAGCTTCGTTCCCGTGCATCCGAGCGGATGTCCGAGCGCGATGGCGCCTCCGTTGACGTTCACCTTTTCTTCATCTATCCCAAGCGATCTGATGACTTGAATGGCCTGTGAAGCAAAGGCCTCATTCAATTCAAAAAGCCCGATATCCTGTAATTCGAGTCCGGCAAGCTTGAGCGCCCGCGGAATGGCTTCAATCGGACCGATCCCCATTACCTCAGGCGGAACGCCGCCTACGGCAAAGGAACGGAATTTGACAAGCGGCGCCAATCCGAGCGACAAAGCTTTTTCGCGATCCATCAGCATGACAGCCGCCGCGCCGTCACTTGTTTGTGAAGAGTTCCCGGCCGTCACGGTTCCCGTTTTAGAAAAAGCCGGACGGAGCTTCGCCAAGACGTCAGCTGATGTGCCGGGACGAACGCCTTCATCTTGAGAAAAGATAAATTGTTTTTTCCGCGGCTTATGGTCATCACCGACTTCTGTCAGCGATACTTCAACCGGCACGATTTCGTCATTGAATTTGCCTTCTTTAAGGGCTTTTGCGGCATTCTGATGGCTGCGGACGGCAAATGCATCCTGGTCTTCTCTGGATACGCCGTACGTTTCGGCGACCTGCTCCGCTGTGTGCCCCATGCTCATGTAATACTCAGGCGCATGCTCCGCCAAAGCGATATTCGGGCGGGTCACATGCCCCATCATCGGAACTTGCGACATGGATTCCGCACCGCCCGCAATGACGGTGTCACCCGCGCCGATCATAATTTTTTCAGCACCGTAAGCGATGGATTGGAGCCCGGAAGAGCAGTAGCGGTTCACCGTAATGGCCGGCACCGTATGAGGAAGCCCCGCCAGCGCACCGATATTCCGCGCCATATTTAATCCTTGTTCGGCTTCAGGTGTTGCACATCCGATAATTAAGTCATCGATATTTCCTTCATATCCGCCTGCCCGTTTCAGCGTTTCTTTTACACAAAGCGCGCCCAAATCATCAGGACGAACGGCTGCAAGCGATCCTTTTTTCGCTTTACCGACCGGGGTTCTCGCACCGGCCACAATGACTGCTTCTCTCATAAACACCCTCCTAGTTCCGTAAAGGTTTGCCTTTGACGAGCATATGCTGCATTCTCGCTTGAGATTTCGCCTCGCCAGCGAGGCTTAAAAAGGCTTCTCTTTCAATCTCGAGCAGATATTCTTCTGAAACCTCCGTGCCGAACGGGACTCTTCCGCCGGCAATGACATGGGCCAGCTTCTTCGCAATCTTCATATCGTGATCGGATAAATAACCCGACCGTCTCATTTGGTCTGCCCCGAGCAGTAATGCCGCACATCCGGTTTCCCCGGTGACTTTCACTTTTTTGCGGGCAGGCGGGCGGTATCCGCTGTCATATAAGGAAGCAGCCAGCTGTTTCGCATCGTGCAGCAGGTGATCCTGATTCATGCTGACGCGGTCTGCCGCGGACAAAATCTGCATATCACGGGCTTCGTGTGCCGAACCGGACACCTTGGCAAGTGCGATTGTTTCGAAGGTTTTAATCGCTGCGTCCATCAGTTCACTTCCGCCGTCCAAATAATTCATGTACAGCTCTTTGTTTCCTCCGCCGCCCGGAATAAGGCCGACGCCGGTTTCAACAAGACCCATATACGATTCGCTCGCCGCCTGAACGCGTGCCGCCGGGAGACAGACTTCCGTGCCGCCGCCGAGTGTCATCCCGAATGGCGCCGCAACAACGGGTTTAGCGCTGTATTTGATGTTCAGCATCGTCTGCTGAAAACGGCGGATGACAAAATCGACTTCCATGAAGTTATCATCCTGAGCTTCCATCAAAATCATCGCAAGGTTTGCCCCCGCGCAGAAATGTCTGCCTTGGTTTCCGATGACAAGACCTTTATAATTCCGCTCCGTTTCCTCAAGCGCATTGTCAATCATCTGAATAATGTCTAAGCCGATCGCGTTGCTTTTCGTATGAAATTCCAGCAGCGCGACATCATCGCCGAGATCAATCAGACTGGCTCCGCTGTTTTTAGTGATCACGCCTTTTGTTTCTTTTAACGTTTGCAGGCTGATCCGTTTCGGATTTTCTTTCACAGCCCTGTATTGGCCGTCTGAATAGTAAAATGGTGTTCCGTTTTCCTTCATATAAAATGTTTCATGGCCCTGATCAAGCATTTCTTTCACCCAGACGGGGAGTGCTGCGCCTTCTTCTTCGAGCCGCTCCGCTGATTTTCTGACGCCGATGGCATCCCACATCTCAAACGGTCCGAGCTCCCATCCGAAGCCCCATTTCATGGCGTCGTCAATCGCTTTGATATCATCAGCGATCTCACCTAAAAGCCGGGCTGAGTATAAGAGTGTTTGCGATGTGATATTCCAAAGCAGGCGTCCGGCGCGGTCATCAGAGTATATAAGCGCTTTCATTTTGCCTTTGGCACCCTTTGCCTGTTTGGCGGCTTCTAAAGCGGGCGTCTTCATTTTCGAGCGCTCACCGTATGTCATGGTCAGCGGATCGAGTTCATATATTGTTTTACCTTCTTTTTTGTAAAAACCTTGGCCTGATTTGCTGCCCAGCCAATTGTTTTTCAACATGTCATTCATAAATTCAGGAAGCTTAAACATGTCTTTTTCAGCGCCGTCGGCTTTATCATACACATTTTTTGCCACATGGGCGAACGTATCAAGCCCCACAACGTCAAGGGTTCTGAAGGTCGCGCTTTTCGGTCTGCCGATCAAAGGCCCGGTCACCGTGTCCACCTCGCCGATGCGGCAGCCGGAAGAAAGCATTTCTCTTACCGTGACCAGCAGGCCGTACGTACCGATGCGGTTGGCGATAAAGTTAGGCGTGTCTTTTGCGATGACGACCCCTTTCCCGAGCGTGTTTTCTGCAAATGAAGTCATAAACTCCAGCACGTCAGGATCTGTTTCCTGAATCGGAATGATTTCCAGAAGCTTTAAGTAGCGGGCCGGATTAAAGAAATGGGTTCCTAAGAAATGAGCTTTAAAATCGGCAGATCGGCCTTCCGCCATTTTTGTGACGGAGATACCGGACGTATTGCTCGACACGATGCTTCCCGGTTTCCGGTATTCATCAACGAGTGAGAAAATCTGTTTTTTTACGTCAAGATTTTCGACGACGACTTCAATAATCCAATCAGCATCCTTCAATTGAGCTGCGTCATCTTCCAAATTCCCCGCCGTTATATAGTCGAGATTGGCAGCCGAAGTCAGCGGCGCCGGTTTTTGCTTCAGCAGCTTTTGCATGGCCGATCGGCTCAGTCTGCTGCGGACCTCCGGGCTTTCTAATGTCAGCCCTTTTTTCATCTCATCCTTTGTCAGCTCGTTTGGCACAATATCAAGCAGCAGGACGGGAATTCCGATGTTAGCCAAGTGCGCGGCAATTCCGGACCCCATAACGCCTGATCCGAGAACGGCTGCTTTCTTTATAAACTTGTGCATGAGTCATCCCCCTTGAACTTTGAATGAATAGTCATTCATTTTTTCGGCAAAAAAAATGAAACCCTTTTCTTCTTTCATCTTAAAAGATTTTCAGGATGACTTCAATAGCAAATATGGAATTTTTTTAAATTTTTCTGCTTCCGCATGTTCCATGGCGCGGGCGGGAAACTTAAACCCGGAGGTGAAGGGAATGGTGCGAGGGAGAAAAGATCCGTCTTCTGCCGCAGTGAGCGCGGCCAGCATGAAAGGAAATGCGGGACCGAAACAAAAATACGGCGGCGGCAAACGGACGAGCCAAAATCAGCAATATAAAAAAGACAACATGGAATAACATGCTGCGGCTGCTTTTTGGAGCAGCCGTTATTTTTTGAAGATCCCTTTCAGCACAAATGCCGCATTTGCCGGGCGCTCGGCAATTCTTCTCATCAGGTACCCGTACCAATCGGTTCCGTACGGGACATACACCCTCATCCTGTATCCTTCTTCGGCAAGCTCCTTCTGGCGCTCCGTTCTGATGCCGTACAGCATTTGGAATTCAAACTGCTCCCGGGGAATCTGATGTTCGCTGATGAGTGTTTTCGTAAAAGAAATGATGTCATCATCATGTGTCGCCACCGCCGTTTCATGGCCGCTCAAAAGCTGCAGCTTAATCAGCTGCTGAAAATGAAGATCGGTTGCTTTTTTATCAGGGAATGCAACGGCCGCCGATTCTTTATAAGCGCCTTTTACAAGCCTGAGCCGCGGCTTGTATGGCATCAGACCGCTGATATCTTCAGCTGCGCGGTACAAATAAGCCTGAATGACGGTGCCGAGCATCGGGAAATCCGGCTTGCACCGCTTATACAGCTCAAGCGTACGGCCGCATCTTGAATAGTCCTCCATATCAATCGTTACAGGCACGCCGCGTTCTTTTGCCTCCGTCAATATGTCTCTGACATGCTGTTCCGCAAGTTTCTCGGAAATATCCAGACCGATGGATGTTAATTTCAGCGACAGCTCACAATCCAGTTGATTCTCGGCAATCGCCCTGATTGCTTTTTTACATTCTTCCGCCGTCCTTTTCGCATCCTTCTCTGAACCCGCATATTCACCTAGATAATCAATCGAAGCCGACAGCCCTTTTTGGTTCAGCCGCTTTACCGTTTTCACAGCTTCCGTGAGTGTTTCCCCTGCAACGAACCTTCCCGCACCGAAGCGGATTCCGTAAGCCTGGGCGAATTTTGTAAGCATTTTATTTTTCGACAAAAATAAACATATGCTCCGCAGCAAGGATGAACTCCCTCCTTTTTCTTTTATTCGTGTATGAAATCCCGATCGCAGAGAAAGCTAAAACACAAAAGCTATGCAAATTGCCAAGATATCAGTTCATATATCCATACAGACTCTGATGTCAAAGCAATGTATTATATTATCAAGATATTCAAACGGTTTTAATGAGTCACAAAAAGAGTCAATAAAAATCACTACTTCTCCAATTGAGTTTTCGAGCTAAAACTTTTAATTTATATTTCTTTATCCCCTTATAATTTGAAAATATTCCTTAAAAGATAATTGATTTATAATTTACAATGGCTTATATTTAAAATTGATAATTCAGTTTATTGAACGTATCTATTAAGAAGGAAAAGCAGAATTTCAAAATGATAATTCTGCTGAATTTATCTTTGCCTCACAAACATACCTCCAAAGCATTATTATTTCTTTCTAATAGCTTTACGATCCTTCATTTTTAAAGATGGCTTCTCTTCCCTAACGGAATTTAAAGAAGGGACCTGCCTGAGTTATCCATTCACCTAATTTTGAAGAATCACTATGCTCGAAACATATGAAAAGAGGGAACCTTCAAGTGGATTCAACAGGAAAATCTAAACGTACACTTTTATTAATTGGACTTATTATAGCCATGTTTTTTTCTGCTCTAGACGGAACAATCGTAGGAACGGTTATGCCTAAGATTGTAGGAGATCTCGGCGGCCTGAGCATGATGACTTGGCTGACTACGGCCTACCTATTAACATCTACCTCCATCGTTCCGATCGCTGGAAAACTTGCAGATCTATTAGGCCGCCGGGCAGTATATGTGGCCGGGCTGATTATATTCATGATTGGCTCTTCACTGTGCGGCTTGGCTGATAATATGAAAGAATTAATTGTGTTTCGAGGTTTACAAGGTCTTGGCGGAGGCATTATGATGCCGATGGCTATGATTGTCATTGGAGATTTATTCACAGGCAAACAGCGTGCCAGATTTCAAGGCGTATTTGGCGGTATTTACGCTCTTGCTTCTGTAATCGGACCGCAAATTGGGGGATGGATTGTAGATTCTTTCAGCTGGCATTGGGTATTTTTTATCAATTTACCCGTGGGAATGGTAGCTGTGTTCTTTATTGCGATGGGATTGCAGGCCAGAAAATACACGGGTCCGATTCATTTTGATTTCATCGGGATGTTTACAATGATTACGGGTGTAGTCTGTTTGCTGCTTACACTCAGTTTCGGCGGAAAAGAATTTGACTGGTTATCATGGCAGACATTTTGTCTGTTAGCTTTGGCCACTATAAGTATTATTAGTTTTGTATTTGCAGAAAAAAAAGCTGAAGAACCTATTCTGCCTATACATCTTCTAAAAAGCAGAACTTTTATCTTCCTAAATTTAATAGGGTTCTTTATGAGTATTGGGATGTTTGCAGCAATCACCTTCGTCCCTTTCTTCATGCAAGGAATAATCGGCATGAGTGCATCAGAGTCCGGGACAATCATGATGCCGATGATGGTCGCAATGATTATGTCCAGTATTATAGGCGGGCAGCTGGTCTTTAAAATCGGCATTAAAGCTCAGATTATCACGGGGATGGCAATCATATCCTTTGCCTATTTTTTATTATCCACATTAGAAGCTGACACCAGCAAATTAACTGCAACTACTTATGTAGCTATCATCGGCTTCGGTATGGGCCTTGTTATGCCCATTATTACTCTGGCACTTCAAGAGAGTTTCTCTAAAGAAACGCTCGGCGTGGTTACTTCGTCAAGCCAATTTTTCCGCTCTATCGGAGGTACGTTTGGAATTACGATTCTGGGAGCAGTGATGAATGCCAAGTCAGGAAATATATTAACCGATAAATTAGTTCCTTTTTTAGACAATTTCCCAAAACAAGAAAACGCATTGGCAACTCATCTAAAAGACTTGATCAGCAGCAATCCTCAAGTCCTGCTACAGAGGCTATTCAGTTCTGATTCATTCGAACAATTTCCGCATTCTATAGCAAAGCACATCATACCGATAATGAAGACAGCATTAATGGACTCCCTTCGCAGTGTATTTTTCGCAGGGCTTATACTATTAATTGCCGGAGTACTTTCTGCTTTTCTTTTACCAAAAATAAAAATAACTGAAAGAAAAGCCGGCACTGATCTAGACAATAAACCGGCAGCTGAAGTCCAATCCTAGTGCCGCTGCTGACTTTCGCATATATTGAACTGTTAACATGAACAGGCATTATCCGAAGATTTATTCTTCTGATAGTGTCTTTTTTTATTGTAAATATTGATGTCTCTCCTGCAAATCGTGGTTATTTTAATTTATCTGTATGAAATCCCGATCGCAGAGAAAGCTAAAAAGAACAGAATTGAAGGAGGCGTTTATATGAACAACCAAGAGCAGCACGGAAACTTGCCGCCTGCCGTCATCTCAACGAAAGACCATTTGTATCTTGAGGACATGCTGAACTGGAATCTGCTTGCCATGAAAAAAGCGCATTTTATGGCGGAACATTGCCAGAATCAGACGTTAAAACAAGAGCTTGATCAGATCGGCCGGATGCATCAGAAGCATTATCAGCACATATTAGGCCGCTTGAACCCCGATCAAGGCGGACAGACAACAACAGGCTATATGCAATAGGAGGACAATACATGGAACAGCAAAACCAAAAAATCACGAATCCGCAAACGCCCGTGCCCAATACGGCGCAAATGAATGACAGAGACTTGGTGAATGAGCTGCTGACGACGGAAAAATACATCACGGCTTCATATTGCACAGCCCTGCACGAGTTCAGCCACGAGTCTCTTTATCAAGATATTCAGGCGATTTTCGATGAGTCACAAAAAGCGCAAAGAAGATTATACGATGTGATGTTTCAAAATGGCTGGTATTCCATTGAAGCAGCCGATACCCAAAAGCTTCAGCAATCGTATCAGAAGTTCCGGCAGACCATTCAGCAGCAGTCTCCCTACCAGCAGTAAAACGAAGAAGGATTTGATGTTTTCGCCAAGCATCAATCCTTTTTTTATTTTTGCACAAAAAGATTGACTTGTCATTAATCCTTATTTATATTTAACTAATGTTAATTATTTTCTCGAGGAACAAGATGAGGAGGAGTTATGAAAAACGCGGATCAATATGTGTCTGACATCCAGAAATCTCTTCAGACGCTGCTGCAAAACATACAGCCTGAAATGGTGGAAAGCATGGCAAAACACGAGGTGACGCCTGCCCAATTATTTGTTTTAGCCAGCCTGAAAAAACACGGGAGCTGCAAAGTTTCCGAAATTGCGGAACGCATGGAGGTAAAGCCGAGCGCAGTGACGCTGATGGCCGACCGCCTCGAACAAAAAGGACTTATCGTCCGCAAACATAACCAGCAGGACAGACGCGTCATCGACATCAGCCTCACCAAAAAAGGCGAAACAAAATTCGAAGATGTTGTGGAAGGACGGAAAGCGATACTGGCGCGAAACCTATCCGTTCTGACTGACGATGAACTGATTCAGTCCGTGAACATCATCCGCAAAGTAGCGGAAGCCGCCGAGAAATACGCGGCTGATCAAAAAGAAAACGAATAGAAAAGAGGAGCTGCCGAAACATGAGCATTGAAAAGAAAGATCCAAAACGCACATTATTAATAACCGGCTTAATCATCGCCATGTTTTTCTCAGCCCTTGACGGCACCATCGTAGGAACGGCGATTCCTAAAATCGTGGGTGACCTCGGGGGATTAAGCATGATGACGTGGCTGACCACGGCATATCTTTTAACTTCGACGACGATCGTTCCGATTGCGGGGAAACTTGCAGATTTATTGGGGCGCCGCGTCGTCTATGTATCAGGTTTATTGATTTTTATGGGAGCTTCCGCACTGTGCGGAATGGCCAGCAACATGACGGAACTGATTATTTTCCGCGGACTTCAGGGAATCGGCGGCGGTGTCATGATGCCGATGGCTATGATCGTCATCGGGGATTTGTTCACAGGGAAACAGCGTGCCAAGTTCCAAGGGCTTTTCGGGGCGATTTACGGGCTTGCTTCCGTGATCGGCCCGCAAATCGGGGGCTGGATTGTTGACTCATTAAATTGGAAATGGGTTTTCTATATCAACCTGCCTGTCGGAATTTTAGCCGTGATCTTTATCGCAAGAGGACTTCAAGGCAGAAAACAGACCGGGCCGATTAACTTTGACATCGCCGGCATTTTCACAATGATCGTCGGAATCGTCAGCCTCCTCCTTGCGCTCAGCTTCGGAGGAAAGGATTACGCATGGGGCTCTTGGCAGATTCTCGGTCTCTTTGCGCTTGCACTTGCCGGGATTGTCGGATTCATTTTCGCTGAAATCAAAGCAAAAGAGCCGATTCTGCCGATGTACCTGTTTAAAAACAGAACGTTTACCGTACTGAATCTGATCGGCTTTTTCATGAGTATCGGCATGTTCGGCGCCGTTACGTTCGTTCCTTTCTTTATGCAGGGAATTATCGGAGTCAGCGCCACCGCTTCCGGCACGATTATGACGCCGATGATGGTATCTATGATTATCACAAGTATTATCGGAGGCCAGCTGGTTTATAAGATCGGTATTAAACCGCAAATCATGATCGGCATGCTGATCATGGCCGTCGGCTTCTTCTTATTAACAACCTTACAGCTGGATACAAGCAAGCTCGCGGCTACATGCTATATGGCCGTGATCGGTCTGGGAATGGGGCTCGTCATGCCGCTTCTCACACTCGCTCTGCAAGAAACGTTTTCAAAAGAAGAGCTGGGTGTTGTGACCTCTTCAAGCCAATTTTTCCGGATGATCGGGGGAACGTTCGGTATTACGGTGCTCGGCGCTGTCATGAATGCCAGATCAGGAAGCCTTTTAACCGACAGACTGGTGCCTTACTTAGACTCACTCCCGAAACAGGCAAGTGCCTTTGCCGCCCAGTTTAAAGGTATGATTGACAAGAATCCTGAAGGGCTGCTTCAATCCTTGTTCAGCCAGGAATCGATTAAGCAGATTCCGGCCGCATTTTCTTCCCATATCGTGCCGGTTTTGAAAACGTCACTGATGGATTCGCTTCACAGCGTGTTTTTCACAGGCCTGGCCTTTATCGCTGCCGGATCGATCCTCACGCTGTTTGTTAAATCAATTAAACTGACAAACAAAAAGACAGGCAAACAAGAAGAAAAGGCGAAAGCCGTTTAACAAAGAAAAATCCCGCGGATGCCGCGGGATTTTTTTATATCTTCTGGGAATGACCAGTCTTCCGCCTCATTGGAAATGGGGGGTGAAAATTCAAAAAAATAGTGATGAAATCCTTCAATAAACCTTAAACATTTCATAGTTATCTTTATAGTACGACATAATAAAGTCACGAAAATTTCTTACCGAAGAAGATAATAGCTTATGTCTCATCCAAGATAAGCCGACTGGATATGAAGCAGAGTGATCAGTCACTTTTATAAAATTCAGCCCCAATGTTCTGCAAACTGAAATAGGAAGCAACGCCACACCTTGATCCAGCTTTATAATCTCGACCAGTAAATGAGAATCTGCCTCAAATGCAATATTTGGGGTGAAACCAGCTTTCTCACAAAGCGAGGCTGTGAAACCGCTATACTCTTCATTATTAGCAAGGGTAATAAATGGTTCATCGGCGACAAGGCGTAAAGAAATTTCTGTTTTACCCGTAAATCGGTGGTTTGAGGGCAAAGCCAGAACAATATCTTCATTTACCAGCACACAACTCTCTATCTCTTCATCTTGAATCGGATGACCTGTTATTCCTAAATCAATGTCCCCTTTTTTTAAACTTGTTATGATCTCGCTTTTAACTCCGATTGCTTGGAGAATTTTTGATTGAGGAGAGCGGTTGATATATTCACTCATCAGTCCTGCAAGGAATCTTGGATTGGAAATAGATATTCTGATGGTGTCAGAAATTTGATGTTCCTCCAATTGAATTTCCGTTTGTGCATTTTCAATCTCAGTAAAAATCCTGTTTACATGTTTTAAAAGAATTTTCCCTGCTGAACTCAGCTTAATATTTCTGCCTTTTCTCTCAAACAAGGTTGTTCCCAGTTCATTCTCAAGTCTTTTTATAGTGAGACTTAAAGAAGGCTGGGCAATCTTTAAGTGTTCTGCTGCTTTAGAAATATGTTCAGTATAGGCAACTGTCTGAAAGTATTTTAGCTGCAGCAATTCCATCTGTCTGCACCCCCCTCATTTATTTCAATAAATATATATATACCTTATTATGTATTGGATTAAATGTAAATGCGAATGTAAGATAATAGCATAGTTAAAGAAAAGGAAAGGGTGTCATTCAATGAAAATTGATGTGAAAGATATAGCAAAAAATTTAAATACGCCACTAACAGCCCCTGCTTATCCTATCCCAAATTATAAATTTGTTAACCGTGAATATTTAAATATTATTTACCGAACGGATGAAAAAGCTTTACATGCAGCAGTGCCGGAACCTCTTGAAATTACTGAACCTTTAGTGAAATTCGAAGTCATGTGGATGCCCGATGTTTCCGGACTTGGTGCCTATACAGAGGCAGGACAAGTCATCCCTGTCAGCTTTAATGGTGAAGAAGGAGATTATGTACATTCTATGTATGTTGACAATTTCCCGGCTATTGCAAGCGGACGGGAACTTACTGCATATCCAAAGAAATTGGGTGCCCCTAAGCTGTATATAGACTCTGATACTCTTGTCGGCACATTGGATTATGGCAGTCTTCGTGTGGCAACTGCCACTATGGGATATAAACATTTCGAAATGGACAAGGAAAAAGCGAAAAGGGAAATTTGCCGACCTAATTTTATGGTTAAGATTGCTACTGATTACAATGGTGATTTAAGGGTTTGTGATTTGGTGCGGACGCAAATAACGAATATAGAAGTTAAAGGTGCCTGGACTGGACCGGCGCGGCTTCAATTATTTGAACATGCTCTGGCACCTCTTGCAGATTTGCCTGTATTAGAAGTCGTTTCAGCATCTCATATTATTACGGATCTAACCTTAAATGCAGCACAGCCGGTTTATAACTACTTAGAGGAAAAATAAGGAGCGTTGACAATGAGAATTGCAGTTTTAGGAGCAGGTTCTTTAGGAACCATAGTTGGAGCATATCTGTCTGCTGGCGGAATGGATGTCGAATTGATTGATTCGTACAAAGAACATGTAGATACTCTAAATCAAATTGGTGCTAAAGTAGTTGGTACAACGGAATTTCAAGCAAAGGTGAAAGCCATCACCCCTGAAAACAAATCAGGCAAGTATGATTTCATATTACTTCTGACGAAACAATTATATAATGACTCCATCCTTAAAGAGTTGCTGCCTTTTTTAAAGGATGACAGTGTAGTATGTTCCTTGCAAAACGGTATACCTGAACAGAAAGTTGCTTCGATCGTTGGTGATGAACGCGTTATTGCAGGTTCTGTTGAATTTGGTGCTACATTTATTGAACCAGGCGTATCCAGACTTACAACTGAGTATACTCAATTTAAAGAGTACGCTTTTCAAATTGGAGAATTACATGGTGAAACAACAGAAAGAATCCAGCGTATTAAATCGGTTTTAGACCTTATCGGCGGAACACATATTTCCGATAATTTAGTTGGAACGAAGTGGTCAAAATTACTTATCAATAATGCATTCAGTGGTTTATCGGCTGCATTAAACGGAGAATACGGAGACATTCTTGACCATGAAATCGGCATTGTCAGTGCAGTCCATATCGCAGATGAGACGATTAAGGTTGGACACGCCAATGGTGTCAAATTTGCGAAAATGGGCGGCCTTGATTTAGAATCTTTGGAATTAAGAAGCGAAAATGATATTCCTGAACGTATCCAAACATTTAGGTCAGCCATGGAACCATCTAGGCTGCTAAGAGCAAGTATGCTTCAGGATCTTGAGAAAAAACGCAAAACAGAAATTGATTATATTAATGGAGTTATTCCCAAAATGGCAGAAGGTACGGGCATTTCAACACCTTTTCATGATTTGGTTGTAGCACAAGTCAAATGTGCCGAGGAATCTCAAACAGTGCCCAATTTTGATACAAATATAAAAGCATTTGAAGAGTTATTACGTATCCGAAAGGAAATGTGATATATAGGAAAGAGAGAAAGGGATTGCTGCGGCGGTCCTTTTTTCTTGGTTCAGCAAGCGGAAGAAATATACGTAAACAAACGGGTGCATTAGTTACATTAATGTTCTTCGCTATGAATTGAACGGCGCCTTTATTGATTCCTTTTCAGCAAAAAAAGCTTTCGGCACCTCTCTTTGATGCCGAAAGCTTTTTTATTGTTTTTTTCTGTGTGCTTCATTGAGCTGTTTAATATGCTGTATCGCAGCTTTGATGCCCTCTTTGGCGTCCGGGTAGGATTGATTCCAATGTTTGACGAGCGGAGGCATGCTTTTTGCGATATGTGTATACAAAATCCACTGCCTGACTTCTTCCTTTACATCCGGGTTTGTTTCGCCAAGCAATAGTTCCGTGTATTTCTCAAGCAGGCCGTCCAGCTGCTGCTGCAGTTTCTCTTCCATACCGTTCCCTTCCCTTTTTCATGATTATGACAATCGGGCGGTGAGGGCCGCTTCCTGCACGATACATCTGCCGCGTCCGTGCGGAATGCAAAGCGGCGTGCCGAACAGCGGGTCTTGCGTTACCTGGCAGTTCATCGCAAAGACCTGCTGTACAAGCTCGCAAGTGATGACTTCTTCGGGACGGCCCTCTGCGTAAATCTGTTTATCCTTAATGGCGACCAGATAATGGGCATAACGGCATGCCAGATTGAGGTCGTGCAGCACCATGACGATTGTGCGTTTTTCTTTTTCATTTAATTCAAACAGCAAATCAAGAATTTCAATTTGATGCGTCATGTCGAGATAGGTTGTCGGCTCGTCAAGCAGAATGATATCCGTATCCTGAGCGAGTGTCATCGCAATCCATGCGCGCTGGCGCTGTCCGCCTGACAAGGAATCCACCGGACGGTCGGCCATTTCCTCAAGCTTCGTCGCTTTAAGCGCTTTTGCCACTGCGTCTTCGTCCTCTTTGGACCATTGCTTCAGCCAGCTTTGATAAGGGTATCTTCCCTGCTTCACAAGCTGATGCACCGTCAGGCCTTCGGGAGCTGACGGACTCTGCGGCAAAATAGCGAGCTCTCTTGCCACTTCCTTCGTCGGAAGCTTAGCGATGGCTTTTCCTTCTAAAAGCACAGAACCGCCCCTCGGTTTCATCAGCCGGGCCAATGAACGTAAAAGCGTCGATTTTCCGCAGCCGTTGCTTCCGATCAATACAGTGATTTCGCCTTTTGGAATCGCGACATCCAATTCGTCAATGATAACAGTCTCTCCGTACCCTAAGCTCAGCGTCTCTGTAGAAATTGCACTCATACCGCTAACCGCTCCTTTTTTGAGTTTCCCAACACTATGTATATAAACAAATTGCCTAAACATTCAACGTGAGATCATGATTATATTGTAACAGAAATTAATGACTCTGAATATCATTATCAATTAGTTTTGGGCAAAAAAGCAGCGGACGGCGGTTATTTTTTTATTTCCGTCATTTCTCCATCATTCTTTTTCAGTTTCAGATAAAAATGGTCATAGCGGCTGTCCAAATTAAAAGCCGAGAGCACCTGCCGGACGACCTCACTTTCCTTCATCCGGCTGTTTACGGCAAGTTCTCCAAGGATCATCTTCATTTCATCAAGCGCTTCCTCGCCCTCTCTGTGAACCCCTGAGAGCTTGTCCCGGATGTCAGCCTTTTCATGACCGCCTTTTCTCTCATACAAACCTTCATAGCGGTTATGCTCTCCGGCTCCGTAGCTGACGCGAAGGGCAAAGCTGCTGTAAGGAACCGGCTTCGCGGATGACACGGGTGTGCTGTCTTGTTCCGCTTCCCGTTTTTCTTCATTCAATCGGCAGCCGGCAATCAGCATCAGCGTAAGACATAAAACGCCCGCCGTTCTGATCCATTTCATGCGATTCACTCCCATTCCATTCCGATCGTTTTTAGGTATTTCCAAGGGAGGCGGCTGTCATTCATTAAACAAAAAAGAACCGGAGCGGTAACACTCCGGCCGGTTCATCTCCAGATTATCATTCAGTCAGCTCTAAAAATTCCTGCACATCCTGTACGGCAAGGCGGACCGCGTCTTCCCAAAACGACCGTTCCGTCAGATCCGCTCCAAGGTGCTTCATCGCCAAATCCTCAACAGTCATCGAAGCCGTGTCACACAAAAGCGCGATATATTTTTCTTCAAAATCCGCTTTTTCCCGAAGAGCTCTTGCATATATTCCAAGCGAAAATAAATAACCGAACGTATACGGAAAGTTGTAAAACGGCACTCCCGTAATATGAAAATGCAGTTTTGACGCCCAGAAATGAGGGTGGTATTCCCCTAATGAATCGCAAAATGCTTCTTTCTGCGCCGCTTCCATCAGTTCATTCAGTTTCTCAGCCGGAACGACGCCCTGCTTGCGCTCTTCATAAAAACGCGTTTCAAATAAAAATCTCGCATGAATATTCATAAACATGGCTACGCTTCTTTGAATTTTATCTTCAAGCAAGAACACCTTTTCATCCTTTGTCTCCGCTTGTTTCAAAGCGGCGTCGGCGACGATCATTTCCGCAAAGGTCGAGGCTGTTTCAGCGACATTCATAGCGTAGGCTCTGTTCAGCTGCCGCACTTGAAGCATGGCCTCCTGATGGAACGCGTGACCGAGCTCATGCGCCAGCGTCGATACATTCGAAGCGCTTCCGGAAAACGTCATAAAAATCCGGGATTCTCCGCTGTCGGGAAAGCTGGTGCAGAAACCGCCGACCCGTTTGCCGCTGCGGTCTTCCGCTTCTATCCACCGATCACGGAACGCTTTTTCCGTAAATGCGGACAGCTTTTTGCCAAACGTCGAAAATTGGCTGACAATCAGATTGGCCGCTTCATCATATGTGTATTCTTTCGGAGCCTCGCCGATCGGCGCGTCCACATCATACCAGTTCAGCCGCTCAAGCCCTAAAAGAGACGCCTTTCGATTCAGGTATTCGGCAAAAGGCTTTTTATGATCGGTAATGACCTGCCACATGACATCCAGCGTTTCTATTTTCATCCGGTTGATCGCAAGCGGCTCTTCCAAAGCGCTTTTCCAGCCCCGCGCTTTATAGATTTCCGTGCGGAAGCCGGCCAGATGGTTCAGCGTGCTGCCGAAAAGCTCCTCTTCTCCTTTCCACGCTTCATTAAGCTCTTTGAACACTTGATGTCTGATGCGGCGGTCCGGGTGCGACATCATATTTTCCGCTTGGCCGACCGACAGCTCTTTATCCTCAAACGGAATCTTCATTCTGCCGACAGCCGCATTATACAGGTCGCCCCATGCGTGATAGCCGTCAACGGCCAGGCCTTCAATCAGCCTTTCTTCTGAAGCGCTGAGCTTCTCTTTGACCCGGTCTCTTCTTTCATTTAAAACATATGTGAGATCCTGAAGTTCCGGTTTTTGCAGCAGCTCCTCCCAGACCGGCTCGTCAATCCGGGCAAGTGTATCGTCAAGGGTGACCAGAGCGGATTTAAAATCACTGCTCAGCTGATTGATCCGCGCCCTCCATTCATTCGCTTTCTGATCATGAGTGTTCTGAGCCTGAAGACATCCGACGAACGCTCCCGCCTGCCTGATCATGATCGCTGACCGTTCAAACCTATCAATCAGATTGATCAGCTCCCGGCTTTCATCCGCATGCGTCGGAGCTGTAAACGCTTCAACCGCATGTTGAAAAGCGCTTAGATGATTTTTGAGCTCTTGTATGTATTGCTGAAACTCTTCCGACCGGCTCCCGCCCTCAAAAATGGAGTTTAAATCCCATGTTTCCTTCAATCCCTCTAATGCCATCTTTTCTTTACCCCTTTCTATCCGAAGCTGACTCCATTATAAAACAATTCTGACATATTTCCGAACGATTTCTCCTTCTTTCCGCGAGATGTTATACACTATGAGAAAAGAACAAACGGGGAGGATTATAAGATGAACAGAAAAATTGCCATTGTAACCGGCGCGACGAGCGGATTCGGGCTGCTGACAGCGCTGAAGCTCGCCCGGTCTTATCACGTCATCGCAACAGCCAGACAGCCGGAGAAAGCTGAAATACTGAAAGAGGCCGCCGCTCAAGCGGGTGCATCCGAACATGTTACGGTCGTTTCTTTAGATGTGACAAATGAGCAGTCGGTGTCTGACTTCGGGAACACCATCAGCGGTTTCGGACCGATTGACCTGCTCGTCAATAACGCCGGCACTGCGTACGGGGGGTTTATTGACGATGTGCTGATGGAACATTACAGACAGCAGTATGAATCAAATGTATTCGGTCTGATTCACGTCACAAAAACCGTGCTGCCTTATATGCGAAAACATAGCGGGGCGAAAATCTTCAATATCAGCAGTATCAGCGGACTGACCGGTTTCCCGGCTCTATCTCCGTATGTCTCTTCCAAATTCGCGGTTGAAGGGTTTACAGAGAGCCTGCGCCTCGAACTGCTGCCTTTAGGAATTGATGCCGCTTTAATAGAACCGGGCTCCTACAAAACGTCTATATGGGAGACATCTCTCTCCAATCATCTTACGGCACCCGGCAAAGATTCGCCTTATTACCGCTATTATCAGCAAATAGAAGCTTACTTCAAAGCCAACGCATCCAAAAGCGGCGATCCTGATGACGTAGCGGAGCTGATTTATCAATTGGCACAAAGGAAACGGCTGAAGAAACTGCGGTATCCGATCGGCAGGGGCGTTAAGCTGACATTGGCTTTCCGCTCACTCTTTCCGTGGTCCGCCTGGGAATCGATTATAAAGAAAAAGCTGTTCACTTAAACCTAAATTATAATTATTATAATTTAGTATTGATTTTTATTTAACATGTGATATAATTAAATTATCAGATCACAGGGAGGACGATGAATATGAATACACAAAACGCGAAAAAAACTGAAACTCTTGTTGAGAAATCAATGAACACACAATTATCAAACTGGTTTATCCTTTACTCTAAACTGCACCGCTTCCATTGGTATGTAAAAGGCCCTCATTTCTTTACGCTTCATGAAAAATTTGAAGAGCTGTATAACGAAGCGGCGGAAACGGCGGATGCCATCGCAGAGCGACTTCTGGCCATCGGCGGACAGCCTGCGGCGACTTTACACACTTACCTTGAACAAGCTTCCATTACGGATGAAGGTCAGGAAAAAACGGCTTCTGAAATGGTGGAATCACTGGTTCAAGACTATAAACAAATCAGCCGCGAATCAAAATTTGTCATCGGCATCGCCGAGGAACAAAATGACCCGTCAACTGCCGACCTGTTTGTCGGATTAGTTGAAGAAGCGGACAAGCATGTGTGGATGCTGTCAGCCTACTTGGGAGAATAACGAAAAAAGCTGAACCTCAGTTGCAGGTTCAGCTTTTTTTATGCGTTCAGCTTGCGCTTTCGGTTTGTTTCGTTAATGTGACGTTCAGCGTCTTTTTGCTTCCGTTTCTGAGAACTTGAACAGTCGTTTTATCGCCGATTTTCAGCTGGTTATATAAGATCTGTCTGATATCAGCGCTGCTGCCGACATCTTTGCCGTTCAATTGTACAATGACGTCATTTGATTTGATGCCCGCTTTCGCAGCCGGTGAGCCGGATTGCACTTCTTTTACGTAAACACCCTTAGACAGCTGGTCGCCGAACAGTCCGAGCGTGTTTTCCTGATAAGTTTCCGGCACTTGCGCCATGTCAATCATCTGCACACCTAAAAATGGGCGCTCGACTTTTCCTTTTGCAAGCAGCTGGTCGACTATCGGTTCTACATCATTGCTCGGAATGGCAAAGCCGAGTGACTCCACGCCGTTTTCACTGACTTTCATGCTGTTGATCCCGATAACTTGGCCGCTTGAGTTGATTAACGGGCCGCCGCTGTTTCCGGGGTTAATCGCCGCATCCGTCTGAATCACGTTCATTTCCACCGTGCCTTGGGATGTATCGGCGTCTACCGTTCTGTTCAGCCCGCTGATGACACCTTGTGTGACGGTGCCGGAAAACTGCTGGCCGAGCGGGTTGCCGATGGCAATCACTTTATCGGCAATGCGGAGCTTGGAGGAATCCCCGAAGCTGGCCGCTTTTTTGACATTGGACGAGCTGATTTCCAATACAGCCAAGTCACTGATGGCATCCTTTCCGACAAGCTTTGCCGTTTCGGTTTTCCCATTGTAAAGAGTGACCGACAGTTTGTTCGCACCTTCTACGACATGGTTGTTTGTAATGATGTACGCTTTTTCGCCGTCTTTTTTGAAGATGACGCCTGACCCCGTGCCGCTTTCCGTTTCAGAGCTTGAACCGCCGTCAAGTCCGAACTGGCTGCTTTGCGAAGCTTGGTAGTTGGACACTCCGACAATCGCGGGCTCCAAGTCTTCCACCATATCCGCTACGCTTGAGGTATTTTTCAAAGGCGTTGACGTAAAATTCGAAGACTGAACTTGTTTCGTATCAGAAACGGCTTCTGTCTTATGCTGCTCACCCGGCAGGTTCGGCACAATGCCAAGCACGAGGCCGCCGCCGATAATGCCGCCTAAAATCGGGCTCAGCCAAGCGGCTCTCCGTTTTTTTTCTTTTTTCACGGCAGCCGTTTTTTCAAATTCCGTACCGGCCGCCGTCTCGTTTTCCGCTTCTTTCGAGACGGGCCCTTCGAGCAGCTCGGGCTCCTGATGGCTGATCTGCTGCTGTTCATTTCTGTTTTGTTCCGTATGTGAAAGATCTGACTGATCGCGGCTTCTGCCGTCATCTCGATGATCGTTCATATTCACGCACACTCCTTCAGCATGTTTTCATTCTATCGATTACATATTCATCGCATGTACAAGTTCTATTGTCCCAATAATAAGGAGAAAAGCAAAGCTCCAAAACAAAATGTGTTTGAACATGTTATCTTCCCCGCTTTTTTTCTTCCTTTCTTCCCTTATACACATCATAAACAAACATTGTGGGATAAAAATGAAAAGAATATGTGAAATTATGAAAATGCGGCTTGAGTATGTTAAAACTAGTATAATGACGTTGAAAGGATGTGAAATGCCTTGTCATACACCATTTATCTAGTTGAAGATGAGGATAACCTGAATGAACTGCTCACAAAATATTTAGAGAATGAAGGCTGGAACATTACATCTTTCACAAAAGGCGAAGATGCCAGAAAGCAGATGCAGCCGTCTCCCCACTTGTGGATTCTTGACATCATGCTTCCGGATACGGACGGCTATACATTGATAAAAGAAATAAAAGAAAAAGATCCCGATGTGCCGGTTATTTTCATTTCCGCGCGGGATGCCGATATTGACAGAGTCCTCGGGTTAGAGCTTGGAAGCAATGATTATATCGCCAAGCCTTTTTTGCCGAGAGAACTTATTATACGGGTCCAGAAGCTGCTCGAGCTCGTGTATAAAGAACAGCCCGCCGCAAAGAAAACCGGCATCACCGTTTCTTCCTACAATGTGATCGAAGATGCCCGAGAGGTTTATGATGAAACCGGCAGCCTGGTCAATTTGACGTCTAAGGAATTTGATCTGCTGCTTTTATTTCTTCACCATAAAGGACACCCCTTTTCCAGGGAAGATATCCTGCTGAAAATATGGGGCCATGATTATTTCGGCACTGACCGGGTGGTCGATGATCTTGTGCGGAGGCTGCGGAAAAAAATGCCCGGGTTAAAGGTTGAAACCATTTACGGATTCGGCTACAGGATGATGACGTCATGAAAAATAAGCCGCTTGCTTTTCAAATATGGGTGGTCATCTCAGGCATCCTTTTAGCCATCTCGATTCTGCTTCTCGTGCTGTTCTCAAATACGCTGCGTAATTTTTTCACGGATGAAACGTATACGACCATTGAAAATGAACAGCATGTACTGACGGAGTACCGGCTGCCCGGATCGATCGAGCGGGGATATTACAGCGAGGATGCGACCGCGCCGACGACTTTCCGATCCGTTCAGCACGTTCTTCTGCCGGAACGGGAGGAATCGGCCAGTGACAAAGACTTGAACTACTTTTCTTCTTCCTTTATCCATAAGGTGTACAAGCTCGCGGGCCGCCAGCACAGCGTCACGAAACGATACAGCGCGGACATCAGCGGTGAAAAAGTGTTTTTCGTCATTAAAAAAGGCCTCACCATTAACGGCCAGGATGCGATGATGCTGTCTTACGCCCTTGATTCTTATCGTGATGATCTGGCATTCACCCTGTTCAAGCAGCTGCTCTTTATCATTGCCGGCGTGATTTTGTTAAGCTGGATTCCGGCGATTTGGCTTGCCAAATATCTCTCGCGCCCGCTCGTTTCCTTAGAGAAGCATGTCAAACGGATTTCAAAACAGGATTGGGATGATCCGGTCATCGTCGACAGAAAAGACGAAATCGGAAAATTAGGCCATACCATTGAAGACATGCGGAGCAAGCTGGTGCAAAAGGATGAAACGGAAAGAACGCTCCTGCAAAATATCTCTCATGATTTAAAAACGCCTGTCATGGTGATAAGGGGCTATACTCAATCAATAAAGGACGGGATTTTTCCTAAGGGGGATCTGGAAACCACAATTGATGTCATTGAAGGCGAAGCAGAAAAACTTGAGAAGAAAATTAAGGATTTATTATATTTAACGAAGCTTGATTATTTAATGAAGCAGCGGGTGCACCATGAGACATTTGACATTGTGAAGGTCACGGAAGAAGTCATTGAACGGCTCAAATGGGCCCGGAAGGAATTATCGTGGACCGTTGATACAGAAGATGCATTAATGATGCCCGGTGATCCGGAACAATGGAGCAAACTTCTTGAAAACATTCTCGAAAATCAAATCCGCTATGCAGAAACGGCGATTCACATTCGGATCAGCCAAAATCAGCAGCAGATTGTCATGACGGTTAAAAATGACGGGCCTCCGATCGAGGATGAGATGCTATCCAGCTTGTACGAGCCTTTTAATAAAGGGAAGAAAGGCGAGTTCGGCATAGGACTCAGCATCGTAAAACGGATTTTAACCCTGCATAAAGCATCAATTTCAATTGAAAATGACCAATCGGGTGTAATCTACCAAATTATCATACCAAAGTAGACTGTAGTGTTTCATTGCAGTCTTTTTTTTATGTGAAGGAATAGCCGTTAAAATCTCTGTAGTTTGCTTTCAGCGGTTTTTGGCATTGATGAACCCATTTCTTTTCACAAATTGTCTTTTTCGGATATTTCACCTTTTCGACTTTAATTCCTCTGTTTCGCAAGCGGCTGATCATTTCATCTAATTCTTTCATTTTCAGATTCACCCTTTCGCCAGAACTTTGACCATTCGGTCAGCTCACTTTATAATATAAATAAAACAAAACAAAAAAACAAGTTACAATCAGGTTAAATTTACGGAATATCAATATGACCATATAGTCATACAAGAGCAGCACAAGCCAGCCTCCTGGCTCCGAAAGGGTGGAACCATTGAAGGAAAAAGAAAAGCTGATCATTGAAGCAGCAATTAAACTGTTTGCCCGAAAAGGGTACAAATCTACATCGGTTCAGGAAATCGCCGATGAATGCAAAATCTCAAAAGGCGCTTTTTATCTATACTTTCCTTCCAAAGAAGCACTGCTTCTATCCATGCTGAATTACTACTATGATAAAACGTTTACCCGAATCACGACGATCCAAACGGAGGGCGACAGTCCGAGAGCCGCTTACCAAAAACAGCTTGCGGTGTTTTACGAATCGATTCTCGCCCATCAGGATTTTATTACCGTGCAGATGAAAGACGGTTCACTTCCTTATACCGAAGAAGCGGCGCAGTGCGGAAAGAGAATCCGCCGGTCGATCCTGCAGTTTCATATCGACAGTCTTCTTGCGATTTACGGAGAAAAAGCTGAACCATACACAGCCGAGCTTTGTTTTTTAATAGAAGGAATCAGTCAGATGTATCTTGAATATCTCATTCTGACCGGCCGGTCCGTACAGCCTTCGCTTTTGGCAAATACCGTGATTCACAGAATTGATGACATCGTAAACGGAATGGCGGACAGACATGATGAAGCGTTTATTTCTCTTGATGAGGCAAGCTCACTGTTTGGGCCCCTTCATAACGGGCAGCCCGATCCTTTAAGCCAATCGATCTTGCAGACCCTCCGCACGCGCATCGGCACGATGGACAAGGCGCAAGCATCTGAATTCACCGAGAGCTTGGATATTCTGGAAGCGGAAATGAAGAAAAAGTCGCCGAAACCGGCAATCATCAAAGGAATGATACTGAATTTGAAGGAATCCGACCTGCTGGCTGAAGATGCAGAACAGCTCAGATTTTTACTGAAACAGCAGTTTATTTAGAAGAACGGCCGCAATGACTGCAGCCGTTCTTTCTTTTTATGCTTTCGGGTGCACCATATCTTCCGGGCGCACCATTTCATTAAATTGTTCTTCTGTCAGAAGGTTCAGCTGTAATGCCGCTTCTTTCAGCGTCAGGCCTTCTTTGTGGGCAAGCTTGGCGATTTTCGCGGCGTTTTCATAACCGATGTGCGGGTTAAGCGCCGTAACAAGCATTAATGAGTTAGAGAGATTTTCCTGAATCGTCTCTTGGTTCGGCTCAATACCGACAGCGCATTTGTCATGGAAGGAATTCATTCCGTCACTGAGCAGCTGCACGGTCTGCAGGAAGTTATAGATAATAACCGGTTTGAAGACATTCAGCTCGAAGTTTCCTTGGCTGGCCGCAAATCCGATTGTCGCGTCATTTCCCATCACTTGCGCGGCGATCATTGTCAGCGCCTCACTTTGCGTCGGGTTGACTTTGCCCGGCATGATAGAGCTTCCCGGCTCATTTTCAGGAATGACGATTTCGCCGATTCCGCAGCGCGGGCCGCTTGCCAGCCATCTGACATCGTTGGCAATCTTCATCAGGTCGGCAGCCAATGCTTTTAACGCGCCGTGAACGTGAGTGATTTCATCATGGCTTGTGAGCGCGTGGAATTTGTTAGGCGAACTCTTGAATGTCTGCCCCGTTACTTTTGTGATTTCTTCCGCGACGAATTCACCGAACTGCGGATGGGCGTTGATTCCCGTGCCGACTGCCGTGCCTCCGATGGCAAGCGCGCGGATTTTTTCCGTTGACTCAAGAATCATTTCTTTCGAACGGTCAAGCATGTATACCCAGCCGCTGATTTCCTGTCCGAGCGTCAGCGGAGTGGCGTCCTGCAAATGCGTGCGTCCGATTTTCACAATATCCTGATAAGCTTTCGCTTTTTCATCAAGCGTCGCGCGCAGCTGATCAAGCGCCGGAACGAGCTGCTCATATACGGCAAGAACCGCCGCAACGTGCATCGCCGTCGGGAATGTATCGTTTGAGCTTTGGCTGCGGTTAACGTCATCATTCGGATGAATCTTCAGCTCGGAATTTTTTTCTTTCAATAAAGCAGTCGCGCGGTTGGCCACCACTTCATTCATGTTCATGTTGCTTTGCGTGCCGCTTCCCGTCTGCCAGACAACGAGCGGAAAGTTATCGTCGTATTTGCCGTTTAAAACATCGTCACATACAGCGGCAATCGCCTGTGCTTTTTCAGACTCTAAGTTGCCGAGGCGTTCGTTGGCGATCGCTGTGCTTCTTTTCAATATTGCAAACGCCTTCACAACACGCTGAGGCATTTTTTCTGAACCGATTTTGAAGTTCTCTTTGCTGCGCTGTGTCTGAGCGCCCCAAAATTTATCTGCCGGAACTTTAACTTCTCCCATGGTGTCTTTTTCAATTCTGTAGTCCATTTATGTATCCCTCCATAACAGTTGCTTCACCCTGAGTATTATTCGCCAGTAACAGATGAAACCCTTTTTATTTTTCGGCCTTGGCCGTTTTTAATTTCAGCTCAAGATAGACGCGCGAATCCTTAGAGTATTTATACTTCGGATTTGTTTTACGGTATTCTTTCGACGTGTAAGCCACTTCGTAATGCGCTTCAAATGATTTGATGAGCTGTTCAATTTCTTCGGCATTTCCTGCCAGTCTGACTTGTGCCACATCTCTCCTCCGCTTTCATAAAAAAACTTGTACCATTAAATACTTTATCATAGTATATCATTTTTTTAACAGGAAAAGATAACCTCAATTAAGGATTGGAAGGCGGGTGACTGTCGATGGCGCAATCGGAATTCAAGGAATACATACACGTTAATCTGGCACTGGTGCTTCCCCACGTAGAGCAGAATGATGATCTGGTTCAAAATAAAAAGATGCTTCCGAACGGGCTTGTTTTTTATTATATGTATCTGAGTGAAATGAACGACGAAGACAAAATAAAAGAGGCGATTGAAATGCTGCTTCGGGAGGAAGACACTCTGACGCTGGATACGGTGACGAAACGTCTTGATAAGATCGACGCCCGTCCCGTCTTTACGTCGAAGGAAGCCGTCATCTCCATTCTGCGGGGAAAATGCGCCGTGTTTATTAACGGACTTGACAGCGTATACATTTTGTCCACGGGAAAAAGAGAAAAAAGAAGCGTGAATGAACCCACATCCGAAAAGGTCGTAAGAGGTCCGAAAATCGCCTTCATAGAAGATTCTGATACAAACGTCGCCATGATCAGGCAGCGCACGAACCATCCGAAGCTGAAAACGAAAAAGGTTCCGATCGGAGAAAATAAGTTAAAATACGCCACGGTCATGTACATAGATGATAAGGCGGACCCATCTGTCGTCAGCGATGTTGTAAAGCGCCTCAGCGAAGTGAAGATGGACGACATCCAGGATTCCGGGACGCTTGAGGAGCTTATTGAGGATAATAAGTATTCGCCGTTTCCGCAAATTCAAAATACGGAACGGCCTGATAAAGTCTCTTCCGCCTTGTTTAACGGCCGCGTCGCCATCCTTGTCGACAACTCGCCATTTGCGCTGGTGGTTCCGGCTTCTTTAGGAATTTTAATGCAGTCTCCCGACGATTATTATGAACGGTGGATTTCCGCCTCGCTCATCCGGGTGCTGCGGTTTACGTCTATTTTTATTACGCTGTTTTTTTCGTCCATTTATATCGCCCTCGTTTCGTTTCACCAAGGGCTGCTGCCGACGTCGCTTGCAGTCACCATCGCGGCGAACAGAGAAAACGTTCCCTTCCCGCCTATCATTGAAGCGATGGTAATGGAAATTACGATAGAGCTGCTGAGAGAAGCGGGCTTGAGGCTTCCCAGCCCGCTCGGCCAGACGATCGGATTGGTGGGCGGAGTCGTCATCGGCCAGGCGGCCGTTGAAGCGAATATTGTCAGTTCCATCATGGTCATCGTGGTCAGCATTGTCGCGCTTGCTTCATTTACGGTGCCGCAGTACGGGATGGGTCTGTCATTCCGTGTGCTCCGTTTCATTTCGATGTTTACCGCCGCAGCTTTCGGGCTGTACGGCATGATTTTATTTATGCTGGCGATCTACACTCATTTATCGAGACAGCGAAGCTTCGGTTCTCCGTATTTCTCGCCGAATGGATTTTTCAGCTTAAAAAACGCAAACGACTCTATTCTCCGTCTCCCTATTAAAAATCAACCAAAAGAGGCGAAAAACGTAAATGAGCCAGAAAACAACTCTCAATAAGCTTACAAGCTATCAAGGGACGGCATTGATTTCCAACACGATGCTCGGGGCGGGACTCCTTACCATGCCGCGGTCGCTGTCATCAAGGGCGAATTCGCCGGACGGCTGGATTGCATTATGTCTGGAAGGCGTCATCTTTATCTTTTTGATTTATCTCAATACGCTCATTATGAAAAAGCATCAGTACGGATCATTGTTTGATTATATGAACGAAGGCCTCGGCAAATGGGCGGGAAATATCGTCAATCTTATGATCTGTCTCTATTTTATAGGAGTCGCCAGCTTCGAAGCCCGGGCGATGGCGGAAATGGTCAAGTTCTTTTTATTGGAGAGAACGCCCGTGCCGGTTACGCTGTTTATCTTTATCGCCTGTTCCGTTTATTTAATTATCGGCGGCATGAGCGATCTCGGCAGGCTCTTTCCTTTCTATTTAACGATTACGATCATTATTTTGCTGGTGGTGTTTTCTTTCAGCTTTAAAATATTTGATCTGGACAACCTGCGGCCGGTGCTCGGACAGGGGTTTTCTCCCGTTATGGCTTCCTTGACCGTCGTTTCTGTTTCATTCTTAGGAATTGAGATTATGCTGTTTCTCCCTGAGCACATCAAAAATAAAAAGCACACGTTCCGTATGTCGGCCATGGGCTTTGGCATCCCGATTATTTTATACATCATTACCTACGTGCTCGTCGTCGGCGCCTTAACCACCCAGGATGTCAAAACAATGATCTGGCCTACGATTGCGCTTTTTCAATCATTTGAAATCAAAGGGCTTTTTATCGAAAGATTCGAGTCTTTTTTGCTTGCCGTCTGGATTATCCAATTTTTCGCCACCTATGTATCGTACGGATATTTCGCGACATCGGGTCTTAATAAAATTTTCGGGCTGAAGCACAAAAAGGGCATCATTTTCGTAGGCATTGCGACATTCTTCGGATCATTGATGCCCAAAGACGCTAACAAGCTGATGCTGTTCAGTGATATTCTAGGCTATATCTTCTTGGTTTTCTTTTTGCTGCCTTTACTGATGTTTGCAGTCGTCGCTGTGAAAAGGAAGGTGAAAAAAGCGCAATGAAGAAATATATCGTAATCATTCTTTGCACATTGCTTTTAGCCGGATGCTGGGACAGCCGCAATATAGAAGATTTGAGTCTCGTTATCGGCGTCGGGCTCGATAAACCCGAGGAAGAAAACGTGGAAGTGACGCAGCAGATTCTGGTTCCGCAAAAAGCAAGTTCCCAGCAGTCGTCGTCAGGGAGCGACACGACAAAGGTGACTTCCACTTCCGGAGAAACCGTCCATCAAGCCTTACGAACGGCATCATTAAAAAATCACCCCGCTTTCTCCCAGCACTTGCGTATCATGCTGTTTTCCGAGGCGCTGTTAAAGGACGACATCCCGCTTGACGCATTGATGAACCAATTTATCAGGGACAACGGTACGAGAAGAAGCTGCAATGTGATGACGGTGCCGGATAAAACGAAAGATATTTTCAAAATCAGTGACCAGGGAGAGCCTGCGTCAAATACGATCTATGACTTAACGGAGAATAATGCGGTCACCATCCGGATGATGGAGCCCGTGACATTGGGGGAAATATCCGAGAGAATCGCCAAGGGCGAGACCTTTGCCCTTCCTCAAGTTCGCCAAGTGGGCAGCAGACTGGAAATCTGGGGCGCTACCATTATTAAAAATAAATTCTGGTATGCGAATCTAACTCCTTTACAAGTCCAGAATATGAACCTGTTCACAGGCACGGTAAAGGGAGGCGTTACGTTTGCAAAGCATGACAATTATTATTTGTCTTTCGAGGTATTTTCCAGCAAATATGATGTAAAAACACAATATAAAAACGGAAAATTCAAGTTTATCGTTACCCGGTTTGTTGAAGGCCGTCTATCTGAGGATTGGAACCCGAAAGAAGATTCCTTCAAGGAGTCCTATATAAATGAAATCAAAAACGCGGTAAAACGCAGCATTCATTCAGATGTCATGGCATTCATTGATTACATGCAGCATGAGTTGAAAGTGGATATTACCGGGTTAGGCGATCAAGTCCGGATTCATTATCCCGATAAATGGAAAAAGATATCCTCTGACTGGGATCATCACTTCAGTGAATCGGATATTGAATACAAAGTCAAAGTCGCCATCAGGGATTTCGGAACAAAGGGAATGTCCCAATGACCCCGTTCCTCGGGAGAGTGTGCTGGCACCGCTCTCCTTTTCTTATGTCACGAGATGATTGCGGTGGGCATATACGGCTGCCTGCGTGCGGTCACTGACATCAAGCTTTGACAATATATTCGTAATGTGGGTTTTCACCGTTTTAATCGTAATGAACAGCTCTTCACCAATCTCTTTATTCGTCTTGCCTTCCGCTACGAGACAGAGGATTTCCAGTTCTCTTTTTGTCAGCGTTTCATGCGGAAGCTGATTCTCTGAATGGCGCAGCCTTGACAGCACTTTTCCCGCCACCTTCGATTCAAGCTTCGGTTCGCCCTTGGCAGCCGCTCTGATGGCTTCGGCTATTTCTGCCGCCTTGGACGTTTTCAGCAAATAGCTGAGCGCTCCCGCTTCGATCACCGGATACACTTTGTCGTCATCAATAAAGCTCGTCAGCACGATGATTTTCGGGTCATTGAGTTTCGCGCAGATCTGTTTTGTCGCTTCGATACCGTCCATGCCGTCCATGACGAGGTCCATTAAAATCACATCCGGCAAAAGCTTTGCGGCCAGATCGACGCCCTGCTGCCCGTCTGATGCTTCACCGGCGACTTCAATGTCCGGCTGTGCTTCTAAAAATGCGGCCAGACCCATCCTGACCATTTCATGATCATCAATCAGTAACACTCGAATCACTGTCGTTCTCTCCTTTTGTTTTCTGATAAATCGGGACTTTCACGTCGATCTGCGTGCCTTTTCCCTTTACGGAGATAATTTCCGCTATGCCGCCGATTTCACTCGCTCTTTCCTTGATGGAATGCAGGCCGTATGAGGATGCTTTGACTTGATCCATCGTAAAACCCGCCCCGTTATCAATGACTTTAAGCTGAAGTTTTTGATGTTTCGCGCCGAGCCTGACGGTGACCTTGGTCGCCTTTGAATGTCTGAAAACGTTGGAAAGCGCCTCCTGCACGATGCGGAACAGATGGTCTTCAACGCCTTTTGACACACCCGTATCGCTGATGTCCCACTCAATATCCAGCGGCTGCTTCGCTTTGAACTCTTTTAACAGCTCAATCAGCCCTTCTTTTAAGCCTTTTCCTTCTAAAGTGACGGGCCGCAAATGCAATAGCAGCGCTCTCATCTCGTTTTGCGCTTCCCCCGCCATATGTTCAACCATGCGAATCCGTTTGACGATTTTGTCATCCGCATCTTTCACCTGCTCTAAGACGGCGGATGTCATCATAGAAATGGCAAAGAGCTGCTGGCTGACGGCATCGTGCAGATCGCGCGCCAGCCGCTGGCGTTCTTCAGTGATGACCGATTTTTTCATTTGATCCTGCCATTCCGCACGTTCGTTGGAGAGCTTTTGCAGCGATGTGACCTGGAGCTCGACCCGCTTGGCCATTTCGTTGAGCTGATCTGCCGCCAGACCGATTTCATCATCGCCGAGCGGCGGCACCCGATAAGCAAAATTGCCGTTTTCAAATTTCAAAAC
Organism: Bacillus sp. FSL R5-0593; assembly: GCF_038603755.1. Taxonomy (NCBI): domain Bacteria; kingdom Bacillati; phylum Bacillota; class Bacilli; order Caryophanales; family Bacillaceae; genus Bacillus; species Bacillus sp. FSL R5-0593. The sequence goes on from NZ_CP152011.1 coordinate 3,385,945, forward strand.
CGCTTCAATCAGTGTATCCATCCTTGTTTTCAGGCGGCCGCCGTATACATAACCGGAAATCAATCCCGCCGAAAGAGACGCCAGAAGCAGGATCACCACAAACGGAATACCGAACCAGCCGGAAGAAAACAACAGCATTGGGTCAAGCCCGTAATACAGCAGCATCAGCGTAATAAACACCGCGCAAAGCAGCAGACTGAGTCCCGCGGTCATCCGCATGGCGCGCCACTGAATATTGGCGAGTAATTTTTTCCTCATAAATACTTCACATCCACATCGCCGATGAATAACGAAATTGAAATTTTAATCTGCCGCGGCGAGTCGCCGTACTCAGACGATACTTTATACAGATTCGGGCTCATGCCGCTTTTCTTAGAGCCGAGCAGGTTCATATCGCCGATAAAAGCCGATGAACTGACGGACACTTCGATATCCGGCGGGACGTACACATCGACATTGCCGATGACACCGCTGATGGTCATCGTGCTTTCTCCTTCGGGAATCATCGCTTTTGACAAATCAATTTTCACATCGCCGATGAATCCGGAAACATTTAAATCATTCAGCTCAAACGGGTCCTTCATCATCCGGAGCTCGCCGATAAAAAAGCTGCGGAGGTCCGGCTTTCTGCTTTCCGTCTGGGCGGAAGGCTTTGGCTGCTCTTCTTTTTCAAGATTGATTTTCTTCTCTTTATGTTCATACACGCGCTTTCCTTTCAGGAGCCTGTAGCCCGCGTATATGAGAAAGGCGGCAAAGGCATAGCCGAACAGGTTAAAGGTGGCGCTGAACAGGTTCCTCAAAAATAAAAAAGCGGCGAAGATATACAGGACGGAGCCGAGCCAACCGCGGGAATATTTATTAAAAATATAACCTGTGATCAGAAAAAAGAGCGGCCAAAACAAGAAGTCGCCGATGCCGATAATACGCAAAAACATGCTGACGCCTAATAAGGCGATGATAAGTCCGAGAATCTGTTTTTTTGCCATCAGCTGCTTGCCCCTCCTTTCCTTGACTATTGCAGTGCAATATTGCCGCTCGTCACTTTTATATCAATCGGCCTGGCGCCGCTGCCTTTCATGCCGGTAAATGCTCCGCCTTCCTTACTCGTTTTCTCAAAGGAATAAGACGGCCGAATCCTTCCGCTTGCCGTCTCGGCGTTCACCGTAAAACTTCCGTCTTTCGGCAGGGTGATCGCTGCGCTGCCGCTCGCAAGCCTGACGGATACGGGAGCATCCGCCGTCTCAAGCGAGGCGTCGACACTGCCGGAAGCGACCCGCACGTCAAGGGCGCCCGACACATGTTGAAGCCCGACATGTCCCGAGGATAAGCGGACAGCCCCCGTTTTTGCCGCAAGGCCTGCTGCTGTGAGATTGCCCGACAGCCCCTTCGCTTCAAACACATCCGTCTTCACGTGCTTCAGCGACATGTTCCCGCTTACAGAACGGACGCCGAGGTGCGCAAGAGACAGCCCCTTGTTTCCGTCAACGGCAATGCTGCCGCTTGATGTATGGACGGTGATGTCCCGATGATAATCATACGGAATGCGGACAATCAGCAGAGGGCGCTGAAAGAGATTCAGAAATTGGAACCCTTTCTCCTTCGCTTTAAGATTGAGGGTCTTTCCCCTGCTTTGGACAAACATTTTCCCCGCCGGTCCCGTCATGTTTGCCGCGATATCATTCCGCGCTTCCGCGATGATTTTTACATCCGTCTGTTCCGATGAAACCGACAGGCTGTTGACGGCACGCGGCGGTATGCTTGCCGATTCCGCTTCTGTTTCGTACAGCGGAAAAAAACGCCCGGCAAACACTTCTTTCACCAAAAACAGACAGCAGATCAGAACGGACGCCGCCATCAGTCCTTTGGCAATCTTACGCTTCATTACGTTCCATCCTTTTTCATTCATTTTATTATAAAGGAAAAGCCGGATAATTGATACGTGCGTATAGGGAAGAGGCGTAAACGCGCCGATCTTCCCTTGTGCACATTATTCATGAGCCGCTTTTTGACGCTCTGTTTTTTCCAGAGAAAGCGAGCGCATTTTTTCAATCTCAGCTTCCACCTCGTCTGAATATTGGGAGCGGCTGTATTCTGTGTTCGCCTCAACTGAAGTGCCGTATTTGACGCGGACTTCCATTTCTTCAATGCGGCTTTCCATTCGAAGGAACTCTCTGTAGGCGCTTTCGCTGTCAATTTTGTTGAAAGAAGCGTTCATATGTTCCTTCGCATTTGCCGCGTTCGCGCGGGCGATGAGCGCCTGTTTTTTATCCTTTACGTCGCGGAGGCGCGTTTCTAAAGTTTCCAGCTGCTCTTTCAGCTCTGCCAGCTGTGTTTTCGCCTGCTCATACGCTTTTTCATGTTCGGCCGCTTTTCCCTCAAGGTATTTCATTTCAGTGAGGGCCTTTTTCGCCAGCTCCTCTTCCCCGGCGTCAAAAGCAAGCTGAGCCTGGTTTTTCCGTTTTGCCGCCGTTTCGGAGGCGTCTTCCTGTTTTTTCTTAAACTGATGGACGATCGTATGCTGTTTGACAATCGTTTGTTTCGCCTTGGCGATGTCACTTTCCATATCACGCACATATTGATTCAGCATGACTTTCGGATTTTCTAATTTATCAAGCCCTTCGTTAACAGATGCGACGAACATATTTCTTATTCTTTTTAAGACCATTTTGTCTTCCTCCTTATTTTTTCTTCAGAAATTCTTCCCATTCAGAGTCAAATCCGGATTGATAGCCCGGTGATGCCGCTTCCGGTTCATACTGGCGGGAAGCGGTATCTGAGCCGCCCTGCTTCATCATCTTCCACCCGAAATACACCATGGCGCCGGCCAGTCCGATCGCAACGATAAATGGAAGAGAACCGACGAGAATCATAGCTCCGATGACGCCCGCGATGATACCCGATACCGCCCGGCCTTTTGAAAAACGTTTGATTCCCCAGTAAAGCATCAGGCCTCCGATCGCCAGCGGGATGATAAATGCGAAATGGCCTCCTCCGAAAAAGACAAAAAGTCCGAACACAATCAGCAGAAAGCCGCCTGCCGTTTTACCATTTATATTCATGCAGATCCTCCTTTCGTTTTCCTTGTCTTTACTATAAACAAATCCCGCGGCCGGCAAAACGAGTCAGAGATTGATTTTCATATCAGACCGGAGTCGTATAAGCCCCCGGACCTTCGCATAAAAAAACGCCGCTGCACCGGACGGCGCAGGGCGTTTCACGAAAAATCTATATTCTGATGCTCGCTTCTTTTTCCCTGATGAGATCTGAGCGTTCGGCTTTGGCCAGCTTCGTAAAGAACAATATTCCGAGACCGGACAGGACTTCAACGAGACCGCCGGCGGCAATGACTTTTCCGGAACCGAAGGCGTTAGCCGCATACCCGCAAAGAACCGCGCCGAGCGGAATGGATATGTTTGAGATCATATGGATGACGGCATAGACTTGCGGCTGGTCATCATGGTCCACAGACGTCTGAATAATCGTATATTCCGGCACATTAATCGCGCTGACGGCAGATCCGAACGCAAACGCGGCGAGGAAGACGAGCGGCAGAAAAGTGTTGAGGCCGGTGATGAAAAATGCCGCTCCTTCTATGATTCCCGCTGACACAAACAGGAGACCGTATTTGTTCACCTTCACCTTAGCCAAAATAAAACCCATTAAAAAGGCTCCGCCCGTGCCTGTCGCTTTCAAAAGCGAGTAGATGATCGGCGGCATGTTTAAATCTTCGGCGACATAAACGGCAGAGAGCGCCTCCCACGGAGCGGCCGCAAAATTCATGAAGATACAATAGATGGCGAGCGGGTATAAAATCTGGTGTTTTCTGACAAGAACGAAACCCCGTTTGAGCCTTCCGAAATACGTCCCGCGCTGTCTGACGGCGACTGTATCCTGTTTGGCATGCTGGACTTGGTATGACATAAAGAGTACGAGAAAACCTGATAGAAGATAGAATATAAGAGCGATAAACAAAGAATAAGCAGGACTGATAAATGTTAAGAACACCCCGCTCAGCGTAATGGCGGCAAGCCTGACGATCTGGCCTGATGACTGGATGACCGCATTCGCTTTCTGCAGGCTGTTTTCTCTGACAATATTGGGGATTAATGAGATAGATGCAGGATTATAAGCGGCTCCCGTGGCTGAATGCACAATCATGAGAAGCATGACAAACCATAAAGGAGAAAAACCGTTAAAGTAACAGACCGGAATGATCAACACGACCGCCGCGCGCGTCAGGTCGGAGAAATACATCCAGAATTTCAGCGTATGCTGCTTCATAAAAGGCCCGGTAATCGGCGCCAGCATCGCCTCCGGAAGGAACGTGACCGCAATGAGCAGGGACGTGCCGATCGCGCCTTCCCCGTCAAAAATCAAAAACCACAGAATGGAATTAAAGGCAAAACCGTCGCCTGACAATTTAACCAGCCTTGAGATAAACAGAAGGGTGAAATTTTTATTCCAGATGCTCTCGCTCTTAATATATGTATCCATCTATCAAATCCCCCATTATTTTACAATGTTTCTTATAATATCTCATTTTTTAATTTTTCAGTCAATAATGCATAAGATACATTTTCCTCCTGTCAATAAAGGTTCAATTGATGGATATCTCTATAAAAAAACAGCCGGCTTGCTGATGCCGGCTGAACAAAACATTATTCATCATCACGGAATACCGCGGCGCTTCTTTCATATTCTATATCCTGAACGCCCTGTCTTGCGTTAACCGCTCTTGCCGCCGCGAAAAAATAATCAGACAGGCGGTTCAAGTAACGCATCACCGTATCGTTTATCTCTTCTGTTTTGCCGAGTTTCACGATGAGACGCTCAGCCCGTCTCGTGACGGTCCGCGCGATGTGAAGCTGAGCAGCTGCCTTATGCCCGCCCGGAAGAATAAATTTCTCAAGCGGGGGCGCTTCAGCCGTGTAACGGTCTATGCAGTCTTCCAATGCGGAAATAGATGTCTCTCTTAATGCATAGCTTCTATGTTCAGTGACCGTCGCCAAGTCGCCGCCGCAGTCAAACAGCTCATGCTGAATGTTTCGGAGTTCGGCTTTCACATCACTGCAATTCTCACAATCATCAAGCTCCGCAAGCGCCAGCCCGATAAAGCTGTTCAGCTCATCAATCGTCCCGTAGCTTTCAACCCGCAGACTGTCTTTATCCGTTCTGCCGCCGATCAGGCTTGTCTGTCCTTTATCGCCGGTTTTTGTATACAGCTTCATCGTTGTATTCCTCCTTCTTCCGCCGCTTTTACACATGCCGCGGTTCCTCTTCTGACGGCTCTTTCCGCGTGAGGGACGTCCATCTCCTCTCCTGTCTGCAAGGCGCAAATGACAATGTCGCCTTTTGCCTGTCTGCCGGAAAGAGCCTGCATTCTCGCTTCAGCCGCTGCCGTTAACAGCCGTACAAATCCCTGTTCCGATAAACGTCCGCTGATCAGCACCCAAACGGTATGCTGCGCAGTCACGGCAATTGTGACCGAATCAAACGTACGGCAGATCAAACCAGCGGCCGCTGAGCCGGAAAGCCGGCGGCTCCACGAAAAGCCCGGGCCGTCAGATGCGGTTGACAACATTCTGAACGGCCGTTCTGTATGAAGCGTTACGGTATTTCCGCTTTTGTTTATCAAAGAGGCGAACGGAACGCCGGCGGGCTCTCTTTCCTCCTGCGCTTCCGGCATGAAAGCGATCAGCGGTTTCGGCGACGATTGCTGGGCAACAGCTCTGACGGTGATGCCGTAAATGTCTTCAATCGTCTCTTTTTTCAAAGCCTGATCCGGCGTCTGCTTCGGAAAAACGCGTCCGTCTTTCATCATCAGGAGCTGATCACAATATTGGCCTGCGGCGTTTAGGTCGTGAAAAATACTGATGACCGTCAGGCCTCTTTCTCTCGTCAGCCGCTTCACCGTATCAAGCAGGTCTTTTTGATATTTGAGATCAAGAAAGGTCGTCGGCTCATCCAGACACAGCACCTCAGGCTGCTGAGCCAGCGCCTGCGCCAGATAGACGCGCTGCCGCTCTCCGCCGCTCAGATTGCGGACGGATTGCTGCGCATACCGGTCAATGCCCGTCATTTCCATCGCTTCCCGGACAATGTCTTCGTCATGTTGATCCATCTGTCTGAAGAGTCCTTTTTGATACGGATATCTGCCGAAGGACACTGTTTCCTTAACGGAAAATGTAAAGGCTTGCTCCGTATGCTGCGGCAAAACGGCCATGATTTTCGCAAGCTCCCGCGGCTTGTATCCGCCGACGGGCCTGCCTGCGACGAGCGCCTCGCCTTTTGACGGAGAGAGCATTCCCGTCAGCAATTTCATCAGCGTTGTTTTTCCCGAGCCGTTCGGACCGAGTATGCCGACAAATTCACCTTTTCCGGCGGTAAAGCTGACATCTTCCACAATCATCCGGCCTCCGTACCCGCCGGACAGGCTGCTCACCCTGATCATAAGCGTTTCCCTCCATGATGCTGGCGAAGCAGAATCAAGGCAAACACAGGCGCTCCCGCCAAAGCCGTCATAATGCCGATCGGCAATTCGACAGGCTCAATGACGGTGCGGGAAAACAAATCCGCCAAAATGAGAAAACCGGCGCCCGTCAATGCTGACAGCGGCAGTAAATGGCGATGATCCGTTCCCCATAAAAGCCGTGTCACGTGGGGAATGACAAGGCCGACAAATCCGATCGTCCCCGAGACGGCAACCGCTCCTCCCGTCAGCAGAGATCCGGCGGCGATCATCAGCCATTTTCTTTTTCCCGTACTGACGCCTAACAGCCTTGCCTTTTCTTCTCCATAAGTCATAATGTTTAATTCTCTGCCATTGATAAGCAGAAGCGCCGTCCCGGCCAGAAAAAAAGGCAGAAACAGCGCGACATAGCCCCAGCCCCTCATTGACACGCTTCCTAACAGCCAGCGGACAATCGGGAGCAGATCATTGCCCGTTAAAGCGATCACAAGCGATATGAGAGCCCCGAGAAAAGAATTCATGATGATGCCTGTCAAAATGAGCGTCGAAACCGACATCGACGCATGAACGAGGCGGCTGAAAAACAGAACCGCCGCCATGACCGCAATGGCTGCGGCGATGCTGACAACCGGTAGTGTGAACCGGCCGATGACGGGAATCTGAATGCCGAAAAACAAGGTGATAACGGCTCCCGCTGAGGCTCCCGAAGATACCCCGAGTGTATAAGGGTCGGCGAGCGGATTTTTCAGAAGTCCCTGAAACGCCGCTCCCGCAATGGATAACGCGGCTCCGACAAGGGCAGCCAGAACGACTCTCGGCAGGCGGATATTCATCATAATATTTACATTCATAGGGTCAGCCGAGGATGTCCGGCCGATCCCGATCCAAAAAACGTCGGATAAAGGAATATGCAGACTGCCGATTGAAATGCCGAGTGCCGTACAAACGGCTAAAAACAGCAGGCTGACCGTGTAGGCCAGCGGGCGGTTACTTTTTAAACGTTTCAGGATAAACGCTTTCTGCAAGCTTCTCGACCCCTTTGACAAGACGCGGGCCTGAGCGTGTGACAAGGTCGGGATCAACAGAATAGACATTGTGGTGTTTGACCGCATTGACGGCACCCCAGCCGGCGCGTTTTTCCACTTCAGCGGCCTTTACGCCGTCTGTCGTAATGATGACGTCCGGATTCATTTTGACAATCGCTTCATCTGTCAATTGCACCCAGCCGGTCTGGCTGCCGGCGGCGTTTTTCGCATGTATATCTTCAAGCATTTCGTTCATAAACGTGCCTTTTCCCGTCGTGTAGCCGTCAGGAGACACTTCGACGAATACTTTCTTTTCGTCTTTTTCAGAAATGGCCGCCGCTTTCTTTTCTATGCCGGAAAGGTCGGATTTCATCGATTTGATCAGCTTATCCGCCTGCTTTTCTTTGCCGGCCGCTTTTCCGATCATGCTGATAGATTTGTATACGTCTTGGAACGATTGCGCATCATTGACCGTTAAGACGGTGATGCCCGCATCTTTCAGCTGCTTCATCGCATCGGCGGAAGCGGACATAGAGGACGCGTGGGCAAGCACGAGATCCGGCTTCAGCGCGATGACTTTTTCAGCGTTCACATTCATATCTCCGACTTTCGGTTTTTTTACCGCTTCTTTCGGATATGTATCATTTGTCGTGACGCCTGCGACCTTATCTCCCAGTCCGAGCGCGTATGTAATTTCCGTATTGCTCGGCATGAGGGAAACGATTTTTTCCGGTGCCTGCTTTATGGTTACTTTTTCGTTCGCGGCATCCATAATGGTTACCGGGAATGCTTCGGTTGAGACGGCTTTTTGTTTGGCCGCGCTTCCTTCTTCCTGTGCGCCGGAACAGCCGGCGATCACAAAGGCGGTGACCAAGAGCGCCGCCCAGACGGCAGTGATCTTCTTCATTCTTTTAACTCCCCCTGATTATGGTAAACGATTGTCTCTTTGACATTCGTATCCTTTTTTCGCAGTAATTATACTATAAGTCTTTAAGGCTTGTATATCCGGCTTTTTTGCATGAAAGCAAATTGTTCGTACACACTAAAATTCATCATGTATACTGTTACACAATGGTGTAAAAAGGAGGATTATCATGGAATTACAGCTTGAACGAAAGCTCGTGTTGATTACAGGATCAACCTCAGGCATCGGAAAAGCCGCGGCAAAAAGCTTTTTAGCCGAAGGCGCCGAGGTGATTATAAACGGAAGAAAAAAAGAAACTGTGGAACGGACGGTTGAGGAGCTTTCCGCTTACGGAACGGTCCACGGCATCGCTGCGGATTTATCGCGTCAGGATGAGGCGGATGACTTGATCAAGCGCGCAGGTGTAATCGGGGAAGTCGATATTCTCGTCAATAATCTCGGTTTTTTTGAAGTAAAAGACTTCGCTGAGGTATCTGATGACGAATGGACCCGGTATTTTGAAGTGAATGTTATGAGCGCCGTGCGCCTGTGCCGGCGTTTTCTGCCGCAAATGCTCGAGAGAAACAGCGGACGGATTCTGAACATCTCCAGTGAAGCCGGTGTCAAACCGCTTGCGCAAATGATTCCGTATTCAATGACGAAAACGGCGTTAATCAGCTTGTCCCGGGGAATGGCGGAAATGACGAAAGGCACAAATGTCACGGTCAACTCCGTGCTGCCGGGACCGACATGGACCGAAGGCGTCGCTTCTTACATGGAAGGAGCCGCAAAGGCTGCCGGAGAAGACACAGACAGCTTCGTCCGGGATTATTTTAAAGTGAATGAACCGACATCATTGATTCAGCGCTATGCAACCCCGGAAGAAGTCGCCAATACGATTGTATTTCTCGCTTCATCAGCGGCTTCTGCCATTAATGGCACCGCACAGCGGGTTGAAGGCGGCATCATCCGCTCCATTTAACACAAAAAAGCCCGGCACAATGGGAACTTCCCCATATGCCAGGGCTTTTTTTTACATCATGCCTGCAAACGGAACCGGCTCCCAGCCGCCCGTCTCAAGCTCTGCTGAAAACAGGCCGCCCGCATGCGGCTGCTCAAGTCTTTCGGCTTCCGTCAATTTTTCCGTCGCGGTCGTAATGTATAACGTGTTCAAGTCTCTGCCTCCGAACGCGCAGCAGGTGACGTATTTCGCCGGAACTTCGATAGATGCAATTTCCTTATGCAAAAACGGGTCAATCCGGACGGCACGGCCGCCTCCGAACAGAGCCACCCACAGCATTCCGTCACGGTCAATGGTCATTCCGTCGGGAGATCCTTGCGACTCCGGAAAGCGGTAGACCGTTTTCGGATCTGATACGGCTCCGGTTTCAGGATCATATGAATAACAGACGATTTCCTGCGTCGGAGTATCGATATAGTACATCAGGTTTCGGTCCCGATCCCAATCCAAACCGTTCGAGGTGGAGACCTGGTCTTTTATTTTGGCAAGGCTGCCGTCCGTATTCAGACGGTACAGCGAAGCCTCCTCTTCTTTGCCTTCCATGCTCGTCGTTCCCGCCCATAATCTGCCGGACGGGTCGCATTTTGCGTCATTGAAACGGATATCTTCCCGCATGTCTTTCGGCTGCTTCATCTTCGTCAATGTGTCTTCCCGAAGATTGTACAGGTAAAAACCGTCTTTCATCGTCATCACCAGCTCTTCCTTTGAATACAAGGCCAGAGCCGTGACAAATGATTTGAATTTAACGGAACGGTTGATTCCGTCAGCCGGAGTGAAGATATGCAGCTGGCTGCCCAGTATATCCACCCAGTACAGGCATTCCTTATCCTTGTCCCATAAAGGGCCTTCTCCGATAACTGCTCTCGTATCTGCTCGTAATGCTGCTTCCATATGTGAACACCTCTTTTGCTTGTCAGTCTTCTATTGTTATTCCCGACAAAGCGGCGTCCAAACTTAATCTTTTTTAAAAAGAATCGTAATCACCGTTCCGGCGCTGATTCTGCTGTTGACATGGATGGTTCCGTTATGAAGGTGTACCAGCTCCTTGGCAATGGCGAGTCCGAGTCCCGTTCCTTCTGACGGTCCCTTCGTATTCGTTCCCCGGTAATAACGGTTAAACAGCTGGTGAATCGTTTCATCATCCATTCCTCTTCCGTTATCTTTCACTTTCAGAATGAGCTGTTCGGCTGATTCCTCAAGCACGACCCGAATGGCGGTCCCTTTCTTATTATGCTTAACCGCGTTTGCCAGCAGATTCTCCAGAATACGGCGGAACCACGCTTCATCAATTGCGAAAAGAATGTCTTCCTTTTTGGTTTCAAAGGCGATGTCATAGCCTTCCGAGAACGTGTTTTTCGTGAAATCGTTCGTGACGTTTCTGATAAACGGCACGACGTTGATCAGCCGCCGTTCGATCGGGAGGGCCGCGTTTTTGAGGCGGTATGTTAAGTTTAAGTCCTCAATCAGCTTCGACATATATTCTGATTTTTCCCGGACGATCTGCCCCATTTCTTTGACTTCTTCCGGGGTCCAGTCGTATTGCTTCGATTCGAGCATCATGCTGTAGCCGTAAATCGTGCTCAGCGGGGTTTTTAAGTCATGGCTCAGCCCGGCGATCCATTCTTCCCTTGTCGCCTGGATTTTTTCTCTGTTTTTCTTATCCCGCTTCAGCGTGTCTGTCAGCTGATCCATCGATTCGAAAATCTCGGCGAAAAAGCGGAACGGCTGTTTTGTTTTGCCTTTTTTGTTTTTGCTGACCGGCTGTCCTTTGCGGTTCTTCGGCTCTTCAAGCCGGCCCTTTGATAAATTGACAAGCCATTTGATGGTATGAAACAGCGGCCAGCCGAAACGGAAAGAGTACCAGATGGTCAAGATGCAGATCATAAATACTAAGATTCCGATCAAGAGGAAGAGGGTTTTCATCACATTTCTCAAAAATGATTTGTTAAACTCGTGATCGGGGATGTACACGGGGTTCGGCACCGACGCGACCATCCATTTCGTTTTATCGAGTCTTTTAAAAGAAATTTCCCGTTTGTAATTCCACGGCTTGGAACTGTATTTCAGCAATTCAAGCTCATTGACGGTGTTCCGTTCTTTTTTCGTGCTGTTGATATCCCCGAGCAGTCTGCCTCTGTCTTCGAGAAGGTAGACCGCCCCTTTTTCCCGTTTAATATAATCAACCGTGCTTTTTTTATATTGAGAAAGGGAAGCAAGGGATGGCTCCTGTGATTCGATGTAAGTGAGAAGCTGCTCACTGGCGGATTTCCAGCCGAACAGAATCAAATAGGTCTCATCATTTATCGTGACCGTCCAGTAATTCAGCTTGTAGTTGTCAAAATTCCGGTACTGGTAAATGGATAAGAGATCTTTTCTGCTGTAATGGCTCGGGACGTCTTTCGGCACTCTGTACGCGTAGTCCGTTTTTTCATTGTCATTAATGATCTGCAGCCAGCCCTTCTGCTTTCGGACCGACATCTTTAAAAACTCATCGACATCCCATGTGCCGTCTTCATTTTTATCAAGCCACGCTTCAAACGAGTCTGCCGTCGCTTTGGTCAGTCCCGCATTGGCTTCCGCTTCGCTGAAACGCCAATCCAAATAGAAGAAAGAAGCGACGGCCAAAACGGACATCAGCAGGATGACAAGCAGCAGCTGTCCGAAAAAGTGGAGCAGAAATTTTCCGCGCATTCTCATGAGCGGGTTCCTTTTTCTCCTTGATCGGGAATAAACCGATAACCGAGGCCGCGCACCGTTACAATATAGGACGGATTGCTGGGGTCTTTTTCAATTTTTTCTCTGAGCTTGCGGATATGCACCATGACGGTGTTGTTGTCGCCGTAAGACGGATATCCCCATACTTTTTCATAGATCTGATCTTTTGAGAGCACCACATCAGGGTGTTCACAGAAATATTGAAGCAATTGCAGAAGCTGTGCGGAGCAGCTGACGGGCTCTCCCCCGACGATCAGCTCGGCGTTTTGCGGTGAATAGGAAAAATGACTGTATGAATACGTCTTTACCGCCGTTTTCTCTTCGCGCTTATAGGTTCTCTTTAACGTCGCTCTGATCCGCGCCGCCAATTCGAGCGGATTAAACGGCTTTGTTATATAATCGTCAGCTCCCAATGCAAATCCTGACAGCTTATCCGCATCAGAAGAACGGGCGGTCAGAAAAAAGATCGGAGCGTCGGTATAGTTCCGGATTTCGGTGCATGCTTCAAAACCGGACATGCCTTCCATCATCACATCCAGCACGAGCAGATCCGCGGTTTCATGTTTAACAAACTCGATCGCTTCCTCAGCGCTTCCGGCTGTCTTAATGTTGTGATAGCCTTCTTTGACGAGAACGCGTTTGACCATATCAACGATCGCCTTCTCATCGTCTACAATTAAAATTGACGCATTTTCCACCTTGGACGTTCCTTTCTCTTTGTTTTTTTCATCATATCATTATATGGATAAGATTTGGTACCTTTTTAGTGCGGAGGTCTTGCGGGGAAACAGAAAAGAAAAACGAGACCGGACATCTCTTCTCGTTTTTCTCACGTTGTCAGAGCGGAATATCCATCATTCCGCCGCTTTTGTCAGGAGCTTTCATTTATAAGATGAAGTATAAATTCCCAAAAACCCGGCACTTCCTGGCATAACAGCATGTCCGCTTTTTCAACGATTTTAATCTTCAATTCTTGTTCGAGATCTTCTCTTTCCTGGTATGATGTATTGCTCAGTTTTTTTTTTATCATTGGCGAAAAACGCGAAATCAAAAGTTCCATTTCGTCGGTATCTGTGTTCTCTTTGTTGAAGTCAAATGGCCCGTTCACTGCTTATTTTCCCCCTTTTTTTGCTTGTCCAGCTGCTTTCTGAGATTGTCGAGCCCTTTTTTATGAATATTGGAAATGTTCTGCCGTGATTCACCCAGCGACTCGGCAATCTCCTTCATCGTCGCTCCGTGAAGATAAATATTCGTCAGCACGCTTTTTTGTTTATCGGTTAACGTCTGAAGCGCTTCGTATAAATCACGGTTTTGGACATGCTGGCTCAAATCCCCCTGCTTCCGCAGAAACTCTTCATATGCGTCTTTTCCCATTTCATAGGGAAGCGCTTCACCTCCCTCCGGCTGATCCACCGTCAGCGGATAGCGCTTCTGATTTTTACGGATGCGCTTGTCAAAATCAATGGAGAAAATCCGGATCATAGAGTTCATATATTTGATGATCCGGATTTCCTTATAAAACTGTTTAAAATGGTCGTCCAGTGATTTTGCATCCTTCTCGTCTGAATGTTCCAGCACATTTTTAAATTTCTCGTAATGCTTTGGGTCACTTAAAAAATGTTTAACGATCGGATGTTTCATAATTTCCTTGCATTTTGACCGTAAAAGAACTTGATAGTCCATAAAACCGCCCCCTATTTAAATTAAATGAAAGAAAGCAAAAAAAAGTAAACTACTCCTTTCCGACTAAGATTCCGCACTCCTTATGTCCCGTATTTGCCGGAACAAAAAAAAGACCCTCAACCGGGATATCAGGTTTACAGGAGCCGCTCTTTCTTTCACTTATATACATGACTGCAGGTCAAGTCAGGAGGTGGCTGATAATGGATCAGGTTTTTATAGAAGAAGCGGTCAGACAGATCGGCAATCTCGGCTTTCCGGCTCTGATTGCCATGTATCTTCTCACACGGTTTGAGAAGAAGTTTGACGCCCTGATCGAACTGATGACGGAACTGAAAGATCAGAAAATGAAAAATTAATTTTCACACGAAGTTGACTTTTCATCGGAACGCATCACTTAACAAAGCAGAAGGGAAAACGAAAGGCCTTTCACATTCTCTTTCTGAAAAAACAAAGCTTGAGAGGAGACGATTTACATGTCAAAAGAAAACAACTGCAATATCCCGCAGCCGATCAGAGGAGACAAAGGGGCGACCGTCACGATTCCGCGCAACCTTGAAAGAGACCGCCAAAATCCGGATATGCTGACGCCGCCGGAAACGGATCACGGCACAGTGGATAATATGAAATTCTCTTTCTCAGATGTGCACAACCGGCTGGAAAAGGGCGGATACGCGCGTGAGGTGACCGTTCGCGAGCTGCCGATTTCTGAGAATCTGGCATCTGTCAACATGCGTTTAAAACCGGGCGCCATCCGTGAGCTGCACTGGCATAAAGAAGCGGAATGGGCATATATGCTGACAGGCAAAGCGCGGGTCACGATTGTTGATGAACAGGGACGCAGTTTTATCGATGACGTGAAGGAAGGAGATCTGTGGTACTTCCCGTCAGGCCTGCCGCACTCCATTCAGGCGCTGAAAGAAGGCTGTGAATTCCTCTTGGTTTTTGATGACGGTTCTTTCTCAGAAAACAGCACATTCCAAGTGACTGACTGGCTTGCACACACACCGCTTGATGTCATTGCCAACAACTTCGGGGTTTCAGAAAAAGACCTCGCCGGCCTGCCCGGGAAAGAAAAATATATCTTTGAAGAGCCGGTTCCCGGGAAGCTGAAAGATGACATTGTGGAAGGCCCGAACGGTGAAGTGCCTTATCCGTTCACTTACCGCCTGCTGGATGAAGGTCCGACTGCTGAGACGGATGGCGGCAAAGTATATATCGCGGATTCCACAAACTTCAAAGTGTCCAAAACGATCGCTTCAGCGCTTGTCGTGGTCGAACCGGGCGCAATGAGAGAGCTGCACTGGCATCCGAACACGCATGAATGGCAGTATTATATTTCCGGTAAAGGGCGGATGACGGTTTTTGCATCGGACGGCCATGCAAGAACATTTAACTATCAGGCCGGGGATGTCGGTTACGTTCCGTTCGCAATGGGCCACTATGTGGAGAATTTGGGAGATGAGCCGCTCGTCTTCCTGGAAATCTTCAAGGATGACCACTATGCCGATGTGTCCCTGAACCAATGGCTTGCCATGCTCCCTGAGAAATTCGTCCAGCAGCATCTGGATCTGGGCAAAGACTTTACGGATATTCTTTCGAAAGAGAAACACCCTGTCGTCAAAAAGAAATGCTGAAGATACACACCGGCTTGCAGAGTTCCGTCTCTGCAAGTCTCCTCTGTGTGAAAAGGAGCTGAACAGATGATCAATCAAAACGGGACGAAAATGTTTTTTCTTCAGGTGCTCCGGTATGCCCTGGCAGCCGCTGCCGTATTATTCGGGTATTTCATTGTGATGATGGCCGTATTTTCATTAGCCGGGACGAGCTACGGATCGATGGCGTACGTCCTGCTTTTTTCCGTGCTTTTTATTCTTCTCGGTTTATGTTTTGAACCGCTTGAGCGGCTGATGATACATAGCTTTACCTTTTTTGGGACGGGCAGGCTGCCTTTTCTCCTTTTAGCCAGCACCGTTCAGCTGCTGTTCCTCTGGATGACCGCGTATACGACGGATAAACTGATTGAAAAGATTTGGCTGTCAACGACGGAGGAGCTGATTGTGGCGGGGGTTTTTTTCGTTTTGGATAAATGCGTCTCCGGACAAAAGCAGCCCCGGGCGCAATAAAAAAACGCAGGCCGGAATGGCTCTGCGTTTTTTTTCATCATACCGTTGCGCTTTCATGCCGGATTAAATCGTAGGTTAAGCAGACCGGTTTGTTCGTGCGCGGATCTTTTACAATCTGTGCGTCAATTTGAAAAACGTCTTTCAATATGCCGGGAGTCATGACTTCCTCCGCCGTTCCTTCCTTGATGACGCGCCCTTTTTTCAGGGCGATCATGTAATGGGAAAAACGGGCGGCATGGTTCAGATCATGAATGACCATTAAGATGGTGCGGCCCTGCTCCTTGTTTAATTTGTCCAGCAGCTGCAAAATTTCAAGCTGATGGGCGAGATCTAAATAAGTGGTCGGTTCATCAAGAAGCAGCAGCTCCGTTTCTTGAGCGAGCGCCATGGCGATCCACACACGCTGCCGCTGCCCCCCGGAAAGCGCTTCGATCGGCCGGTCGTAAAATTCGGCCATCCCCGTCTCTTCCAGCGCCCATTTGATCATGTCACGGTCTTTATCACTCAAACGGCCCATTCCGGACTGATGCGGAAACCTGCCGTAAGAAACAAGTTCGTACACCGTCAGCCCGCTCGGCGCTTCAGGCGTCTGCGGAAGAATTGCCATTTCCTTGGCGATGTCTTTCGTGGATTTTTGCATGATCGCCTGTCCGTTTAAATAGACGGCGCCGGATTTCGGTTTCATGATTCTTGACATCGTTTTGAGAACCGTCGATTTTCCGCAGCCGTTCGGACCGATCAGTGTTGTAATTTTTCCTTTCGGGATGGCGATATCCAATTCTTTCGCTATCAAACGGTCGCCATAACCGACAGTAAGCTGTTCCGCCGATAATGAGTTCATCGCGGCAGTCTCCTTCCTCTATTTCGTTTTCATCAGCAAATATACAAAATACGGCGCTCCGAGCACGGAAATCACCAGGCCGACGGGAACTTCGGACGGTGCAAGCACATTTCTCGCCAGCGTATCGGCAAGCAGAAATAAAAATGCTCCGATTAAAGCCGAAACCGGGATAAGCGTCTGGTGGCGCGGTCCGGTAAGCCTTCTGGCCAAATGCGGCGCAATGAGTCCGAGAAAAGCGATTCCGCCGGCTGCCGCAACACATGACGCGGTCAGGGCAACGGCGCACATCAGCAGAACGCGCCGCTCCTTTTCAACCCGGGTGCCGAGCCCCGCCGCCAGCTGATCACCGAGCTGAAGCACATTTAAATACCTGGCTTTATAGAGGCTGAACGGTAAAAGAACCAGCAGCCACGGCAAAATGGACAGCACCATTTTCCAATTGGCGTTCCAAATCGAACCGGAAATCCATACAAGCGCCTGCATGAAATCCCGCGGGTCCATTTTCAGCTGAAAAATCAAGAGAAGCGCATTAAACCCCGCATTGACGCCGATCCCGACCAAAACGAGCCGGACAGGTGAAACGCCTTTTTTCCAAGCCATCACATAGATGAGCAGCGCAGCCAGAAAAGCCCCCGCCAAAGCGCTCACCGGAAGCAGCCATGTACCGGCCATGCTTAAATCAACAGCTGATCCTTGGAAAAAGAAGATAAACAGAACGACCGCCAAAGACGCCCCGGCGTTAATCCCGAGAATGCCCGGCTCCGCCAAGTCATTTTGAGACACGCTTTGAAAAATCGCGCCTGAAACCGCGATTCCGGCGCCGACCAGCAATGACAGCACCATGCGCGGCAGTCTGAATTCAAATAAAACGAGCTGATCCCGGGCATCCCCCTGTCCGAAAAAGACACGTAGCGTATCAAGAGGCGCAATCCGGATCACACCCATGTTTAAGCTGATAAAAAAGACGATACATATGAGCAAAAACGTAACGGCCATGACCGCCAGCGGTTTTTTCGATTTTACATTCATTACAGCCCTCTCCTTTCCCTGCGCGCCAAATAAAAGAAAAAGGGAACGCCGATAAGGGCGGTTAAAGCGCCGACCGGTGTTTCAAACGGCGCATTGACGAGTCTTGCGGCAATATCACTGAAGACTAACAGAACGGCGCCGAATACCGCCGAACAGGGAATGATCCACCTGTAATCTACCCCGACTAAAAATCGGGTGATATGCGGAATCACCAAGCCGATAAAAGAAATGGCTCCGGCGACTGAGACTGAAGCCCCCGTCAAGAGGACAACGACAAACATTCCGATTACTTTTACAAGCGATGTGTACTGCCCGAGCCCTTTGGCCAGCTCTTCACCCAAGCTCAGCACCGTCACTGAGCGCGCAATCAGAAATGCCAGCAAAAGTCCGATAACCCCGACCGCCAACAGCAGCTGCACGCCTTCCCATTTCACGGAAGCGACTCCTCCGGCGTACCAGAACTTCACATCCTGGGCGACATCAAAACGGATCGCAATCGCGCTTGAAAGCCCCGTTAAGAAATAGCCGACTGCCGTACCGGCCAGCGCGAGCTTCACCGGTGTCAGACCGCCTTTTGAAAACAGGCCGATGCCAAACACAATAAGCGCTCCGATTCCCGCTCCCGCGAAGGACCACAAAACAAGTCCCGCCGCAGACAGGCCCGGAAAAAAAGCAAACGCCAATGCGATCGCAAATCCTGACCCCGACGTCACGCCCATAATCGAAGGCTCAGCAAGCGGGTTCCGCGTCAGCCCCTGCATAATCGCCCCGGACACAGCTAAAAAAGCCCCGACGAGCGCGGCGGCGGCGGTTCTCGGCAGCCTCAGATCGCGTATGATTTGATGAGATGTATTTTGCGGCTGAAAGTGAAAGAGAGCATCCCACACCGTCCGCAGATGAATATCGGCAGCTCCGATGGAAACAGACAGAGCCGCGCCGATCAATAAAACCGCAATCCCGGCACACAGCAGCACAGCCGCTCTGAATGAACGCGCCGTCCACTGGATTTCACTCCCTGATGCCCCTAGAGCCGTCATTGTCTGTTTCTTTTTCAATAGACCCAACACTCGTTCTTCCTTTCTCAAAACAAGAATGGTAATGATAATGATTATCAATGACTTGTTTCAGTATAGCACTTTTATCTTCTCTTTTAATAGACCTAATTTCATATAAAAAAAGAAAGTTTTTCTTAAAAAAGAGCGTGCTTCTCTATGAAAGCAGTGATATAATCACACTGATAATGATTCTCTTTATCACTAATTTTCATGAAAGAAGGAATGTCAGATGTTCCATACATACAAGAAAATCGGCGCAGCGCTGATTGCCATGCTGCTCATCGCCGCTTTGGCCGCATGCGGCAATTCTTCAGACACGAAAGGTTCTTCTGAAAAAGAAGAAACCATCACGTATAAAGCCGAAAACGGCAATATTAAAATTCCGAAGCACCCGAAACGGGTCGTCGTCATGGCTGACGGCTACTACGGCGACTTTAAACAGCTCGGCATCAATGTTGTCGGCGCGCCGCAAAACGTATTTAAAAACCCTTATTACAAAGGGAAAACAAAAGGTGTGACAAACATCGGCGACGGCACGTCCGTTGAAAAAATCATTGACTTAAAGCCGGATTTAATCGTGGTCTGGACGACACAAGGCGCCGATATTGAAAAACTGGAAAAAATCGCGCCGACCATCGCCATTAAATATGACAAGCTCAGCAACATTGATCAATTCAAAGAGTTTGCGAAAATGACAGGCACTGAAGATAAAGCAGACAAATGGCTGGCTGAATGGGATAAGAAAACCGCTGCCGCTAAAACAAAGGTTCAAAAAGCGGTCGGCTCAAAAACCATCTCCATCATGCAGACAAACGGAAAAGACATCTATGTATTCGGTAAAGACTTCGGCCGCGGCGGAAGCATCATTTATGACAAACTCGGGCTGAAGGCCACAAAACTGACGCAGGAAAAAGCCATTAATCAAGGGCCGGGCTACGCCAGCATTTCACTCGAGAAACTGCCTGACTTCGCGGGAGACTACATCTTTATGGGGCCATGGCAGGCCGGCGGTGACGACAAAGGCGTGCTTGACAGCTCAATCTGGAAGAACCTCGATGCCGTCAAACAAAACCATGTCTACCGCATTGATCCGATCGGCTTCTATTTCTCAGACCCGATCTCACTTGAAGGCCAGCTCGACTACATCACAAAAAGCTTAACAAAGTAACCCCGAAGCCGCTGTCACAGCGGCTTTTTATTACGCTTAAAACTTGACAAAAAAATTTATTTATGCTATAATTTACATTTTTGGATTAACATGTATAATAAGATTCTCCCGGCCGGAGATTGATGTAAATAACGGAGGATCTTTATATGAAAGAAAACAAGGCGAGTATGACTTCCCTGCTGTCCGCTTTCGGAAGGGCGTACCACAGTAAATACGACACCCCGGTGATATTTGATGATTTTATGGCACAAGATCTGATTTCCGAAAAAGAGCATTCGGACATCCGCGATCATCTGATTCAAGGTATATCATTTTTCAGTAAAGACATGGCACAGAGGCTTCAAGGCCAACCGAATGACATCTTAAAATGGGTGACTCAAGTACAGCTGTCTCCTACACCGTTAGCCCGTGCCGCATATTGTGAAGAAGTGCTTTTGAATGAAGTGAAGCTCGGGGCCAAACAGTATGTTATCCTTGGCGCGGGGCTCGATACTTTCTGTTTCAGGCATCCTGAGATGACAAACGCCTTAGACATATTTGAAATCGATCATCCCGCTTCACAGGAAGACAAAATAAACAGATTGAAACATCTGAATCTCGACATTTCCCATCATCTTCATTTTGTACCGATGGACTTCGCCGCTTCGCTTTCTTTCAGCCGTCTGTATCAGGAAGGTTTTTCACGCCAAAAAACCTTTTTCAGCCTGCTCGGTGTGTCATACTATCTTACGAAAGAGCATCTCGCCCGCCTGCTCACACAATTATTTGCCGAAGTCCCGCCAGGAAGCTCTATCGTGTTTGATTATGCAGATGAGTCGCTCTTTGAAGAAAGAGGACTGTCAAACAGAGTGGAAAACATGGTGAAAATGGCTGCAGCAAGCGGAGAACCGATGTTATCGTGTTTCAGTTATAAAGAAATCGAAAAAATATTAGAATCATCAGGTCTGCTTATTTATGAACATTTATCTCCGGCGGACGTCAATGACCGTTTTTTCAGCGGACGTACTGACCATTTAACCGCATTCGAGACCATTCATTATATACATGCCGTCAAAAAGTAATCAGCTGCCGCAAACAAAAAAAGACATCTCACAGACGTGAGATGTCTTTTTGTCATACCGATTGTCTGTTGTTTGCAAATTTCTTTGAGACGAAAGGATATAACAGCAAACCGACGAAAAACAGCCCGATACCGAGAATAAAGGTCGTTAAATCGGCCGTTCCGGTAATAATGACATAAAAAGAATAAATGCAGGCAAGGATGGCGATGATACCGTCTCTTACTCTTGAACCCTTTATCTCGTCATACGTTTCACCCGTAAAAATGAGCTTCAGGCTGTAAAACGCTGATACGAGATACGGAATCAGATAAGCGAGTGTCGCCGCCGTCGTTAAAAACGTAAACGCGTCACTGATCGTCCGGGAAATAACTGAAAAGATAAAGATCTGTGACATCACGTTCGTTACGATTAACGACACAACCGGGCTGCCCTGTTTATTCGTTTTTGCAAAAGCAGCCGGAAAGTCTCCTGATTTCGCCGCTTGATACGGAACTTCAGAGCCGAGAAGAATCCAGCCGAGCATCGTTCCGAACAGACACAAAATCGCCAGAATCGCCATGATGACACTTCCCGCATTGCCGACGATCGCGTACAATACGTCAACAAACGGTTTTTCCGAGCCGACAAGCTTACCATGCGGAAGCACGCCCATCGTAATCAATGTCACGATGATATAGATGCCAAGCGCGATCAATAATCCGGTAATGGTGGCGCGTTTCACGTCGCGCTGCGAACGGGCGCGCCCGGATAAAATGACTGCCGATTCAATTCCGACGAACGCCCATAATGTTGAAATCGCCGCATTGTGGATCTGTCCGCCGATTCCCTCAACTGTGTGAGGACCTGTTTGAACCGGAAAATAAAAATGATCGAAAAACGACGTTTGAAACACAAATAAACCTGCAATGATAAAGAAGATAAATCCTAATACTTTTGAAAACGTCGTGACGAAATTTAATTTACTCGCACCGTTAATGCTGGTGACGAGAATCGTGTGAGTGCCCCATAATAAAACCGTACATACGGCAAACGTCAGCAGCTGGCCGAGCGTAACCGCCTGACCGCCGATCGAAAACATTTCACGCTTATCCGTTAAAATCGGGAAAAATGATGTTAAATATCCGGCAAGGCTCGTGATGATCGCCACGTTGCTGATCCAGCTCGCCACCCAGTAGCCCCACACCATCGTGAAGCCCGCTGCATTCCCTTTTTTCCGATCGCTGAACAGCGCACGCGCATAGCTTTGCGGCCCCGCCGTCAGCTCAGGCTTGCGGATGGATAAGTGGCCGAAGACCAGCGCGATCATTAACACACCGGCTCCCGTTAAAAGCCATGCCGATGTGGCGCCGAACGGGCTCGCGATTTTTGCGAGCGAACTCGGAAGCGAAAAGATGCCCGAGCCTACCATATTTCCTACGACAAACGCCGTTAATAACCAAAAACCCCATTTTTTCGTCTGTTCCATTCCTGTACCTCCTGGTTGTTCATTCGTACGGACCAGACCCCGAGATCATATTTACACGCAAAAAAAGCCTGAACAAAAGTCCATGCTTAAAGAAACACACACACCCTTGATCTCCGGATAGCCCTCCGCGAAAAAGCACGCGGCAGTCCTGCACTTATTCAGATACAGTCCCAGCATAAAGAAGGATCGGCTTTCTTTACACTTCGGCGCTGATGCCTTTAACACATGTTTTGCGGCCCCTATCAGCCTGGCATGTGCGACTCATCATCAAGCGCAACCTCTACCTCACCGAGAAAGAGTGAGGATTTTTATCATTCAATTCTACTCAGAGGTTATCAGAGATAAAAAGATCTGTCAAAGGGAAAAATTAGCTGGAAAACGGATAGAGCGTTCGCCCTACCCGTCTTATATGGTCAGCGGTTGTTTTTTTTCTTTTGAACAGCTTCTTGAAGCGGATCGTCTTTCAGAGCTGCACCGGCGTCTTCAAGCGCGCCTTGAATGACGTTTTTGTTTTTATCGCTGTTTTTTCCTTTTTCTTTGTTAAAGAAAGCCATCTGTATCACCTCTTTATCAAATATAGGTACACCTATAATGTGTCTTTTTCCGCGGCAGAATATGCGGAATCCGTGTCTCCTTCCTTTTGGCGGAACAGGTAAAGTTTGTTGATCAAACATGCATTCTCTTGATATATTTGTAATTCAGGGGATTTTGGCAAAAATAAAAAGGAGAAGCGAAAAATGACAGGAAAAACACACATCATGGGAGGCATCGCTTCTTGTTCCGCAATTGCGTATTATTACGGGTATGATCCGGTCCTTATGACCTCAGCGGGTGCCCTCGGGGCGCTGATTCCCGACATATGCCATACGAAAAGCAAAATCGGCAGGACGCTGCCCGTTCTGTCCAAAATCGTAAGCACGGTGTTCGGCCACAGAACGTTTACACACAGCCTGCTGTTTATGCTTATTATGTTTTTCATTACGGCAACCTATATTCCGAATCCGAGCATTTCCGCCGGACTGATGATCGGAATGGCGAGCCATCTTGTACTTGACGCATGGACCGTCAACGGCATTAAACTGCTGTTTCCGTCCGCCATCCGCTTCCGTCTTCCCCTTTATATGAGAACGGGGAGCTTTTCGGAGCAGCTTGTGCTGGCCGGCTTAACGATTGTATCCTGCTATTATTTATACGAACTGGTTCACGGCCGCATCTCTTAAACAAAAAGCATCTTTCGCTTTTAGGGTGAGGAGTCATACATATGAAGAAAACCTTTTTCAGCAATCATCGGTTTTTATGCCTGTCCATCCTGTTCATGTGGATGAAAACCTATGCCGTTTATAAGCTCGGTTTTGATCTGCAGAACAATTCGGTTCTTGAGGAATGTCTGCTTCTCATTAATCCGCTGAGCTTCATTGTGCCGCTGTTCGGCATCGCCCTCTTGCTGACAGAAAAAAAACAGCGGATCTTTCTGCTTTCGGCGAATGTGATGCTGACGGGAATTTTAATCGCGAATACGGTGTTTTACGGGTTTTATATTGATTTTATCACCATACCGGTTTTGTTTCAGGCGAGCAATATGGGCGATATGGGAAGCAGCGTCCAAGAGCTGTTTCACCCGCTTTATATCGCTTTATTTTTGGATATTGCGGTTTTGTTTTATCTTGGTAAAAGGCATAAAGCTGGTAAAGGTAAAGCCAGCACCCGTACCGTTAAAGCGTATGCGTGGGCATCAGCCGGCCTCATGCTGTGCAACCTTGCGCTGTCTGAGGCCGAGCAGCCGAAGCTGTTCAAGCACCCTTTTGATCGTGAAGCGCTCGTAAAAGGAATCGGCCTGTTCCACTTTCATTTGTATGACACCATTTCGCAGACGCTGAATGCAGGGGCAAAAGCGTTTGCCGATGAAGACAGCCTTGCGGCGGTCGCAAATTACACTCAAGCCGACTACAGCAGGCCGTCCGATTCAAAATTCGGGCTTGCAAAGGGGCGCAATGTGATTTTTGTTACGCTCGAATCAACACAGCGTTTTGTAATGGATGAGCGGGTCAACGGGCGGGAGATTACCCCGTTTTTAAATAAACTGCGGAAAAAAAGTTATGACTTCACTCATTTTTATCAGCAGACTGAACAGGGAAAAACCTCAGATTCAGAATTCATTACTGCGAATTCGCTGTATCCGTCTTCAAGCGGCGCCGTTTTTTTCACAAAAAGCGGCCACCGGTTCAATACGATGTACCATATGTTAAAAGACCGTCAATACTATTCAGCCGTTCTGCATGCCAATCATAAGGCCTTTTGGAACCGGGATGAGATGTACGGGGCATTCGGAATCGACCGTTTTTTCGACGCGGATGAATTTAAGGTGACACAGGAAAATTCAACAGGCTGGGGCCTGAAGGACAAGGAATTTCTCGAACAGTCAGCGGAAAAATTAAAGAAGCTTCCGCAGCCGTTTTACGCGAGCCTGCTGACTTTGACCAACCATTTTCCTTTTGAAATTGATAAACAGGATCAGCTCATTGAGGAACCGGACACAAGCAGCGAGTTATTAAACCGCTATGTGACGACGGTCCGCTATGAAGATGAGGCCCTGAAACACTTTTTCAAGAAGCTGAAAAAAGAAGAACTGTATGACAACGCGATGATCGTCCTGATGGGAGATCATTACGGTATATCCGAAGCCCATAATCAAGGACTTGCCGAATTCTTAGGGAAAGAGGAAATCACTCCGTTTGATACGGTTCAGCTTCAGCGCGTGCCGTTTATCATTCATATTCCCGGGGTGACCGACCGTGCGCCGGAAACGATTGCTTCGGCCGCGGGACAGGTTGATGTAAGACCGACGCTGCTTCACCTGCTCGGCATTGAAACGAAAGGCAGCATTCAGTTCGGCAATGATCTGTTTTCCGGAGAGCGGACCCCGTTTGCGGTACTGAGAAACGGCAGCTTTATCACGGATGATCATATTTATACGAAAAATACGTGTTACAGCCGTAAGACGGGTGAACCGCTTTCTGACATGAGCGCGTGCAGCGATGAGAAAGAAAAAGCGGAACAAGAGCTGATGCTTTCCGATAAAATATTAAACGGCGACCTGCTGCGGTTTTATAAGCAATAAAAAAATCCCTCCGTTATATGGAGGGATTTTTCATGTTTCATATATAAGCCGTCCGGTCATTTTCGTATCATATCCGGATAATTGAGAAAGCTGAGACTTGAATTCCTCAGAATTAAGAATGTCCTGCACGCTTTGAACAAGCTCCCGGTTTTGTTTTAAGACGACCACATCGTACTGCTCACTGATCACCGGGATAAAGTCCGTGCCCGCCATATGCGCCGCATGCTGCGACCCGACTCCGATATCCGCCTTTCCGCTTGATACTTGTGAAGCCGCTGACAGATGATCCGTGACAATGTCATGATAGCCGGCGACATCAGACGGCGTAATGCCGAAAGATCTGAGCTGTTCATCCAGCAGCACCCTCGCGCCTGATCCTTTTTCGCGATTGACGATGCGGACATCTTTTCGGCTCATGTCCTGAAAACCCTGAATGTTCAGCGGATTACCTTTTTTCACATATAATCCGGCCTGCCGAAGCACGACATGAAAAAGCGCAAACGGCTCCCCTGAAAGAATGCGCTTCACGTACGGGATGTTATACTGCCCCGTCTCCCCATCGTATAAATGCAGACTGACGATGTCACAGGCTCCGCGGTACATCTCGATCAGGCTGTTCAAACTGCCGCTGTACTTGCGGAGCGGAGCCGCCTGTATTGTTTGTTCCAGCTGTTTGCTGAGGAGGTCCATCGACACATCCTGCCCACTGATGATAACGGACTGCCTTTTTTCCGGCTCCCGCCCGCGGGACGGGTCAGGCGCTTCTGCTGCGGATGGCTTTTTTGACATTCTCATGTTTGCTTTATATTGTTTTAAGTCCTCTTCATCGACCCTCATCTGTCTTCCGACCCTGTACGCCGGAATGAGTCCTTTTTTTATCAAATCATATACTGTCAGTTTGGAGACCTTCAAAAGGCCCGCAACTTCTTCTATTGTATAGGAAGTGGCTTCTGTCATATTATCACGCTCCGTTTTTATTATAACTGTTCAGATATTGAAAAAAAACCGCACCATCACGTACAATTGCGTTATAATTAGTTTGATCTAATGATATTTAGCTATAAGGGGTGCACAATGTTGAAAAAGAAAGCGACACTACTCACAACTGCGGCTATGGCCGTTTTCCTTGCAACTGCGGGCTGCTCATCCGGACAATCGTCCAAAGGCGGACAAAACGAAAAAGTCACGCTGACCGTTTCTGCGGCAGCCAGCGCTCAGGATGCACTTGAAGAAATCCAGACCAACTACGAAAAATCTCATTCAAACGTAATCATTCAAGACAACTTCGGATCATCAGGCACATTGCAAAAACAAATTTCACAAGGCGCGGGAGCTGATTTATTCTTCTCGGCAGCCGAAGATAAATTCGAAAAGCTCGTTCATGACGGAGATATCGACAAAAAAGACAGCACGGATCTTTTGAAAAATGATCTTGTCATGATCGTACCTGAGAAAAACAGCGCACACCTGACACATCTGAATGACCTGAAAAAAGACAGCGCGGAAAAAATTGCGCTCGGCACGCCTGAATCCGTTCCGGCCGGACAATACGCCAAACAGTCATTGACGGCATTATCCCTGTGGGACAAGGTAAAAGATAAAGTCGTCTATGCAAAAGACGTTCGCCAGGTGCTTTCTTATGTTGAAACCGGAAATGTCGATGCCGGGCTTGTCTATAAAACAGACGCGCTGATTTCGAAAAAGGTGAAAATCACCGATGAAGCGCCGGCGAAAACGCACGATCCGATCGTTTATCCGCTTGGCATCGTCAAGGATACAAAGCACCGTAAAGAAGCAGAAGCGTTTTATCAGTATCTGCAGTCAGATGAAGCAATGAAAGTGTTTAAGAAATATGGATTTACTGCCAAGTAACATTACGGCTTCGGAATTTTTCACCCCAGTCGTATTGTCTTTTGAGGTGGCTTTGGCATCAGGCATCGCCGTCATCATTCTCGGGACGCTTGCCGGCGCCTGGATGGCGAAAGCGCGATTTCCCGGAAAAACGGCTGTGGAGACCCTGTTTATGCTCCCGCTCGTTCTTCCGCCTACCGTTGTCGGCTTCATTCTCATTATTATTTTCGGGAAACACAGCTTTATCGGCCGGGCGATTGAGCGGATTTTTCACCAGCCCGTCATTTTCACGTGGTCGGCCGCGGTGATCGCTTCGGCCATTGTCGCCTTCCCGCTTATGTATCAGTCCGCTAAAACGGGCTTCGCCGCGGTTGATGCTGACATCGAGGGAGCGGCGAAAGTAGACGGAGCCGGCAGGTGGCAGGTGTTCACCCGTATTTCCGTCCCGCTTGCCTTTCCCTCCCTCTTGACCGGAAGCATTCTCAGTATTGCACGTGCGCTAGGTGAATTCGGGGCGACTTTAATGTTTGCGGGAAATATTCCCGGTGTCACCCAAACGCTGCCGACAGCGATTTACGTCGCGATGGACTCCGGCAATGAAACACTCGCCTGGGTGTGGGTGATCTGTATTGTAATCATTTCTTTCCTGATGCTGTTTTTCATCCAATTGAAAAAACCCGCTTGACCGATCCGCCTTCCGCGCACCTTTCGCCGGAAGGCTTTTTGATTTAAAATCGGATGGTATATAATGAAACAAAAAACACACAAAGGGTGCGGCCATGAAGATTAATGTCATTATCGCGGATGATAATTCTTTCATCAGAGAAGGAATGAAAATCATTTTGCATACATATGAGGAATTTACTGTATCGGCAACGTTGGAAAATGGCCTCGAGGCGGCAGAGTATTGTAAACACAATCCCGTCGATATCGCCTTGCTGGACGTCCGCATGCCGGTGATGAACGGTGTCGAAGCCGCAAAACGGATCGCGGAGGAAACGGATACGAAACCGATGATCCTGACGACATTTGACGACGATGAGTATATTTTAGAAGCGATTAAAAACGGCGCGAAAGGATATTTATTAAAAAACACCGAACCGGAACGGATACGCGATGCGATCAAAAGCGTTTTCAACGGGCACAGCATTCTTCAGGACACCGTACTGGATAAAATAAAAGACAGCCTTTTCCGGCCGGCGGAAGCCGCGCATCAGATTGATGAAAGCCAGTTTACTGAAAGAGAGCTCAGCATCATGTCGCTTATTGCGAAAGGATTCTCGAACAGGGAAATTTCAAAACAGCTTTTCATTTCTGAAGGGACGACGGCCAATTATATTTCATCTATTTTAGGGAAAACAGGGCTTGAGCACAGAACGCAGATCGCGATTTATTATATCACCGGGAAGGTGGATAACGGGCGTTGAACGGTATGGATTTTTGGATGCTGATGAGCAGACTGATCGCCATTTTTTATACGGCTTTTTTGTTCGTCTCGGCAGACCGCCTTTACACACCGTACGCCGTCTTGTTTCTGCTGCTTTATCTGTCTTTGGGCATTGCGGTCTGCATGATCAGGCTGCCCGCTTGGAGGCGCGGGATCACCCTGCTTTCGCTTGCATTGACTGCTTGGCTTTCCGCCTTAGGCCATCCGGCGTTTCTGTTTCTTTTGCCGCCCGCCATTTTTGCCGTTCTTGCCGAATATCCGGTTCACCGCTATGTGTTCTGCCTGCTCGTGTTTTTGCCGTTTTTATTTATCCCGTACGGCGACCTTCCGACTTATATCGTCATGACCTTGTTCTGCTTGGCGATATTCGTTTTGGCCGCCCGTTCCAGCGACCGGCTGAAAAAATATGAAGAGCAGTCAGACAGCATGCGCTCAAGCATTGAAAAACTGACGAAACAGCTGCACAGCAGCACGGAATATATCAAACAATCGGAGTATACCGGCAAACTCGAAGAAAGAAACAGATTGTCCCAAGCCATCCATGACAAAATCGGCCATTCCATGACAGGCGCGCTCATTCAGATGGAAGCGGCGAAGCGGATGCTCGGCTCCCATCCGGACAAAGCGGCTGAACTGCTCCAAAACGCCATTACCATTTCCAAAGAGGGCATTGAGGATATCCGCATAACGCTGAAAAATATGAAACCGCCCGCTGAACAAATGGGCATTCACAGATTAAGAACGTTTATTGATGAATTTTCGGCCAAAAACGGGATGCCGGTTCCGTTTACGCATCAAGGCGATTTGGACAGGCTGACGCAAATGCATTGGAGAGTCATTCAGGAAAACGTAACCGAAGCCTTGACCAATGCAATGAAATACGCCGATGCCACGCAGATTTTCATTGATATCCATGTGCTGAATAAAGCCGTGAAAGCGGAAGTGAAAGATAACGGAAACGGCGCCGTCCGCTTTAAAAAAGGCCTCGGCATGCTCGGTATGGAAGAACGTGCGGCCGTCCTGCACGGAACCGTTATTTTTGACGGCACGGCCGGTTTTTCCGTTACGACATTGCTTCCGGTTGAATAAGTGAATGTTTTCATGTGAAAAATATGAAGATTCTCATGTCAAAGGAATGAACAGCTGCACTAACGGCCGTTCATTCTTTTTTTTATAATAAGAGCATCATAAGACATAGAGGTGGAAACATGAACATTTTGGAGCTCAAACAGCTGAGTAAGAAATTCGGTGATTATGCCGCCGTTGACCAGATGTCGCTTGCCGTAAAAGAAGGTGAGATTTTCGGGTTTCTCGGCGCAAACGGAGCCGGAAAAAGCACGACGATCAATATGATCTCAGGCCTTTTAAAACCTTCAGGCGGAGACATTCTGTTTCTCGGAAAAGATATTTTCAAATATAGCAAAGCAACGAAAATGAATATCGGCATCGTCCCTCAGGACCTCGCGATTTACGAAGAATTAAACGCCTATGAAAATGTGAAGTTCTTCGCCGGGCTGTACGGCCTGAGAGGGGCGGCTCTGAAAGAACGGGTCGAGGAGGCCCTGACATTCGTCGGCTTAAGCGATAAACACAAATATTTGCCGAAGCATTTTTCCGGCGGAATGAAGCGCAGGCTCAATATCGCCTGCGCCCTTGCCCACCGGCCGAAACTGATCATCATGGATGAACCGACAGTCGGCATTGACCCGCAATCAAGAAATTATATTCTGCAATCAGTGAAAAAGCTGAATGAAATGGGCTGCACGATCATCTACACGAGCCACTACATGGAGGAAGTGGAAGAAATATGCACACGCATCGCCATCATCGACCACGGAAAGGTCATCGCAGAAGGCACAAAAGAACAGCTGACCTCCATCATTACCGACACGAAGGACGTCGTGATTGAGCTGTCATCCGGAAACGGCATCAGCCTCGGCGATATTCAGGAGCTGCCCGGCGTCAGAGCCGCCACACTGGAAGAAAACAGCGTGAAAATCAGCTCTGACACAGGGGTCAACAATTTAAACCGCCAGATCCGGTACTTCATGGACAAAGGAATTGAAATCCGCTCCTTGCAGGAACAGGCCCCTGACTTAGAAACGGTATTTCTCACGCTGACAGGCAGAAGCCTGCGCGACTGACCCCGCTGAAAGGAGGATTGCAAATGAATATTCTGCACATCGCCGGGAAAGAAATCAAAATCAGTTTCCGCGACAGACGGACTTTTATTTTCATGCTTGCTTTTCCGATCGTCTTCATGCTGATTTTCACTGCGGCATTATCAAACGCCTTTGATTCAGAGGTGACGGTCGGAAACATCAAGGTGGTATATACGGACCAGTCAAACGGCCCTCTTTCTCATGATTTTACTGAGTTTATGAAAAACGCAAAAAAAGAGCATGTCTATTTTCAAAAAGCGGACACGGAGGCAAAAGGCAAAAACGAGGTTCGAGAAAATCAGGCGGATGCTTTCGTCACTGTAAAAAACACCGGTTTTCAAGTCTTTACAAATGACCGGAGCGGCATAAACGGCACGATCGTCCAAGGCATGCTGACCGCTTTTACCAATCAATACAAAGCAGGCGCCGCCGCTTACAAGGCGCATAAGGCGCCTTCCGCCGGACAAATCAAAAGCGATTATATGAAGCAGACGTCTTTACACAAAGCGAAAGAACCGAAAGCGAAAGATTTTTACGCGATATCCATGACGACGATGATCGGGCTGTACGCCTCGATTTTTGCAAGCACCTTATTCCGCGGGGAAAGAATACGGCACACCGCAGATCGCCTGATCGCCGCCCCGCTCCGGAAAAGCGATATCTTTCTCGGAAAGATGCTCGGCATTTTGGCTGTGAATGTTCTGACGATTCTTGCCGTTGTCGCCTTCAGCAAATTTATCTTAAAAGCGAATTGGGGCAGCCACATGGGCCTTGTGCTTTTGATTCTCGTTTCTGAAATTCTTTTGGCCGTCAGCTTCGGACTCAGCCTGAGCTATTTGACCAGAAAACCCGAAAGCGCCAGATTAATCACCGTCATCATCGTTCAGGTGATGTCCATTATCGGCGGCGCCTATTACAAATATGAAGGCGGAGGAATTTCCGCCCTGTCGCCCTTATCCTGGATCAATAAGGCGATTAACAGCATCATTTACGCAAATGATGTATCAGCGGCATGGCCTGCACTCGGTTTAAATACAGCATTGGCGGCACTCTTTTTGCTGATCGCCGCATTTACGTTTCAAAGACGGGAGGGACTGTAATATGAAAAACTTCTGGTGGCTGTTTGCGCACACTCTCAAAGGGATTACAAAAAGCAAAAAACAGCTCATTCTTTATATCGGGGCTCCGCTGATCGGCGTCTTCCTCTCCTTCATGACCAATGCCAACGGCGGAGCCGAAACGCTCAATATCGGCATTCTCGATCAAGACGGCGGAGAAGTGGCGCAGGATACGGCCGCGTTTTTAAAAGGACTGGATCATGTGAAGATTTCGGAGGAAACAGCTGCGTCCGCCACATCAAAAATCGCTTCAGGAAAAATGGAGGCGCTCATTACGTTTGAAAAAGGCTTCTCCCAAAGCGTAAAAGACGGGAAACCGTCTCACATCGGCATGACCTCGCTGAAAGGCGCCCAGGTCACCGGATATGTCAGCTCTTATTTGTACAATTATATGAACAGCATCGCCTCAATCGGCAAATCCTCCGGCGGAGACGCAAAGGCCTTTCAGGCGATGTACGCCGATTTCAAGCATTCTCCCATTCAAACGGAGTCCGCTGTTTTACAAGATACATCGAACCATAAAGAAATGACTTACTCAGTCATCGGGTATCTCATTATCATTATGCTCTATTCCGCAGGCAACCTGACGGAACTAATGATTAAAGAGAGAGAAAACAGGACATACTACAGGCTTCTGTCAACGCCGATCACATCAAAGCAGTATGTATTGGCGAACGCGGCGGTGAATATCATTATCATGGCCGTCCAAATTCTATTCGCCGTTCTCTTTATGGGCGCCGCTTTTCATATTCATCCGTCATTCCCGCTGTGGCAGCTGTTCGTCCTGATGATGCTGTTTGCATTAAGCGCGATCGGGGTCGCCTTTATTGCCGTCGGTTTTTCCAATAGCAGCGCTTCGGCATCGGCGCTTTTGAATTTGATCGTCGTGCCGACATGCTTGCTGGCCGGCTGCTTCTTTCCGGGCAATATTATGCCGAAAACGGTGCAGACAATCGCCGAATTTCTGCCTCAGCGCTGGGTGCTCGATACGGTGGATCAATTGCAGCAAGGCCGCACGTTCCAAAGCCTGATGCTGAACATCATCATTTTGGGAGCCTTCGCCGCCGCCCTGTTATTAATAGCCGCATACAGGTTCAGCGTAAAACGTCAGACACAGACATTTATGTAAAGAAAAACAGCCCCGTAAAGGGCTGTTTTTTCTTAGAACAGAAGCTCGTCCGGATTCGGGCCGACACGCTCGTCTTTGTTCAATGCGCTGATCTTTTCCATTTCTTCCTGTGACAGTTCGAAATCAAAAATATCGGCATTTTCTATGATGCGGTGCTCTTTAATCGATTTCGGAATGGTAACGACTTCGTTTTGAAGATCCCAGCGCAAAATCACTTGAGCAACCGATTTGTTATGTTTTTCCGCAATTTGTGACAGCACTTCGTTATCGAGAAGCTGTCCCTGCATCAATGGAGACCATGCTTCCACTTGAATGCCCTGCGCTTTGCAGAAATCTCTTACTTCTTTTTGAGTCAGGCGCGGGTGGAATTCAATCTGGTTGACCATCGGCTTGATTTCAGCATCTTTCAGCAGTTCTTCTAAATGATGCACTTGGAAGTTGCTGACGCCGATGGCGCGGATTTTGCCGTCTTTGTACAGCTTTTCAAGAGCGCGCCATGTGTCTTTATATTTATCCTTGCCCGGCCAGTGAATCAGGTAAAGGTCGAGGTAATCGAGGCCGAGGCGCTCAAGGCTTTTCTCAAACGCGTCAAGTGTCGTTTCGTATCCTTGATCTTCATTCCACACTTTTGACGTGATGAACAGCTCTTCTCTGGCAACGCCCGCAGCTCTGATGCCTTCGCCGACACCCTCTTCATTTTTGTAAATAGCCGCCGTATCAATGCTGCGGTAGCCGTTTCTGATTGCCGCTTCGACGGAGTCCGCCGCTACGCTTCCGTTTTCCACCTTGAAGACGCCAAGGCCGAACCACGGCATTTCAACGCCATTATGAAGCTTTACAGTATCTTTTAAGCTTTTTGCCACGTTGAACCATCCTTTCTAGTCATTATGTAAACGGTTATTATTATCTCACATTTCCGCCGTAAGAAACCAATTATACGCTCATCGTCATCACAAAAACCATCTTTAGTGCCCAAGCACCACTTCCGTTATTATTTTCCTATTTTTCAAAAATTCCGGTTAACCGGGTAACTGTCCGGGTAAATCGCTACTGTAGCCACCACACAATTGAAGGAGGAAATCATATGAAACGTATGCGTATCCCGATGTCCGTTGCCCTTGGCGCCGCTTTGTCTCTGACTCCTCTGTCCTTTGTATCCGCAAAAGAAAACCCGGTCCCTCAAAACATGGCACAGCAATCATCAGATGTCTCAGCAAAAGATGTCGGATTAAACATTGACGTTGACCTGCTCGGCATCGGCAATTCGATTGCTGACGCGATTAAGTCGGCGCAAAACCGTGACGGCTTCGTCAAAAACTTAATGGAATCTTCATTCTACGCTTCCGGACAAAAATATAACGTCATGGTGTTTAATTTAAGCCAGGAATATGAAGATCATTTTAACGGTGTTCAGTTTTACGGTTCCGCCGTTTATGACGGCATCACGTACGGCATTTGGGTGTTTGAAGACGGAAGCTTCACCAATAAAGGTGATGGCGGCTGGATCAACTGGGCCTTCAGAGGCTGGTTTGACCGCGACGGCGATCACGTCGAATTCCATCGTCCGTAATCAAAAAAAGTCCGGCGACAGATGCCGGACTTTTTTGATTTATTCATCTCCGTCAAGCATGGCCGCTTCCACATCATTGATGTATTGGCGAAGCTCATGTGACATATCGCGGGAAATTTCCCGCTCTTCGAATAATGTTTGGATTTCGTTGCGGATGGCCTGCACGGCCCGCAGTTTGATTTCGAGTTTTTGATTTTCAAAACGGCGGCTCGGACTCTGTTCGTGATACGAGTGCCCCAGCCTGAAAATCAGGTGATTGTAAAAGGAAATGACGGCAAGCGTCACATCTTTATTTTCTTCGGTCATGTGTTTTTTCAGGCTTTCAATGGCCGCTTTTGCCGTTTTAACCCTTGTGGCGCGGATGAGGCCTTCTTCATTTAAAATCGTCATTTCCGGCTTTTTTTGTTCACCGAAAAAGATCCAGTACATCAGGCGTTTCAGCTTTTTCTTAGATAAGCCGACTTTAAACGGATTCGTATACAGCACTTCCAGTTCATCAAACCGTTCCTGAAGGCTGTCAGCCGTTTCTTCCGGTATGTCGCCCCGCTCAATCAGCCGCAGCAATTCTTCCTGTTCAGCCTGTATCCCTTGGGCGCGGACTTTCCGCTCATCTTTTTTCGTGCGGTTTTTGACGGTGAACTGCTGAAATCTGAGATTTTTCATTTTCTCATTGTATTCGGCAATGACCGCAAAAGAAGCCGTTTTGTTTGTCTCATTCATATTTTCTTTAATGGCGGTTAAGGCAGCTTTTATCAGCTTCCGTCTCGCTGTCAGCAATTTGACTTTCTTCTCTTTCACATTGTCTTCCGGCTTATCTGTCAAAATCGGCAGTACGATTGTCGCCAGCACCAATGTGCACATAATAACACCCGCGGCTAAAAAGAGAATCAAATTCCGTTCAGGAAACGGTGAGCCGTCAGAGAGCACGTAAGGAATGGAAAAGGAACCCGCAAGCGTGACCGCTCCCCTGACGCCTGAAACCGAAATCAGCAGGGTCGAGCGCAGGCCGGGTTTATAAATGCTCTGATCCTTGTTAAAAAACCACTTGCCGTTCCAAAAAAACAGCACCCACAAAAACCTGAGAATCATTAACGTCAGCGTAATGACGATAATGTACCCGATGACCATCATATTGTTAAACGCGGTATCATTAAAGATGACGGAAACTACATCCGGTATTTGCGCCCCTAAAATAACGAAAACAAGACCGTTCAGAATGAACAAAATAATATTCCACGTACTTGAAGAGACGATTTGCAGTTTGACCATCGTTGATTCAAGACGGTCCTGCTCCACCGCATGAGTGATGCCGCCGGCCACAACAGCTAAAATGCCGGAAACGCCGATTTCTTCAGCCGCGAGATAGATGACGAACGGCGTCAGAATTTGAATCAGCATATGCATCGTGACATCCTGCATGCCGAGGCGGCGCAAAAACAGCCGGAAACGGATAATCAAAAAAGAAATGACGACACCGCTGAGTAAACCGCCGGCTGAAATCAGAACGAAACTGAAGGCGGCCTGCGCCAGCGAAAATGCGCCCGTCACGGCAGCCGCAATCGCAAATTTAAAAGCGACCAGGCCGGATGCGTCATTCATCAGTCCTTCTCCTTCAAGGAGACGCAGAATGCCTTTTGGCATCTTCACTCGCCCTGACAGCGCGCTGACCGCGACAACGTCAGTCGGTGACAGAATCGCCGCCAGCCCGAACGCGGCAGCCAGCGGAATGCTCGGAATCATCCAATGAATCGTGTAACCGCCGACAATCACCGTGGCAAACACGAGCCCGAGCGCAAGCAGCAGAATCGGCGCTCTTAAATTCCAAAGTTCCGCACGCGGCGTCCGTTTTCCATCGTTAAAAAGCAGCGGAGCGATAAACAAAACAAAAAACAATTCGGTATTCAGTTCAAAATGAAGTCCCTGCGGAAATGACGCCGCAATGATACCGAGCGCCACCTGAATCAAAGGCACCGGGATAAAGGGGACAAACCGATTTACGATATTTGAGATCGCGATGATGGTTAAAAGTACGAGTACGACTAAAAATATGTCCAAAGCATGACCTCCTTCATCTGCTGCATCATATCATTATTGCCTGTTCTCTGCCTTTGCCAAAGGCCGGAGCCGATGATCGGGCAGATTCAATATATTTTCCGCACGCAACCATTCTTCTTTTATTTTACCCGTTTTTATTTAAAATTTCTCATAACGTGCTCACGGCGAACTTTTTTTGCCTTCAGCTACATTTTTTCTAGAAAAAGAAAAAGCCTGTTTTCTCTGAAAACAGGCTTTTTCGCAAGCTGCGTCATCTGTTTCATGACGCGGTGCAGCGTTTATGCTTCTTAGTAAAGGATAGAGAACGCACCGTCAGTGTGTCTCTATCCTTGGTTTTAAGTGCTCATCTTATTCGTGAAAATTCATGCCGTCTGTCGTCGCTTTAATGATGCCCGCGCGGATGACGAAATCGCCGAAGTGTTCGCCTTCCTCACGCTCTTTCGCGTAGCGCGGGAGAATGGTGCGAAGCTCACTCAGAATTTCCTCTTCACCGATATTTTCCCGGTACATTTTGCTCAAACGGCTGCCGTCAAACGCCGCTCCTAAATACATATTATATTTTCCGGGCGCCTTTCCGATAAATCCGATTTCGCCGAGCGCATGGCGGGCGCAGCCATTCGGGCACCCGGTCATACGGATGGTGATTTCTTCATCCCGCAGCCCGTTTTCGTCAACAATGTCTTCAATCTTATCAATCAATTTCGGCAGATACCGCTCGGCTTCGGCCATGGCGAGCCCGCATGTCGGAAGCGCGACGCAAGCCATTGAACTGCGGCGGAGGGCGGAATGCTGCCGGCCGTCTGTCAGACCGTATTGTTCGATTAATGCGCTGATTTGTTTCTTTTTCTGGCTCGAGACATTGCCGATAATCAGGTTTTGATTAGAAGTGAGACGGAAATCTCCCGTATGGACTTTGGCGATTTCACGTAATCCCGTCATCAGCTTATAATTCTCATAGTCCGTGACGCGGCCGCCTTCGATAAACATCGTAAAGTGCCATTTACCTTTTACACCCTTCACCCATCCGTAACGGTCGCCGTTATGGTCAAAATGATAAGGTTTCGCTTCATCCAGCTGCCAGCCGAGGCGGTTTTCCAGCTCGGCTTTTACGTTTTCCAGCCCGAGACGGTCAACGGTGTACTTGAATCTGGCATTCTTTCTGACGGAACGGTTTCCGTAATCGCGCTGAATCGTAATGGTTTTTTCCGCTACATCATACAGCTGCTCCGGTTTGCAGAAGCCGATGACTTTTGAAAGCTGCGGATAAGTGGCCGTATCGCCGTGCGTCATTCCCATACCGCCGCCGATTGCAACGTTGAATCCGATAAGACGGCCTTCCTCCACGATGGCAATGAAGCCGAGATCTTGAGAAAAGACATCGATATCATTGGACGGAGGCACGGCGATTCCGATTTTGAATTTCCGCGGCAGGTACAGCGGCCCGTACATCGGTTCCGTTTCCGTGTCAGGAGTGCCCGCCACACGTTCCTCATCAAGCCAGATTTCATGATAGGCTCTCGTGCGCGGAAGAAGGTCATCGCTCAATTTCTTCGACCATTCGTATACTTCCGCATGAATTTCAGACTGGTGCGGATTTGAAGCGCACATGACGTTTCGGTTGACATCTCCGCAGGCCGCAATGGTATCAAGCAGCGCCGCATTGATTTTCTGAATCGTTTTTTTCATGTTCCATTTTAAAATTCCGTGCATTTGGAACGTTTCACGCGTTGTCAGCTTCAATGTATTGTTTCCGTATTTTTGCGCCAGTTCATCCATGACAAGCCATTGTTCCGGAGTTGACACGCCGCCTGGCATCCGGACGCGCAGCATGAACTGATAAGCCGGTTCAAGCTTTTGTTTTTGACGTTCATTACGGAGATCGCGGTCATCCTGCAAGTAGCTTCCGTGATGCTTCATCAGCCGGTTGTCATCGTCCGGGATGCCGGCTGAAATCCGGTCGAGCATGACTTCTTTCAATGTGCCGCGCAAATAATCACTTTTTTCTTTAATTTCCTCAACATCACTTGGAGGGCCTTCCGGCGCTTTTAAAATGTTATTCACCATGCTGAATAAGCTCCTTTCAAACCAAAATCAATATACGTCACGCTGATAGCGTTTTTTCTGCTGCATGTCTGCCAGGAAGCTTTCCGCTTTTTCACGGCTCATGCCGCCTTCTTCCTGAATGATATCGAGAAGCGCCTGGTGCACGTCATGCGCCATATGCTGTTCATCACCGCAGATGTATACGGCGGCTCCCTGCTGCAGCCATTCATAAAGCTCTTTGCTTTGTTCTTTCATGCGGTGCTGCACATATACTTTTTCCTCCGAATCCCGGGAAAAAGCGACGTCCATTTTTGTGAGAACACCGTTTTGCAGCCATTTTTGCCATTCCGTCTGGTACAGAAAATCAGTGACAAAGTGCTGATCCCCGAAAAACAGCCATGTTTTCCCTTCAGCTCCGGTTTCTTCACGCTCCTGCATAAAGGAACGGAACGGCGCGATGCCTGTCCCCGGCCCGACCATAATGATCGGTGTATCCGGGTTTTCCGGCAGCTTGAAGTTTTGGTTGTGCTGAATGTAAATCGGAAGCGTATCTCCCGGCTGGAGTCTTTCCGCACACAGAATGCTGCAGACGCCTTTTCGTTCTCTGCCGTGCGCGTCATATCTGACCGCTCCGATTGTCAGATGCACCTCTTCCGGATTCGCTTCTAAACTGCTTGCGATCGAATAGAGCCGGGCCGGCATTTTACGCAGGATGGAAAGAAAGTCTTCCGCTGTCGCTTCCCACGGCCCGAAATCCCGGACGAGATCAAGCAGATCACGGCCGTTGATGTACGCTTTCAGCTGCTCTTCGTTTCCTTCGGCCAGAAGTTCACTCAGCTTTTGGTCAGCCGTAAACTGTGCGGCCTTTTGCAGGAACGGTTTTGTTAAGACGGTTATTTCAAAATGAGAAGTAAGCGCATCTTTCAGCGGGAGGCGCTCTCCTTGTTTATTCACCGCCACTTCCTGTTTTGGGTCCCATTTCAGCTCATTGATCAGCTCATCAACGAGCGCCGGATCATTTTCCGGATAGATGCCGAGGCTGTCTCCGGGCTGATACGCGAGGCCCGACCCTTCAAGCGAAAGCTCGAGATGGCGTGTTTCTTTATTCGAACCGCGTCCGTTCAGATTGATGTTCTCAAGAACCTCCGCTCGAAACGGGTTCGTTCTGGAATAAACGGATTCACCGAGAGCCGGCGTCTCGGCAGGCGCTTCGGCTGTTTGATTTCCCGCTCCTTCGTTCAAACCGCCGATGACCGCGTCAAGCCATTCCGAAAACGGCTCATCATAATCAAGATCGCAATCAACCCGCGGCGCAAGCTGGGTGCCGCCGAGCTCTTGAAGACGCTCGTCAAACTCTTTGCCGGTCTGGCAGAAAAATTCATACGAGCTGTCCCCGAGCGCCAAAACGGAGTAACGGAGCGCTTCAAGCTTCGGCGCGCGTCTGCCGTGAAGAAATTCATGAAAGGCCAGCGCGTTATCCGGCGGATCGCCTTCTCCGTGCGTGCTCACCACGATCAGTAAATTGTTTACTTTTTTCAGATTATTCGGCTTAAAATCGTTCATTGACGCGACGGTGACCTGGAATCCCCGTTCCTCAAGCGTCTTTACCGTCTGTTTCGCAAGACCTTCCGCATTTCCCGTTTGCGATCCGTATAATACGGTCACTTCTTTCGAGACTGCCGGGCTTTCTGCAGGAGCCGGAGCAGCGGGTGCGGCTGTTTCACCGGATTCGGACCGGGCCGCAGCCAAATAACCGCTCAGCCAGATTTTCTGTGATTCTGTCAAGGTCGGCAGAAGGCGGTTAAGGAGCTCTGCCTGCTCCTGATTAAACGGACTGTTCATGACCTGAAGTTGCAACGATATCCACCTCACAAGGAATTAAACGTAACGTACGTTATTTCTATAGGAATTGTCAAAATAATATTCTAATTGAAACTTTACCGAAAGTTTGTATGTAAGTAAAATATATAATCATGATGACAATGATTAAGATTACTAATGATAAAAAGCCCTTTGCACTTGGCAAAGGGCTTACACGAATAAGCCGGCGGGCACTTCTTTTATAAAAGGAGAGGGTTCTCCCGGAGACAATACGGTCAGATGATGCATCGCCCGCGTACAGGCCGTATATAACAGCTTACGGTCATGTTCGCTTTTGTACTGGACAGCAGAGGCGTCAGCGGCAATGACGGCGTCAAACTCAATGCCTTTTGCCAAATACACGGGAATGACGCATACCCCTTTTTGAAAAGGCTGGTTTTCTTTATTGATCAAGCGGACACCGCTCTCGGCGCTGACTGTCTGAAACACTTTTTTGGCTTCCGCGGCCGTTTTGCAGATGACGGCGACCGTCTCCCAGCCTTTTTGTCTGAGCTCCCGGATTGTATCCGCCAATTGTTTCCGCCGCGCATTTTCTGTATCCGTCCGCAAAACACGCGGTTTTTCCCCGTTCCGGTTAAAAGGCTCAATGTCATCGCCGTCAGCCAGCAGCGCTTTCGTAAATTCAACAATCTGCCGCGTCGATCTGTAAGTCCGCTTCAGGCTGACATACCTTTCTGCACCATTGCGAAAGCAGCCGGCGAGGGAAGAAGGGCCCGTAATGGTGTGGGCATAAATCGACTGGCTGACATCACCGAGCACCGTCATCTTTGCCGCCGGGAAGATGCTTTGTATATACGTGAGCTGAAATGGGGAATAATCCTGCGCTTCATCAATGAAGACGTGCTTCATTTGTGTGTTTTTTCTTTTTCCTTCTAACAGATCCTGCAAATACAGATACGGAGCGGCATCTTCATACGGAAGTGACCGTTCTGCAAATGCGTTTCTGGTCAAAGCGCCGATGCTCTGCCAATGATCGGGCTTTTCATCAGCTCCCCAGTCTGAAAACAGCCGGAGATACATGCGTTTTATATCGAGAAAGCCGAGCCGTCTGACGGCCTGCTTAATCGGTTTAAAGGCTTTGCCGACGATAATGGCGCCAAGCAGCCGCTGTTCGCGCTGATGGTCGTCAAATGCAGGTTCATCATCTGCCGCCTGCTTCTTGAGTGTTTGATAAACCTCAGCATAGTCTTCCTTATCAAGCAGCTCGCTCTCCTGCAAGACCCATTCCTTCTTACGCTCCTTTTTTTCGAGAGCGCTGATTTCCGCGAGAAGCCATTCCGCTGTCAGCTCCGCTCTGTTCGGAATCGGCAGCTGCTGATCAAGCGAATAAAAATAGTCTTCAATCCGTTCTTTTGAAATCAGGATGTCTCCCCGGAAGCTGATCTGTTTACACATCAGACCCGAGCCGGAAAGCGAGCAGGCATAGCGGTCAATCATGGCCTGGAAAGCTGATGACGCTTTGTAAGCAACGGCTGCGAGCCTTACGGAAAGTGCGTCCTGATTTTGTTCAGTCAGGCAGTATTCAAGCTGCTCGTACGGGCTTTCACAATCAAACTTTCGTCCGAGCCGGCGGATGATATATTCCTGAAAGGTAGCCTGCTCCATATTCTCTTCTCCCAATTCCGGCAATACGGCGGAAACATAACTGTTGAACAAAATGTTCGGGGAAAACAATACAATCTGACGGGCATCAAGCACCCCGCGACCGCGGTACAGCAAGTAAGCGGCCCGCTGAAGCGCCGCGGATGTTTTCCCGCTTCCGGCGGCTCCCTGAACGATGAGATATTTGCTTTTTTCATCCCGGATGATTTCGTTCTGTTCTTTTTGGATGGTTGACACGATGTTTTTCATATGCTGTCCGGAATGGCCGCTCAGCACCTCTTGCAGCATTTCGTCACCAATCGTCATATCCGTGTTAAACATCGCTTTAAGCGTACCGTTTTTAATGATAAACTGCCGCTTCAGTGTGATGTCTCCCTCTATCGTTTCTTCGGGAACTTCATAGCGGGCTTTTCCCGGGGAATATTGATAGTAAAGAGATGAGATGGGCGCGCGCCAATCATAAATGAGAAATTGCTCGTTGTTTTCATCCATCAAAGAAGTCAGCCCGATATAAATCCGCTCGGAAGAGGACTCCCCTTTTTCCGTAAAATCGACACGGCCGAAGTAAGGAGAGGTTTTCAGCTTTTTGATTTTTTGAAGCTGCCGGTATTGAAGCCGATGCGTCCGTTCACGTTCTGAAAGCATTTCCGCCTGCTGTTTAATGCTTGAAAATGTCTCAGCCGCTTCATGGGCGTCATCCATATTCACGGTGACATCATCCCAAAACGTTTTTCTCAGCCCGACAATATCCTGCTTCAATCCGCCCGATGAGGCTTCAAGATGAGTTTGTTTCTGTTCCAGTTCCTTCATGACAAAATTGATTCTTTCCTGCTCTTCTTTCCACTCTTTATCACGTTTTGCCATCAGCGGCACCTCCGACATCAAGCTGACAAATCCGGCTTTCATCATACAAACATATATGCAACATATTATTCAGCATTATGGTCAAATACCCTTTTTCTTATCATATCGGGCGTCTTTTTTTATCAGAAGCCGTTATGCAAAAAAAACCGATTTCGTTTGTGAAATCGGTTTTTTTACTGATCTATATGATAGGAACGATTCGGCAGGCGCCACCTGAACACATAACTGCAGATGCGGCATGCCACAAGCACAAGAAACAGCACATACAAACCGGCGGCATCCCCGGCCCAGCCGAGGCCCACGATTAACCCTCCGAGCGCGGCCCAGACCGCGTAAATTTCCGCCTTGAGCACAAGCGGCTTCCTGCCCGCGAGCAAATCCCGTATGATGCCGCCCCCGCTGCCGGTGAGGACCGCTGCCGCAATCACCGCACTGAGCGGATGGCCCATTTTCACGGCATATAAAGCGCCTTGGATGGCAAACGCCGAAAGCCCGATGGCATCGGATAGGTTGCCCCATTTACTCCAATGCCTTAACAGCAGCTTCGGAAACAAAAAGACAATCGTAACTGATGCGAGAGCGATTTGAAAAAACGCGCCTTGCTCCCACAAGGCGGAGACCGGAACACCGATCAGCAGATTTCGGATCGCTCCTCCGCCGAACGCCGTTACAATCCCCAAGATATACACGCCTAAAATATCATACTCCTCTTCCATCGCAACAATCGCTCCGCTGACCGCAAACGCAATGATGCCGATTACACTAAGCAGCTCCCAGGCCATTCCATATGCTCCTTTTTATTTGTTAAATTTTCTGACGACCATTAGATTTTATAATCGCTTTCTCTTAAAATCAACCTTATTTTTGAAAGATTCTGATTCCTAATCCGGGACAACCTCACTCGCAACGGCTGGGAGCAAGAACATTTTCCTATTTTATACTTTAATGGAAGGTTTATTGGAAGTTTCATTGAATACTTTCTCTAACAAAAAGGGGGTTATGAGATGAAAATCAGTTCACTTGTTTTTCCTGTTTTATTGGCCGCCGGATTAATTCCCGGCCTGCCGTCAGCCGAAAGCCATACGCATTC
Organism: Bacillus sp. FSL R5-0593; assembly: GCF_038603755.1. Classification (NCBI taxonomy): domain Bacteria; kingdom Bacillati; phylum Bacillota; class Bacilli; order Caryophanales; family Bacillaceae; genus Bacillus; species Bacillus sp. FSL R5-0593. Next base: position 3,430,434 of record NZ_CP152011.1, read on the forward strand.
GCACACTCATGCGGAGCCGGCGAAAACGGTGTATACGGACCCGCTTCCGAAAGCCGATCATTTTAAAGATCTGAAGGGCCCGGTCCAAGTCGAACAGACGGTTGACACAAAAATTCTGGATGAAAACGGCAAGCAGGTCGGCACGAAACGATTCAATGCCAATGTCAGTCAGGATAAAGCCTCAACTAAAGCCAGCACGGGCAGCCAGAAGGTCAGAGTGCTGGCGGTGGCGGACGCTGAATACCGCGCCAAATACAGCGACTGGCAAACGCGAATCGTCCAGATCGTGGAGCAGGCGGATGTTGCTTTTAACCGTGATCACAACATTGATTTCGTCGTACAGGCTGTGCAGGCTTGGAATTCCTCCGGCTCAAACAGTTCTCAGATTTTATCGAATCTCCAAGGCAGCTTCAGAAATCAAAATTATCATTTTGTCGTCGGTTTTACCGCAAAATCAAGTTTTGACGCCGGCGGTATCGCGTATGTATATAACGGCAAACCGAGCGGCCCGGCTTTCAGCGTGAACCTTGATCAAGGAACGGCCAACACGGCGAAAGCGGCACAGCACGAGTTTTCCCATAACTTCGGACTTCAGCATGACGCCCAAGGCAGCGGCATCCGCTGCGTCATGAATTATGATTATGCCTATTCCGTGGATATTTGGGACAGCTCCCATAACAGACAGATTGCAACAAACAAAGCTTGGTACAAATAATAGAAAAAGAGCCGCTCCCAAGGAGCAGGCTCTTTATTTTGCCGCGCGTTCCGTTTTGACAAAACACATGCAGATAATAATGAGAATAAATGCCGTCAATGCCAGGAAAGGAATGGTAATGAAACCGAACCAGTTAATATATTCAGATGAGCAAGGCACGCCGTAGACACACGGCTTGATGCCGCTGAAACCGGGCACCTTCTGCTCAAGGTAATGCATGATCGATATAAACGCGCCGATGACGGCCATCGGCAGCACGTATTTTTTCACGCGCGTGTCACCCTGGAAGGTGGCGATTCCTAAAATCAGGACAAGCGGGTACATGAGAATTCTTTGATACCAGCACAGCTCGCACGGTATGAATTTTCTGATCTCGCTGAAATATAGGCTGCCGAGCATGGCAGCAAGAGCTATCACCCAAGAAGCATATAAAAATACGATTCTATTTTTCATTTTTCAGCTCTTTCTTAATCGTTTTTGAAATCTCATCATATTTAGAGAAGTCATTAATCACTTTGTCATTTACGTAAATCGTCGGTGTCGCCGTAATGTTTAATTTATCATTCAGGTCAGTGTCAGCTTTCAGCTCTTTTGCAAATGTCTCTTTATCAAGGTTTTCCTTCAGCTTGTCAGGATCAACCTTTTTCGCGGTGCTTTTGACCGTTTTTTCAAGCAATGCAGGCGTGACCCATTCCTGTTCGCTTGACGGCTGCTGTTCAAACAGCTTTTCATGGAATGCCCAGAATGATGCCGGGTCTTCTTTCCACACTTCTTCTGAAGCAAGAGCCGCCAGACGCGAGCCGCTTCCGTGGTACATGACGTTCACAAATGAAAATTTCACGTCGCCTTTATCGATAAAATCTTTTTTGATTTTCGGAAAGATATCGCTGTTAAATACTTTGCATGACGGACACTTGTAATCTCCGAATTCAACTACCGTAACAGGCGCGCTGTCTTTGCCGAGCACGGGCTGTCCTTTAATGGAAGGCTGTTCGGCGACTGTTTCGCCCGCTTTTTCCGTTTGGTTGTTAATAATTACGATGGCCGCAAATAAAACGACAACGATTAACGTCAGAATCACCGCAAATTTCGCAGACGATTGTTTCTTTTTCACTCAGACACCTCATTGTTTTTAAAATAAAAAAGAAGCGGATGCCGGATGGCCCGCTTCTCTATTTTACCAAGACAACCTTGTTTAAGAAAACCCTGAAAAACGAATTATCTTTGACAATTATTCCGCTTTCACTCTCATGACGCGCATCGCGTTGGCAACGGCTATCAGCGTGACGCCTACATCTGAAAAGACCGCTTCCCACATGGTGGCGAATCCGAATGCGCCAAGCAGGAGAAAAATGATTTTTACGCCTAAAGCAAATCCGATGTTCTGCCAGACGATCCGGCGTGTGCGGCGTGCAATCCGGATGGCTTCGGCTGCTTTTGACGGCTGGTCTGTCATCAGGACGACATCGGCCGCTTCGACGGCGGCATCAGAGCCGAGAGCCCCCATGGCAGCCCCGATGTCAGCTCTGGCAAGCACAGGCGTATCATTAATCCCATCGCCGACAAACATCAGTTTTTCATTCGGTGTAAGCGCCGCTTCAAGTTCTTCGACGCGGTCTACCTTGTCACCCGGCAAAAGCTCTGTGTACACATCATCAATACCGAGCTCTCGGCCGACAGCTTCTCCGGTCTGCTTTGAATCACCCGTCAGCATCACTGTCCGCTTCACGCCGAGCGCTTTTAAATTGGCAATGGCCTGTTTGGCGTCCTCTTTGATTTCATCGGCGATCACGATCGCCCCCGCATACTGCTGATCAACGGCGACATAGACGACGGTTCCGTTGTTTTCAGCTGTGCCGGAAGCGATGTGTTCTTTTGCCATCAGTTTTTGATTTCCGGCTAAAATCGTTGATCCGCCGGTTTTCACCCGAATGCCGTGTCCGGGTATTTCTTCATATTCTTCAATCTCGTCTGCCGCGAGCGGTTGATTATAGGCTTCACGGATGGAAGAAGCAATCGGATGATTGGAATGGGCTTCTGCAAGCGCGGCCGCATGAAGCAGGCTGTCTTTCGTAAACCCTGCCGCCGGTTTGATATCAGTAACGGCGAAATTCCCTTTCGTTAAGGTTCCCGTTTTATCAAACACGGCGTATGCCACCTGATTGAGCGCTTCTAAATAGTTGCTGCCTTTCACGAGCACCCCTGCTTTAGACGCAGCTCCGATACCGCCGAAAAACCCGAGCGGAATGGAGACGACGAGTGCGCACGGACAAGAAATCACAAGGAAAATCAGCGCGCGGTACACCCAGTCGGATAGCGCGGCTGAAGGCACGAGAAGCGGCGGTAAAAAGGCGAGAAGCACCGCAACAATGACAACGGCCGGTGTATAATACTTGGCAAACTTCGTAATAAAGTTTTCCGTTTTCGCTTTGCGTCCGGCCGCATTTTCGACCAGATCCAATATTTTTGACACGGCAGAGTCTTCATATCCTTTAGAGGTTTCAATATGAAGCACGCCGTTCTGATTCATAAATCCGGCCATCACATCTTGCCCCGGCTCCGCTTTTCTCGGCACGGATTCGCCCGTTAAAGCGGATGTATCAACCATCGAAGAACCGCTCAGTACCTTTCCGTCCAGCGGAATCCGTTCTCCGGGATTCACGACGATGACCTGTCCGACTTTGACGTCCTGCGGCGGAACGGCAGTCATGCCGTTTTCCGTTTTCACATTGGCGTACTCAGGACGGATGTCCAATAACGCGCTGATCGATTTTCTGGATCGGCTGACGGCCGCTCCCTGAAACAGTTCACCGATTTGGTAGAACAGCATGACCGCGACGCCTTCCGGATACTGATGAATCATAAATGCGCCGATCGTGGCAAGCGCCATCAGAAAATGCTCATCAAATACCTGGCCGCGGACAATGTTTTTTCCCGCTCTGGCTACGATATCGCCGCCGATGATCAAATACGAAGCAAAAAAGAGCAGAAACTCAAGGACGGCGCCCGTGTGCGCGAAGTAAGCGATGACGGCCAAAACGGCTCCCGCAGCCAACCTCACTAACATCAGCTGCAGCTTTTTGCGGTATTCATCCTCGCCGGGTTTGTCTTCGTGCTTCGAACGAACGGTCACATGAGGATCAATGGACTTTACTTTTTTCGCGACTTCGTCTTTCATCCATTGCTCGTTTTTGCCGCCGGCTGAGACCGTGATGGTGCTTGCCGCAAAATTGACAGCACAGCCGTCTATGCCGTCAATGGCTTTTACGCCGTTTTCTATTTTTTTTGCACAGTTGCTGCAATCAAGTCCGTCTAATACAAATTCACCTTTGGCTGCTTTCATTTTCGACTCACCCTACTTTCCGTAATAGGATTCCCATAACATCAATACAGCTAAACGAATTTATATATATGAACATATACTCATATATTTGTTTTCTCTATTATATGCAGGCTTTGAATAAAGTGTCAATAAAAAAGACAAAACAGGCATCAGCCCATTTTGTCTTTTTTTACCTTCTGTAAACGCAAAGCATTAAGGACGACCGATACTGAGCTGAACGCCATGGCAGCGCCTGCCACCCACGGGGCCAGAAAGCCGGCCGCCGCAATCGGAATGCCGATGCTGTTGTATCCCAATGCCCAGCCTAAATTCTGCTTGATGTTTCTCATGGTCAGCCTGCTCATGCCGATGGCGTCGGCAATGCCGTTCAGGTCACCGCGGATCAGCGTAATATCCGCCGCTTCCATTGCGATATCTGTGCCGGTGCCGATGGCCATTCCGATATCGGCCACAGCCAGCGCCGGAGCATCATTGATGCCGTCACCGACCATCGCCACGCGCCGGCCTTCTTTTTGCAGCCGGGAAATTTCCGCCGCCTTTTGTTCGGGAAGCACTTCGGCGATCACGCTGCCGATGCCCGCGGCTTTTGCAATGGCTTCCGCGGTCTTTTTGTTGTCACCGGTCATCATGATGACGTCAAGCCCCATATCATTCAGGCGTTTCACCGCGGCCGGAGATGTGTCTTTGATTGTATCGGCGACTGCGATAAGCCCCGCCGCTTTGCCGTCTGCCGCAATAAGCATCACCGTTTTTCCTTCCGCCTCCAAGCGGGCCATGTGAGGAAGCAGCGCCTCATGTTCGATGTGTTCCGATTCCATCAGCCGTCTTGATCCGGCAAGAATCGTTCTGCCGTCAGCCTCGGCGTATATTCCCGAACCGATCCGGGCTTGGAACCGGGTGATTTTCGGGATGGCAATCCCCCGTTTTTCGGCTCCTGACACGATGGCTTCTCCAAGCGGGTGCTCTGATCCCGTTTCGGCGGCCGCCGCCAGCCGCAGGAGTTCCTCTTCGTTCATTCCCTCTGCCGGTACGGCATCTGTCAGAACCGGTCTGCCGTTTGTCACCGTTCCTGTTTTATCCAGTACGATGGTCGTCAGACGCTGTGTTTTTTCTAAATGCTCTCCGCCTTTAAAAAGAATGCCGAATTCAGCTGCGCGGCCGGAGCCCGCCATAATGCTCGTCGGAGTGGCGAGCCCGAGTGCGCACGGACAGGCAATGACAAGCACGGCGATGAATTTGCCGATCGCTTCAGAAAACTGTCCCGGCGCGGCCCATACATACCAAATGAGAAAAGTCAGCACGGCCAGCCCCAGCACAATCGGAACGAAAATGCCTGAAATGTGATCCGCGAGCCGCTGAATGGGGGCTTTTGACCCTTGGGCTTCTTCCACGATTTTAATAATGTGTGCAAGCGCGGTATCTTTCCCGACATTCACCGCTCTGATTTTGAGAAAGCCGTTTGCATTGATCGTCGCCCCGGTGACGGTGCTTCCGGGAGACTTATCGACAGGCATGCTCTCCCCCGTAATCATCGATTCATCAATTGCGGAATGGCCTTCAATCACTTCGCCATCGACAGGAACACGTTCTCCCGGTTTCACATATACGATATCCCCCGTCCGGACCTCGTCAATCGGAATCACCTGTACCTTCCCTTCCCGCTCAACCGCCGCCGTCTTCGCCTGAAGCTTCATTAACTTTTTAATCGCTTCTGATGAGCGGCCTTTCGCTTTCATCTCTAAAAGCTTTCCAAGCAAAATCAAAGTCAGCAAAATGGCGCTCGTTTCATAATAAAGCCCCTCTACATGTCCGTCTCGTCCGAGAGACGCAATCGTCATGTACAGGCTGTATGCGTAAGCGGCCGTCGTTCCGAGCGCAACGAGAACATCCATATTGGCGCTTTTGTTTCTCAGCGCCTTGTACGCTCCCATATAAAAAGGCCAGCCAATGACGAGCTGCACCGGGGTGGCAAGCGCGAATTGCAGCCACGGATTCATCAGGATATCCGGCATCCAGATAAAAGAAGTAAAAGAAAAATGGCTGACCATCGACCATAGAAGCGGAAATGAGAGAACGGCAGAAAATATCAGCCTGATCAGCTGTTTTCGCTGCTCTTTCTCCTTTTGGGATAATCCGCCGCCTCCATCAACCGCTTTCTTCTCGTCTAATCTGTAGCCGAGTTTTGCCACGGTCTCTTTCAGCTCTTTCGGTGTCACCTCTTTCGGATTGTATTCAACGGTGACCGTTTCAAGGGCGAAATTCACCGGCGCGCCCACAACGCCCTCTGTTTTGTTCAGGCACTTTTCAATCCGATTGGCGCAAGCGGCGCACGTCATGCCTTCAATCTGAAACTCGGCTTTTTCCGTCACAACATGGTACCCGAGTTTTTCAATTTTATCCTTTATGGCGCCAGCTTCGATTTTGTCAGGCTGATAGGAAATATTTGAGGTCTCAAGCGCAAGATTGACGGAAGCGTCATTGACGCCGTCCATCCGTTTCAGCCCTTTTTCAATTCTTGAAGCGCAGGCGGCGCATGTCATGCCTCCCACTTGAATGGTCATCTCTTTCGGTTCACTCAATGCCCTCACCTCTTCTCACAAACCCCCAGGGGGTATCATTTTCATAAAAGAAAACCGCGCCCGTTCCCGAAGCGCGATAAACCTTATACGACGTCATACCCTTGATCTTCAATCGCGTCTTTTATATCTGATACGGAGACTTTGTTCTCATCAAACGTCACATCCACCTGTCCGGCTTCCAATTTCACCTGAACCGCCGTCACTCCGTTCAGTTCTCCCACTCCGGTCTCTACTGCTTTGACGCAGTGCTGACATGACATGCCTTCGACTTGCAGTGTTTTTTGTTCCATGATGATTCCCTCCACGTCTTGTTTTTTCTTCTTCATGTTACCATACCCCTGTAGGGTATTTCAAAACATTTTATTTTACGATTTTGCGATTTTTTTCACAACATCAAGCAGCTCGGCAATCGCCTGCTCCCCGTTTCCGCTCTCAATGGCGCCGGCTACGCAGTGATGGGCGTGATCTTCCAGCAGATGAAACGCGACTTTCTGCATGGCCGCCTGTACGGCTGAAATCTGCACGAGAATATCCACGCAGTATCGTTCGTTATCCACCATATTCTGAATGCCCCTGACTTGGCCTTCAATCCGTTTCAGCCGGTTCAGGATCTGGTCTTTTTCTTTGGCGCTTTTATGATTTAACGATTGATGCTCGGTATGTTTGTCCATTTTCCACCTCGGTTTTTTTCTTCGTTATCTTCATTATACAGACTTGAAAATCCGGTGTAAAAAATTTTCAACACACAAGTTTTACCAGTACACCCGCGGGGTATATAATGTTATCACATATCAAGAGGGGGAAATTCATTGAAAACGTTACAAGTCGGCATATTGGGATATGGTTTGTCGGGTAAAGTCTTTCATGCGCCGCTTTTGGACGTCCTTGATGATTATCAGATCAAAAAAGTCATGACGTCCAGAACGGATGAGGTCAAACGTGATCTGCCGGGGGCTGAAGCCGTGCGCGCGATTGAAGACATTACCGGTGATCCTGACATTGATCTCGTCATCGTCACGACACCGAGCGGAAAGCATTATGAATCAGCGATGAAATGTCTCCTGGCGGGAAAACACACCGTCGTGGAAAAACCGATGACGGCGACTTCAGCAGAAGCGGAGGAGCTGAGAAGAACGGCTGAAAATAAAGGCGTCTTGCTGAGCGTGTATCACAACCGGCGCTGGGACAATGACTTTTTAACGATACAAAAGCTGATTCGGGACGGGGCGCTTCAAGACATTCATACATATCAAGTCAGCTACGATCTATACAACCCGGTTGCACAGGAAAAATGGCGCGAAATGAACGGACCCGCCACGGGAACGCTGTATGATCTCGGTTCACATATTATTGACCAGACACTTCTGCTTTTCGGAATGCCGGAATCCGTCACCGCACATGTGATGAAACAGCGGGACAACAGCGAAACCGTTGATAATTTTCTGGCCGCGCTCCATTACGGCAAACTTCAGGTCATTCTTCAATCCGGCTCCATGAATGCGGCAAGCGGCCCGCGCTATCAGATTCACGGACGGAATGCAAGCTTTATCAAATACGGAATGGATGGACAGGAAGCTGCGCTTTCAGCCGGACAAAAGCCGATTGACGACAGCTGGGGCGCCGATGATCCTCACAACTTCGGAGAGCTGACAATCGCAGCGGATGAAAAACGGCATACAGAAACAATCCCCTCTGAGAACGGCTCTTACCTTACGTACTACAAACTGCTGGCAAACAGCATCTTAAACGGAAAACCGCTTCCCGTTACGGCAAAAGAAGGCATCGATGTCATCCGTGTCATTGAAGCGGCGATGAAAAGCAGCGAACAAAAACGGACGATTGCCCTTTAATATGAAAAACCTCCCAGCCGTACGGCGGGGAGGTTTTTTTAAGATCAGAATGATTTTCCGGCTTCTTTCGCGCGGGCAATCGCATCTTCTTTAATTTGCTGTGCTTTATTCGGTTCAGCATTATGGCCTTCAACGATTAATCCGTCAAAAGAAGGAACGCCGAAGAAGTTCATCATGATGCCGATGTAACGGTGGCCCATTTCCATATCAGCCGCCGGTCCTTCAGAGTAATAGCCTCCGCGCGCCTGAATATGGAGCGCTTTTTTGTCTGTCAACAGACCGATCGGGCCTTGCTCTGTATATTTGAATGATTTTCCGGCTACAGCCACAGAATCAAGGTACGCTTTCATAACAGGCGGGAATGAGAAGTTCCAAAGCGGTGTGACGAATACGTATTTGTCAGCTGCCGCGAATTGATCGCTCAGCTCGTTCAGACGGCCGACTTTCGCTTTTTCGTTCTCAGAAAGCTCTTCAAAACCTGTGCCGGATTGAAGTTTTCCCCAGCCGCTGAATACATCCGCGTCGATATGAGGAATGTTCTCTTTGTAAAGGTCGATATGTACAACCTCATCATTCGGGTTTGATTCTTTATAAGAATCGATAAACGCTTTTCCTGTCGCCATGCTGTAAGATGTCTTTTCATCATGAGGATGAGCAGTGATATAAAGTACTTTTGCCATTGTAAACAGCCCTTTCGTTTTCAGATTACACACACATTTATTATGAAATATGAATGTTTTTTTATACTGATCAGTTCTGTAATAATTATAGTTACAAAAAAATCTTTTCGCAACAATAATATCTCGAAATCAGTATATTTTTTTGAAAAGGCTGTAAGAAGTACCTCCAGCAAATCGAAAAAACTCGCGTTAAGCAAATTTCGACAAAGAAAAGACCGATTTTGACCATGTTAAACCTAAATCGGCTGTTTCATTTCAGACAGTTGTGTGGAATTTATCCATGCAAAATGTTCCTGCTCTTATATTAGAGACAAACGAATTCCGCTTCATACGTTCGAATTTATCACACTCTTTTATTGCAGGTCTGCTTGCCAGTTTAACAAATGCTTCATTTTCTGTTCTGTTTCACCTTCTTGGCGAGGTTGGTAAATGGTTAATTTTAGTTCAGGGGCATCGTACACTTGAAGAGTAATATGATCCATAATCATTTCTCCAACTAAAGGATGCAGCAGTGTTTTTTTGCCGCAAGGAGTACCTAGAACTTCATGCTTGGACCACCAATTACGAAACTCAGGGCTCTTATTGGTAAGTTCTTTAATAATATCTTTAAACCACTCATCACCGACAAAACGTGTATAGGCTAAACGAAATTGAGCAATCAAGCGTTGCGCATGATCTTCCCAATTAAGAAAGAGGTCTCGGTATTCTTTAGACGTAAAGCAACGCCAGACTGCATTACGATCTCGATCATTCATTTTATTAAAGTCACCAAAAACCACGGCAGCAGCTTTATTCCAGCTTACTATGTTCAATTTTTCGTCGGTTACATATGTAGGGCAGTATTCTAATTGACTCAATACATTTTTCAGGACGCTATTTACACTTTCAACGAGAGGTCTTCCCGCCTTAGATAGCAATGGCCGATTTGCTAATAAAAATAGATGCTCTTTTTCCTCTTCATTTAACCTGAATACACGCGAAATAGCCTCCAATACGTCTGAAGATACCTGTATATCACGCCCTTGCTCTAACCATGTATACCAGGTTACTCCTATTCCTGCCAGCTGAGCTGCTTCTTCTCGGCGCAGTCCTTCTGTTTTTCTGCGCGGACCAATAGGTAAACCAAAGTCTTGAGGAGATAATCGCGCCCGTCGTGTTTTTAAGAAATCCCCTAGTTCTTTCCTTCTTTCTTTGTCACTTAACATGAACTTCTCCCCTTATAAGTAGTAGTTTTAATAATAGGATAAACACACTCCTATTCCCATTATAAACCTTCATCTATTCTAATAAATGAAGGAGGTGAGTTTTATGGTTTTCAAAAATAGGGCTGAGCCTTTCCCAAAAGGATTAGTTCTCCTCATGGCTGCAGCATGTGGTTTTACAGTAGCTAATGTCTATTTAAATCAAACGCTCTTAGTCAGTATGGCAAATACTTTTCACGTTTCTGAAAACTATATAGGAATTGTAGCAACTTTAACTCAAGTGGGATATGCATTGGGAAATCTTTTATTGGTACCATTAGGTGACATTTTTGAACGGAGAAAATTGATCCTAAGTTTATTATCTATTGTATGTATAATTTTAGCCGCAACTGCTTTATCAATGAATGTAACGTGGCTGATTGCAGCAAACTTAATTCTTGGATTTGTTACCATAGTCCCTCAAATTATTGTTCCTCTTGCTGCTAATTTAGCTTCAGAAGAGAACAGAGGAAAAGTGTTAGGGAATGTTGCCATTGGCTTAGTGTGTGGGATTTTAGGCGCTCGATTTATCAGTGGTTTTGCAGATTCCCATTTTGGATGGAGATCAATGTATTGGGCTTCTTTTGCTGGCACAATGATAATGATCATTTTAATGGCAATGTATCTTCCAAAAAGCAAAGGAAATCATGCAATGCAGTATAAAACATTACTTGCATCTTTAGGCCCGTTATTTAAAAAAGAAAAAGTGTTGCAAAAAGCTTGCCTGAGTCAAGGAATGATGTTTGGTTCCTTTAGTGCCTTCTGGACAACTCTTATTTTTTTATTAAATACTTCTCCGTATTCTTATGGGAGCACCGCGGCAGGTTTAATAGGTTTAGTGGGAATAGCTGGAGCCTTTGCAACTCCCATGATTGGCCGGGTGATCGATAAAAAAGGATCAAAATTTGCTAATACCTTATGTATGTTTATTTCTTTAATCGCTTTTCTGACCTTAATATTCTTAGGATATTGGTTACCGGGATTACTTCTTGGCGCACTATTAGTAACAGTTGGCACGCAAGCAAATCAAGTTGCTTGTCAAGCTGCTATCTTTCAACTATCTCCTGAAAAGAGAAGCAGATTAAATGGTTTATACATGGTATCTACATTCTTAGGCGGATCTTTAGGATCATATCTAGGTGTACTTGCTTGGAGCAAATGGCATTGGTATGGAGTATGTACAGTTGGGATACTCATGATAGGTATTGCTTTTAGTTCCTTATTTAGCTTACCTAAAAAAAGAACAGTAAAAAATAGAGAATTCGAGAAAGGAAGTCATATCTAATGTCTGAAAATACAGAAAACTACAAAAAGGGATTGGAAGTTCTATCAAAAATAGATCCGCACAACTATCAAAATATCGTGAACAGTTTTAAAGATTCAGCAGCACCCGACTTGGGAACTTTGGCTGTGGAATTTAATTACGGTCAAATTTTTTCCAGACCGGGATTAGATTTAAAATCCCGCCTTCTTGCAGCAGTTGCTGGTCTGACTGCTTTAGGAAATACGGAACAATTAAAATTTTATATTAACGGAGCTTTAAATGTCGGATGGACCGAAGAAGAAATTGTGGAAGCTATGATGCAAATGTTAATTTATGCAGGCTTTCCTGTCGCATTAAATACCATTTTAACAATAGCTACTGAAGTATTTTCTAAAAGACGAAATCAGCTGTCAGCCAATTTATTGGAAGGAGAGTAAAAAATGATTATTGATAGTCATGCCCACGTAGTTCTACCTGTAGAAAAACACATTGAAATGATGGATTCAAGCGGGATAGATAAAACTATTTTATTCTCTACGCTTGTTCATCCAGAAAAAAGTGAAAGCTACGATGAATTTATTCAGGAAATGGATGTACTGAATCAAATTTTAAATAACGAAATAAATCCCCTAGAAGCACGATCAAAAGCTTTAGAAGAATTGAGGGATGCTATCGCAAAATATCCTGACCGTTTTATTGGATTTGGATCAGTTCCCCTTTTAAGTTCCTCCGGAGAACTGCATGATTGGGTTGAGAAGATTGTAAAAGATTATAAAATGAAGGGACTTGGAGAATTCACCCTGGGTTCAGGCCAAATTAAAATGCTTGAGCCTGTATTCCAGGCAGCTAGTGATTATAATTCCTTTCCGATTTGGGTGCATACATTCCATCCACTCAATTTAAATGATATTCGGGAATTGTTCGCTTTAACTCGTAAATATCCCACTGTCCCTGTAATCTATGGCCATTTGGGAGGGATTCATTGGCAGCAAGTTATTGCATTAACAAAAGAAACAAAGAACGCCTACCTAGATATTTCTGCATTTTATACAACCTATGCATTATCTTTGGCTATAAAAGAACTCCCAGAGAAAACTTTATTTAGTTCTGATTTTCCATATGGTGATCCATTCCTAAATAAGTTGGCAGTTGAACGCCATGCTTCAAGTGAAGAAGTCGCACAACGAGTACTAGGCGGAAATATTGCTAACCTCTTAAAGATTTAACTTATTTTTATAACAATTTCTTAGGGAATATAAGTTTGAAGGATTGCATTCAACAGGTTTTCATTCCTTACGTCTTTTAAATAGTAAAGAGCCGATTTACTCTTAATGGTTAACGGGGTAAATCGGCTCTTTTCTTATCCAAAATGCTGGCGGGATCCCTTTAATGACGGGAATGGCAAGCAGCAGAAAAAGCAGAAACATTTAGTTTCTGCTCAAAATCGGATTTGATTTACAGACCGGAATATCCAACCCGAGATTCCCCCGCAGTGTATCGGCCGGATAGCTTTTTCGGTACAGCCCCTTTTCCTGGAGGATCGGTATGACTTGATCCACAAAGGCTTCAAGCATGCCCGGGATGTCAGAGTGAATGATAAACCCGTCCGCCGCTTCCCGCTGAAACCATGTTTCAATTAATGACGCCACACGTTCCGGTGTCCCGATAAAGTTGGTTCGTGGAAACGCGGCTTCGCGCGCCACTTGACGCAGCGTAAGATTCCGGGCTTTCGCCTCTCTTTTGATACGGTCTGTCGTGCTTTGAAACGCGTTTTTCCCGACGTCGCCCAAATCAGGAAACGGCTCATCCAATGGAAACTGGCTCAGATCATAATCGTCAAAAAATCTGGCCACATACTTAACGGCGTTCTCTATCGGAATCAGCTCGGCGAATTCTTGGTATTTCGCTTCCGCTTCTTCTTGTGAGCAGGCTATAATCGGACTGATTCCCGGAAAGATCCGCAGCTTGGTAGCGTCCCGGCCGTAATCCGCCGCCCGCTTCTTCACATCATCATAAAAAGCCTTCGTTTCCTCAAGTGAATTGGAGTGCGTAAAGACTGCATCTGCATTCCTCGCGGCAAACGACCGGCCGGTTTCTGAAGACCCCGCTTGGAAAACGACCGGCTCTCCCTGTTTGGACCGGCCGATATTCAGCGGACCCTCCACTTGAAAATACTCGCCTTTGTGATACAGGCGATGCAGTTTGTCAGGGTCAAAAAACTGCCCGGTTTCTTTGTTGCGGACGAAGGCATCTTCTTCCCAGGAATTCCACAGACCGCGCACCACGTCCACATGTTCCTGGGCGATGGCATAGCGCCGGCTGTGGTCGGGAAGGCTTTCTTTGCTGTGATTGCGCGCGGCTCCCGCCTGCGGAGAGGTGACGAGATTCCAGCCCGCCCGGCCGCCGCTGATATGGTCAAGAGACATCAGCTGTCTTGCGATGGTGAACGGCTCAGTGAACGATGTGGAAAATGTGCCGATTAAACCAAGATGGGTTGTAGAGGCGGCAAGCGCCGATAAAATAGTGATCGGCTCAAACCGATTTAAGAAATGCGGGATGGACTTTTCAGAAATGAACAAGCCGTCCGCAATAAAAGCAAAGCTGAACAGCCCTCTTTCTGCAGTCTGCGCTTTTTGCCTGTAAAACGCCGCATTCGTGCTTGCTGTCGGATCGGCGTCGGGATGACGCCAGCCGTCCGTTGTGCCGCCGACACCGTGAATCATGGCTCCGAATTGAATAAGATCCGTCCGGCTCATTTTCTCTCCCCCTTTTTCCCCTCGTAATCGGCAAGCGCCCGTTCTACATGATCAATGCCGACTTGAGTAACGGCCTGATACACACGGCTGTCACCGCTGCCGATTTCAACGACGGGAACATGACGGATGCCGTACTTCGTCTGTAGCACGTCACGCAATTCGTCCCGCTCCGTCACATCAATTGTTTCGTATGCAACGGCCTTTTCCCGCAAATATCCTTTCACTTCATCGCAATACGCACAGCCCTGTTTGCTCCAGACCACAACGTTTACTTCATGACTCATGTTCATCCCTCCTATAATTGTCTTACCGGCTGCACCGCTTCGCTTAACAGCCGGTAAGACAATCGTTTTTCCTCAGCGTTTCTGATAGGCGACAAAATCACAAAATCAGTAATGCTGTACTGAACGGATAATCGTCGCAGCTCGGCGGCAGTCTCTTCTTTTGTCCCGGCAATTACACCCGTCTTTTGTGTAATCAGCTTATATGGCTGCGTGACTTGTTCAAGAAACGCTTCCGCTTGTTCCCGGGAACCGACATTCACCTTTTTGCCGTCTTCGAGAATGATTTTGACCGACTCACGCGATACGACGTGTTTTTCCGCTTCTGCTTTTGTATGCGCGGTAAAGACCATCGGCGCAAGGTGAAATTCCGCCTTCGATCCTTTCGGCAGATGCTCGTCAAAGGCGTGGCGCGCTTTTTCTAACGCAGCCTCTTCACCGTTTATGAAATAGGCGAAAACGAAGGAAATGCCGAGTTTGGCCGCGGATATCGCGCTTTCCGCGCTGCCGCCGAGCAAAAAGAGGTCAGGCGCATACTCAGTATGCGGCGCCGGCCGCAATGACGCATAGCGGTGTGAGTCCGGAAAATCATTTCGGATGAAATGAGTCAGCTCCTCAAGCTTTTCTTCAAATAAACGGGCGGGCTGGATAAGCTCCCGCTGCAGCGCATCGGTTGACAGCTGAAATCCGCCGGGCGCTTTGCCGACACCAAGCGCCACACGGCCGGGAGCAAGAGCGGACAAAACCCGGAACTGCTCCGCCACTTTATAAGGACTGTAATGCTGCAGCATCACCCCGCCGGATGCGAGACGGATTTTTTTCGTGCTTGCGGCAAGATACCCCAGAACAATTTCCGGCGCTGATCCCGCTATCTCTTCATTGTTATGATGCTCCGCCGCCCAGAAACGGTCATATCCGTATTGTTCGGCCTCCTGAGCCAATTTCACCGTTTGCCGCAAGGCTTCTTCTGCGGTTTGGTTTTCCGCGGTGACACTTTGGTCTAAAATGCTTAAACGAATCATACGACAGGCTCCTTTATGCGCTCTTTTATGTCATAACCGTAATCAGGCAGCACGCGGCGGAGGAACTTCTTCGTTCTTTCTTTTTTCGTCTTGTAAAAGACTTCCTCAGGCGTTCCTTGTTCCACGATTGCTCCTTCATCCATAAACACAATTCGGTCGGACACTCTTCTGGCGAATTCCATTTCATGAGTAACGATGAGCATGGTGGCGCCGGTCCGCACAATGTTAAGCATCACCTCGAGCACCTCGCCGACAAGCTCCGGATCGAGGGCTGCGGTCGGTTCATCAAACAGCATGACATCAGGATGAATGGCAAGCGCCCTGGCAATTCCGACCCGCTGCTTTTGTCCTCCCGACAGCTGATTCGGATAGGCGTGCAATTTATCCTGAAGCCCCACCTTGGCCAGTTCCCGCTCGGCAATGGCGTACGCATCTGTTTTTTTCATTTTCCTTGCGATCGTCAGGCCTTCCATAACATTTTGAATCGCCGTTTTATGCGAAAACAAATGATATTGCTGAAAAACCATCGCCGTCTGTTTCCTCAGTCTGAGAATGTCTTTTTTGGCAGGCTTTTTGCAGTTAATGACTTCACCGTGCAGCGAAATGGCGCCTTCATCCGGCCGCTCAAGTAAATTAAGGCAGCGCAGAAAAGTGGTTTTCCCGGAACCGCTCGGGCCGATGATGGTCACGACTTCTCCTTTCCGGACACTTAAATTGATGCCCTTTAGCACGTGATGACTGCCAAAATGTTTCTGAATGTTTCGGATTTCGATCATAATGCGCCTCCTTGATATCTGGCTGCCCTTTTTTCTGCCAGACTGTTTACAGCTTCGAGAATCAGCGTTAATCCCCAATAAATCACGGCCGCCCCGATAAATGCTTCCAGAAATGCATAGTTATCGGATGCCGCAATCGTCGCCGTTCCTGTAATTTCAGGCACCGCAACAATGGCCGCGATGGAAGTAGTATGCAAAAAGCCGATGCCTATGTTGGTGAAGTTCGGCAGCGATATCATGAACGCCTGCGGCAGAACCACACGCCGAATCATCTGGCCCCGCGTCAAGCCGATTGAATATGCCGCCTCCGCCTGCCCCGTATCGACGGCCATGATCCCGGATCGGAGAATTTCCGTCATATAAGCGCCTGCCGTTAATGACAGTGCCATGATGACAAACACGGCGACCGGAATCTGATTGGCCGACCAGCCGAGATGAAACGCGCGGCTGAATTGATCGGCAATCAGCGGAACCCCTAAATAAATCAGCATAATATGGAGAATCGCCGGGGTGCTGCGGAAAAAAGACACGTAAAACGCTGAGCAGGCCAGCAGCCATTTGATGCGGAATATACGCACTGTGATATTGCCGAGAGCTATGAAAAATCCGGCAATAATCGGAATGACCGTCATCGCCAATGTAAGCGGAACGGTTTTCATCATTTGTTTGATCGCAGTGCCGATAAATGGAATATCCAGCTCCACTGTTCTCCCTCCTTTTCAGCCGTGCGCGCTCATGTCAAAAACCGTCACAAGGCGCGTCTCATCTTTCTTGATTCGTTTTTCGGCCCATCTGAAGACACATTCAAATAAAAGGGCGGCCGCATAATACAGAACAGAAAGCGAGATATACACTTCTAAAGAATGATTGCTCGATGTAATCAAGGTCTGTCCTCTGCCCGACATATCCATCACCCCGATCGAAAAAGCGAGTGATGTATCTTTTAAGAAACCGATTACCATATTTCCGATGTTGGGAAAGGCCTGCACAAGCGCCTGCGGCAGAATGATGCGCCGGAATGTCTGCCCCCCGTTCAGCCCGATGCTGAAAGCCGCCTCCGCCTGCCCGCGGTCGACGCTGTTCACACCTCCCCTGATGATTTCGGCCGCTCTTGCCGCGCTGCTCAGCGCATACGTGGCGATGGCCGCATACAAAGGGTCCATTTTAGAGGTATCGATTCCGGCGAGCGCCGTGAGTGCCGGAATGCCGTAAAATACAATGAACAGCTGCACCATGATGGGCGTTCCTCTGAAAAAAGAGATATACAGCTTCGCAAACTGATTCAAAACGGGAATGCGATAGATGCGGGGCAGCGCCAAAAGCAGCCCCAATAGAAAGCCGAACAGCAGAGACACCGCCAATATATACAGCGTGACGGGCAAATACCCGAGCAATGTCGGCACAAAGGACGCGATCATACTGATATCAAACGCTTTTTCCATTACCGATCCCTCTCTTTTTCACTTAATATTGCTCCTTTGAATAATCCGCGCCGAGCCACTTTTCACTCAGCTTTTTAAGCGTGCCGTCATCAATGATTTCCTTGAGGGCTTTATCAATGTCATCGCTCAGCGTTTGTTCATTTTTGTTAAACATAAAGAACACTTTGGCATTTGACAGCACCCCGCCGACCGTTTTTTCTTTGATCGCGCTCGTTTTGTTTTGGAAATCGACGGCAAACGGCGTAGAAATCGTCGCATCGGCGCGGCCGGATTTCAGCTGATTGGCCGCATCGTCTGAACCTTGGCCCGCATAAGCGATTTCAAACGGACTGCCGTGTTTTTCATTCCATTTTTTCAGCACAAGCGCGCCGTTTGACGTCGGACTTGTAATGACCCGCTTTCCTTTCAAGTCATCAATGCCGTGAATGTTCCCGTTTTCTTGAAGCACCGTGATTTTCAGCGGGAAGTTGTTATACGCGACTTGATTGAACAGAAATTTTTTCTCCCGTTCGGCGCTTTTCTCCATTTGATGGGCTACGATATCGACTTTATGCTGGCCGAGGCTGACAAGCAGGTTGGAGAAATCCATCGTTTTAAAAGTGAAACGATAGTCCGGCAGGCGCCTGTCAAGCTCTTTCACCAGCTCAACGTCGTATCCCGTCAATTTGCCTTTATCATCAATAAAGCAAATATTCGGAAATTGAGTTCCCGTGCCGACCGTGATGTTCTTCACGTTTTTCTGATTGCCTGATGCCGCCTCCCCGCCCGCGCCGCAGGCTGATAACGCCGCCGTTGCGGCAATTGTTAATGACATGACCGCCAATCTTATTTTCATGTGATCGCCCCGTTTTCTGCTTCAATTATTTCGTGAAACTTGATTTTGAATAATCCGCGCCGAGCCATTTTTCACTCAGTCTTTTCAATGTGCCGTCCTTCTCCAGCTTTTGAATCGCCCGATCCGTATCGTCCGCCAGGGTTTGGCTGTTTTTATTGAAGATAAAATACACCTCGGTATCCAGCAGCACATCACCGACCGTTTTTTGTTTGAACGCGTGCGTCTTATTTTGAAAATCGACGGCAAACGGCGTGGATACGGTGGCGTCAGCGCGTCCTGTCTCTATTTGGTTTGCTGTATCATTGCTGCCCTGCCCGGCGTATTTCAAATGTATCGGGCTGCCGTGGGTTTTGTTGTATGCCGTCATATAATCCGCCGCGTTTGATGTCGCGCCGACGATGACGGTTTTCCCTTTTAAATCCCGGAGCGTGTGTATCGCGTCATTATCCGCCTTCACCGTGATGTACATCGGCGAGTAGTTATACGGGATTTTGTGATACAAAAAGCGTTTCTCCCGTTCCTTATTTTTCGCCATATTGTGCGCGATCACGTCAATTTTCCGGTTTCCGAGACTTGTAAGCAGATTCGAAAAATCCATCGTCTTAAAGACAAATTTGTATTGCGGCAGCTGTTCATCAATGGCTTTCATCACTTCAATGTCATAGCCGGTCAGCTCGCCTTTTTCATCCATAAAAGCAATGTTCGGAAAATCAGTTCCCGTGCCGACAATGACGGTCTGCACGCCGCTCCCCGCTTTTGTGCTTTCTCCTTGCCCGCACCCGGCCAGCACGCCGAGCAGCAGAAGCAGACAGCCGTTTCTGATCCGTTTTTTTATCATTGCGCCCAGCTCGGTGTGCCTAACAGCGACGCGTCAAACCGCTCCGGTATGAGCACCTTTCTCATCATGACTCCGATGTCTCCGTCTTTCTCCTGCTCAAAATACACTTCATACCCCCTCCGTCTGTACATATCTACAAGCCAGGGATGTTTGCGCGCCGAAGTGCCGAGCGTGATGGCCGGGGCCTTCAGCGTATCCCGCAGCACGTGTTCCTCCACATAAGTCAAAAGTTTGCTGCCGATGCCCTGCCCCTTCAGCTCAGGAAGCGTCGCAAACCACCAGACGAACGGATATTTTGACGGAGGCGTGTCACTCTCCCACGGAAAACGGATCGTAATTGTTGAAAGAAGCCGTCCGTCCCGTTCGAGCACGACGGCTGAATGATTTTCAATATTTTCTGTTACCATATCGATGTCGGCCCGCGCCGACGGCCAGTCAATCTCCAAATTGCGGATCGGCTGAAACGCGCTGTACAGCAACTCTAAAAACTCCGGCGCATCCTTTTTCTCAGCCAATCGAAATATGTCTTCACTCATTCCGGTCACTCTCCCCGCAAAAATATATAATTCCCATTTGTTTACTAATCTTTGATTGTTTATACTATAAAGCAAACTGATTTATTTGACTAATCAAAAAAAGTAAAGGAAAGGTTCAAGAAAATTAATGAACAGCCGGGAGGGGATTTCGTTGGAATTACGCACCATTAAAACGTTTCATACGATCGTACAGTCAGGCAGCTTTTATAAGGCCGCCGAAATTCTGAACTACTCACAGCCGACGATTTCAATGCGGATTAAACAGCTGGAACAGGATGTAGGCGCGCAGCTGTTTGAACGGGGAAAGAAGCTGAAGCTGACAAGGGCGGGGCGGCTGTTTCATGAGCGGGCCGGGCAGCTTCTCGCGCAATACGAGGTGCTTGACCATACTCTGGCCGACATCAGACAGGGGCAGGCCGGCCTTATTCACATCGGCATATCCGAACCGACGGCAAGCCTGGTCTTCCCTGCCGTACTGCGAGGGTTTTTAGATGATTATCCTGATATGTCGGTCAATGTCAGCGTGGATGATGCCAATACATGCAGCCGCAAACTGCTGGAGGGCGCCATTGATTTTGCGGTATGCGGCGAGCCGGAGCTGATTCTGGAAAATTACTTCGATCCGTTTTTCCATGACTCGCTCAATGTCATCGTGTCCGACAGACATCCCCTTGCCGCCAAAACAAGCGTCAATCTCGAGGATTTAGAAAATGAATGTCTGATTTTCACGCCCGCCAATTGTCCGATCCGGATTCAAATTGAACAGCACCTGCAGCGGGCCATCGGCAGCCGCTATCGAAAAATGGAGCTGACCAGCAGCATGGCTCACCAATACTATGTCAGGGAAAATATCGGCGTCTCAATCTTTACGGCGACGGCGCACTCAGAACCGATCGAGGGCACGAAGGTCATTCCGATCCATAACTTAACGATTTCACCGCCGGTCGGGCTGTTGACAAACCAAAAAGAAGAGCATTTTGACTCCGCCACAAAAGATTTAATCAGCAGGATCATCAGCCGGTTTCAGCGTGATCCACATTAAAAAAACCCCCGCTTTACGGGGGTTTTTGTACGTTCATCTTATATAATGCTCCGCACCAAGCCGCCGTCGATCCGCAATGCAGATCCGTTAATGGCAGACGACAGCGGGCTGCTTAAAAAGGCGACAAAGTGGGCTATTTCTTCCGGACGGATCAATCGCTGAATGATCGACGTCGGACGATTTTCCTTCATAAATCGTCTCTCCGCCTCCGCCGCGGTCAGGTTTTCACCCGGATAAAGCGACTCGAGCATTGTTTCGACGCCCTCTGTTTTCGTGGAGCCGGGCATGACCGTATTCACCGTCACATTCGTCCCTTCCGTGAGTTCGGCCAGGCTGCGTGACAGCGACAGCTGCGTTGTTTTCGTGGCGCTGTAGTGGGCCATTTCCTGAGAAGGCATGACGGCCGCTTCACTCGCGATAAAAATCACCCGCCCTTCCTTCCGTTCAATCATCCGCTTTGCATACCGGCGTGTCAGCCTCACGCCGCTCATGATATTCACCTCGAAAAACCGGAGCCACTCTTCGTCAGGAATATCAAAGTATTCCGCAGGTTCAAAGATTCCTAAATTGTTGACGAGAATATCCACATCCGGATACTGCTGAAAAATCGCCCCGCATCCTTCCGCCGTGCCTAAATCAAATGCGGCCGGATAGAGACGGGCATCCGGCGTCTGTTTCTCTAGTTCCCGGATCGTTTCGTTCACCTTTTCTTCACGGCGGCCGTTAATGATCACGGCCGCACCTTCTGCAATCAGCGAAGCCGCAATCGCCTTCCCGATGCCTGACGTAGATCCCGTCACAAGCGCCGTCTTCCCTTTCAACTGCAAATCCATCATCCATTCCTCCCTATCGCAAGTCTCTTCTTATATATGGACAGAAATCGAAAGCCTGAAACCTTCTGTCCCTATTATCAGATAGAAAAATGGATGAGGGGAAGTACGCACTTTTTAGTGCCTGTCCGTTGTCCCGGCTGACGGCTGATCGATTTGAATGACAAACCGATTCCCTAACTCTTCTTGAACCTCTTGAAACAGCTCCAAGACATCATCAGCATCCGAACCCAATGCCTTTTGACTGGCCTCAAAATTCTTCCACACCAAAGTCAGCGGATATTCGATCCAGCCTGTCAGACAATCCCATAAGGCATTCAGATTTTCACCATAAAAGTCCGGGAAATCTAATTGATCTTTTAAGATTCGGTGTAAAGCTTCTGTGCTTGTAATATCTTTTCCATCTATGATGACTTTTAACATCAATAACACCTTCCACTATTTTATTTTATGAAATGTTTTATAATGGTCTGTTCGGCTGCTCAATTTGAATGAAAAATTCACCATCTAATTCTGCCTGAGCCTTTTTTAATATCCTTAATACATTATCAGCATCCGAACCCAATTCCTTCTGACTGATGTCAAAATTCTTCCACACCAAAGTCAGCGGAAGTTCGATCCAGCCTGTCAGACAATCCCATAAGGCATTCAGATTTTCGCCATAAAAGTCCGGGAAATCTAATTGATCTTTTAAGATTCGGTGTAATGCTTCTGTGCTTGTAATATCTTTTCCGTCTATGATGACGACTATCATTCAAATGGACTCCTTTATTTCGGCATGAAAAAACCGCAGTGCGTCATGTGACGGCACTGCGGTTCCTCTGTTATGTATGGAGACGGTGGGAGTCGAACCCACGTCCAGAAACATCGATTACTTAAGCGTCTACGAGCGTAGCCTGCATATTTCGTGTTTCACTCGTCTTCGTGCCTGCGGGCGGGCCTTCCGAGAGCTAGTCTGTCAGTCTCTTCTTACGTTCTCAGACGGGAACGCAAGCGTAGCCTACTTGGATGTGCTCTTCACGGACACATAGGCAATGTCAGGAAGAGCTCGCTGCGTTTATTAGGCAGCTAGTGCTAAGTTTTGGTTAAAACTTTTAGTTTTGCCAGTTATATTTAGGTGCGTGTTAACGAGATCGCCTCTCGGCTCGCAGCTCAAGCTCGATCCATCCCTGTCGAATCCGTAACGTCCCCTTGTTAAGGGTATACGGGAGATCTATCAAGCTCTTGCTTAACTGGCTGTACTGTTATTATATCATGATCACAGACAAATTCAATTGGGAATGTCTTCAATAAACAGCCTGTGAATCTGATGTGTGAACAGTATAGCATAGGGCAGTTATCACATCAAGGCTCAGGCATCAGAAGCCTTTTTGTCTGTCTCTGAACGCTCTTTCGATTTCTCTTTTGGCGTCTTTTCGTTTTAAATCTTCGCGTTTATCGTATGTTTTCTTCCCTTTTCCGAGGCCGATTAACACTTTGGCGAAGCCGTTTTTCAAATACAGCTTCAGCGGCACGAGGGAATAGCCTTTCTCTTTCGTCAGGCCGATCAGCTTATTGATTTCTTTCCGGTGCATCAAAAGCTTTCTCGTCCGGAGCGGGTCGTGGTTATAGCGGTTTCCCTGCTCGTACGGGCTGATGTGCATGTTGTGGAGGAACACTTCGCCGCGCTCGATTTTCGCAAAGGAATCCTTCATGTTTACGCGGCCGGCGCGAATGGACTTAATCTCCGTCCCCTGCAGCACGATGCCTGTTTCATAGGTTTCTTCTATAAAGTAATCATGGTTTGCTTTTTTGTTTTGTGATAATACTTTGCCTGATCCTTTTGGCATGCCTTATCCTCCTCTCTCCGCAAAAACCGTTCATGTGTGCGATACGCTTTATTTTAGCAAATGGAGCGTTCCGCGACAATGAAAATGCGGCTTGCGAAAGAAAGCAAACAGAGCATTTTGCCCCATTTGCTTTTCTCATTTACTTCTTCTTTTTGCGTTTTTGTTTCGGCGCGTTTTGGAAACCGCGTTTTTTCTTTTTCTTCTTCGGTTTTGTAAACCATTCCCCTTTTTCCTCCGATTTCGGCGGTGAAGCCGGGGTATTGCTGTTTAACACACGTTTCCGCGCCGGTCTGCCGCGTTTTCTGCGGTCGCCTGTCGTTTCTCTCGGACGGCGGGTGCCTTTCATGCCGACAATTTCAAAGTCGATGTTTCTCTCATCTTTATTGACGTCGACGACTTTGACCGTGATTTCGTCTCCGATCCGGTAAACGTTGCCCGTGCGTTCGCCGATCATGGCGAAATGCTGCTCGTCAAAACGGTAATAATCATCCGTCATAAAGCTGACGTGCACAAGACCTTCAATCGTATTCGGCAGCTCGACAAACATTCCGAAATTCGTGACAGAACTGATCATGCCGTCAAATTCCTCGCCGATTTTATCAAGCATATATTCCGCTTTTTTCAGATCGTCCGTTTCCCGCTCTGCATCAACGGCGCGACGCTCCATCGTTGACGTATGATCAGCGATTTCCGGAAGGCGTTCGGCCCACTTTTCTTGAGTCGCTTCGTCCGATTGTCCGTTGATCAAATACGTTCTGATCAGCCTGTGAACGATTAAGTCAGGATAGCGGCGGATCGGCGATGTGAAGTGCGTATAAAATTCAGTCGCCAGCCCGAAATGGCCCAGGCTTTGCGGGTCGTATTTCGCCTGCTTCATGGAACGGAGCATGACGGTTGAAATCACCGTTTCTTCCGGACGGTCCCGCACTTCGTCAAGAATGCTTTGCAGCGCGCGCGGATGAATGTCTCCGGCTTTTCCTTTGACGATATAACCGAATGTCGTGACGAACTCCAGGAACTTTTGCAGTTTTTCGGCGTTCGGCTCTTCGTGAATCCGGTAAATAAACGGCACGTTCATCCAATGGAAGTGCTCGGCCACCGTTTCGTTTGCGACAAGCATGAATTCTTCAATCAGCTTTTCCGCTACTGAGCGCTCTCTGATGACGACGTCTTTAACGGCGCCTTCCTCATCGACGAGCACTTTCGCCTCTTTGAAATCAAAATCCACGGCGCCGCGGTCCATCCGTTTCGCCCGGAGAATTTCGGCCAGACGTTCCATGTCTTTAAACATCGGGACGAGCGGCTCATATCTTTCTTTCAGCTCGGCGTCGTCTTCTGTGAGGATCTGGTTGACATCTGAATAGGTCATTCTTTCCGTCGTTTTAATGACGCTTTGGAAGATCTCGTGCTCTGTCACCTGGCCCTGCTGGTTGATTGTCATTTCGCAGGAAAGCGTCAGCCGGTCGACCTTCGGATTTAAAGAACAGATTCCGTTAGACAATCTGTGCGGAATCATCGGAATGACCCGGTCAACCAAGTACACGCTTGTCCCTCTTTCCAGCGCTTCTTTGTCAATCGGGGAATTCTCCGTGACGTAATGGCTGACGTCCGCAATATGGACGCCGAGCTTGTAGCTGCCGTTATCAAGCTTTGTCACGGTGACGGCGTCATCCAGATCCTTCGCATCCGCGCCGTCAATGGTGACAATGACCTGATCGCGGAGATCACGGCGGTCTTTGATGTCTTTTTCATCGATGGTATCGGGCGTGCTTGTTGCCTGCTCCATCGCTTCAGCCGGAAAATCTCCCGGCAGGCCGTGCTTATGGATGATGGATAAAATATCGATGCCCGGATCATTTTTATGGCCGAGTATTTCAACGATTTCTCCTTCGGCGTTCATTCTGCCCTCAGGGTAGCTTGTCAGTTTGACGACGACTTTATGGCCTTCCGCAGCGCCGTTATTGGCATGTTTCGGAATAAAAATATCACTCGTGATCTTCTTATCATCCGGGATGACAAAACCGAAGCTTTTCGTTTCTGTGTATGTGCCCACGACGCGGTCGATGCTTCTTTCCAAGATGCGGATGACCGTGCCTTCCTGTCTCGATCCGCTTGACTGGGAATTGAGCCGCACCATGACGATATCGCCGTTCATGGCCGTATTCAGCTCATTCGGCGGAATAAACACGTCGCTTAAAGAGGTATCCTCCGGCAATAGAAACGCGAATCCCTTTGCATGCGCGGAAATTTTTCCTTTTACTAAATTCATTTTTTCCGGAAGCCCGTAGCGGTTGCTTCTGGTGCGGACGATCTGTCCCGTCTCCTCGAGCGCCACCAGCGCTTTTACCAGCTCTTTGAATTCATCTGCTTCCGTGATGTTCAGCATCTCCTCAAGTTCCTGAACGGTAAGGGGCTTGTACGCCTCTTCCTTCATAAACGCGAGAAGACGGTCCATAAACGCTTCTTTTTCCATTATTCGACCTCCTGTTTGTTACCAATCGAGTTTCTCTAAAAATTCGTACACATCCTGATGAACGAGGTCCCGTTCTTTATCGAGCGTAATGACATGGCCTGATTCTTCATACCATTTCAGCTGTTTGTCGTCCGTTTCCACCTCGTTGTAAATGATGTTCGCACTTTCTGTATTAATCATATGGTCATGCCGTGCCTGAACCACAAATGTCGGGGAATAGATCATGTCGACGTTTTTGCGCACATCGGCAATCAGCTCCTGAAGCGATTTGAGCGTATTCATCGGTGTTTTTTCAAACTCCTTCATTTCCTTTTCAATCTGCTCCGGCTGTTTTCCTTCGAATTTTTTATAATTGCGCGCGTAGGAAAGAACTCCTTCGTACATAACCTCTTCACTTTTAATGTGCATCGGCGCACACATAGGAACAATTCCCTTTATGGGTACAGTGTAACCCAATTTCAATGAAAAAACCCCGCCAAGCGACAGTCCGCAGGCCGCAATGTTTTCATAGCCTTCAGACCGTAAATATTCATAACCGTCCATGACGTCTTTCCACCAATCTTCAGGCCCCGTATGTACCAGTTCTTCCGGCGGAACGCCGTGCCCTTTATATTGAGGCGCGTGACAAGTGTAGCCGCGCTCATTCAAGTAGCGGCCGAGCATTCTGACGTCTGCCGTATTTCCCGTAAATCCGTGCAGCAGAAGCACCGCTTTGTCTCCGCCTTTAAATGTAAATGGTTTTGGTGTCACAATTTTCATGCTCATAACCCCTTTTTTGCACATTCAATTTAGTTTTCCACAGTTTTGCGAGAAACAAACGCCGTCTCTCAACAAGAAAAAGGCCTGATATTAAATCAGACCTTATACAAACATTGCCTTATACGATATACGCCAGCGAAATCGTCAACACGAAAAACAAGACTGCCAGCACAACGGTTGTGCGGTGAAGAATCAGATCAAGGCCCCTTGCTTTCTGTTTTCCGAAAAGCTGCTCCGCCCCGCCTGAAATTGCACCCGATAAACCGGCGCTTTTGCTGGTTTGAAGCAATACGACAATAATAAGTGCAATACTGACGATGACCAATAAGGTAATCAATAATGTGTGCATCCCATACACCTCCAGACTGACTGGCCTACATTGCTTCTATTTTACATGAAAAACAAAGGCATGTCACGCCGTATCGGTGCACATCATGTCAGAAAAACGGAAATGCGTTTGAATCTTCCATCATCATTGACTTTTGTCAACAAAGTCGTAGTAAAAAAGATCTTCAAATTTCATGTCAAAGTAATAGAGCATTTTTCCGATGACCAGCTGGCCCGGCCTCCGCTCTCCATTCAGTACACGGCTCAGTGTGGCGGGAGATATTCCGATCTCCAGGGCGAGCTGGTTTAACGAGTAGTCATTATTGACCATATACTGCAGCACATAATCTCTTCTGATCTGTATCTTTTCGACCACTTTCTTCACCTTCCGTTCTGTCAAATACTTTCTTTCTTATACATAAGATACGGCTTTTGTTAACTTTTGTCAATACTTTTCCAGCCTGGCTATTCCCTTTAGTCAATAAACATACTAGAATATAAATAGACCGCGGGAGGGGGAAAGACTGTGGAAAGTTTCGGGAAACAATTGCGGACATTGCGGGAAAAAAGGCATCTGACAGTGAATCAGCTGGCAACGTATTCAGGCGTCAGCGCCGCGGGAATCTCGCGGATTGAAAACGGCAAACGCGGGGTGCCGAAACCTGCAACCATTAAAAAGCTCGCAGATGCGTTAAAAATCCCGTATGAGGAACTGATGCAGACGGCGGGATATATAGAGACCGTTCAGGAAACGAGAGCCCCGTACGACACGGGCTGCACCTTGCTGGAAAAAGCCGAAACGTATGAGCTGCATGATTTATCCCTATTGGAGCGGGAGAACTGGCGGCACCTGTCGAAAGAAGACTTGGTTCTGCTTGATAAATACTTTGCGTTCTTATCGGCTGAAGCCAAAAAAAGAACAAATGAAGACTCATGACTTTGCACATGTGAGGCGATCTTATTGAACACATTCGGAAAGCAATTAAGAGAGCTGCGCCGCGCCCGGAAGCTTACCGTCAATCAGCTTGCCGTCTATTCCGGCGTCAGCTCGGCGACCATTTCCAGAATTGAAAACGGGCACCGCGGCATTCCTAAACCCGCGACCATCCGAAAATTGGCGGACACATTAAAAATTCCGTACGAGGAGTTAATGGCGCGGGCCGGACACATCAAGGCATTTCAGGAAGAAATCCGCGAAACCTCCGAAAGCTATCAATCCATCTGCGCCATCTATCAGACCGCCGTTGACAGAGGCGCGGAGCATCTGCCGCTGTTTGACAGCAAAAAGTGGCAGCACTTCACAAAAGAAGATATTGAAAGCGTCAGCAAATACTTTGATTTTATCGCGGCTGAAGCGAAAAAGCGCTCCCCGGATTCCTCATCCTCTTTTTGATCCTCTCCTCAACTTAACAAGCGCCAGACGTACGTTCCCTCCGATTTTGCGGTATAATAGCAGAAGACGAGGTGAAAAAGCATGAACCAATCAGAAATGTGCCCCAGATTCGAAAAAGCGGTCGACATCCTAAGTAAACGCTGGGTGGCTCTAATCGTCTTTCAGTTATTGAACGGACAGCAGCGATTTAGCGAAATTGAAGCGGCGCTTCCGAATTTAAGCGGAAGAGTCTTGTCAGAACGTCTGAAAGAACTTGAAACAGAAGGTGTCATCAAACGGGATGTTATCCCCGAAACGCCTGTCCGCATTGAGTATTCTTTAACGGAAAAAGGCTGCGCATTAGCCCCTATTTTAGAGGAAATTTCCAAGTGGTCTTCAACATGGATTGATCCTTCCTGATAAACTCTTTTCCGCATAAGCGGCTGATCTCTCAAACGGACAGCCGTTTTTTTTTTTCTTTTCTTAAACAGAAAAACAAGCCCTCAGGCGTGCAGGGCTTGTTTTTGTCTGACGCCTTCCAGCGGAATTCGAATCTCCGCCCGGGCTCCTCCAGACTCCTGATTTTCAAGTATTAATTCGCCGTGGTGAAGATGTACGACATGATGGGCGAATGTAAGCCCCATGCCGTGATGCCCCGCCGAATGTCTGCTTTTATCCTCCGTGTAAAAAAGCTGTGTCGCTCTTTTCAGCGCTTCCGGCGAGAACCCGCTTCCGCTGTCGGATACGGCGAGATGGAGGGCGGAAGCGGTGCACAGGACGTCCACACGGATTTCCCCTCCTTCCGGCGTATAGTCGACGGCATTTGCCGCGATATTCATGACCGCCCTGTGGAGCAGCTCATGATCGATCGGCGCTTCAATTCGGTCAATTCCCCGTTCGCTGAGGACGAGATCAATCTGTTTCGGCCCCGCAAGCGCCGCCGCGTCACGATATATGTTTTGAATCCACTCTTTGAGGTCGGTATATTCCACATGAACGGCAACTGCCTCCTCCGCTTTAGAAAGCTGGATCAGCTGTCCGACATAATGCTCGATTTTGTTTCCGGCATCCAGAATATACTGCGCATATTCCGCCTGCTCCTCATCAGGCTCTGTTAACTGAAGCAGCTCGGCATTTCCTTTAATGATCGTTGCCGGAATTTTAATATCATGCGCAAGCGCGCCGATTTGTTCTTTCTTTATCCGCTCCGCCTCCCACTGCGCCGCCAAAGATGCCTGAAGCGCGTCTTTCATTTTCAGCAGAGAGTCAATGACATCGTCAAATTCCTTTATGCGAGACCTTTTTGGATTGATATTTAAATTCTGTTTTTGAATGCTTGCCGTAATGGAGCTGAGTGTGCTGAAATGCCGTCTCAGCTGATTGGCGAAACGCGTCGTCACGATAAAAACGGTCAAAAGAAGCAAAGTGATCAGAATCGTAAGACCCGTCCATTCATAATTCGGCAGATAGCGCCTTAACAGCGGCGACTGAAATTCCGACCTGAGTGAATATTGGAGAACGCCGTATTCATCTTTCCGATTTATCACCATGAATCCTTTTTGAGCATAATTAAAATACGGCTGATGCTGAATCTTTTTTCTGGCGTTGGCCGCATCTTGTTCCGTCATCGTTCCTTTTGTCATCCGCTTTGTTTTTTTATCAAAAACGGCGTATGTCATACCTGCGGGGATCATGTCTTCGGTTATCTTTTCCGCTGATTTCAGGCGGGGTTTGATCTGTTCCGCCTCATGCTCGCTGTAGTTTGCGGGCAGGATCGCTCCGGCATTCATGGCAATGGCATTTAAGGCGACACATAATGCCGCCACCCCCATCGTGCTCAGACACAGTGTGATCGTAAATTTGACAAGCTCTTTGCGGATGCTGGATTTTCCTTTTGCTATTCCCATTTGTATCCGACACCCCACACCGTTTTGATCGGATCAGCCCCGTGTTCTTTACATTTTTTCCGGATGGTTCTGATAAACTCCGTAATGGTTGAATAGAGCGCATCGCCGTCCAAGCCGTACACTTCCTCGTAAATCTGCTCCCGTGAGAATGTTCTGTTTTTATGCTGTGCCAGACATTCAACGATTTTATATTCGTTTTTCGTAAGAGGCAGTTTCCGGTCATCAATCCATACTTCTTTATTGTCAAAATCAAACATGAAGCCTGATATCAGCCGTTTCGTCTGATGCTTTTCCCGCCGTTCCCTTCTGACATGCGCGTTTACCCTTGCCATCAATTCCTGTACGCCGAACGGCTTTGTGATGTAATCATCAGCGCCTGTCATGAGGCCTTTCACAATGGATTCTTCGTCAGACTTTGCCGTTAAAAACAGGATCGGGCTGTCCACCAGCGGGCGAATCCGCCGGCAGAGTTCAATCCCGTCTGTTCCGGGCATCATGACATCAAGAAGAATCAAATCATAGCCTTGAAAAAAATCCAATGACTGATCCTCCGCTTTTTCCAGAATCGTTACTGTATGCTGATCACGCTGTAAAATGTTTCTGATCAGAACGAGAATATCTTTTTCATCATCAATTGCTAAAATGTTTGCCACCGGCCGAATCGCTCCTTGCCTTTATTCATATGAACGCCGCCCTTCCCATCTTCTGCACCAATAAAGGCCGGCCAGACATAATATCACTATAGAAAAATATAACATTATTTCTCCGAATCTCATATCGTATCTTACATAAGGGAGGAACTCTTTTTTGACTTTGTCAAAATGCAGCAGTCCTGCAAGGCCTGAAAGCCGCACGCTCCATGCCCACGGAAAAAAACGCCAGATGATATCGCCAAGTCCCGTATTCATGAGCGCCGCCATTAATAATCCCGCACCCCCTAAAAGCCCGGACGGTCCCATGCCGTACTTTATGCCGACAAAAAAAGACATCATATAAAGCGGAATACTGCCGGCAATCAGCCACGCCCCTCCTTTTAAAAAGAGAAGATACGGGAGATCATTGATGTGAAGAACAAATTTCATCCCCGCCAAATAAAGACAGATGGCGAGACCTACCGAAAACACATTCAATAGGAGCAGCAAAAGCAGCTTGCCCGCAAAACTGATGATTTTAGAATGCGGAACCGCCAGCATCATCTGAAAACGGCCCGCCTGTTCCTCAACCGAGGCAGACATGCCGCAGACAATACTGATGATGAAAGGGTATAAAACAGCAATCGCGCTGAAAAACACACTGTACAGCATATAAGGCTCCTGAACCCTTCCATACATATACAACAGGAAAAATCCCGCGCATAAAACCGGCGCTGCAGCATGCATCCATATGAGCGGCGTACGCTTCATTTTTAATACATCGGCCCACATATATCGTAAAAGCACGGTCATGACCGGTTTCCCCCTTTTGAAAAAGACACGGCGGAAACAAAACTTACCGCGATAAAAGAAAGAATAGAAAGAATAATAGCCGGAATGATCACGTTTCCGTTTAATAAGCCGCTGTTTGCAGGAAGCGGAATTCCGTTCGGATGGATCCCGAGAATCGGTGACATCACCCGGACTGACCAGCTCCATGGACTCAGCCACCACAATGAACCTGACGCCGGCACAATGCCTAAAACAAAGGCGGCGATCATATTGATGAGAATGACTGCCGTAAACCCGAACTGTCTGGCAATCCATAAGCAGAACGGAATTTCCCAAAGCGTAGACAGCCACAAAAGGGAGCTTGCTTCAATACCTTTCAGCTGAACCGCAGCAATTGCCGGAAACACAAGGCCAAGCAAAAACATGATGACTAAAAAGACGATTTGCGACAGGAGTGAATACAGCGCGATCAAGCTTATTTTTGAGAACCATATGCTCTTCAAGTCAGCCGGCAGTGAGTACACCGCACGGTCATTCGCTGATTTTTTCTCTTTTTTAACAGATAAACCGCACATTAGAGCAATCATGAGCGGCATGAAAATAACCGCCCACCAATTGAACGTGCCCGTCATAAAATAGGCGGCATTCAGCAGAAAAGAAAAAGCCGTGTTCAGAAGCGGGATAAGAATGATCAGCTTTCTGATAAATGTTCTTTTAGATGTAAGGTGTTCCGCCTGCATGTACTGAATCATTTTCCTGTCCCCGCTTTCTCCCGTGTTGATTTGACTACCTCCAGAAACAGCCGCTCCAGATCGTCTTCCCGGCTGATTTCTCCCTGATATCCTAAAACGCCGTCACTGATAATTCCGATATGGTCTGCGATCTGCTCGACTTCTGATAACAGGTGGCTAGATAAAATAACCGTCATTCCCTGTCCGGGCAAGGAGCGGATAAATTCCCGCAAATCCTGAATTCCCATCGGGTCCAATCCGTTTGTCGGCTCATCAAGAATTAAGAGCGACGGACGGTTTAATAATGCTAACGCAATGCCGAGACGCTGCTTCATTCCCATAGAAAATTGTCCGGCGCGCTTTTTTCCGGTTCCCGTTAATCCCGTGATTTCCAGTACTTCCGCAATTCTTGAATCAGGCAGTCCGAGCATCACGCAGCGGACTTTCAGATTTTCAGCGGCTGTCAAGTTGCTGTAAAGCGGCGGCGCTTCAATCAGGGAACCGATGCTTTTCAAATCTTCGCGCTTCCATGTATGCCCGTCGAACAGAACCTCGCCGGATGTTTGCTGCAAGATTCCGGTCAATATTTTAAGAGTCGTTGATTTTCCGGCGCCGTTCGGACCGAGCAGGCCGTATATACTGTTGCGCTTAACCGATAGAGACACATCAGCCACTGCCTGTTGTCTGCCGAATGATTTTTGCAGCTGTCTCGTTTCTAAGATGTTGCTCATTTGATTACCCCTCTGCTTTGTTATTTGATAAGTAAGACTTTACAGCGCAGTTATCAAAATTTAATCAAGAAATCAAAAAAAAAGCATCCTTCACGCGGAAGAATGCTTTTTTTCATGAGGCTGAGCGTACGATCAGCTTTCTTTTTTGTTTTTTCACCGGGCTGAGGGCTCGTTCCAGCCACGCCATCAGCAGGTCTGCGGCTACCGCCATCAGCGCGGTCGGGATGGCGCCCGCCAAAATAATGGCGGTTCCGTTTGTCGCGTTCGACCCTCTGACGATCATATCGCCGAGGCCGCCTGCCCCGACGAAGGTGCCGATCGCCGTGATGCCGATGGCAATGACGAGCGCCGTTCGGAGACCCGCCATAATGACGGAAAGCGCAAGCGGCAGCTCCACCATACGAAGGATTTGGTATTTCGTCATGCCCATCGCTTTTCCCGACTCGAGATAAGCGTGCTCGATATTGATAATGCCCGTGTGCGTATTTCTGAGAATCGGCAGCAGTGAATACAAAAACAAAGCCGTGATGACCGTATTGGCGCCGAGTCCCATGACGAGCATCAGGACGGCGAGCATCGCAAGCGCCGGAACGGTTTGAATCACGTTCGCCACAGCAAACACCCAGCCGGCGAGACGCCCGTGCCTTGCTGTCACAATTCCGGCCGGAATGGCGAAAATGGCGGCGAAAACGACGCCGTACGCCGACATGAGAAAGTGCCGCCAGCACTCATACAGAACATAACTGCCGTTTTGAGCATAATACGTAAACAGCTCCTTCATCGTGTCCATCCGCACATCTCCTTTCCGTTATTCAAAGTAATGATGTTTTTCTAAATATTCCTTGGCCACGACGGACGGCTCTTTTAATCGGCCGTCAACTTCGTAATTCATTTTCTGCATCATCTTTGTATCAATCGCGCCGATCATTTTATTGATCACGCCCTCCAGTTCGGGATGCTCTTTTAATACTTGATCCGGAACGACGGGTGAACAGTCATACGGAGGAAAGAACCGCTTATCATCCTTCAGCGTTTTCAGTCCGTAAGCGATGATTCTTCCGTCGGTGGAATAAGCGAGCGCGATATCCATCTTTCTGCTTTTCAGCGCGTCGTAAACAAGGCCGATCTGCATCGGATACGTGCCTTCAAATGACATTCCGTATGTGTTCATAAAATCCTGATATCCGTTGCCTCTCAGCTTCATCCAGTAGTTATCGACGCCGAATTTCAGATGAGACGCTTCTTTTTTGACATCGGATACCGATTCTAAATGGTATTTGCTGGCAAGCTGTCCGGAAACGGTAAAGACGTATGTATTATCAAAGCCGTAAGAATCAAACCATTTCATGTCATATCTGTTTTGAAATTCACGCTGAACGAGCCGCAGCGCTTTGTCCGGGTCTTTTTCCGGCTCCATGCGAAGCGTCCCGGTCAGCGCGTCTCCTGTATAGCGCGTCGCGGCGATATCAATATCACCGTTTATCAAGGATTGCTGCTGTACGGCATTGGAGCCGAGATTTTTAATAACGGATGTTTTCAACCCGCTGTGATGTTCGATCATCTGTCCGAGCATGCTCGCGATGATTTCTGATTCGGTCATGCTTTGTGCGCCGATTTTAATGGTGTCCTCCGATGCGGCGCTCAATCCCGGGAGCGAACAGCCGCCAAGGAGCAGCATGCCGATACAGGCGAATGCGAGCAGCCGTTTTTTGCATCTATTCCCCATGAGAGACCTCCTCCTTATGAAGCGTCCTTTATGCTTTTCAGCCCGTCAGGCGTGACTTTCCGTTCTGTCATCCCCAGCATGTAATCGACGGCGGCCGCCAGCATCGTGACCGGAACGGCGCCTGCGATAATATACTCCGGCTGATAAAGGTTCAAGCCGATAAAAATGTAATCCCCGAGTCCGCCTCCACCGATAAAGGAGGCGAGCGTCGCCCAGCCGATTAAATAAATCGAAGACGTTCTGATGCCCGCCATGATGACCGGAGCGGCAAGCGGGAGCTCTACAAGCCTGATCTGCTCCCATGCCGTCATGCCGATTCCTTTTCCCGATTCCAGAAGATGCCGATTGACGCCGAGAATCCCTGTATACGTGTTTCTGAGAATCGGCAGCATGGAATAGAAAAACAGCGCCGCAACGGCCGGGACCTTTCCTACGCCTAAAAGCGGAATAAAAAACGCAAGAATGGCAAGGCTCGGCAAGGTTTGAATGATGTTGACGATGCCGATGACGGCGCCGGCTCCTCTTTTCATCCTCGTCAGCACGACGCCGAGCGGAACGGCGGCGAGAATGCCCGCCATGACGGCGATTAATGAGATGTACAGATGCTCCCATGTTTTATAAAACATCTCTCCTCCATTTGCCTGTAAAAATTGCACGGTCTGATTCATATCAATTGAAGCCTCCTCATGACATCACCGCGAGCTGATTCTCTTCTCCCCAGATGGAGTCATAGACGATGTCAACGAGGCTTGCCCTTGTCACGATTCCCGTTAGCCGGCCGGCTTCATCAAGGACCGGCACAAATTTCATGCCTCTTTTTAAAATTTTATGGACGGCGTCGCGGAGCAGAGTGCCGCTTCTGACCGTGTACAGATCCCGGTCAAGCACTTCCGCGACGGTTACCGCTTGTCTTCGTTTGCGGTCAATCATCTCCACATCGACATAACCTTGGAGAACGTTCTTTTCATCAATGACGAGCAGCGAATCCACCCGCTCGGCACGCATCAGCTGAATGGCGGCTGACAGTGTTTTCTCAGGTGTTACCGTCACGGGATCGGGATTCATGATCTGCTCCACCCGTTCAATATCAGGGCTGGATGATTGGATCAGCCGTTCCTTGCCGATAAACTCCTCAACAAATTCATTCGCCGGAAATCTGAGAATCTCATCAGGCGTTCCGGCCTGGACGATTTCTCCCGCTTTCAGAATGACGATTCTGTCCGCAAGCTTGATGGCCTCGTCCATATCATGGGTAACAAATACGATGGTTTTATGTAAGGTTTTTTGCAGTTTTTTAAATTCTTCCTGAAGGGAATCTCTCGTAATCGGGTCAAGCGCCCCGAACGGTTCATCCATTAAGATGAGCGGCGGCTCTGCGGCAAGTGCCCGTAATACACCTATTCGCTGCTGCTGTCCTCCGCTCAGTTCATGAGGGTAACGGTCTAAATATTCAGGCCCCATATCAACGAGCTTTAAAAGCTCCCGCGCCCGTTCCTTCCGTTTTTCGGCAGGATGCTTTAAAAGCTTCGGAACGAGCGTAATGTTCTGCTGAATGGTCATATGCGGAAACAGCCCGATCTGCTGGATGACATAGCCGATGCTTCTTCTGAGTTCCACCGGGTCTTGTTCCATAATGTTTCGGCCCTCTATCAGGATTCTGCCTTCTGTCGGTTCAATTAAGCGGTTGATCATTTTCATCGTCGTCGTTTTGCCGCAGCCGCTCGGCCCGATAAAACAAATAAATTCGCCTTTGGCGATATTCAGGTTGATGCTGTTGACGGCTTTTTTCCCGCCTTTATACATTTTCGAGACATTTTCTAATGTCAGCAAACACTCACACCTCCATGATTAAGTTTATTCAATTCGTTAAATTCAAATTTAACTTTTCAGACAATTGAACGTTTCCCATTATAAATTAAACTTTGTAAATTAAAAAGTTTACAATTTGTCCATATTATATATAAAGGTTGTGTAAGCACTGATTAACCCGTATTGACCGGCAAAGTTCTTCTTATTGCTCCGGATTACTGCCAAATTCTCTCGGAAGAGCATTTCCGCCGGTTTAAAAATGTGGTATATTGACATCGGAATTGCTGACTGAAAGGATTGAAACTGTTGGAGAAAGATCCGTTACACGTAATCGAACAAGCTGAAGATCATTTGATAGAACGAATCGCTGAAAATATGCATACATTCGGAATGCCCGCGACGGTGGGGCGCATTTTAGGCATTATTTATATGAACCGCAAGCCGATGACCTTAACTGAATTATCAGAAGCGACCGGCATGAGCAAGACGAGAATGAGTCAGGCGGTCCGTGAAATGCTTGACGTCAATCTGGCGGAAAAAGTGTTTGAAAAAGGCGTCCGCAAAGATTTATACGACGTCGAGCAGGATTATTACCAAACCTTTATTACGCTGTTTACGGCCACCTGGAGCAAGGTCGTCAGCAAAAATAAAATGATGCATAAAAAGCTGAACCGCGAACTGACGGCCGTCCTTGAAAACGGCGTGCCGGAAGAAGCTGAGGAAAAAATCAACGAACTGCTGAAAGAATTAAAGGATTGGCTTGATTACTACAACTGGATCAGCCGTCTGATCGAGTTTTTTGAAAGCGAAGAAATTTTCAAGCATGTTCCGAAGCCATAAGAAAAAAACGCCCTGACCCGCAAGGCGTTTTTTTCATGCCGCATTCGGCGCTTTGGTTCGTTTTTTCTTTCTCACCGGACTCAGCGCCCGCTCCAGCCATGCCATCACAAGATCTGCGATAACGGCCATCAGCGCTGTCGGAATGGCGCCGGCCAAAATAATCGCGGTTCCGTTCGTGGCGTTTGAGCCCCTGACAATAATGTCACCGAGTCCGCCCGCGCCGACAAACGTACCGATTGCCGTAATGCCGATCGCGATGACGAGCGCCGTCCGCAGCCCCGCCATGATGACGGAAAGCGCAAGCGGCAGCTCCACCATGCGGAGCACCTGAAATTTGGTCATGCCCATCGCTTTTCCCGATTCAAGATAAGCGTGTTCAATGCTGGCGATTCCCGTGTACGTATTCCGGATGATCGGAAGAAGCGAATATAAAAACAGCGACAATATCACCGTATTGGCGCCGAGCCCCATGACGAGCATCAGCACCGCAAGCATCGCAAGCGCCGGCACGGTCTGAATCACGTTTGTCACCGCGAATACCCAGCCGCTTAATGTTCTGTACCTGGCAATGAAGATGCCGAGCGGAACCCCGACGATCGCCGCAAATAAAACGCCGTATACCGACATGAGAAAATGGCGGTAAAACTCCTGAAGCACATAGGCGCCGTTTTGAGAATAATAAGTGCCGAGCTGCTGCAGCACTTCCATTTGCTCCACCTCATTTCTTATTCAAAATAATGATGTTTCTCCAAAAATTCTTTAGCGACGACGGACGGTTCTTTCAGCTTGCCATCCACCTCGTAATTCAATTCCTGCATCGTTTCCGTATCGATTTTGCCGATCAGTTTATTCACAATGCCCTTCAGTTCAGGATGCTGCTTCAGCACGCTGTCGGGAATGACCGGCGAACAGTCATACGGCGGGAAAAACTGCTTGTCGTCTTTTAAAATTTTCAGATCGTACGCTTTAATCCGTCCGTCCGTTGAATAGGCGAGGACGGCGTCCATTTTCCCGTTTTTCACGGCATCGTATACAAGTCCGATCTGCATCGGATAGGTTGTGCCGAATTCAAAACCGTACGTGTCGGTAAAGCCCTTATAGCCGTCACCTTTTCTTTTCAGCCACGCATTGTCTACACCGAGCTTAAATTGACCCGCATGCTTCTTAATATCGGACACTTTGTCTAAATGGTCTTTTTTCGCAAGCTCTTTCGTGACGGTAAAAGCGTATGTGTTCTCAAATCCGTAAGAATCAAACCATTTGTAATGGAAGCGTTTCTCAAATTCTTTCTGTACGATGGATAATGCTTTTTTCGGGTCTTTTTCCGCTTCCATGCCGAGAGTGCTCGTTAAATCCGTTCCCGAGTAGCGCGTCGCGGTGATATCGATTTCACCGCCGAGCATCGCCTGCTGCTGGACATAGTTCGATCCGAGGTTTTTAATTAATGCCGTATTCAAGTCTGTATTGTGTTCAATCATCTGTGCGAGCATATTGGCGATAATTTCTGATTCCGTCATGCTTTGCGCCCCGATTTTAATCGTATCATCGGAAGCCCCGCTCAGGCCGGGAAGGGAACAGCCGCCTAGAAGCAGAGCAGCTGACAGCGCCAGTGCGCACATCCATCTCTTTTGGTTTCTTTTCACAACAGCCAACTCCTTATGATACTTCCTTCAGTCCTTTCAGCCCTTTCGGCGTCACCTTCCGTTCCGTCGCCGCCAGCAGATAATCAATGATAATGGCTAAAATGGTGACCGGCACGGCGCCGCCGATAATATATTCAGGCTGATAGAGATTCAGGCCGATAAAAATATAGTCTCCGAGCCCGCCGCCCCCGATAAAGGAAGCAAGCGTCGCCCAGCCGATCAGATAAATGGTGGATGTGCGGATGCCCGCCATGATCACCGGAACCGCAAGCGGCAGTTCCACAAGCCTGATCTGCTCCCAGACCGTCATGCCGATGCCTTTTCCCGATTCCAGCAGATTTTTGTTTACGCCTTGAATGCCGGTATACGTGTTCCGGAGAATCGGCAGCACCGAATAGAAAAACAGCGCGACGATCGCGGGCACCTTTCCCACGCCTAACATCGGGATAAAAAATGCCAGTATCGCGAGACTCGGCAAGGTCTGCACAATGTTGACGGCGCCGATGACGGCGCCTGCGCCCTTTTTCATTCTCGTCAGCGCCACTCCGAGCGGAACGGCGACGACAATGCCTAATATGACGGCGATGATCGAAATGTATAAATGCTCCCACGTTTTATATAACAGTTCTCCGCCGTTCGTCTGCAAAAACTTGATCATTTCATTCATTGTAAGCGTTCCTCCCCTTGTCAGCCTGTCACCAGCTGGTCTTCCTCGCCCCAGATTGAATCGTAAACGATGTCGACAAGGCTCGCTCTCGTGACAATTCCGACTAAATGCCTTTGTTCATCAACGACGGGTACATATTTCATTCCGCGCTTTAAAATTTTGCGTACGGTATCACGCAGCAGTGTCCCCTGCTCGACTGTATACAGATCCGAGCGGAGCACGTCGCCGACGAGGCTCGCTTTTTTCCGGTTCTGATCAATGATTTCGACATCAACATATCCTTGGAGCACATTCAGGTCATCAACGACAAGCAGGGAATCGACACGGTGCTCCCGCATCACCTGTATCGCCTGTGAAAGCGTTTTGTCCGCCGTAACGGTGACAGGCTTTTTATTCATCATCTGCTCGACGCGTTCAATATCCGGTCTTGATTGCAATAACCGTTCTTTGCCGATAAATTCTTCGACAAACTCATTAGCCGGATTCCGGAGGATGTCATCAGGAGTGCCGGCCTGAACGATCTCTCCCGCTTTTAAAATGACGATCCGGTCAGCCAGCTTAATAGCTTCATCCATATCGTGGGTTACAAACACAATCGTTTTATTTAATGTTCTTTGCAGTTTTTTAAATTCTTCTTGAAGGGAATCCCGCGTAATCGGGTCAAGCGCTCCGAACGGTTCATCCATGAGAATAAGGGGAGGTTCCGCTGCAAGGGCGCGCAGCACGCCGATTCTCTGCTGCTGTCCCCCGCTCAGCTCGTGAGGATAGCGGTCTAAATATTCAGGGCCCATATCGACGAGCTTCAAAAGCTCCCGAGCCCGTTCCTTCCGCTTTTGTTCCGGCCATTTCAGCAGTTTCGGCACGAGGGAAATGTTCTGCTGAATGGTCATATGAGGGAAAAGTCCGATCTGCTGAATGACGTAGCCGATTTTCCGTCTCAGCTCCACCGGGTCCTGCTCCATAATGTTTTCGCCATCGATAAAAATCTTTCCGGATGACGGCTCAATCAGTCTGTTAATCATTTTCATCGTCGTCGTTTTTCCGCAGCCGCTCGGCCCGATAAAACAAATAAACTCGCCTTTTTCGATATTTAAATCAATGCTGTTGACAGCTTTTTTTCCGCCTTTATAGACTTTTGATACATTTTCTAATCTCAGCAATCCGTGCACCTCCGAAGGGTTCCGTTATTTTTCTGAAAAGTATAATCTTTATTATAAGATGAAATTTGTAAAATAAAAAGTTTACAATGTGTTGAAATTATATACAATATACGTATTTTTTCATGTTATCCCGCTGACAATGCGGATGTTCTTACAATCGCTCCCGATAGCTCGCATATCCTGCCGCATCATCTTTTTCATCAACTGTAAAAAATATGATATATTGTCAGCATGAAAAGCCAGTGAAGGGATGATCAGCCGTGGAAAAAAACGCTCTTGATATCATCGGGCATGCTGAAGAGCATCTCATTGAGAGAATCGCCGAGAATATGCATACATTCGGAATGCCGGCCACACTGGGACGTGTGCTCGGTATTATTTATATGAACCGCAAGCCGATGACGTTAAATGAGCTGTCAGAGGCGACCGGGATGAGCAAAACGAGGATGAGCCAGGTGGTCCGCGAAATGACCGATGCCAATCTGGCTGAAAAAGTGTTTGAAAAAGGCGTTCGGAAAGACCTTTACGACGTCGAGCGTGATTATTACCAGACGTTTATCTCCCTGTTTACGGCAAATTGGACAAAGGCGGTCAGCAAAAACAAAATGCTCTATAAAAAGCTGAACCGCGAGCTGACTGAGCTTCTGGAATCGGAAAATCTCAGTCCCGATATTGAAGAAAAAGCCCGTCAGCTTTTGGATGAACTGACGGATTGGCTCCATTATTATGACTGGCTGAGCCGTTTGATAGAATTTTTTGAGAGTGAAGAAGTGTTTCAGCATGTGCCGAAAATAGAAAAAAGCAGCACCCGAAGATAACCGGGCGCTGCTTTTTTAAGTCAGGAAACCAATATCGGGAACATGCCTTTCAGACCGGCGCCGATCATGCCGATCGCCACCACCGCCAAAATCAGCCCCATCAGTCGGGTAATGACGTTCATTTCGGTTTTCCCGAGCTTATTGCTGATGAAAGAAGAATAGTGAAAGAAGATGAACGTCATCGCGATGACGGCCGCAATGCCAATAAGCACGCTGATGTAATGGATGATGCCGCCATGGCCGGCCGACAGACTCATCACCGTCGCGATCGTACCGGGTCCGGCGATAATCGGAATCGACAAAGGTGTCACAGATATATCAGCTTTCTCCTTGCTCTCCCCTTTCTCTTCATGATGGAGAGACTGTACATGAGATTTCTTCGCGTTCAGAAGATTATAAGCGATGCCGAAAATAAAAATGCCGCCCGCGATACGTAAGGCATGAATGTTAATGTCAAACAGTTTAAAGATCAGATGGCCGAAGATTAAAAAAGCCGCCAAGATGATAAACGACAGCACGGAAGCCTTGCGCGCGATCGCTGTCCGTTCTTTCTCCGAGTACCCTTCCGTCAGTGAAAGAAAAATCGGCACGTTTCCGATGGGATTGGAGACTGCAAACAGTGAAATGAAGACATGAATGATGAATGAAAACATGCGTACCTCCTTATGACTTGCCGTTATTGAGTTATGTTTTGTTCTCCGCTGTTTCTTATGCATGGTTTTTACCCCGGGGTCTGCTTTTTATAACCTCGCCGGACGATCCGGAAACAGAAAAAACCGTCCTTGTAAGGACGGTTTTTTCTGTTTGCTATCTCCATAAGCCTTTTCCGAATTTCAACAGCCGATAAAGCATTTTCAATTTTTTTAGCATGCGTTAATTTCCTTTTTCACTCTGAATCAATGCGCCGAGAGACATGATATCTATCAGCTCCAATAAAATTCTACCATAAAGGGTACTTTTTCTCTATTATCAATTCATAGAGAAGGTGATTTGTATATCTTTAGAAAACTCCGTTACATCCGTCCTATTTTCTTTTATAATGTAAATATTGAACAAAATCCCTATATTACTTGTAAAAGGAGTTTTAGAATGTATTGTTCTCAATGCGGCCATCATACTGATGGCGGAAAGTTTTGTGAAAAGTGCGGGGCGCCCCAGCCCGGGCAGGGAGGCGCAGGCCAAACGCAAGGCCAGGCCGCTCAGGCCGGCGCCGCGGCTAAGCAGGCTTCAAAGCAATTTGCCTTATTCGTGCTTGATGTGTTAAAGCGACCGTACCAAACATGTAAAACGACAGGCGGCGAACAGCTTGTCAGCAGCATCATCAACATGGTGCTTTTCTGCCTGGTGACGCCGGTTATGTTTTATATTCTCTTATCAGACGGCTTTCGTGACGTCAGTTTTACCGCGGTTGTGATCAAACCGGCGCTTACCTTTGCATTATGCGTTTTTTGCCTGTATCTCTTGATTTTTATCGCTTTGAAGGCCGGCGGCGCCCAGGTGTCATTTAAAGATTCGCTGTCCAGATTCGGGGCCTTTTTGATTCCGTTTACAGCTATTTTGCTTCTTGCACTTATTTTTATGCTGCTTCATACAACCGTTTGCTTCACCATTCTGGCTGTCGGTCTTTTAGGAGCGGCGTTTGCCGTGCCTCCGCTCATGCTGGCGAGCTATCAGCATCAGCTCACTACTAAGGCGGATATCATTTATTCTGTTATCGTCATCTATTTGATCATTTGCGTAACATTTCAATTCACGATCAAGCATTATATAAAAGAACTCATGAATTATTTCTTCTTTTAAAAACGGAAACCCCCGCCGCCTGATTGGCGCGGGGTTTTTTTTATTGAATGGATGTTAAATAAATTCTTCCGTCTTTAACAACGCCGCCATACGTCCAATTGTATGTTCTGAGCTTCGGACTGCCGCCGGCTTTCGTAATATAAAACTCCTCGTACGTGTGAATCGTCAGATGATAGCCTTTCTGTGAAAAGCTTTTGACATTCACTTCATTAAATACTTCGGTCGTCCCCTCGCTGTGCAGTTTTTTGACCAGTTTCTGCTGATCAGCATACAAAGGGCTTCCCTCTTCTAAATTACCCGCCATGATGGCAAAATTGTTAAGGCTGACGGCGCTTGATTGATTTGTCAGGTAATCAGTCATAAACGATGTGACTTGCTCGTTTGTCACGCTGCCTGAAGCTGCATTTCCTTTGGATGATGCCCATGCGGATATATAGGTTTTCGGCTGGTCGTTTTTTATTTTTTTTACATT
The DNA here is from genome assembly GCF_038603755.1 of Bacillus sp. FSL R5-0593. NCBI lineage: Bacteria > Bacillati > Bacillota > Bacilli > Caryophanales > Bacillaceae > Bacillus > Bacillus sp. FSL R5-0593. The sequence continues at coordinate 3,474,952 of NZ_CP152011.1, forward strand.
TGTCCCAGAAGAATCTGAGGCAGGGTCAGCTTTTTCGAAAACCCATTTTTTATGTTTTGTATTATATGAGAGTACATAGTGAAAGCTCGGCTCAGCCTCTTCCATATCAGGCTTCGTATTCCCGTCGAAATAAGCAGACTCATGAAGCTCTTTACCCGTAACAGTTACTTGCCAGCGGCCGTTCTCTTGAGAAATCGCAAATGAATCCAGATCAAAGCTTGTCTCTTTATACTGATCCTTCAAAAAGGTGCCGGAACTCTTCATGCCGGATACCACTTCTTTCGTCTGCTCTTTCCAGGCGGAACCAGCCTCGGTCATCTGATCGGTATTTCCGTCTGCCATCGCTTTTGTATACTGCTTCGTTGTTTTGACAATCGTGTCCATGATTGTTTGTTGTGTATCTTGATCCGGGATAAGCGTTAATTCCATATCAGTACCGTTGATCGGAACATCGGCAGTTTTCATTTTTCCCCAAGGAAAATCAGCCTCCACGGCGGCTGTCATGGAACCGTCAGTTAAGAGCGGACCGTATGTAACGGATGTAAACGGATCTTTATGGACGGACTTGCCGTTTATCAGCAGATCGCCTTTCGCGCTTTTGAAGCTGTCTGCCGGAGTGAATGTCACATCCTCGGCATCTAACGGCAGGTCAAACTCAACATTCCGGCTGCCGGCCGCCTCTGCCTCTTGTTTTTTGACAACGTCAACCGTCTCATTTTTAAGCTTGGCTTCCGCCGTGTAGACACCGGGTGCATACGGGCCGAAGATTTGGGTTTCATCGGCTTTTTTGACCGTACCTGTTTTCTCGCTGTTGATATAAAGATCGGCGCCTTTATAATTGCTGGTGACGCGGAAATAAACCGGATCGACTTTCAGTTCGTAATGGTCAAACAAAAGAAGGGTTTTTCCCTCTTTTTTTACGTATACCGCATCTTTTTCTGATGAATTGCCGCGAAGCGCTGCCAGCAGTTCATCGTGTTTCTTTGCGTATGCAAGGAGCGGTTTGACATTGGTCTCATTCAGCTTCAGTTTTTTGTCTGAAGGAGTGAGCAGGGCTGCGAGCTTTTTCGTGTCCCCGTCATGAACCGCCTGTTCGAATTGATCCGTGAGCCTTTTTTCAGATGTCAGCCAGGCTCCGATTTTATATGCGGCAATCAATAAGATCAGCGCTGCGGCAATGCCGCCCCACATGAAGAGCGTTTTTTTAGGGATCGGCTTTCTCATTTGTGAAGCAGGTTCAGCCGCTTTTACAGCCGCCTGCCGCTCCAGCCGGCTTCCTTTCCCGATCGGTTTTCCGCATTCTTTACAGAAATGCGCTTCTTCATTGTTCTGCTGGCCGCAATGCTTACAAAAAAACATGACTTTCCTCCTATTCAATCTGCAAAACTTGTATAACTTTTCCTATGTTTCATATTTTATAATAAAGTAGAATGATTTTGGAGTTATTTTGAAAAATAGCTGTCGATCATAACGGAGGAGGAGAAACGGACATGCAAAAACTGAGCATCCGAAAAGCCGCGGAGCCGGATGAAGCGCTGTATGAACTATTGCTGCTGGCCGATCCGTCGAAAGAGATTGTCGATGATTATCTTGTAAGAGGAGAATGCTATACGGCTTGGACGTCAGACGAGCTTGCAGGGGTTTACGTTTTATTGCAAACAAGGCCTAAAACGATAGAAATCGTAAACATCGCGGTAAAAGAATCGCTGCAGAACAGGGGATTCGGAAAACAGCTGGTGCGGGATGCCATTGAAAAAGCGAGACAATCGGGAGCTGACACGATTGAAATCGGCACCGGAAATTCCAGTATTCATCAGCTGTCACTCTATCAAAAATGCGGATTCCGCATTCAGGCTGTCGACCATGATTTTTTTATCAGACATTATGATGAAGACATTTTTGAAAACGGCATTCAATGCCGGGATATGATACGGCTTTATTTGGATTTATGATAAAAAGGGCGCCGGCTGACATCGGCGCCCCTTCGTTTACCATTCAGACGGATTGATCCGCTTGTTTCTCTGTATTTCTTTGACTCCCTTGTCTGACTGAAAAAATAGCAAAAACGATCGTAAGGGTCAGTCCGACCGCCGCGAAAATATAATCCGCATTCATCAACAGCAGAAGCCCTGTGTAGACAGCGGCCGACAGCGGTTCACCCATTTTGACAATGGAAAAAATCAGTGCAAAGACCCTTCCGAAATATGCGGCCGGAACCGTCTTTTGGAAATACAGCACCGTTTGCACATCAATATACGAGATGATGATGCCAAGCACCAGGAAGATGATGCACTCAAACCCATGAAGGGGAAAAAACAGGAGCATAATGAGCAGTCCCGCTGCCGTTAACGTCCGCGGGTACAGCCGGTTCAAGCGTTTTGTATTCCATTTGAAAAATACGGCCAGATTGCCCAAAAGCATCCCCGCCTGAAACATTGAATACATGACGGCAAACCATACAGAATAGTTCTGCTGAAAACGCTCCACAGCAAGAATCGGCCCCATTACTGAAATAAGGCCGGCAATGACGAGATTTACGACGAAAAAGTATCCGACCGATGTCAGCCATGCCGCATTTCCTTTCAGCATTCTGTAACCGGCTTTTACATCTTCAGTTCCGTTGCTTTTTTCATTGGGCTGTTCTGAAATACGAATGAACGCGATAAATGCCGCAGAGATCAAAAAAGCAGTTCCGTTTAGGGCAAACAGCATCCCGAACGGAATAGCCGCAATCATGATCCCGCTGATCAATTTTCCGACGATGAGTCCGATCAAGTCACTCGTATTGATCAGAGATGTCGCCTGATCAAGATGCTGTTTGCGGACGAGCAGCGGAATGATCGCGACTTTCGCCGGCGCAAACAGCATCGATTGCAGAGATAGACAAAAGGCGCACACCCCGGCTATCCACACGGTTAATAAATCGTTCGCGCTGAGCACCGCCAAGAGGATCATAATGGCGGCCCGGCCCGTATTGCACAAATACAAGATCGACTTTTTTCGGAATAAATCAATCAGCGGCCCCGCCAGCACGCCAAATGTCAACGGCACGAGTTCGATAAAAGAAATAACGCCGACTAGAATTTTGCTGCCGGTCAATTCTAACACTAACAGCGGCAAAGCAATGAGCCAGACCCCATCCGCTGCTGAAGAAAACACCTGTGCACACCAAAGCTTTGCATAGTTCGGTGTTCGATATGTCATATCAGGCTCTTTTTTGATCCTCGTCATCAGAAACACCGCCGAACCATTCCAGCGTTCTCCATGATTCCCGTCTTTCCGTATAATCCTCTTCCATCACCTCAAATACAATGCCGGTATCTTGAGTCCGATAAAGCTCCTGCAAAGTATCTGCAGCACGTCTCAGCAGCTCCTCAGCGATTGTCCCTTCACTCGGATGGCGGCCCTCAAAACAGCGGACGCCGCCATGCGGGAACGCAAGCTGGCGAAATGAGCTGAAGTGATAATGCTTAATGCTCTCTTTTATCGACAGAAACTGAAAGAAATCGGGATATTTCAGCTGATCATTTCTGAACATAAGGGCGGAAGACAAGTGAGTCTGATAGGTAATCGCCCAATGGCACAGATCCCACGTAATACCGACATGCTTCAGATCCAGCTCCACCAGCTCTGTAAAATCCTCAGGATAAATGAAAATCGGATCAAAATCCTCTCCCAGATTCCCGATGATCGGAAGGTTTTCCACACCGATCCAAATGTCCGTCCCTTTCAGCCGCTCATCAAACTCCGCGAAAAACTCAACGATTTTTTTACGGTTTCCTTCCAGGTCGTAGACTTGAAATTCCTCAACCGTCATAAATTGATTCGCATGAACGGTTATGCCTTTGGCGCCGTATTTCACAGCGAGCTCCGCAAAGTGATAAAGCTGTTTTTTGATGTGATCTTCATGCACATAATCGGCATGATCTGTCGGGAAATGCAGCGTCAATAATGAAGGATCAAGCTGTTTCGCATATTCCAGCGTCTGATTAAATGTTTTGATATAATCCGCTTCCTCAAAGGAATGGCCGTCAAAAATATTCGCTTCCAGACCGTATCCCGCTTCCACCCATTTCTCATCGATTTGCTTCGGATCAAGTCCGAAAAACGGAATTTGAGCAATCATAGGACAGTCACCATGTTCCTCTCACCAGCATAAACGCTTCCGCAGCCGAAAAACCCGCTTTTGCTCCCCACACACAGGCATTATGTTCGATCGCCTGCAAAGAGCGGGGATGAGGGAAGTCTCTGAGCTCGGAGCCGTAACACGCCATCGATTTCAATTTCGTTTCAAGCTCGTCTTCAATATTAACGAAGAAATTGGCATGAAACTGATCCTTCTGACAGTAATTCCATTCCGTCGAAGACAATGTTTCATAGGCAAAAACCCGTTTTACCGTATGACCGGGAAGCGGACGGGTTGCCGTCATGACCGCTCTGAATACGACGGAGTGGTCAATATTAATGTCACCGCCGTACTGGGTATACACAATGTCAGGCTGAAAACGATTGATTTGTTTCTCCGCTTCCTTCACGACATCCAGCAAATCCATTGAATCCATTCTGTTATCAGGAAGGTTCAGCCTGACAAAATCATGGATGCCCAAAGTGCTGAGCGCCTGCTCCGTTTCTTGATTAGAATGCTGCATAACGGACTCTTCAGGCTTTTTGTAATCCGTTTTTCTTGATGACTTGCCTTCCGCCATAATGACCGCCGACACGCTGTCACCTTGGCGGACATGTTTGGCGAGCGTGCCGCCGACACCGATAATTTCATCGTCGGGATGCGCTGCAAATACCATTACTTTCATCATATTGCCCTCCTTTAACTAACATTTCAGCTGTATCCGCTCCGCAGTTCATCAGCATATCAAGCATGGAGAGGTGAGGGATATGCTCCCCGAATAATTGAGGATAGCCAAAATGTCGGATCTGCTGATACTCAATGACAATTCCGTTTCTTTCAAAATCGCTTTCTATTAAATAGTCGGAACCCTGACTGCCTGAATAATAACGGTCCGCCCCCAGCTCCTGACAAAGCGCTAAAACAAAATCGCTTTTTTTCTCCTTCCGGCATTCAAGCTCAGAGACATAACAGAGCGGCGTTTCAATTCGGAGCTCTTTTCGGAAAAATTCAATGATGTGCATATTCAAATCATGGAGATATTCCCACTCCCGCTGATAGACACCTTGAAAAAAATGCTGGTATCGCTCAAAATAGGGAGCTTTCGCATAGTTCATTTTAATCGCCATCCAATGTTTTTTCCGCCAATCCTGTGTCTGGTCGATTTTCATATGCCGAAGCTCTATGTCTTTATATTGTTTCATCTGCAAAGGCACTGTCAGCCATCTGGGGCCTTGCGGCGTTTTGATTCTGTTGCGGTTGAGAAATCCTTTTTTCTCAAATTGAGCTGTGTCATGAATGGCAAACAGATCCGACTTATACATTTTTTCAAAAAAACCGTACCACGGCAGATAACTGGATTGATGGCCGCTTATTGTTTTCATTCCGGTTTCGTAAAAAGTCGGCATTGTTTTTCTTCAGCTCCCCAATATCGTTTCGGTCTCGCGATTTCTTTACTGTGTGAATAGCCAAAATCAGCCCATTGAAGCTTGCGGCAAATGGCGAATTGCAGGGCGTCACGCATCAATAAGTAAGAGGCCTGCGCTTTTTTTCCCGCCAGGCTGTTTACATTCTGCCAATAATAGAAATGAGAGCGGTCATAGAGAAAAATACTGCTGCTGATCAGCGTCTCATCCTGATATGCTCCGATCCAAAACATCCGGTCCGCAAACGTGTCAAGCAGCTTTTGGAAAAAGCCCTGGCTCAGCACATAAGCTGCGCCGATTGACGCTGTATGCTCTTTGTAGAGGTCATAAAACGCGCCAAGTTCTTTTCGCCCGATCAGCCGGGTGACAATATTCTCTTTTTCAGCGTATCTGACTGCCGTCCGGGCTTTTCCGGAAATGCCCGTCCAAAGCTCGTCAAACGTGTCCGGAAGCGAAAGAATCCGCGTTGCCTTTTCCGTCCATCCTTCCCTGATTTCTTCTGTAAAAGAAGTCTGACCGTACGGCAGCAGCATCCGGGATATGTTCCGGCCGAATATGGCCTGGATTTCACTTTGAAGCCATTCAAATGAGATGGGGCGATCTGAAATAACGCCGCCGTATCCGATCATATTGCCGGATAATACGCCCTTCTGTTCAAAAAGCGGAAGATAGATGACCTGTCCTCCGTCCGTTGTCAGTCTGACAGGGTGAAATGACGTGCCGGGAAGCTCTTCCATGAGGATTCCCCAATCATAGCTTTGAAACAATCCCGCCTGATACATGTCAGCGGCCCGATCCCATGCCTGGCGGGTCGTGCATACTGCTGTTTTTTGCATAGTTATCACCACTATTCAGTCTTATTCTGTTGCTCACAATATGATAAAACGGATTCGGCTATATATCTGACTTGCTCCTTTTGAAGAGGAGGTTTAAACGGCAGGGAAAGAACTCTCTTCCAAAGCGGGTCTTCCCCGCCTTCCCCCGCGTATGTTTCATAAATCGGAATACGTCCGAGGGGAAGGTAGTTCCAGCATGTTTGGATGCCTCTTTCGGCTAAATAAACGGAACACCCGTACCGCTCTTCATCCCGGGGAAATACAACCGTTAAATAATTCAGATGTTCTCCTTCTTGGGGCTGGATCATTCTTATGCCGTTTGTTTCTTCCGCCTTTGCAAAGATTTCTCCCGCCGTCTCTAAGTTTCGGAGCGAAGCTGTTACAAGCTGATCCATACGTGAAAGCTGATCATCAATAATGGCTTCCCTTGCCGGATGCATGCGAAGCACCGGTACAACAGCCGGTTTATCCGGCAGAGCTTCGAGCTTTGTGGCTTTCATGGAAGGCATGGCGCCCGCTTTTCTAAACATATATGAAATAGGATGATGCCGTTTCCGTTTCATTACAGCCTGGATTCTTTGATTTCTTATATAGATTTGATAGTCAGCTGCCACTTGGCTGCGCTGTTCCATCGGGAGATTTGCTTTTTGCCGCAGCCATTCTTTCGGCGCGATTAACGCGCCGCCTCCGATACTCGCAAGCGGCTTTGAGGGGCCGAAGCTTAAAATGCCGAAATCGCCCAAACCGCCGGCAAATGTATCCGCTTGTTTTGTAAACATGGCTTGAGCGGCATCATCAATGACAGCAATTCCGTTTTCCTTCGCCCAGTCAATGATAGCGGTATTTTCTCTCCGGCCGTATACATGCGTGAGGATAACCGCACACGTCTGCCTCGTCACTTTTTTTTTGACATCCTCAAAAGATAAGGATAGATGCTCATCCAGCTGTGCAAACACAGGCGTCGCACCGGATTGCAGCACGGCATCAATGACATTCGGGCAGCTGAAGGATGAGAAAATCACTTCTTTCCCCGGCCCGGCCCCCGAATAAGTTAATGCGAGCACCAGTGCCGCACTGCCGCTGGAGGTCAGCACAACCCCTTTTCCGTAACGTTTTTCCAGTTTTTCAGTCAGTCCGCTTTGTCCGGCAGTAAGCAAGTGTTTCACTGCGCGCAGACGGCCGCTGACGGAAAACTGTCCGGGATAAACGGGATATTTGACCACTTCTGGGTTTTTAGGAAAGTGAAAGTTTGTGCTTTTGTCTTTCATCTTTTATGATCTCCAGGCCTTCATTCAGACTTACTTTCGGAGCGTAACCGAGCAAACGTTTCGCCTTCTCGATTGACGGCGCCCGCTTAAAAATTTCGATGTCTTTTCCTCTCACGCCGTCTTCGCCCAGCTTTTTAAACAGATAGTTATCCTTCTCTCTGCCTGAGAGCACATTGACTTTTTCAGCCAGTTCTTTTATCGTGATCGGCTGGTCGTTCCCGATATTGAAGTCCTCAAAGACGGCTCCTTCATGAATGAGAGCGAGATAAGTTCCGGTGACGATATCACTGATGTAGCTGAAGCAGCGTATTTGTCCGCCGTCCCCGTAAAGAGGCAGCTCAGAGCCATTCTCGGCCAGGCTGAAAAACTTGTTGATGACAAAATCCTCGCGCTGTTTCGGCCCGTATACATTAAAGTACCGGACGACCCGAATATGAAGTTCGTCGGAAGCCTGTTCTCTCAAATATTCCTCTGATTGCAGTTTGGCTTTTCCGTAAGCTGATTTCGGAAGCTTTCTGCTTGTCTCGGTATAAGGAAAATCCGGTGAATCTCCGAACACTTCTGAACTCGATGAGAAAAGAAGTGTGCTGATTCCCAATTCACCGCATACCTCAGTGACATTTTTTGTTCCTTCAAAATTGACCCGTATGACGTCTTCTTCATTGCTTCGGCAGCTGTCCACTCCGACCATTGCCGCCAAATGGACAACCGCATCCGCTCCCCGCAGTGATTCGCGGAGGGACGTCCGGTCAAGGATATCCGTTTGGCGGTATTCAGTGTCAAAAGCCGGCTTCTTTTGATCTGCAATGATGGTGTGATAACCTTTATCCTGTAATAATGCCGCCAGTTCGCTTCCGATAAAACCGGCCCCTCCGATAATCGCAATATGTTTCATGATCCTACCTCCTGGCTGATAGTCAAAACTTCTTTTATAGACTTGACAATATAGCTGCAATCCTCATCTGATAACTGGCTGTAAAGAGGCAGTGACACGATCTCCCGGAAAACACGTTCAGTTACCGGAAGCTCGGCAGGAAAATGTTTTTTATAGTAAGGATGCAAATGCACGGGAATAAAGTGCACGCTCAGCCCGATTTGTTTTTCTTTCATTTTCTCAATAAACAGATCTCTGTCCATATCGCCGTTTTCTCGAATCCGTAAAATAAATAAATGCCATGAGTGCGTTATGCCGTTTGGAATGTCAGAAAGCGGAAGCGCCGCTTTGTCAGATTGGCCTGACAGTTCACGTACATAAAATTGAGCGATCTGTTCCCGTTTTTCTTGAATTTCGTTTACGCGTTTCAATTGAACCAGACCGAGCGCGGCCTGAATATCCGTCATATTATATTTAAAGCCCGGCAGTAAAACGTCGTATCTCCAGCTGCCTTTTTCACCGTACCGGTTCCAGGCATTTTTTGTGATGCCGTGCCAGCCGTACAGCCTCGCTCTTTCTGCGGCCTGTTCGTCTTTCATGACGAGGGCTCCGCCTTCCCCCGTTGTAATATTTTTGGTGGCATAAAAGCTGAAGCACACGGCATCGCCGTGAGTGCCGATCATGCTTCCGTTATATTTTGTACCGAGCGCATGAGCGGCGTCTTCAATCAGATACAATCCGTTTTCTTTACAAATGGATTGCAAGTTTTCCAGATCAGCCGGATAGCCGGCAAAATGAACCGCAATTACCGCTTTTGTGCGCGGCGTTATTTTCTTCCTGACATCTTCAGGATCGGCACATAGACTTTTCTCGCATATATCCGCAAACACCGGAACGGCTCCGGCGTGCAGGATGACATTGACACTGGAACAGAACGTGAAGCTCGGCACGATGACTTCATCGCCTTCTCCCACACCGAGCGCCAATAAAGCCATATGTAATGCAGCGGTGCCTGAATTACAGCTGATGACGTGTTCGGCTCCTATACATTCTCCCAGCTTTTTTTCAAAATCGATTACCTTCGGGCCTTTCGAAATCCAGCCCGATTGAATCGTTTCGGTTACGCTTGCGATTTCTTCGTTTGTCATATCAGGTCTGTGAAAAGAGATAAATCGATTACTAATGACCGTTCCCTCCTATAAAGTGACAACTCTGCAATTGTCGGCTGATTTTTCCTTGCATACATTTCTTGTGTCAAAGATAATCGGTGAGGCATCCTTCAAAATACTGTAGTCGATGACATCGTGATCTGTATGAATGATGATGACGTCGTACTGATTGATTTGTTCTTTTGTGAAAGGGACAGATTGTTTGCAGCTTCCGTCATTCAAGCGGATCTCGCTGATAAACGGATCATGATAATCAATCGCGCATCCCTTGTCCATCAATTCTTCCATTATCGTAAACACTGAGGATTCACGCGGGTCATTTGTATTTTTTTTATAAGCGGCCCCTATTATTAAGATGCTGCATTTGTCTTTGCCCGCCAGTTTCAAAGCATAGTCAGAGACAGAAATCGGCATGTTGGAATTGATTTCGTCCGCGAGATCAATTAATTTTGTCTGCAGCCCTTTTTCATTCGCGATCCATTTGAAGTAAAAAGGATCAATCGGGATACAATGGCCTCCGACTCCGGGGCCCGGGATAAATTTTTGAAAGCCGAACGGCTTCGTGTCCGCCGCGCAGATGACTTCCCATATATCAATATCAAGTTCACGGCAATTAAGCGCCATTTCATTGATAAGAGCTATATTGACATAACGATAAGTATTCTCTAGGAGTTTAGCTGTTTCAGCTACTTCGGGTGAGGTGACCGGGTGAATGCTTGTAACAATGGTGCTGTAAAACGCTGAGGCAAGTTCTGTGCAAGTCTGTGTGGTTCCGCCGACTACTTTAGGAATATCTGAAACTTCATATTGCCTGTTGCCCGGATCGATTCTTTCCGGAGAATAAGCCGTAAAAAAGTCTGTTCCTATTTTCATGCCGCGGCTTGATGCCATTCTGTCGGCAATCTTTTTTTTCGTTGTTCCGGGATAGGTGGTGCTTTCTAAAATTAAAAGCTGATGCTGCCTTCCATAAGCAATCATGCTGTCAACTGCACTGTCGATGTAGGTTAAATCGGGGATCTTGTCTTTTTTGTTCAGGGGTGTCGGCACACATATCACAATGATGTCGCATTTTTGGATGAGCGACATGTCGGCGCTGATTTGAAAGCGTTTTGTTTGTAAAGCCGAGTTCAGTCTGTCGTCCTCTATATCTTGAATATGGCTGCTTCCGGCGGCTAACAAGGAAACCTTTTCACTGTTTTTGTCGAATCCGATAACATTGTATCCTTTATCGACGCATTCCAGCGCAAGAGGGAATCCCACATATCCCATGCCTAACACGCCTACAATCGCCTGCTTCGTTTCAATCAGATGTAACAGCCGTTTTTGACCAAGGTTGCTGGCTTCTTTTGTGACAGTATTCATTTTTCGCCCCCTAATAGATAGAAAAGAGTATTGTTTTTTACAATTTAAAACAAATATCGATCGATATCGCAATTATAACAAAAGTTAAAATTTGATAAATGAGTTTTACATCCTTTTATAAATTAGGTATTATCTATTTATTTTTCTTTTATTTGTAAAATAAAATCCTGTCAAATGGTATATATCTGGTAACGAGTGAGAAAATCTCCCTTAATTGAGAGAATATACAGAAAACAATATAAAAAAACAGGCCGAAGCCTGTTTTTTTATTCTTTCACTGCCTCAGTTACAGCCGCGGAAACGAGTGATCCCGCTTTCTCTAATCGTTCTTTGCTGATGTGTTTCATATTATCATTTTCGGTGTGATACCAGGGCCCCGGCTCCTGTGTATCGGGGCTGAGCCAAATCCAGTTAGCCGACGGAATCCCCGCTTCATAAAAAGAGACATGGTCTGAGTAACCGAGCTGAATCAGATTTGGCTTGACCAACCGGGATTTTTCAGCGGCTTTTTCAGCATACCGGACGCTCGGGTTTTCCTTGCCGTCAGGAGTCGTGACACACATTTGACTCGCTTCTTCCCAGTCAGTCGCAATCATATCGGCATTAAAATTGGCTTGGCTGTGCTTTCTTTCATTGTTCGTGAGTGTACTGACGTAATAAGATGAACCCGCAGACCATAATTCTTCTGCACCGAACAGGATAAAGCGGATCTCTTTGTCTTTCGGTATGTGTTTGAGTTGCTTGCTGATTTCCAGAACGGCAGATGTGCCTGAGGCGTTATCATCCGCTCCGGGTGCGCCTTTTACGCTGTCATAATGCGCTGTGACATAAATAATATCAGCATCAGAAGAGTTGGCCTGTGCCGCTTTGCGCGTTCCTATAATATTTTGTGAGGTGCGGTTTTTATAGTTTTTAAATTGAATGACTGCCTGCTTTTCCTTCAGCAATGCTTCACCGTCTTCTTTTTTCATACCCGCCGCCGGTATCGTGATTCCTTTATCGGTATGCGGACGGACGGCGAGCGGTTTTGTTGTCTGATTATAAATAATGACTGCTTTGGCTCCCGCTTGTTCGGCATGTTTGATCTTTTGAGAAACGGGGATCTTTCCTTCGCGTATCACTGCAATCTTTCCTTTGGCTCCTGTTACGTCATCGCGTGATCCGCAGCCGCCGTCAAAAATCCCTCCCTCAATTCTCAGCTCTTTTTCAACAGCGGATTGATCAGCGGAGCGGAGCGGAAATTCATGATCTCCCGCTGTGACTGAACCTGAAAAGTACTTTTTCAATGGAAATGACTGTACTTTGACACTGGCGCCCTGAGCCCGCAGGCGATTCGATATGTATTCAGCCGCTTCCTTTTCTTTCGCAGTTCCGGTTTCCCGCGGTCCGATGGTTTCACTCAGATCATGCATCGTGTCCAATGCCTCATCAGCATCAAAAACCGGCGCGGTCACGGCTGAATAAGCATGAGTTTCGGACAGCGGCCTGGCAGACGCGCCCCATATGACGCTTGCTGCCACCGCGGCTGACATAAATGAAAATTTCATCATAATCCCTCCTCTTATTAACACCTCTTCCCTTTCGATTGAAGAACACTGATTCCTTTAAAAAGGGGAAAAATGAATATTATTGACCAAATGAAGATGATGAAAAAGGAGGGAAAAGCCCGGGAGCATAAAAAAACGACGGGAGAATATCTCCCGTCGTCCATTCCATTACTTATTCAAGTTATAGAAAGAGTTGATACCGTGGTATTGAGCAGTTTCAGCCAACTGATCTTCGATGCGAAGAAGCTGGTTGTATTTCGCAACACGGTCCGTACGGGACGGAGCACCTGTTTTGATTTGTCCTGCATTAGTTGCCACAGCGATGTCAGCGATTGTGCTGTCTTCAGTTTCACCTGAACGGTGAGAGATAACGGCAGTGTAGCCCGCGCGTTTCGCCATTTCGATCGCATCGAATGTTTCAGTCAATGTACCGATTTGGTTTACTTTGATCAGGATAGAGTTGCCTACGCCGTTTTTGATACCTTCAGCAAGCTTTTTCGTGTTTGTAACGAAAAGGTCGTCACCGACAAGCTGAACTTTTTTGCCAAGACGCTCTGTAAGAAGTTTGTGGCCTTCCCAGTCGTTCTCGTCAAGTCCGTCTTCGATAGAGATGATTGGGTATTTAGAAACCATTTCTTCGTACCAGTCAACCATTTCAGCAGATGTTTTCACAACGCCTTCGCCAGACAGATGGTATTTGCCGTCTTCTTTGTTGTAGAACTCAGAAGATGCAGCATCCATCGCAAGTTTCACTTCTTCGCCAGGTTTGAAGCCGGCTTTTTCGATCGCTTCAACGATTGTTTGAAGCGCTTCTTCGTTAGAACCAAGGTTCGGAGCGAATCCGCCTTCGTCACCTACAGCTGTGTTCATTCCTTTAGCAGAAAGAACTGATTTCAGGCTGTGGAAGATTTGAGCGCCCATGCGAAGCGCTTCACGGAAGTTAGGCGCGCCTACAGGCATGATCATGAATTCTTGAATGTCTACGTTGTTGTCAGCATGCTCTCCGCCGTTTACGATGTTCATCATCGGTACAGGAAGCGTTTTTGAGTTGAATCCTCCAAGGTATTGGTAAAGAGGAATCTGTAAGAAATCAGCAGCTGCGCGCGCACAAGCCATAGATACGCCAAGGATTGCGTTCGCACCGAGTTTGCCTTTGTTTTCAGTTCCGTCAAGCTCGATTAAAAGCTGATCGATTGCGTTTTGTTCAGTTACGTCAAAGCCGAGAAGCTCTGGAGAAATGATTTCGTTTACGTTGTTAACAGCAGTTAACACGCCTTTTCCAAGGTAACGGTCTTTGTCGCCGTCACGAAGCTCAACCGCTTCGTATTCACCTGTAGAAGCTCCGCTTGGCACTAATGCGCGGCCGAAAGCTCCTGTTTCTGTATATACTTCAACTTCAACTGTTGGGTTGCCGCGGGAGTCAAGGACTTCGCGTGCATAAACATCAACAATGTATGGCATGAGTTTGTCTCTCCTTTTGATTTACGCTTATTTTTGAATTAAAGATGTTCCGGTCATTTCTTTCGGTTTTTCAACACCGAGAAGGTCTAATAACGTTGGTGCGAGGTCGCCTAGGATTCCGCCTTCGCGCAGCGTCACGCCTTCTTTCGTCACAATGACAGGGACTGGGTTTGTCGTATGGGCAGTGTGCGGTTCGCCTGTTTCTGTAATCAGAATGTCTGCATTACCGTGATCAGCGGTAATGATGGCATGTCCGCCTTTAGCGATGATGGCGTCAACCACTTCGCCTAAGCATTCGTCCACTGCTTCAATTGCTTTAATCGTCGGTTCGACCATTCCGGAGTGGCCGACCATGTCAGGGTTTGCAAAGTTCAGGATGATCGCGTCGTGCTTGTCAGCCGCGATTTCTTTTACAAGAGCATCCTTCACTTCATACGCGCTCATTTCAGGCTTCAGGTCATATGTCGCGACCTTCGGCGAGTTAATGAGGATGCGCTCTTCGCCCGGGAATTCTTCTTCGCGGCCGCCGCTCATAAAGAACGTAACGTGCGGATACTTTTCAGTTTCTGCAATGCGAAGCTGTTTTAACCCGTGCTGTGCCAATACTTCACCGACTGTATTGTCAAGGTTTACCGGTTTAAAAGCCACATATCCGTCAACAGATTCACTGAAGTGAGTCAGGCAGACGAAATACAGGTTTTTCGGATGATTTTCACCGCGGTCGAAATCGCGGAAATCTTTGTTGGTAAACGTGTTTGAAATCTGGATGGCGCGGTCTGGTCTGAAATTATAGAAAATCACAGAATCGCCGTCATGAATTTTCGCAACGGGTTCACCGTTTTCTTTTGTGATGACGGACGGAATGACGAATTCATCATGAATGCCGTTCGCATATGAATCGTCGACGACATCCATCGCGCTGCGGTAAGACGGGCCTTCGCCGTAAGCCATTGCGCGGTACGCTTTTTCCACACGGTCCCAGCGTTTGTCGCGGTCCATGGAGTAGTAGCGTCCGGAAATGCTGGCGATTTCACCGACACCGATTTCTTCGATCTGCTCATTCAGCTGCTGAATGTAAGTTTTCGCTGTTTGCGGACCTACATCGCGGCCGTCGAGGAAACCGTGAATATACACCTTCGTCAGTCCTTCACTTTTCGCAAGCTTCAGCAGCGCGAATAAATGATTGATATGACTGTGTACGCCTCCGTCAGAAAGAAGGCCGAACAGGTGAAGCGCTTTGTCGTTGTCTTTCGCGTTTTTGATGGCGTCAAGGAACGTTTGATTGCGTTCGAATTCGCCTTCGCGGATGGCAACGTTCACGCGTGTTAAGCTTTGGTACACAATACGTCCTGCGCCGATATTCAAATGACCGACTTCAGAGTTCCCCATCTGTCCTTCAGGCAGTCCGACTGCTTCGCCTGATGCCGTCAGCGTCTGATGAGGGTATTGGTTCCAATAACGGTCGAAATTCGGTTTTTTCGCTTGTGCGACTGCGTTTCCGACTGTTTCATTGCGTAATCCGAACCCATCAAGAATGATGAGTGCAGCTGGTTTTTTACTCATATTGACCTTCCTCCAATAATTGAACGAATGACTGCGGTTCAAGGCTTGCGCCGCCGACCAAAGCACCGTCAATATCGGACTCTGCCATATATTCTTTAATATTTGCAGGTTTTACGCTGCCGCCGTATTGAATGCGGAGCTTGTCAGCAGTTTCCTGGCTGAAGCTTTCAGCAACGACTTTACGAATATGCGCGCAGACGTCGTTAGCATCTTTCGCTGTAGAAGATTTGCCTGTTCCGATTGCCCAGATTGGCTCGTACGCAATAACGGAAGCGGCAACTTGCTCTTCAGAAAGACCCGCAAGACCTTTTTTCACTTGATCGGCAACAAGATCATTTGTTTTTCCGGCTTCGCGCTCTTCAAGCGTTTCACCTACGCAAATGATCGGCACAATGCCGTGTTTGAAAGCGGCATGCGCTTTTTTGTTAACTGTTTCATCAGTTTCAGCGAACATTTCACGGCGCTCAGAGTGGCCGATGACGCAGTAATCCACGCCAAGGTCTTTCAGAGCGACCGGGCTTATTTCACCTGTGAACGCACCGTTTTCTTCAAAATGCATGTTTTGGGCGCCGACTTTCAGGTCAGTTCCTTTAACAGCAGAAGTCAGCTTTTCTAAGAAAAGAGCTGGTGCGCAAACAACGGCTTCCGCTTTGTCTGCTGCTGGAATGGAAGATTTCACTTCTTCAACGAAGCTGACAGCCTCGCCGAGTGTTTTGTTCATTTTCCAGTTACCGGCTATAATTGGTTTTCTCATCTGTTCCACTTCCTTATAGCAGTTTTTATTTATCGTTCAGCGCAGCTACACCTGGAAGCTCTTTGCCTTCCATGAATTCAAGGGATGCGCCGCCGCCTGTTGAGATATGGCTCATTTTGTCAGCAAGGCCGAATTTTTCAACGGCTGCCGCAGAGTCTCCTCCGCCGATGACAGAGTATGTATCGTTTGCCTCTGCCAATGCTTCAGCCACTGCTTTTGTGCCTTGAGCGAACAAGTCGATTTCGAATACGCCCATCGGTCCGTTCCATACGACAAGTTTGCTGTTTTTGATAACTTCAGCGTACGTTTCGCGGGTTTTCGTTCCGATGTCGATCGCTTCTAAATCACTTGGGATCTCAGAGATCGGCACGATTTGGACGTTTGCATCGTTAGAGAAATCATCAGCAACGAGAACGTCTTCCGGCATATAGAATTTAACGCCTTTTTCTTTCGCGCGGTCCATGAATGATTTTGCAAGTTCAATTTTATCTTCTTCAAGCAAAGATTTACCGACTTCATAGCCAAGCGCTTTTACGAATGTGTAAGCAAGACCTCCGCCGATGATCAAGTTGTCCACTTTATCAAGCAGACTTTCGATTACGCCGATTTTGTCTTTTACTTTCGCGCCGCCGATGATTGCCGTAAACGGGCGCTCAGGATTTGTCACGGCTTTGCCGAGAACGTCAAGCTCTTTTTCCATCAGGAATCCTGCAACCGCCGGCAGATGCTCGGCAATTTCGGCTGTAGATGCGTGAGCACGGTGGGCAGCACCGAATGCGTCATTGACATATACATCCGCAAGCTCAGCAAATGCTTTAGCAAGCTCAGGATCATTTTTCTCTTCGCCAGGGTAGAAACGTACGTTTTCCAATACAAGAACGTCTCCGTCCTTCATATCAGAAATTTGTGCTTTTACAGCATCGCCGTAAGCTTCATCCGCTTTTTTCACTTCTTTGCCGAGCAGTTCGCCTAAGCGTGCAGCGACAGGAGTTAAACGAAGCTCCTCAACCACTTCGCCTTTCGGGCGGCCTAAGTGGCTCGCAAGAAGGACTTTCGCGCCCTGGTCTGCAAGGTGTTTGATTGTTGGAAGCGCAGCGCGGATACGAGTATCGTCTGTTACTTCCCCGTCTTTCATTGGAACGTTAAAGTCAACGCGGCAGAATACGACTTTGCCTTTTACGTCGATGTCTTTTACTGTTTTTTTATTCATGCCTTAGGAGATCCTCCTTCAAAATGGTTTGCATAGCACGAAAAACGTGAAACGTGAAACCGCCTCATGATGCTTCCGCCGCGGGGCAGATTGCAGCTTCCGGGCACGGGGCAGATCGTCTTCTGAGCCAGGGCAGGCGGCTCAGAAAACGAAAGTGCCGCGGAAACTTCAAAACGCGGACGTTCTGCAGCAATCCGGCGCTTTCTGAAAGCCGGTTCTCATGGAAAAAGGGAAAGGGAGTCCGTCCCCTTCCCTTGTCCGCTTTCATTATAGCGTTTCTGTCCGAAAGAACCAAGTCCGGCCCTTTCCGGGAGCTATGAATTAAAGACCTTGTTTTGCGATGTAAGCTGCAAGGTCAACAACGCGGTTAGAGTAGCCGCTTTCGTTATCGTACCAAGAGATTACTTTTACCATGCTGCCTTCCATAACCATTGTAGAAAGAGCATCGATTGTAGAAGAGTTAGCATTGCCGTTGTAGTCTCCGGATACTAATGGCTCTTCGCTGTAGCCAAGGATTCCTTTAAGATCGCCTTCAGCCGCTTCTTTAAGAGCTGCGTTTACATCTTCAGCCGTTACGTCTTTGTTCAGTTCAGCAACTAGGTCAACAAGAGAAACGTTTGGAGTCGGCACACGCATAGCTCCGCCGTTCAGTTTGCCTTTCAGTTCAGGAAGAACAAGGGAAACTGCTTTAGCAGCACCAGTTGATGTAGGAATGATGTTTTCAGCTGCTGCACGCGCACGACGGTAGTCTTTGTGCGGAAGATCAAGAATTTGCTGATCGTTTGTGTAAGAGTGAACAGTTGTCATCATACCGCGTTTGATGCCGAATTTGTCGTTAAGTACTTTTGCAAACGGCGCAAGGCAGTTTGTTGTGCAAGATGCGTTAGAGATAACATCGTGGTTAGCCGCATCGTATTTGTCTTCGTTAACACCCATAACGATTGTGATATCTTCTTCGTTAGCAGGTGCAGAGATGATAACTTTTTTCGCGCCTGCTTCTAAATGTTTCGCAGCGTCTGCGCGTTTTGTGAAGAAACCAGTAGATTCAACTACGATTTCAACGCCTTGTTTGCCCCAGCTGAGTTTCGCAGGATCGCGCTCAGCAGAAACTTCGATTGTTTTGCCGTTAACAACAAGGTTGCTGCCGTCAACTTTAACTTCTGCATCTAATTTTCCGTGTACGGAATCATATTGTAAAAGATGAGCAAGCATGTTAGCGTCTGTTAAATCGTTAACCGCTACTACCTCAACTTCAGGATTGTTTAATGCTGCGCGGAATACGTTACGTCCAATACGACCAAAACCGTTAATACCGACTTTTACTGCCATGATTATTTCCTCCTTTAAATAAGTGAGAGATATTTATATTGAGGGACTGTTATCCCTTAATAACTTCTTTGCGGCTCCTTCGTCCGTGACGAGAACCGTGTTTCGCTGCTTTTTAAAATAAGCTTCGATTGCTTCTGCTTTTGATGATCCGCCCGCTACCGCGATAATGTCGGGAATGGCATCGAGGTCATCAAGCTGCATTCCGACTGAATGCACCTTGTGAACGACTTCTCCGTCCGCATTAAAGTAGTAGCCGAATGCCTCTGTCACCGCATGATTGTCATCTATTTTCTTCAAATCTTCCAAAGGCGTGTTTCTTCGCTCCGCCATTGTTCTAGCTTCGCCGATTCCGTGAACGAGCATACTCGCTGATTTAATCGTGTGAAGCACCTCTTTTACGGAAGGTTCTTCAATAATAGATGAGTAGGCGCCTTGTGACAGCTGTCCGGGAACGAACAAAAGCCGATAAGTGCCTGAAGCCTTTTCCGCCATATGCGCGCATATGGTGTTCGCCTGGTTTTTCACATCTTCGCCTAAACCGCCTCTTGCGGGCACAAACAGGAGCTCGCGGTTTTTTGAATCCGGCGTCATCATATCGGCGACGGCTTCAATTGTCGTACCGCCGGTTACAGCGACGATATTTTTGCCTGAAAATCTCTTTTTCATACATGCAACGGCCGCTCTCCCTAATTCTTTTTTGACCCAAGGAGATTGATCGCTGTCACCGGAAACGATAATGGCGTCTTTCAGATTAAGCCGCTCTTTTAATGTCTTTTCCAAAAGCGTCAACCCTAAAACATCCTTCATCGTATCTTCCAGAATCGAAAGCAGTGAATAGCCCTCTTCCGTCATTGTCATGCCGTTTGTTTTAATATCGATGAGATTCTGTTCTTTCAAAAACTGAACCTCGCTTCTGAGAACGCGCTCGGTCAATCCGAGACTGGCTGCAAGACTTCTGCGGCCGATCGGTTCGGTAAGCCTGATATACTGCAAGATTTCAAATCTTTTCTGCATCACAAGCAAAAGATCAGGCAATAATTTTTTTTGAGCTTGTATTAACTGGTTCATGACTCAAACGTTCCTTCCTATTCATACTGGACAGAAAATGTCCCGCTATGACAAAAAACGTCCCATCATAGCCAAAAAAAATTATGTCTGCTTTCTTTAATTATTTTAACAGGATGACATTGTTAATTCAACTGTTAAAGGTCAATTCCTCGACATTCTTCGCAGGATTTTCCAGTATCTCCTTGATACAGTCATTATATACAGAAACGGAATGAAGGTGACAGACAAAAGCCCGCCGGAGCGGACTTTTGTCGTAAAACGCTTTCATTTTATCCAGAGTTTTTCTATTTCTTCTAATGATTTATTTTTCGTCTCAGGGCAGATCGTCACGACAAACAAGAAACAGAGAATATTAATGACGGCGAATATCCAGAAGGTGTACGCGAGCCCCAACCCGCTGATCATCATCGGCACGAACTGGCCGATCGCCCAGTTGGCCCCCCATAAGAATATCGTCGCAATACCGGCGGCGCGTGCGCGGAGGTGGTTCGGAAAGATTTCCGAAATCATGATCCACGTAATCGGCCCGACTGATACGCAGAAAGCGGCGACGAATCCCAATATGATGACGACTAAAGCCGGACCGCTCGCCAGCTGAAAATAAAAGGATGCCCCGATTAAGATCATGAACAGCGCCATAAAGGCAGATCCGACCCCCATCAGCTTTTTCCGGCCCACCTTATCGACTAAAAGAACCGCGATAATGGTGAAAATCACTTCAACGACACCGACGATGCATGTCGTGATAAACCCCGCATTCTGTCCGAAGCCCATCATTTTGAAAATTTCCGGCCCGTAATACGTAATTGCGTTCATGCCGATGACCTGATTGAATAAAGCCAGCAGAATCCCGATCACAAGCGCTTTTCTCAGCCCCGGCTTAAACAGCTGAGACAATGAACCCATTTTTTCTAATTGTAAAGACGTTTCGATTTGTTTGATTTCTTCTTTCGCGGTCTGCTCGCCGTTAATGCGCGTCAGCACGGCGAGGGCTTCATTTCGGCGCCCCGCTTTCGCAAGCCAGCGCGGACTTTCCGGCACGATAAGCAGCACGATAAAAAAGATGACGGACGGAATCATGCCGTAAGCGAGCATCCACCGCCAGCCGGTGTGCACTCCCCATTCATACGAGTCGGACTGCTGGACGGCGAGGTTAATAAAATAAGTGCCGGATATCCCTAATATCGTAAACAGCTGATACAGTGAAGACAGACTGCCGCGTATGGCCGGCGGAGCGGCTTCGGTAATATACGTGACAGAAAGCGAGGAGCCCATGCCGATTCCCAGACCGCCGATGACTCTGGCGATCACTAAGGAAGACACACTTTGAGAAAGCGCAGAGACAACCGCTGACACCGCAAACAACAGCGCCGCTGCCATCAAAATCTTTCTCCGTCCGAAACGGTCACTCAAAAATCCGGAAATCCCGACGCCGAAAACACCGCCGATCATAATGCTCGAAATCACGAGCCCTTCCATAAAAGGACTTAAGCGGTACAAATCTTTCAGGAAACCGATGGCGCCGGAAATCACCGCCGTGTCATAACCGTACAAAAGCCCTCCCAGTCCGGCCGCGCATGAGATGAGAATGACAAACCACTTGGAGTGCTGCCGAGTGACAGGTACATTTGAGCCAATTGGTGCCGGGTGATTCTTCATGAATTTTACCCTCCCGCGAATAATAGAATAAAAACGCTTACAAATCTGAGTGCGGCGCTTGATGTTGCTTTGTTTTCTTCAGAACCGCCACATTTGTACGTACTTATGAAGAATTTTATCTAAAAATAAGGAAAATTAGTACGTACAAATAAAGAATAAGCAGTTTTTCATAATCTGTCAATTATTTTTACAGCTTGATGAAAGGGCTTACTATGTTATACTGGAATTTGTCCGTATACATTTTGGAGGAATTGATATGCTACCGAAATATGCTCAAGTAAAAGAAGAAATTTGTTCATGGCTGAATCAAGGAAAAATACAGCCGGACGAAAAGCTGCCTACGGAAAATGAGCTGATGCAGCAGTTCGGCGTCAGCCGCCATACCATCAGAAAGGCGATCGGAGATTTGGTCTCGCAGGGGCTGCTGTACAGCGTTCAGGGCGGAGGCACCTTTGTCGCTTCACGCACGGCGAAATCAGCCATGCATTCAAACAAAACGATCGGCGTCATTACAACGTACATATCAGACTATATTTTTCCGAGCATCATCAGGGGAATCGAATCTTATTTAAGCGAACAGGGCTATTCCATGCTGCTGACGAGCACCAACAACAATACAGAAAGTGAACGGCGCGGTCTTGAAAACCTGCTGTCCAAAAATATAGACGGGCTGATTGTCGAGCCTACGAAAAGCGCGCTGCAGACGCCCAACATCGGCTACTATCTCAATCTGGAGAAAAACGGCATTCCGTTTGCCATGATTAACGCCTCTTATGCGGAGCTGGCCGCACCAAGCTTTTCCGTCAATGATGTCAAAGGCGGCATGATGGCTTGCGAATACGTCATGTCCCTCGGCCACACGCACATTATGGGAATCTTTAAAGCGGATGACACGCAGGGCGTCAAACGGATGAACGGCTATCTGCAGGCGCATCGGGAGCGCGGGATTTTTCCGTCTCCGGACATGATCGTGACTTATACGACTGAGGAAAAAGAAACCGTGCTTCTCCAAAAAATTAAGCATACCCTTGAGCAAAACAGCGGATCACATCCGACGGCCATTCTTTGCTACAATGACGAAATTGCGCTGAAGACGATTAATCTTCTCAGGGAATTCGGGTTAAAGGTACCTGATGACGTATCGGTCATGGGCTATGACGATTCACATTTCGCCCAGATTTCCGAGGTGAAGCTC
This sequence comes from Bacillus sp. FSL R5-0593, assembly GCF_038603755.1. Classification (NCBI taxonomy): domain Bacteria; kingdom Bacillati; phylum Bacillota; class Bacilli; order Caryophanales; family Bacillaceae; genus Bacillus; species Bacillus sp. FSL R5-0593. The sequence continues at coordinate 3,497,797 of NZ_CP152011.1, forward strand.
ACCTCTGTCAAGCATCCGAAATCCATTATGGGGAAAGCGGCGGCAAAATACGTCATCGACTGCTTAGAACATAAAAAACCGAAGAAGGACGACGTCGTGTATGAACCGGAACTCGTCATCCGGAATTCAGTCAAGCGGATCGGCGAATAAAAAAAGCAATGTGCGCGGCACATTGCTTTTTTTGCTCAGCTGTTTTTTAATTCGGCGATGATTTCAAATGATCTCATTCTGTCGGCATGCTCAAAGCTTTCTGAATTCACCATGATTTCATCCGCCTGTGTTGTCCGAATGAAGCTTTCCAGCTTTTCCTTCACACGCTCCGGTCCGCCGACGATCGTTGAACTGAGCTGTTCATTGACCATCGCTTTTTCATACGGCGACCAGATTTGATCCATGTCTTCAACAGGAGGCTTCAGCTGGTTCGGCGTGCCGCGGACGAGGTCTAAAAATCTTTGATAATGCGATGTTGCCAGATGCTCCGCCTTTTCATCCGTATCGGCGGCAATGACGGTGACGCCGACCATCGCGTACGGGTTATCCAGTACGTCTGACGGACGGAAGGAGCTGCGGTACAGCTCAAGGGCGGGCACGGTGTTTTTCGGTGAGAAGTGAGCCGCAAAGGCGAACGGAAGCCCGAGCTCTCCCGCAAGACGCGCGCTGAAGCCGCTTGAGCCCAGAAGCCAGATCGGCACGTCCAGCCCTTCGCCCGGAATGGCGCGGACTTGATTGCGCACATTGCCTGTCGGTTTGAAGTAATTTCTCAATTCTTCAAGCTGTTCCGGAAAATCTTCCCCGCTGTTTATGTTTCTTCGTAAGGCTCTCGCCGTTAATTGGTCGGTCCCCGGCGCGCGTCCGAGCCCCAGGTCAATCCGCCCCGGATATAACGTTTCAAGGGTTCCGAATTGCTCCGCGATCACAAGTGAAGAATGATTCGGCAGCATAATACCCCCAGAACCGACGCGGATTTTTTTTGTGCCGCCGGCGATGTGGCCGATCAGCACTGACGTTGCCGAGCTGGCAACTCCTTCTATATTATGATGCTCCGCCAGCCAATAGCGGTTATAGCCCCACTCCTCGGCGCGGCGCGCTAAATCCATGCTGTTGCGGAACGATTCAGCAACCGTTCCCCCCTGTACGACCGGCGATAAATTCAATACGGAAAACGCAGTATCTTTCAATGTATGTTCAGCCATCGTTTTCTCCTTTGCGGTTTAGTGTAAGCAGATCTTAAACAAGGTCTCTACCACACACCTTACCACAGCTTTTCCCGTGAGTTAAACAATTTGATTCGATGATCTTCGAACAATCAGTCAGCGGTCGTCACTAGTGAACTCTTTATGAATGAATCTATTACATTCAGATATGATGAGCTTTTCATCCTATAAAAGTGAAAACCTATCGTTGAAAGAACAGACCCAATAATGTTAAGATATGTATGATATTGAATAGGAAGGAAGTCATAGTCTATATGCGTAAAAAAATCTTAATGGCACTCACAACAGCTTTACTGGCAGCAATCTTCTTTACAGGAAACACCGATAAGGCATATGCCGCAGACTTTTACTCCGGCACTCAGCAGCATTTAAATGTAAGCGGATTTACCGATGCCTCCTACTACACGAAAAAAGCGAAAAGTGTCGATTTTACTCTCAGTACAGCGTATCCGTCAGATCGAACTTTTAAAGGAAACCTATACTTACAGCGAAAGTCCGGAAAGAAATGGACGACTTGTAAAAAAACAACCTTTTCTTTCTCAGTAAGGGTGACTAAGTCATTCTCTTTAAAAGGATGCAAGACAGGTTATTATCGTGTCAAAGCCACGTTCAGCGGTTCAAAACTCGTCAATACGACAAACTCTTTTAAAATTAACCGATAAGATTCAGGGCCCTATGATGATTAGGGTCTTTTTTTATTCGTTCTTTGTGAGTTCCTGCGCGATTTGAATAAAAAGTTTTGCGGCCAATGAAGCCTCCTTTATAGAAGGAACGGCAAGCAGAACATCTCGGTACACCGCCTGATTGAGTTCTCTTGTCACGACATTTTCCGGCAGCGATATTCCCGACATAGACATTTGTGATAATATCGCAATTCCCAGCCCCTCTTTGATCATGCTGATGGACGTATTGACGTTGTAAACAGTGAATGCGGCAGTCAGCACAGATCCTGCCTCCTTAAACATATCAATAAACGGTGATTCGTATCCTCCGTCACAGATGATCATCGGCTGGCGGTCAAGATCTTTCAGAGTGATTGACTCACAGCTGCAAAGCGGATGATCATTTCTAAGCACGACGGCCATTTTATCTTTTTTCAGCGGCAGATATTCCATGTCTTCCGTAGGAAAAAGAGTGATACCCACATCTATTACCCGGGAGCGGAGCCATTCCTTTACTTCGTTAACCGTTCCTTCATGAAGCACCAACTCAAGCTTCGGATACCGTTTTTTAAACACGCTGATCAGCTTTGGAATGAAATAAGCGGAAGCGGCCGGAAATGTGCCGATGTGAATCGTTCCCTGTTCAAGCCCTCTTTCCGCGGCCGCCAGCTGCTCGGCTTTTTCTATGCCTTTGAGCACCTCTCTGATATGGACGAGAATTTTTCCGCCCGTGTCCGTGAGCCTTACGCCGTTGCGGCGCTCGCGGATGATCAGCTTGATGCCGAGCTCTGACTCAAGCGCAGAGATGGCATGGCTGACAGCGGGCTGCGTCATATTCAGCGCCTGCCCCGCTTTTGTAAAGCTTCCCGTTTCAGCGATTTGAACAAAAACCCGCAGTTGTGTAATCGTCATAACGTTTTACTTATGCTCCTTATAAAAAAGATTCATTTTATTTATCTTACTGATTACCGTATCATATGATGGAATTGTTCTACAAGGAGTGAACGACGTGAAACAGCTTTCGAAAATACAGACGGCTCTTATGCTGGCGTTTCTAGTCACGGTGTGGGGAATTAACTGGCCGCTGACAAAAGCCGCGCTTGCCTATTCGCCGCCTCTTCTGTTTGCCGGAATCCGCACGCTGATCGGCGGACTTCTATTATTAATGGTGGCGCTGCCCCGTTTTAAAAAGCTGCGTTTTAAAGAAACGTGGCCGATCTATCTTATTTCTGCCATTTTAAATATTACTTTATTTTACGGCCTGCAAACGGTCGGCTTGAATTACCTGCCTGCCGGCTTATTTTCAGCCATCGTGTTTTTCCAGCCGGTGTTAATGGGCGTTTTTTCTTGGCTGTGGCTCGGGGAATCGATGTATCCTTTAAAAATAGCCGGTCTTATTCTGGGCTTTGCCGGTGTCGCCGTCATCAGCGCAGCCGGTTTCGGAGGCCATATTTCCATCGCCGGCATTCTTTTGGCCTTAGGCTCCGCGGTCAGCTGGGCGCTCGGCACGGTATATGTGAAAAGAACGGGCGGACGGGCGGACTCTATCTGGATGGTCGCTCTTCAGCTTCTGATCGGCGGCGTGCTGCTTGTCAGCTCCGGCCATTTTTCAGAAAGCTTTTCAGCGATTCAATGGAAAGCTCCGTTCATTCTCAGCCTTCTGTTCATTTCAGTTTTTGTTATCGCGCTCGGCTGGCTCGCCTTTTTTACGCTTGTCGGTTCAGGGGAAGCAAGCAAGGTTGCCTCTTACACCTTCCTGATCCCGCTCATATCCATTGTCGTCAGCTCGATATTCCTGCATGAGCCGCTGACCGTCAGCCTTTTAGCCGGACTGCTTCTGATCGTCACAAGCATTTGTTTTGTGAATATAACACCGAAAAAACTGAAAACACCTGCTCTGGCCGCAGAAAAAAAGGCCGTTCATTAAAAAAACTCTTGCCGCGGGGCAAGAGTTTTTTTATTTATTGACGTCTCCCTTTCACGAGATACGCAGCCGTAATGAGCAGATAGATAGCCGCGGTGATGCATGTGATGACGATGGATGTCGTGGCAATTACGCCGATCAGGATGGCCAAAAGCGCAAGCACCGCGAACCATGTCGTATACGGGAACCATTTGACGTAATAAGCCGGCTGTTCTGTTGAATGTTTTCTTGATTTCAAATGGGCGAATCCGATAATCAGCCAGATGAACAGCACGGTATAGCCGAGGGAACCCATCAAATAATTAAATGTCTGGCTTCCTGCGAATAAAGAAATCAGGACGCCTACATATAAAAATGACGTACAAGTCAGAATCGCATAAACGGGAACCTTTTTCTTCGATAGTTTTGAAAAGATTTTCGGCAGCCGGCCGTCAGAAGCCTGCGTAAACAAGACGCGGGATGACCCGTACAGTCCCGAGTTCATAGACGAGATAATCGCAAGAAGAATGACGGCATTCATAATATGGTCGGCACCCGGAATTCCGATCATCTTAAATACTATGACAAACGGGCTTTCGGGAACGCTGTTAACTTGATTCCAAGGAATCAGGCTGACGATGATGAAAAACGGCAGCAAGTAAAAAGCGACAATCCGCGTTAACGTGCTTCGGACAGCTTTCGGGATCACCTTTTCGGGGTTTTTTGTCTCCGCCAGCGTGACGCCGATGATTTCCGTTCCGCCGTATGAGTAGATCACGACGAGCATCGCCGTAATGACACCCCCCGCTCCATGCGGGAAAAACCCTCCGTGATCCGTTAAATGAGACAGCCCCGGCGCCGTGTGATTGCCGAATGAGAAAAATAATAGCAGAATCCCGCATAAAATAAAGATGACAATCACTGTAATTTTAATGAGCGCGAGCCAGTACTCCGTCTCGGCAAACAGTTTCACAGAAAGCATGTTTACGACCGTCACCACAATGGAAATGATCAGAGCCAGTATCCATATCGGACATTCCGGCAGCCAATATTGAATGAAAATGGCGGCTACGACCGCCTCCGCGGCAATATTGAGCACCCACATTTTCCAATAGATCCAGTCTAAAAAGTATGCAGCGTACGACCCGAGAGACTGCTGAACCAAATCACGGAACGTCCTTGCATGTTTGTTTCTGACAGCCATTTCGGCCAGCCCCTGCATAATAAACAGCAGAATGATTCCGCCGAGGAGGTAGGCCAGCAGCACGGACGGCCCCGCTTCATCAATCGCCGTGCTGCTGCCTTTAAAGAGCCCGGCCCCGATTGCGCCTCCAAGCGCCATCATCATAATGTGTCTGGACGACATCGTCCGTTTTAACGTTTGCTTGTCCTTTTCCATCTATCACACGCCCTCTCGCAAAAAGTGTTCATCACATAAAAAAGCACGCCGCCTCTTTTTAGAAAAGAGACGGCGTGCCTCAGGCAGCCGCGGTACCACTCTTGTTGATCCCGAATATCCGGAATCCAGCTTAAAAACCTTTTAACGAAGGTCAGCCGTTAGGACATAGGGAATATTCCGATAATTCCGTTCCGCCCTGCCACTTCCGGGCGAGTTCAAAGAACAATCAGTCCGCGTTGCACCAACCCGCGGCTCTCTTTTTCTGATTGGATTCTTTTACTGCTCCCGTTCACAGTGTTTTATGTTAAATGAATCTCTTGAGTTTTTATTTTCTGAATATAGTAACATAATATACAGTCTTCTATTTTCAAAGTCAATACTAATTTTTGCCGTCTATTGTCCTTCCCGGTCATTCGAAAGTCTCAGCTGAAATCCGGACACATGGCTTTGCTTTCCGGGCGCCGCGCTTTCCGCTTTCACCTTTGTGTTTGCGTATAAAAACAGCGCAAGCGCAATGCCGAATGATATGACGAGAATCCATGCTTTTTTCATCCAGATGCCTCCTCACTTTCTATCATCGGCGGCTTTTTCTCTTTTTTTATACGCCAAATTGAAAAAACAATTTTAAAATTCTGTTTTCCTTATATTGAAACTTGCTTTATCATAAAAGTATGCGTTTACATTCGAGTAGGGAGGTTATAGCATGACCCCTGTGAATTCAAGCAGCATCGGGAAGATTCAGGCGGCCAGCAAAGGTTTGTCGCCAAAATTGAGAGCGATTGCAGACCATATCGTGAAGGAACCGAAAGACGTGGTTCACCTTTCCATCATTCAGCTGGCGGAAAAAACGAAAAGCTCTGAAGCGACAATTTTCAGGCTGTGCAAACGGCTCGGTTTTTCCGGCTATCAGGATTTAAAAATCGCGCTTGCTCAGGAGATCGTTCAGGAGCCGGTGCAGCACATTCATGAAGAAATGAGCCCCGACGATGATATCGAAGTCATCATCCGGAAAGTTTTCCGTACAAACATTTCCGGTCTGACAGATACCTTTCAATTATTAGATCCGGCCGACGTTGAAAAAGCGGTAGAAATGATCCACCGAGCAGACAGAATTGAATTTTACGGAAACGGCGGTTCCGGGCTGATCGCCACTGACGCGTATCATAAATTTATGCGTACGGGTATAAATTGCATCGCGCACACGGATTCTCACTTTCAGGCGATGTCGGCGGGTCTTCTCGGTCCCGAAAGCGCAGTCATCGGCATTTCTCATTCGGGAAGCAACAAGGACGTGCTCGACGCGGTGAAAACGGCCAAATCGCTCGGCGCCGGCACGATCGGCATTACAAGCTACCAAAAGTCGCCGCTCACCCAGATTTCCGACGTGGTGCTGTATACATCAACAAGGGAGACGGCTTTCAGAACGGAAGCAATGTCCGCAAGGCTTGCCCAGCTGTCGGTCATTGATACACTGTATTTCGCCACGGCCCGGCTGCGGCAGGAGAAAACGCTCGCCAACTTGCAGCAAATCAGAAAAATGATCGCGCACAAACGTTTGTAATATATATTTTTCAAAAGAGAAAATGCCGATACAGCGGGAATTGAGGCAATTTTATGAAAAAAATTTTCTTCTTCATCGTTGATTTATAAAAAAATTATTCCTATAATTGACTTTGTAAGGGCATACATTATCAATCTATCTTATTATTCAATCAGATTAGGCGGGATATATTATGAAGGAAACCCAAGCTGTTATCGGTCTGGATATCGGCACGACCAGTACGAAAGCCGTTCTGTTCGGACCAAGAGGCAAAGTGTTAGCCAAGCATTCGGTTCACTATGATTTGATACAGCCAAAGCCGGCATGGGCCGAGCAGGATCCTGAGCACATTTTGGAAGCTGTTATCGGAAGCATCAGGGGCGCCGTCACAAAGGCCGGACTGAGCCCTGACAATCTGCTTGCAATCGGCATCAGCACCGCCATGCACTCATTGATAGCTGTCGATCAAAACGGCGGCCTGCTGACCAAAAGCATCATTTGGGCGGACAACCGCAGCGCCGAGCAATCAAAACGGATTTTAAAAGAGATGAACGGTTTTGATATTTATAAAAGAACGGGTACGCCGATTCACCCGATGTCTCCGCTTTCCAAAATTGTGTGGATGAAAGAACAGGACAAGGAGACATTCGCGAAAAGCGCCAAATTCATCAGTATTAAAGAATATATTCTGCACGAGTTTTTCGGAACTTATGTCGTCGATTATTCGATCGCTTCGGCAACGGGGCTGTTCCGTTTAGATACGCTTTCCTGGGATGAAGAAGCGCTCCGGATTGCCGGAATCCGGGAAGATCAGCTGTCGGACATCGTGCCGACCACTCATCAGCTGCGCGGCCTTGCGCCGGAAATCGCTGCACGGATGGGCATTCATGCGGATACACCGTTTATTATCGGCGCAAATGACGGCGTGCTCGCCAACCTTGGAGTCGGCGCGATCGGCAAAAGCGAAGTGGCCGTTACGATCGGAACAAGCGGAGCCGTGCGTTCGGTGACGGATGCGCCGATTACGGATGAAAAAGCGCGGACATTCTGTTACGCGCTGACTGACAAGCATTGGGTCATCGGAGGCCCGACGAATAACGGAGGCATTATGCTGCGCTGGCTTCGAGACGAATTCGCTTCTCCGGAAGTCGAAACGGCGAAGCGGCTCGGCATTGATCCGTATGATTTAATGATTGATATCGCTGATAAAGTGCCCGCAGGCTCTGAGGGATTGCTGTTTCTGCCGTTTTTATCAGGGGAGCGCGCGCCGTTTTGGAATCCGAATGCCCGCGGAACGTTTTTCGGCATCAGCCTCCGCCATAAACGGGAGCATTTTATCAGAGCGGTGCTGGAAGGCGTCATCATGAGCGTCTTTTCAATCGGTGTCGCACTGAGAGATTTGGCGGGCCCCGCAAAAGACGTGCGGGCTTCGGGAGGATTTGCGAGATCGCCGCTGTGGAGGCAGATTTTGTCCGATACGATGGGACGGGAAGTCCTCGTTCCGGAAAGTTACGAAGCCTCGGCGCTCGGAGCGGCCGTTCTCGCTTTGCACAGCCTTGGCGAAATGGAACGGATCGAGGATGTTCAGGACTGGATCAGAATTTCTCACCGCCATGAACCGAACGTCAAAAACAGCGAAACATATATTGAGCTGTTTTACTTATACGAGCGGCTGTATGACAAGCTCAAAGATGAATTTGACGTCATCAGTGAATTTCAGCTCAAACAAAGCCGTTAATTCTTCTTTGAAAGGGTGAAAAGGTCATGTTACTGTTTATTGTCATTGCCGCTATTATCGTTTTACTCTTATTGATTACGGTCGCTAAATTAAATCCGTTTATCAGTCTTTTGATTACATCCATCCTTGTCGGTTTCGCAACGGGCATGAATCTGCCGGACATTATCGCTTCGATGAAAACCGGGCTCGGCAATACGCTGTCGCTGCTTGCGATCGTGCTGGCCCTCGGTACGATGCTCGGAAAAATGATGGCTGAATCAGGCGGTGCGGAACGGATCGCCCACACCCTGATCGGCCGATTCGGCAAAAAGAAAGTACATTGGGCGATGATGGCCGTCGCTTTTATCGTCGGCATCCCGGTCTTTTTCCAGGTCGGCTTCGTCCTGCTCGTGCCGCTTTTGTTTACGATTGCGATTGAAACCGGGGTTTCATTAGTGACGATCGGGATTCCGCTCCTTGCGGGACTTTCCGTCGTGCACGGATTGGTTCCGCCCCACCCGGCGGCGATGGCGGCTGTCGGCATTTATCACGCCAATGTCGGAAAAACGATTTTGTTTTCTTTAATCGTTGGGATTCCGACTGCCATCATCGCGGGGCCGCTTTACGGAAAATGGATTGGTAAGCGCATTCATAAACCCGTTCCCGAACTGTTGAAAAAACAATTTATTGAACGGAATGAAAAACGCAAGCTTCCGGGATTCGCAAATACATTGTTTACGATATTGGTACCGGTGATCCTGATGCTTATGGCAACGCTTGCCGAAATTGCGCTTCCGGAAAAAAGCACGCTCTATGAAACTTTTAAATTTATCGGCGACCCTGTCACGGCGCTTTTGATCGCCACGGTTTACTCCTTTTTCAGCCTTGGTTTTTATCAGGGCTTTGACAGAGAAAGCATTTTAAAATTCAGCAATGACTGTCTGGGACCGATTGCTTCCATTCTGCTTGTGATCGGAGCCGGCGGCGCTTTTAACAACGTCCTGATTGATTCAGGCGTCGGCACGTATATCGCTGACATGGCGAAGCATTCAAGCTTCTCTCCCGTTCTTTTAAGCTGGACGATCGCGGCGGTCATCCGTGTCGCCACGGGTTCAGCGACTGTCGCCATGATGACGGCGGCCGGCATTGTTGCACCGATTGCATCTGTCATGCCGGGCGTCAGCAGTGAGCTTCTCGTATTGGCAACGGGAGCGGGCTCTTTGATTCTGTCACATGTCAATGACTCCGGTTTCTGGCTCATTAAAGAGTATTTCGGAATGACGGTAAAAGAAACGTTCCTGACATGGACGGCGATGGAAACGATTATTTCTGTCAGTGCGATCTGTTTTATCATGATCATTAACGCGTTTATATAAAAACAAACCCCGGCCGCAAACCGGGGTTTGTTTTTTTATCGGTCATTCACGAGGATATAAGCGGCTTTAACGGGTCCGTGGACGCCGACAACCAAATCCATTTCGATATCGGCCGAGTTGCTCGGTCCAGTAATATAGTTAATGCAGGAAGGAACGGTGACGCCGTCTCTGATCTGCTGTTTCAGTATATCGCTGGCCTGTGTCATTCTCGGCACAATGGAAGATTTCGGGATGATTGCGATATAGGTGGTCGGAAGCAGGCTGACAGAACGGCCGGCATGCTCTGACGCATACAAAACAACGGTGGCTGATTCCGCAAGCATGATCTCGCTGAATGTGATGCCCACATTCGCTTGTTCCGCTTTTTCAATATTTTTCGCTCCTTGTTCCGCGTCCCATTCCCAAACGGGAACCCCTTCATCCGGCCACTCTTCTGTCATAAGGGTCTGCAAGCCGTACGTTTCAAACCGGCTGTCCTTCGGAATGATGACAGGCCCTCCTTCAAAGCGGTTCACCTGCGTGCGCAAAGCGTCGTAAAGCCCGGCTGCATCCGTTTCGATCAGTTCGGTATGAATGTTGACGCAGTGGTCTTTCAGCATCGTGACAAGATCGTCTTCCGTACAGCCCGCATGCGTTTGATATTGAGGCTGATATTTCCATTCAGGCAGGGACACGCCTGATTTCCTGCGCTCTCTGCCCAGACGTTCGGCGATCCGGTTTAAAAAGGATTCCTGATGTGTAACCGTCCCTTTCATCATCATTCTTCCCCCTTTTGTTTTTCCCGGTCTTTAAACCAATCTCTGAATCTCGATTTATGCGGCGCCGGGAAGTCCCGTATTGCCGTCCATTCTTTTAACGGCCCCGGCCCTTTTGATATTTTGTCATCTTCCGTAAACGGCGTCATGGCGGCAGGCGCCCATTTCGATCCCATTTTATAAAGGGACGGGGATGACGAGCCGAGCCCGAAGGCTTTCATCGCCAGTTTTTCGCTGATCGGCGCTTTGCCCTCTTTTTCCACGATGTTCTGCCGATGCTTGAGCAGCAGCTCGTGCAGCGGAATTTTAACGGGACATGCTTCCGTACAGGCCGCGCATAAGGAAGATGCGTACGGGAGCTCCTTGTATTCGTCATATCCGCCGAGAAGAGGCGATAAGACGGCGCCGATCGGACCCGAATAGATGGACCCGTACGAGTGTCCGCCGACATGCCGGTACACGGGACAGACGTTGATGCAGGCGGCGCAGCGGATACATTGCAGCACTGATTGAAATTCCGTGCCGAGTATGCGGGAACGCCCGTTGTCCACAACCACGAGGTGGAATTCCTCAGGCCCGTCCGCTTCTCCTTGCTGCCGGGGACCCGTCAGCGCCGTAATGTAACTTGTAAGCCGCTGGCCGACCGCGCTTCTCGTCAGCATGCTGACAAGCACTTCAAACTCAGAAAATGACGGAACGATCCGCTCCATTCCCATCACGGTGATCTGCGTCTTCGGCAGCGCGGACACAAGGCGGCCGTTTCCTTCGTTCGTCACGAGACTGACCGATCCGGTATCCGCGATCGCAAAGTTGCAGCCTGTAATGCCGACATCCGCTTCGAGAAATTTTTTCCGGAGAACGCTGCGCGCGTGCATGACGAGCTCTTCCGGTTTTTCCGTCTGTTTGTATTCGAGTCTCTCTTTAAACACGTCACGGATCTGCTCTTTGTTTTTATGAAGAGCGGGAGCAACGATATGTGACGGCGGATCGTGATCGTCAATCTGGAGAATGTATTCGCCGAGATCCGTTTCTGTGACTTCACAGCCCTCTTCCTCAAGCACTTCGTTCATATTGATTTCTTCTGTCACCATGGATTTGGATTTCACGATTTTTTTGGCGTTTTTCTGCCGGATGACATCGCGGATATAGGAGGACGCTTCTTCCGCCGTTTCGGCGAAAAAGACGTGTCCGCCTCTGTTGGCGACATTTTCGGCGAGCTGTTCCAAATAGAAATCAAGATTGTCCAGCACATGCTGTCTGATTTCTTCCGCATGTGAACGCCAATCCTCCCAGTTTCCCAATTCTTCGGCCGCCTGCAGCCTTCTTGTCCTGAGCCGTTCCTGCGCTCCGGAGACGGCTCCTCTCATAAACTCATTATCTATTCCTTCTGATACCCGCTCTTTAAAAGCGGCGGTACCGATTTTCATCGCCATGATTTTCCCCCCTTGTTGTTTCTCGTGTTATCTGCTGTTCAGCACTTCGGCGATGTGCATGACTCTGACGTTTTTATCCTTACGGTCAAGACGCCCGCCGATATTCATCAGACAGCCGCAATCCGCCCCGATCAGCACTTCGGCCTCCGTGTCTTCCACGCAGGCGACCTTCTCATCCACCATTTGTTCAGAGATTTGAGCCATTTTCACAGAAAATGTTCCTCCGAATCCGCAGCATTGGTGCTTTCCGGGAAGCGCGGTCAGCTCGAGCCCCTTGACATGGCGCAAAAGCTTCATCGGCTCCTCCGACACGCCGAGCAGCCTCGTCATGTGGCACGATGTATGGACTGTCGCTTTTTTATGCAGCACCGCCCCGACATCCTCCACCCCGAGAACGTTGACGATAAAATCTGTTAACTCATATGTTTTGTCCGCAAGCTGCTGCGCTTTTGCCGCCCACTTCGGATCGTCCTGAAACAGATGCGGATATTCACGGAACATCGTCGTACAGGAACCTGACGGACTGACGACGTACTCCGCTTCTTCAAATGCGGCAATCATCCGCTTCATCGCTTTTTTCGCATCCGTCACATACCCGCTGTTGTATGCGGGCTGCCCGCAGCAAATCTGCCCCTCGGGAAAATCCACCTCACACCCGAGCCGTTCCAGCACCTCAACCGTCGCCTTTCCGACATTGGTCTGGAACATATCCACAAGGCACGTGACAAATAATGAGACTTTCATGATGAACCCCTCTTTCATCCTCAATATGTGATCCGGTCATCTGATGACCTGTTTTTAGGAAAGCTCTATGAATATCCTACACTATTCTGAATATGGATTGGAAGGTTTTTCTGAAAAATCCTTTCGTCCGATGCGCTGAAGGGGACAAAAAAAGAGAAGCCCGAAAGCTCCTCAAGCTGCTCTACATCCCGTTTTCCAGCAGACGTCCCAGTTTTTGCACACCCTCTTTTATCGCGGCTTTACCGGCATAACTGAACGACAGGCGAAGATATTCCGCACCGTCTTCCTGATGCAGAAAAAAATATTTACCGGGGACATAGGAAACGCCGTGAGAAAGAGCCCTCGCCAGCATTGCGGATGTATCCGCTCCCGGCGCTTTCACCCATACAAAGTAACCGCCTTCAGGCACGTGCCAGGATGCGGATTCCGGAAGATATCGCGCTGATGCGGCGAGCAAAACGTCACGTTTGCTTTGATATGCTTCCCGCAAGGCGGTGAGCCGTTTTTCAACATTCGTTTGTTCCAGATAGACGGCGGTCACCGCTTGGGAAAACGGGTGGCCTAAGTCTTTTTTTAACCATGACAATGCCGTGATGAATGCGGCGTCCCCTGCAATCCAGCCGATCCTCATACCCGGGGCGATGACTTTTGATAATGAACCGGCGTACAGCACCCGGCCGTTTTGATCCATGGCTTTCAAGGGCGGCGGAATATCGGTGAATCCGAGCTCGCCGTATGCATCATCCTCCAAGATGAGAAAATCATACGTTTCGGCAAGCTGAAGCAGGCGGGTTCTCCGCTTCGCTGACATTACGGTTCCCGCAGGATTCTGAAAAGCGGGTATCGTGTAGAGAAGACGGGGAAGCAGAAGCCCTTTTCGTTTTCTTTCCTCAAGCATGAACGCTAATGTTTCTGTTTGCAGGCCCTCTTGATCTGTCGGAATGCTCATGATATGCGGTGTATAATTTTTAAAAATCTCGAGCGCTTCCATGTAGACCGGAGCTTCAACGGCAGCGGCGGTTTGTTCATCGAGGAAAACCCGTGCAGCCAGATCTATCGCCTGACAGGCGCCTGACGTCACGAGCAGCTCATCGTCCCGACAGTGAATGCCGCGGATGGCTAACCGTTCTTGAATCTGCTTTTTTAAAACGGCCGTCCTCGGGCTTCCCATATAATGCAGCGGCAGATCGCGCTCCTCATCCAGAAGGCGGGCGGCGGCTTCTTTCAGTTCCTTATCAGGAACGAGTGCGGGATCGGGATAGCCGGAATGCAGGGGGATGCACGCTTTCGGAACTGCCGGCATCCATTCCCCTGGAGGATCGTTTGTCAGAGCTTTCTTTACATGGTCAGAAAAAAAAGATTCGGCCTGCATGTGATGTTATCCCCTTTCACAAGTCAGCTTCTATACATTTTCTTCAAAATAAGCCCCCAGCACGTCTTCCACATTCGTCAGGTGCGCGGTCATCGCGGCTTCCGCTTCATCCGCGTCTTTGGCGGCGACGGCACTGTAAATGCGTTCATGCTCTTCATACAATCGCTGCACGCTCGTTCGTTTAGAAAACAGCCAAATTTTTCTCGTTTCTCTCATTGTTTCCAAAAGGAGCGCGGAGACATGATTCATGAGATGCTTGAGCAGCCCGTTTTGTGATGCTTCCGCCAGCGCCATGTGAAAGGAGAAATCCGCTTTTTCGCCCAATTCTTCGTCTCCGTCAATGTCTTTCATCTCCAGGAGAGCTTGGCGGATTTTTTGTAAATCGTCTTCGGTGCGTTTTTCAGCGGCCATGGCGGCGACGCCGAGTTCAAGCAGCTTTCTGACTTCGAGCAGCTGTTTGACGTCCTCTTTTTTCATCAAAAGGGCGGAAGAAAGCGGCTGGGAAACATGAGACGGCTCAAATTCTCTTATGTATGTGCCTTCTCCCTGCTTCATGTCGACGAGCCCCATCGCTTTCAAAGCCGACAGCGCTTCTCTGACCGCCGAGCGGCTGACCTGAAAACTCTCAGAAAGCGCCTGAACGGAATCAAGCTTTTCACCCGGCTTAAGCTCGCCCGCTTTTATCTTCTCCAGCAATGCGTCAGCGACTTCCTCGTAGATTTTTTTCGTTTTAATTTGTTTATATTTCAACGCGATCACCCCGTCACTTGTGAATCTTGATGTTTATCGTCTATTATACTTCTTTTTTTGTATTGCCGACAGGTTCAGACAATTTGTTCAAGAAAAGTATTGTACTTTCAAAACTTTCAAAATATAATGCTAATTAACCCGGTCATCAGATGACCTTATCATAAAAAGTAATCGCTTACATGACATAAGGAGGGGTTTTTTAGGGATGCAATGGACACAGGGGTACGCTCCTTTAGGGGGAAATTTGCTTTTATCGGCAGCTTGCGCGCTCGTGCCGATTATCTTCTTTTTTTGGGCGCTTGCGGTGAAACGGATGAAGGGGTACATCGCGGGGCTTTTAACGTTAGCCGTTTCACTTTTAATCGCTGTATTTGTTTACGGCATGCCGGCGGAAAAAGCGGTGATGTCCGCTTCTCAGGGAGCGGTATACGGGCTGCTTCCGATCGGCTGGATTATCGTCACATCGGTCTTTCTGTATAAAATCACCGTGAAAACAGGACAGTTTGAGATTATCCGGAGTTCGGTGCTCTCAATTACAGATGACCGGCGTTTGCAGGCGCTGCTCATCGCCTTTTCATTCGGGGCGTTTTTAGAAGGCGCCGCCGGTTTCGGCGCTCCCGTCGCGATCTCGGCCGCTTTGCTCGTCGGACTTGGTTTTCAGCCGCTGTATGCGGCGGGAATTTGCCTGATTGCCAATACGGCGCCCGTTGCCTTCGGCGCGATCGGCATTCCGATTACCGCCGTCGAAGGTCCGACCGGGATACCGGCAATGGAAATTTCTCAAATGGTCGGCCGGCAGCTTCCGTTTTTATCCGTCTTTATTCCGCTGTACTTAATCATTTTGATGAGCGGGTTTAAAAAGGCTTTTGAGATATGGCCGGCCATTCTTGTTTCCGGCATCTCCTTTGCGGCCGTGCAGTACGCAAGCTCGAATTTTTTAGGGCCTGAGCTTCCGGATGTGCTGTCGGCGCTAGTTTCCATGGCCGCGCTCGCTCTGTTTTTGAAATTTTGGAAACCGAAAACGGCCTTTCGTTTCGCGGCAGAACGGGAATCAGCAGCGGCCGCTGACCGGACGCAGATCAAGTACGGGGGCGCCGCGGTGTTTAAAGCGTGGTCTCCTTTCCTTCTTCTGACGGCCATGATATCCGTCTGGGGGATTCCCGGCGTGAAGGCTGCCTTAACCGGTCATTATGAAGGAACGTCAATGTGGCTTTCCTGGCTGAATGCAGCCGGGCGTGCATTGACCTTCACGCCTCCCGTCCCATTTGTAAATCAGCAGATTCTTCAGGCGGACGGCACGCCGATTGAAGCCGTGTACAAACTTGAGCTTTTCGGTTCAGCGGGGACGGCGATTCTGATTGCCGCCGTCATCTCCAAGTTCGCCCTCGGCATGTCGTGGAAGACATGGGGCGAAGCGTTTATAGAAACGGTGAAAGAGTTAACGCTTCCGGTCGTGACCATTGTTTCTGTTGTCGGCTTTGCTTATGTGACGAATGCTTCCGGCATGAGCACGACACTCGGTCTTGCGCTTGCCATGACGGGCGCGATGTTTACCTTTTTTTCGCCGGTGCTCGGCTGGCTCGGCGTATTTATTACCGGCTCTGATACGTCGGCCAATCTGTTGTTCGGCGGATTGCAAAAGGTGACGGCGCTCTCTGTCGGGATGGACCCGGTTCTCTCCGTTGCCGCCAATTCATCAGGCGGTGTCACCGGAAAAATGATTTCTCCGCAATCCATTGCGGTTGCCTGTGCCGCTGTCGGTCTGGCGGGCAAGGAGGCCGACCTTTTCCGTTTTACGATTAAGCACAGTCTGTTTTTGCTTCTGCTCGTCTGTCTCATTACATTTTTACAGCATCATCTGTTTTCATGGATGATCCCGTAACACGGAGAACCTCCCCGGGGTTTGGCTCGGGGAGGTTTCAGCTGTACCGTTTTCTCGCCGATGACGGCGGAATATTTAATTGGTCACGGTATTTGGCGACGGTGCGCCTTGAGATTCGGATGTCATATTGTTCATGCAGCAGATCGGCAAGCTTTTGATCTGAAAAAGGTTTCTTTTTATCTTCTTTACCGACCAATGCCTCCAGATGCGCTTTTACGGCATAATTGGAGGCGCCGCCGTCCCCCGACGATTCAGCTTTCGCCGAGAAAAATGTTTTCATTTCATACAGTCCGTACGGCGTCTGAACGTACTTCCCTTTGATGGCCCGGCTGATCGTTGATTCGTGGAGCTCCAGCGTTTCCGCCACCTCTCTTAAGGTCAGCGGCTGCATTCCGCTTTTTCCTGTGAGAAAAAAGGATTCCTGCCGTTCAGTCAGGACGCCGATAATTCTCGTGATCGTTTGTTTTCTTTGCGACAAAGCCCGGTTCAGCCAGCGCCACTCCTGATATTTTGCCGACAGATAATTTTTCGTGTCACGGCACCCGGCAGCTGACAAGAGCGGCTGATAATGGGTATGAAGCTGGATGTCAGGAAACGAACGGCTGTTGAGCTGCGCTTGAATGATGCCGTTTTTCACTGTGATGAAAATATCCGGTTCCACGTAAAAACCCGGCTCCTCATGCGCATAACGGAGCCCCGGCCTCGGATCAAGGGCGCTGATCATGTCAGCGATGTCCTGAATGTCTTTAAGCGGAATGCCCGTTTTTAGTGTAAGCGCTTTCCAGTTCTTTCTTGCAAATAGCTCAAAATAGGCGTCGGCAATCCATTCCGCCTGTTCGTTCCGCTCGGGAAGACGGCGGAGCTGAAGAAGGATGCATTCCTGCAAAGACCGGGCGCCGATTCCCGCGGGCTCAAGGGATTGAAGCTTTTTCAGAACCGCTTCCGTCTCCTCTTGTGAAGCGGATACATGGTCGGCGGCAGCTGGTATGTCCTCTTTTAAATATCCGTTTGAGTCCAATGAATGTATCAGATAATTGAAAATTTTTTTCTCGTCATCGGACAGCTTCATATCTAAGGCTTGCTGTTTGAGCGAATCCTGCAGCGTTTTGCGGGTATGTCTGATCTGCTGGCTTCCGTCCCGTTCTTTCATCCTGTTTTTACTTGTTTTATGGTAAGATAGTGGCGGCGTGTCTGTTTCCTTTCGTTCAATCAGAGGGTTTTCCAGTGAGAGCTCATCAATATATCCGGCCAGTTCCGCGGAATTGTATCCGAGTAATGTGATAGCCTGTTTAAGCTCTTGCGTTAATTGAGGCTTTAACATTTGTGTTTGCTGAAGTTTGATATCCATCATGCTCACTCCCCTTTTTTCATTGTACATGATTGGTTTCATACCGTATATACTTATTAAAAGGAGTTGCTTTATAGATGTCAGAACTTTTTTCTGTTCCTTATTTTATTGAAAACTTTACACAGCACATTGAAATGAATCCGAATGAAGACCGAATTCATGCGATGAACAGCTATTACCGCTCCGTCGTCTCAACCCTTGTTCAGGATCAGCTGACGAAAAACTCGGTTGTGCTCAAAAGAATTCAGCATTTGGATGAGGCGTACAACAAAGTAAAACGCGGAGAAACAAAATAAACCTTCCGCTCATTCACAGCGGAAGGTTTTCCTTCGTGCCGGCGGTTTCCCCGATCAGACGGACATCCGGCGCTTCGTGCATCCAGGTGTAATAATAGTTGGCGTTTTTCCCGTATGAATTATCAATGACGGTATTCGGTTTCCCGAGAAGCGAGGACAGAATGTGGCCGTGAAGCCTTGACGTTTCCACCGATTCGTACCTGCTGAAAAACAGGACCGATTTCTTCGTTAAGAAATCGGAATAGCGTTTCCAAAACCGCGCAATCGGCAGCGGGTTTCCCGCTTTTTTATTCAAAACATTCAGCGTTTGGAAAAAAGCGATTCCCCTGCGGTCGCTTGCTGACAGCACATCCTGCCAGTCGCAGCTTTTAACGGAAGAATTGTTTTGCAGCTTCGGATTGATTTCCCCATCCGTGCGGATAAAATGAAGCCTGCCGCGTGACGGAGCCGCTGACGCCGCCATCGGATACAGCTGATGGGCCATATCAGGCATAAGCCCGATATGATTCGCCGAAAAAAAGCGTTTCGCAGTCTCGTATGACACATGATCTCTCGTAAACAGGTGGAGATCCTTGTGCTCCGCAAAAAGCGCCGCTGTCTTCTCAAGCCGTGTCTCATCCTGATAATAGATGGATTGCGGCAGGATGACGATCCTGTTTTCCGGAAAGGATTTGACGATTTTTTCCCTGAACGTCTGATAGTACGGATAGAGATCCCCGAAATTTCCGCCACCCTGACAGACGATGATCGTCTTTTTGTCCGCCCGGCGCCCGAATGGAAAATTGTCGGGATTCCAGCGCTGTCTGACGCGGATGCCGTGCGCTTTAAAAAACGCCTCCGTCCCTTTCATAATCAATAAATCCCCTACATTTCCGTAGAGGGGATAGTCGGCATAAATGATGTCAGATTGCGGCGGTATAACGCTGAGCAGACCCGTCAGCGTCTCTTTTAATCGGCTCATAACATGGCGGCTGTCCATGTTTTCTCCCCTTTCGTTTCAAACAATTGCGCAAGTGCGTCAATGACACGCTGCTGCTCCTCAGAAGACAAGTCAGACCCGGACGGCAGACAGATACCCCGGCTGAAAAGGTTCTCAGAGACCCGCTCATGTTCGCTGTGAGGATAAAAGACGGAAGATGAGAAAAGCGGCTGCGTATGCAGCGGTTTCCACAGCGGCCGGGCCTCAATGTTCTGTTCCGCAAGACAGGCGACGGCTTCTTCCGGCGTCACGCCGTTATCAAGCGTCAGAGCCGTCAGCCAGCGGTTTGAAACCGTTCCTTCAAGCTCCGGCATCATGCGGATGCCCGGATATGTTTCCAGCGCTTCCCGATACCTGTGAAAGATTTCTCTCCTCGCCCGGACGCGATCTTCGAGCACTTCCAGCTGCGATATCCCCACGCCCGCGAGAATGTTGCTGAGCCTGTAGTTATACCCGAGCTCGCTGTGCTGGTAATGAACGGCGGCATCTCTCGCCTGGGACGCAAGAAACCTCGCTTTTTCAATCGCGGCTTCATCGTCAGACACGAGCATGCCGCCTCCCGATGTTGTAATGATTTTGTTGCCGTTAAAGGAATAAATGCCGAAACGGCCGAACGTGCCGCTCTGCCTGCCTTTATATGTTGATCCTAAGGACTCGGCAGCGTCTTCAATCAGACAGACGCCGTATGCGTCACAAAGGCTCATTAATTCATCCATTTTCGCGCTTTGGCCGTAAAGATTGACGGCGATCACCGCTTTCGGGAGTCTGCCGCGCCGCTTTGCATCCCGCAGCGCCCGCTCAAGCGCATCGGGCGACATATTCCACGTCTCCCATTCCGAATCAATAAAAACGGGCTCAGCCTGCTCATACACAATCGGATTCGCCGTGGCGACAAACGTAAAGGAAGGACAAAATACAACGTCTCCTTTTTTCACACCCGCAAGCCGCAGGGCAAGATGGATGGCGGCCGTTCCCGAGCTTACGGCCGCCGCGCTTTTCACTCCCGCATATTCCGCGAGCCGCGCTTCAAACGAATTGACGAGCGGACCGAGCGGGGCAATCCAATTGGAACGGAAGGCTTCTGCGATGTATTCCTGTTCTTTTCCGCTCATATGAGGCGGAGACAAATAAATCCGTTTGTTTGTTTGCATGAAATCATCCTTTTTCATTATGGATAGGGGAGATGACGCGGGCCGGAACGCCGACCGCCGTCACATGGCCGGGAATCCGGCTGATGACCGCAGCCCCCGCGCCGATAACGGACCAAGGGCCGATGTCAATCTGCGGTATGACGGACGCGCCGATTCCGAGGTGCGTTCCTTCCCCGACTTTCACTCCGCCGGCAAGCGCCGCGCGCGGTGAAAGATGGACGTAATCTCCGATTGTATTGTCATGATCGGCAACCGCCCCCGTATTGATGATGCAATGGGCGCCGATGTCAGCGCCCGCCTGAATGACGGCGCCCGCCATCACAACCGTTCCGTGTCCGACGGAAGCCGTTTCACTGACGATCGCCCCGGGGTGAATGAGTGCGGCATAATCGTCATCTTCAAGCCCAAGCGTTTCAGCAAGCTGCTTTCTGACGCCGTTGCGGCCGATGCATATCGTGAATACGGCCTCGGGGACGAGTTTCCGAAGCATGGGCACGTCTTTCGTCCGGCCCGTATATAAACCGTTCCGAACGGCAAAACCGCTGAATCCGTCATCCAATATGCCCGCAAGCTCCATATCGGAACGGGCCTGCACGATTTCCTTCACGACTTTTCCGTGTCCGCCGTTTCCGATCAGCACGACCTTTTTCACGATGACATATCTCCGCTGCCTGTGAAGCGCTTTGCCGTCACATGGCCGGCTTGATGTATGCCTTCTGACACGAGAACTTTTTTCACTGTTAAAAGCAGAATCTTTAAGTCGAGAAGAAATGTGCGGTTGTCGACGTACCACACGTCGAGCTTGAATTTTTCCTCCCATGAAATCGCGTTTCTCCCGTTAATCTGCGCCCAGCCCGTAATCCCCGGCTTCACCTCGTGGCGCCGCGCCTGCTCCGCCGTGTAAAGCGGCAGATAATCCATCAGCAAAGGGCGGGGGCCGACAAGACTGATATCTCCTTTGAGCACATTAAAAAGCTGGGGAAGCTCATCGATGCTCAGTTTTCTGATCAGCCTTCCCGTTTTGGTCAGACGGAGATGATCCGGAAGCAGCACACCGTTTTCATCACGCGCATCCGTCATCGTTCTGAGTTTATACAACGTAAACGGACGACCGTTATGCCCCGGTCTCGTCTGTTTGAACAATACCGGAGACCCGATGGCGCATCTGACGGCTGCCATGGCGAAGAGAAGGATGACGCTCGCGCCGCACAATAACAACATCGCGGCCGCTATATCAAATACACGTTTCGCCTTCAAATCTGAACAGCTCCTTTCACTTTTCGGCATTTCTGTAAAGCAAGCCGCCTTTCTTCTTTCGTACAAATGAAGAAAAAAGCGAATGCGGCATAGCTCATGCATACGGCAAGCCCCGCGGCGATCAGGCCGGCCCAGCTGTCAAGCGGTGAAAACAGCCGGATACCCCGGCAGACAGCCCAGGCAAATACGGCCGCCGCCAACGGGCCGAACATGCCTTTGTAAAACGCGGTTTTCTGAAAGCCCGTAATATGCGAAACATACAGCGGCGTGAAGACGGCATTTTTCAAAATGAGAGAGACTGCACCGGCGATGGTGATGCCGTACAGCCCGAGATGTGCCGGTCCGCTGAGAACCACGGCCAATATGACATTCAGTCCGCCTAAACATAAAGTAACGACGGCGGGCGTTTTTTGTTTATTAAAAGCCGTCCATACGTAAAAAAGCGGCATGACAGAGAGACTGACCGCCAAATACCCGGCGTGAATGTATAAAAGCGGCGCCGTCTGCACAAACGACGGGCCCAGCCAAATCGCCAGAAACGGTTCGGCAAGCCCTCCTAATAATGCGGCGGGAAGCGCGAGCAGAAGCCCGTTCATCCGCACAGCCTTATTGGCGTAAGACAGGAGACCTTCCATATCTCCTTTTGAGTAATAGGAAGTCAAAACCGGCGCAAACAGGGAAGCAAGCGTCCCTGCAAGACTTCTGAGCAGAAGCGGGAATTGAATAATCGCCGCATAGACACCCGCCTCAGACGGCCCCAGCACGAGGTTGGCCGTCATGAGGTCAATCTGCAGAAACAGCAGCACGCCGATCTGGTTGACAGAGCTCCAGGCACCGGCCGAAAACAGCACTTTGCTCGTCTGTAATGACAAGGTTTTACGGCTGAAAGAAAACCACGGAATCAATTTCTTAAAGAAGAAAAAAGTCAGCACGGCCGCACAGACGGCTCCCGCTAATGCCGAAAGCTGGATCTGCCAGATTTTCGGCGGCAGGCACGTAAACAGAGCGAGCACACACAGCACCCTGACCAGCATTTGCACGGCCTGAATGGAGCTTGTGATATAAAGCTTGTTGGCAAAAAACGGCCCCGTCGCGAAACCCGCCATAAAAAACGTCAGCATAAACAGCACGCTGCCGATTACGATAGACAGCCTCACATCCGTTAAGAGCCCGGCCGGCACATTCATAATCTTGTCAATAAAAAAAGCCGTCCCGGCGAGCGGCACAGCGAGTAATAGAGATGTCACGACAGACGCGGCTAAATAATTGCTTACATACGCATTGGCCTCATCCCTGTTCCCCCTGTGGGCGGCGACGGAGAAAAACCTCACAACGACAGAGCTCAGCGCAACGGTAATAATAGAGAAATAGTTAATGATATTCTGTGTCAGATGGACAAATCCAAAAGCCTCCACACCTAATGTTTTCACAATAAAGGGCGTCATCCACACTGATAAAAACACCGATAGTAAAAACGCCGTCACATTGGCGCCGAAATTAATGGCAAATTTCATGCTCCTTCCGCACTGCCTTTCTCTTTCGATTTCCGTTCGAAAAACGCATGCAGAAGAAGAGGAAGGCGCATTTTGCACAGGCCGAGCACCACGCGCTCCCCCGCCAGCAGCTGTTTATGGCGGCACGGCGTCCTGCGCACCGCAGTTTTTACCATGTCATACGTTAAGATTCTGCCGATGTGCGCCGTAATCTGATGTGACGGCTGCGGGGCGGCGCATGCGTTGGCGATCAGCATCGGAATCTGATGCTTGCACAAATATGTATCGATATCGCTCCGGCAGGCGGCCGTCAGCCCGTTTTCCTCATAAAAAGCCATTTTCGCTTTATATTGCTTTTGCAGTTCTTGATCTAAGTGGGGCTTAAACGGTGTTTCTGTGAGACTTTGCGGATTTTCCCGGTAGATATACAGCCCTTCGTCTATCACTTTGACACGCGCGGCTTGGCGGAACGCTGCCAAATTAAACGGAGAGTCTTCGGCAAACCGGATATCTTCATGGAACAACAGCCCTTGCAAAGATTCTCGCCGGTATATATAGCGCCACACATACCAAATAAACCGATGTTCGTGCGCGCGGGTCAGCAATGCAGTCATTTCATCCGCTGTGAAGACGCGGCCCGGCGGAAGGGACGGCGGCATATACGTTCGTTTCTTAGACGGCGTTTCCTTATAATAACCGCAGCCGGCGATATCCAGCCGGTTCTTCTCCGCTTCTTCATAAAGCCGCTCGAACATCGTTTCCGTCACATAGTCATCGCCGTCCGCAAAACCGATATAACGGCCGCGGGCGGCTTTTATTCCGGCATTGCGGGCCGAGCTGAGACCGCCGTTTTCTTTATGAATCACCCGGATTCTCGCATCTTCTGCGGCGAATTGTTCAGCAATCCGGCCTGACTGATCCGGTGAACCGTCATTGACGAAAATGATTTCGATGTCTCTCAGCGTCTGTTTTGTTAAAGAAACCGCGCATTCTTTCATAAAAGGCTCTGTCTTATACATCGGCACGATCACGCTCACAAGCGGCGCGGTCATTGGGCATCACCGCTGATTTTCGAGCGCAGCCCGGCAAAATAAACACTGCGCAAAGAACCGCCTTCCTCATGCTTGCCGCTGAGCAGCCGGTTTACGGCGGACGTTACGGCTTCAGGGTCTGGACGTTCAAGCAATGTCATGTTCGGTATGTTTTTCAGCCATTGATAGCCTTCCATCACTTTATGATCAAACGAACGAATGACGACACAAGGCGTTTTCGTCAGCGCACAAAAAATCATCCCGTGAAGCCTGTCAGTGACGACGGCTTCCGCGCCTTTCAGCGTATTCCAAAGCTCTTCCAGCTCCTTTTCGCGTGTATGGCGGCTGACCCTCCGGCCGACCGTCGTCGTAAAGGAATGCAGCTCGCCGTACTCTTTTGCCAAAGCTTCTTTAACCATCGTTCTGTCCTCAGCCGTCAGCGCACTCTCCTTATCCTCCCGTAAACAGAGGTAGATCCCTTCCCGCGGGATGCGCCGCTCGCTTTTATCCAAATATAAGACCATGTCAGGCTGTTTGAGCACTGTTTTTCCGGGAAAATGACGCTTCATCCATTGATACGTCGTCTCATCTCTCGCCATTAACAAAAGGTCGGGATGCGCATTGTACACTTTTCGGGCGCGCTTCAGTTCCTTCCGTCCCTTTTTTGATTCAGAAAAATGAGCTGTCGCCGGAAGCTGAACGATCCGATATTGCCGGAATGTTTTTATGATAAAGCGGCGCGTCCATTCCTCATACCGGTACAAATCCCCCATGTTCCCGCCGCCGATGATGAATACCATATCATCGGGGTGGCGCTTTTTGATCAGCGCTTTTGCGGATCTGTATATATCCTTCATATCCACCTCGACAATGTCAAAATCGGGATACTCCCGTTCAAGAAACGTTTTGCTTGCGTAGGCGATGGCGTGATCGCCGAGATTATCGTGGGACGGGAGCAGCGTCAGAATGATCTTTTTTCTAGCCGCTGTAAGCCCCGCCCCATCCGCTGACGTTCCGAAATGAAATTGGGACGGGTATTTGACCTTAAGCAACAGCCATTCCGCGAGATTGATTTTTAAAGATTGTATCGACATGTCTTCACCCTCTGATTTTCATTTTGTACTCGATTGCCCGCTGATACGCGGCTGATGCCAGCGACACGAACGGAATCAGCTTCAGCTTCGCCAAAAGCAGAAGGCATGAGCGTTTAGCGTCAAACGGCGCCGTTCCGGTTTTGGAAAGGCTCAGGCGAAACACGGGATCAGCGCATATCCGGCTGATATTCTTCCACTTCTCAGAAAACCGGCCGCCATTATTCCGCTTCCATTCATTCAGCAGGCAGACTGTTCCGTGCTGAACGATGAAAAAATCCAGCTCCTGCCGGTATTCCTGTAAGCAGCCGTTTTCACGCAAAAAAGCCTCGTTCAGCCGATAGAGAACGAGACCTGAGTCAAACAGCTTTTTCTGATAGCTTTGCACAATGGAAGTCAAGTGAATCCGATAATGATAGAGCGGCTGATCCACGTACGAGACCGCACCTGCGAAAACATGCGCCCGGAGGCTGAAGTACTGATCCTCCACGTGCTCCAGCTCATCACGAAGCGGAAAGCGCAGCTGATGATGCTCGATCATGGTTCTTTTGTACAGCTTGTTCCATGAAAAACCGCTGACTCTTCCTTCAAATAAATCTTTCAGGTACCATTGTTTCGGGCGGCCCGCGTACGCTGAAGCGATCGTTGAAACGGCGGTTTTCCCCGTATCCGCAAATTCGGCCGCATATTCGCAAATCACGAGATCAGCCTGATCAGCCTTCGCTTTTTCATACATGCGCAGGCAATAATCAGGTTCAACCCAGTCGTCCGCATCAATAAAAGCGATAAATTCGCCGCGCGCCGCCTCGATCCCCTTGTTGCGGACTGCGCCGAGCCCCCGGTTTTGCTGATGAATGACCCGGATTCTCTCATCCCGCTTCTGATAGGTTTCAAGAATCGCCGGGCTTTGATCCGTTGACCCGTCATTAACAGCCACGATTTCAATATTGGCGAGCGACTGATTGAGCAATGAATCTAAGCATCTTTCTAAATAAGTTTCCGTATTATACACAGCAATTAATAAACTGACCGCGGGTGTTTCCATATAAACCTCCAATATCCATTACCGGGAAAAAATCGTTCTGTACGGAAGCACAGACGAATCGACCGGCATAAGCAAGTAACTGTAAAGAAAATAACAGACAATAATGGCGATATAAATCAGCGCATTTGATTTTTCATCAAAAATCCTCACAAAATAAGGGATCAGGATCATTTGGTACAGGCCGAAATATATATTAAACCGGGCGAAAATAACATCCTTTGTCGCCAAAAGACCGAAGAGCAAGCCGAGCAGACAGAAATTCACGATGACATCAATGTCGGGCCAGAGCTTCCGCAGCCGCTCCCGATAGCAGAAAGCCAAAAACAGCGGCAGAAGCAGCACCGCGATTTTTACGACGTTCATCCCATTCGTATTGGTCATCAGCCATTTCTCATAATGGCCGTACGAGCTGTTTTCCAGCACGACGACAAACAGCGAAATGAACTTCTGATACAGAAACGTCATAAGAAGAAACAATGCCGACAGTCCGAAAATCGCGGGCGACCAGGCTCTTTTTCTGACGAGAAAATAAACCGGAATCATAATCAGCGCTGAGGAATGAAAAAGCGAACACAGCAGCACGATTGACATATAACGCTTCCAGCTTCCGCTGATCACGTAGCGGACGGCCCAAAACAAAACGGCCGCCACCATATACTGCCTGATCCCGTTAAAGGAAGCGTAATAGTGATACGTGCCCAAAAACAAAAACACACTCAGCTCAAACGGACGGCCGAACTCAACGAGCCCCTTTAAAATAAAGCTGCACGTCACGACCGCCACGGTGAAATACATGATTTGCGGATCTTTCGTGATAAAATTCATGAGCCAGATGAGAGCCGTAAACCCCGGATCAACGGCTGCTTTTTTCGCTCCGAACCCGAAGATCTCCCAAATGCTTCCGTAATTTCCCGCCAGCTTGTACATCAGCGCGTACGTCTGAAAATCCGTCCCGACTCTGTAGCGCAAGCCGGAGACCAATACGAGCGATAGCAGCGGAACGATCATGACGAGCTGATTCGGCCGGTATCCGGTCGAAAGCGATTGATCACGCCCGCCGCACATTTTCGCGAACCATGACCAAATATAAACAATTCCCATATTGACTACATATACAATCATTCGTTACTGTTCCTTTTTCCAATTCATATTGTAAAGCTTCATAACAGCCCCCGCATTTTCTCCCGCGTCATATCCCTGCCGTCTGAGGGTTTCTTTAATGCGCGCCCCGTCAGGCTTTGCCGCCTCTGCTGCCCGTAAAACCGCGGATGCCCATTGTCCGGGCGGTTCTTTGAGGCTGAGCCTTTTGACCAGCCCGAGCCCGGCATCGGCTTCTTCCGTTATGCCGTCTGATATCACGCACGGCACCCCGGAGGCCTGCGCTTCAACGAGCGTGACGGGCAGCCCTTCATAAAGAGACGGCATGACAAATACATCCAGCGTTTTCAGCAGGGCATGAACGCGGTCTTCTATGCCGATAAAACGCACATCATCATCAAGCCCCAGCTTCGCCGCCAGATTTTCCATATCGGTGCGAAGCGGACCGTCTCCGGCGAGAATCAGCTGTAAACCGATGCCCCGCTCTTTCATATCAGCGGCCAGCCGGAGCAGAAATTCGTGGTTTTTTTCTTCTGTAAAGCGGCCGATATGGCCGATCACCAAACGGCCGACTGCAATGCCCCGCTTCCTTTTTTCAGCTTCTGTGTCCGCGCACCCGCCGGCAAATAAGCCGAGATCAATGCCGTTCGGCAAAAGATGCACGTCTTTTTCTTTCCCGAATAAGAAACGGCCCGCGTCTTTTCCGCAGGCGCACAGTGCCGTGGCGTTTGCCGTGATCAGCCGTCTGAAAACAAACAGCTGCATCCCGGCAAGCCGCGACGCCCGCCCCCGCCACGACGTACTGTGCGAATGGCAGATCCGCACCGGGACGCCGGCTAAACGAGCGGCAAGCGCGATGAATCCCGACTGAAAATCGGTATGGGCGTGCACGGCGGCAAACGGGCCTTTTTCCTGAATCACCCGCTTGACCTGTTTCACAAATGTAATCGGGTTTGTGCTGCCGATGCTCGGCACATAAAAAAGCCGTCCGCCGAGAGCAAGAATTTCCTCATCATAAGCGCACGGATCGTTCCTATGGGTTAAAAAATCAAACTGCACCTTCGTTCTGTCCATCTTCCGGTACAAATTCATCATCATCGTTTCTGCGCCGCCCCTGTTCATCCCGCTGAAGATGTGCAGCACCCGCATCGGTTTGTCAGTCATGTTCGGCAAGCCCTTCTTTTTGGCGGATGTCCCTGTTTTTATGATAACGGTTCATGACCGCGGGCGGCGTAATGGCGCGGATGAGCGGTTTTGCGATATACGCGTAATGGGAAAGCGGCAGCTTCAGCCGTCTGCATGCCTGAAAAACGAGGACCGCGTTATCAATGGAATACGTAAACGATCTCCTTTTAAACGCATCGCTGTCCTCTCTGACTTTATACAGCGTTTCTTGAAGATTGTACCCCCGGAAACCCGCTTCAAAAAAGCGCAGCCACAAATCGATATCCTCCATCCGCCGCGTCCGCCTGACTGACCGGTAGCCGCCAAGCGCTTTGTACGCTTCGGCCCGCATCATAATGGTGCCGTGGCAGAATGGTGTGCCTTTCGCCATAATTCCCGGTTTCGGCACGGGCGGCAAAAGCCGGGCGCCCCTTACACCGAATTCGTCAAATACGAGCATCCCCGTGCCTACGACTTGATAGTGGGCGTGCTTGTTTAAGAAAGCGGCCTGTTTTTCCAGTCTCCTCGGGTTGGAGATGTCATCACCGTCCTGCCTGGCGATATAATCCCCCGTTGCGTATGTCAGACAGCGGTTAAGCGAAGCGGCAAGCCGTTGATTTGTCTTATTTTGAATCAGCGTAATCCGGTCGCCGTAATGATCCGCGTAACGGCGCGCAATCTGATACGTTCCGTCAGTTGACGCGTCATCACACATAATCAGTTCCCAATTCTTATAAGATTGGCTCAGGATGGATTCAATACTCTCCGCTAAAGTCTCTTCGCAATTATAAATTCCCATGATGACGGAAATTTTCGGTTGTGCTCCTGCATTCATACGCTTTTCTCCTTTTTATCCATATAACCGGCGTAAATGTGCGCCATTTCCTTTACCGTACGTGTTTCCGAAAAACATTCCGCCGTCCTGCGCCCTTCTTGTCCCATTGCTCTTCGCAGACACGGGGAGCGGTACAGCTTTTCAATCCGATCGGCAAACGCCGCGCTGTCCCCGGCCGGCACGAGAAAACCGTTCACACCGTCTTCGATGATCTCACGGTGCCCCCTGTTGTCCGCGGCAACGGCCGGCTTTTCGGCAGCCATTCCTTCAAGCAGATTCATGCCGAGCCCTTCGCGGATGCTTGAGGCGACAGACAGATCGGCAAGCTGAATCAGTTCATGAATATCGCGGCAAAAACCGTAAAACCGCACCATGTCGGATACACCGAGTGATTCAGCCTTTTTTCTGTACGGCGCTTCCATCACGCCTTCTCCGGCAAATACGAGTTTCAGCTCCGGGATGCGGTTCTTCAGCAGTGCCGCAGTCTCAATGAGAAGTCCTTGGTTTTTATTGCCGTTTAATTCAGCGGGGTATACGAGAATAAATTCCCCGGCGCCGAAGCCGTGTTTTTCTCTCAGACGTTCACTCTCTTCCCGGCTCACAGGGCGAAACCTGTCTGTATTCACCCCGATGCCGTGTATTTTTTTCGCGCCGCAAGCTGTTTTTTTCATTTGCTTGGCCCGTTCGTAATCCTCTTCATTAATCGTAATTAAACAATCCGTGTAAGAAGAAAGAAATTTTTCGATCGGGTAATAAAGAAGCCAGTTTTTCAGGGGCGCTCCGTCGCAGAAGTGAAAGCCGTGCGCGGTGTACAGCACCTTTGTCCCTTTTTGGCGCGCTTGTCTCGCCGCAAGGCGTGCAAGCACGCCGCCGACCGGCGTATGACAGTGAATCATGTCGTAGCCGTTGTCCTGAATGATCCGTTTCAGCCGCCTGTAAACAGAAAGATTTTCGGGATGAAACGGCGAGCGCCGGATCGGAATGGAAAACTTTTCATCAACGAACGGAAGATTCATATTGCCGCCTGCCGCGACGTGCACCTCCCAGCCCATATCCTGAAACCATTGAAAATACGGAAGATGAAAGGCTTTAAAATGATAATCGACAGTGGCGCAGAATAATACTTTTTTCGTCATCTTTCTGTCCTCCCATCACACGCCTGCGGCCGCTTCTTCATGTACTGATTCGATTGCCTCAAATAGCCTTTTTCTCAGCTCTTCTTCAGGCAGACGGCTGAATTCCTCCATAAAACGGATGAGCACGGCCCAATTCCCGTCCACCGCTTTCCCGATATGGATTTTCGGAAAAATCTGCTCCGTATGTACTTCATTATGATTCAGCAATTCTTCATACATCTTTTCTCCCGGGCGGATGCCGGAGAATTCGATGGGAATCTGTTCTGTCGTATAGCCTGATAAATGAATCAGGTTTTTGGCCAGATCGACGATTTTGACGGGTTCTCCCATATCCAGAACGAAAATCTGCCGCCCTTTTGCAAGCGCTCCCGCCTGAATGACGAGTCTTGACGCTTCGGGGATCGTCATAAAATATCTTGTCATCGCCGGATGCGTGACGGTGACGGGTCCGCCTTTTTCAATCTGCTTTTTGAAAATTGGAATGACGCTGCCGCGGCTTCCGAGCACATTTCCGAAACGGACGGCGGCGAATTTGGTGCGGCTGACCTTTCCGAGGTTCATGATGACCATTTCTGCAAACCGTTTCGTCGCCCCCATGACATTGGCCGGATTGACCGCTTTGTCAGAAGAAATCAGCACGAATGTTTCCGTTCCGCACATGTCGGCGGCTTCGGCGACATTTTTCGTGCCGATAATGTTGTTTTTAACGGCTTCTTCGGGATTATGTTCCATTAACGGCACATGTTTATGGGCAGCCGCATGATAGACGACGTGCGGCTCGTATTTTTTCATCAAGGTAAAGATTTTATCTCTGTCCTGAATATCGGCGATCTCCGCGTGAAAGAGCACCTCTTTGCCGAAGCGTGCGGACAGCTCGGTATGTACGGAATGAATGCTGTTCTCCCCGTGGCCGAGAAGGACGATTTCCCGCGGAAGAAACGCGCTGATCTGGCGGCAGATCTCAGAACCGATTGAGCCGCCGGCGCCCGTGACCAGAATCGTTTTTCCCTTGATGCTGTCAGAAATTTTGCTCGTATCAAGGGTGACCGGCTTTCTGCCGAGCAGATCTTCGGCTTTTACATCTCTGATGTGTCCGGCAGCCTGCGTTCCGAGCAGGATCTCATCAAATTGCGGCATGATTTTAATATGGGCGCCCGTCTGCACACATTCTTTGTATAACGTCTGAAGCTCATGGGTGCAAAGAGACGGAATGGCAATGATAATATGGTGAATTCTCAGCCTCTGCACTGCCGGCATAATGCTTTCTTTTCCGCCGATGACGGGCAGGCCCATGATTTCGAGCTTATGCTTCGTCTGATCATCATCAATAAAAGCCACAGGCATGATTCCGAGATCGTTTTTCTGGGTAAGCTGACGGACGAGCAGCGTCCCCCCCGCACCTGCGCCGATGATCAGCGCCCTGGAAGAGTCATTTTGCTTCCTGCCGATCGTTTCTTTCAGCACCCGTGAAATCATCCGGCTTCCTCCGATGAACAATAGCTGAACCATCCAGCTGACGGCCAACAGCCGGAACAAAATCGTGTGGAACACCCCGTATTGGACGGCGGCTGTCACAGCTGCGGACAGCGTGATCCCCTTCAGCAGATCAAGCAGCTCTCCTATTCCCGTGTACGTCCATACCTGCTTATACTGGTGAAACATAAAAGCGCATACATGATGGCTGATCAGCATGCTCACGGCAGTCAGCAGCAACGCTCCGGAGTCATAAAAGTGATAAGAATCCTCAAAAAATTGATATCCTATAACAACGGAAAGTAAAACGAGATACGTATCCAATGCAAAAATCATTGAAAGTCTTCTCCGGTAAGTCAATCTTTCCCCTCCTCATTTATCGGTTTAGCTGATACGGTTTTCGTAAAAACAGACATAACAGCTAAGCCGATAACAATGCATCATCTTAAGATAAAATTGGGCATTTAACCCGTCCTCACACCCCGCCACCGACGACCAGCATCTAAGGCGGCGAAAAACGCCGCCCACAGCAGAGCCGAGTGCCTCCGTTGATAAAGGTAAGGAGACATCACCTGCACCGCTCAATACGAGTAGTGCTCCGTTTTTTTGATTTTCTTTTTATTCAGCAGCGCCCCCAAAAGCTTTGCCTTTGACTGCTGGAGCGCGTCTCTCGCCTTTTGGACGGTATCCATTTTCGTTTTTCCGCTCAAGACGACGAGAACGCTTCCATCTGTCTGGTTCGCTAAAATCTGTCCGTCCGCCACAGCCAAAAGCGGAGGTGAATCGAAAATAACCAGACTGTACCGGCTGTACATCTCCTGAATCAGCTCTCCCATCGCCTTTGAAGATAAAAGCTCAGCCGGATTCGGCGGCGTCGGCCCGCTCGTTAAGACGTAAAGGTTATCAATCAGCGTTTTTTGCACCGTTTCGCCGAGGGAAGCGTTTCCGACTAACACATTCGTAAGGCCTTGTACATTTTCAAGCTGATAGGTCTCGTGTATCGTCGGTTTTCGTAAATCCGCATCGACGAGCAGCACCTTTTTTTCCTGCTGCGCAAATACCGCGGCAAGGTTGGCGGCGCTGAATGATTTTCCTTCTCCCGGAACGGAAGAAGTGACGAGAATAGAGCGCAAATGGGTCTGAACAGAGGAGAACTCAATATTTGTCCGAATGGTGCGGTATTGTTCAGCCACCAATGATTTGTGATGTAAAACGGATATTTGAGCCAGTCCCCTTCTTGATTTCTTTTTTCTGAATCCCAAACGCCTCACTCCCCGAAATGTTTTTCATCAGACCGTGTCTGCTGATTTTTGATGTCATACACAACCCCTAAAACAGGCAAGTCTGTTTTTTCGCTGAGCTGCCGCTCGCTTTTAACGGTTTCATCAAGAAAGTGGAGAAAAAACGCAAGCGTCACACCCGCCATGAGAGCCGCACCGAACGCCATCATGATATTCCTGATGCGCGAAGGCTTGACCATCGGGCTTTCCGATGCTTTTGCCTCAGACAAAACAATGACGCCTTTTATATTCATCCTGTCACGGACTTCTTTTTTAAATGTCTTCATCAGCGTGTTCGCTATAGCGGCGGCCTGTTTCGGATTCTCGTCCTGCACCGCTACGGTAATGATCTCTGAATCGGTTTCGCTGCTTGTCGTGATCTTTGCTTTTAAAGCGGATGCCGTCTCAGAAAGATGCAGCGTCTGCTTCACTTTCTCAAGCACAACCGGGCTTTTCATTATCGTTTGAAACGTATTGTTGTAATGAAGATTCAGCTGAACGTCGCTGAGATTAGAATTTTTTTCACCGCTTGTTTCATGAATGAGCACTTGGGTCGATGACTGATAAACGGGCGAAATCACCCGGAATTGGATGTATCCCGTCACCAGCGTTACAACTGCTGTCATGATAAAAATCAGTAAAAATCTGTGTTTAATAATGTCAAATAATTCTTTAAAACTCATATTCTCATTCATGTAATTACAGCCTCATCCTTATTGCATCAGGCTTAAACGCCCCCTTCTGTTAATGATTGGATTATAAAAGAAAAGGTCGAAATTTGAAAATTTCAAATTAAGCCATTTAGTTCTTTTTAAAGAACATTATCATGATTTTCCTCTTATTTACTGCACTTACCTTATAATTTTAAATTTTATAAAGAACGAAAAATTTCTTATAATGAACAAAAAATGCCAGTATACAGGGGAGAATTCAGCACAATGATTGGAAGAATAATTCGTTTATACCGCAGAAGAAAAGGCTACTCTATTAATCAGCTAGCAGTTGAAGCAGGTGTCTCTAAATCTTATTTAAGCAAGATAGAACGGGGGGTTCACTCAAATCCGTCCATCCAATTTCTGAAAAAGGTATCTGCCACCCTGCAGGTCGATCTGACGGAGCTTTTTGATGCCGAAACGATGCTGCATCACATGGGAGGCACGGAAGATGAGTGGCGCATCCACCTTGTGCAGGCCGTGCAGTCGGGCATGCCGAAAGAAGAACTGTTCACCTTTACGAACAAACTGACTGAAAAACGCCCGGAGCCCGCACCCTACCGCAACAGAAAACTGACTGAATCCAACATTGAGGAATGGAAAGCGCTGATGCAGGAAGCCAAAGAACTCGGCTTGTCCGTTCAGGAAGTCAGATCATTTTTAGAACGGAAGCGTTACTGATGATATGCTGATGAAAAGGCTTTTATTCGCTTCATGTCTTCATCTCTGTTTATAATGAAAAGAAAAAAGGGGATGAAATCATGACAAAACTTACCGTTCAAACCCGCTCCGGCGCACTGAAAGGAACTGCCGGCCGCGGTGCCCGCATATGGAAGGGCATACCGTACGCGAAGCCGCCCGTCGGAGAGCTCAGATTTAAAGCGCCGGAGCCGCCCGCACCTTGGGACGGCGTAAAACATGCCGATTCGTTCGGACCGGTTTGTCCGCAGCCGGATGATATGCTGTCTATATCGTTTTCCGGAGATGTACCGCCTCAATCTGAAGATTGCCTTTACCTCAATGTTTTCGCCCCCGATTCAGAGGGCGAAAAAAAGCCTGTCATGGTATGGATACACGGCGGGGCATTTTATTTAGGTGCCGGAAGCGAACCGCTTTACGACGGATCTGCCCTTGCCGCTGACGGAGATGTCATTATAGTGACACTCAATTACAGGCTCGGACCATTCGGCTTTTTACATTTGTCTTCTATTCATGACGCGTATTCCGCCAATATCGGGCTGCTCGATCAGATCGCCGCGCTGCGCTGGGTGAGGGACAATATCTCCGAATTTGGAGGAGACCCGGATAACGTCACGATATTTGGTGAATCGGCAGGCGGCATGAGCATCGCCTCCCTTATGGCAATGCCTGACGCAAAAGGCCTGTTTCATAAAGCCATTTTAGAAAGCGGCGCCTCTCATACGATCCCGGCGGACATGGCAAAAGACATCGCGGCGGCATTTATTCATGAAGCCGGCACTGATCAATTGCAGGAGCTTTCCGTTAATGACCTGCTTAAGACTGCGGATAAAGTGCGGCGCTCACTAGATCAAAACATTTTTCAGCTTTTGTTTCAGCCCGCCATCGATCCGGCCACATTGCCTGCGGAACCGGTGAAAGCCATAGCAGACGGGGCCGCAGAAGGCATACCTATGATCATCGGAACCAATCGTGATGAAGCATATTTGTTTTTCACCCCTGATACAGACATTCATTCCGAGAAAAAGCAGCAAGATTATTTGCATTATTACCTCGGAGAGAACTGCACCGAGCAAGCAGCAGATTTATATCCGCATTCATTAAAGGGACAAATCGATATGATGACGGATCTGATTTTCTGGCGGCCGGCTGTCGCTTTCGCACAAGGACAGTCGCAGCACGCACCGGTCTGGATGTACCGCTTTGATTGGCATGGCGAAACACCGCCGTTTCATAAAGCCGTTCACGCTCTGGAATTGCCGTTTGTGTTCGGAAACTTTGATTCTTTGAGAAAGACGCTGCAAGAACCGCTCGGTGATGACGCAGAACAGCTTTCCAAACAAATCCAATCCGCATGGCTCGCTTTTGCAAAAACCGGAAACCCGAACACCTCTCACTTCAATTGGCCTGAATATGATACCGATTCACGCAAAACTTTGCTTTTCAACACGGATACCGCTGTCGAAAGTGATCCCGATTCAGCAAAACGCCGCATCCTGTTTCAAGCATAAAAAACGCCAAGGGAGCCGGCTCCCTTGGCGTTTCGTTTTCATCTCACTTCATAATGCAACTCCGCAAATTGCTTATAGCGCCTGACATCAGTCAGCTTCAGACCTGTCTCCCGGTCTCCGGGTTTGAACAAAGAAATTCCGCGGCCGAGCAGAACGGGTGCGATCTGAATGATAAACTCATCGACAAGTTTTTCCTCCAAAACCGGGTGCAGCAGATCACTCCCGCCGACAATCCAAATCCGCTTGCCTTCTCGGCGTTTCAATGCTTTTATAAAATCGGCAGGCTCTTCATGAATAAACCGCACATGTTCAGTGCCCCCGGTCAATGTCCGCGAAAACACATAGCATTCTTTACCTTTGTACGGAAATTCCTCAGGCAATAAAACCAATATGTCCTCGTATGTTTTTCTGCCCATGATGATCGTATCGACAGATTCATAGAAAGCTTCATAATCGGTGCCGTCTTCACCTTCAGTTCCGATTAACCAATCTAAAGAGTGATTTTCCCGCGCAAGGTAGCCATCTGCGCTGACAGCTCCGTAAAAAACGAGCTTTCTTTGACCGCTCATAAAAATCCCTCCCCCTTTTTTATTATACCTTGAACATGCGGATGAAATGAAAAATGATAGAATCGGGTAAAAACCCCCGCTACCGGGTTTTCGTTTCTTCCTGCTTTGGAGATGCTGTTAATATGCCGTCTATCCATCTTCCGGTAATCGGCATAAAGAAATGGAGAATGACCCCTCCTAAACAAACTGTTAATAACGTTCCGATGCCTACCGGACCTTTTAGCATCACGGCCAGTATGAAAAATATGAAGTAAATGACCGTTCTTGAAAAAAAGATGCTTCTCCCGGTTAATTCGCGGACAATTAACGTTAACCGATCAACCGGGATCGGGGCGAAATTTGTGTGCAGATAGGTTGCGGTTCCTATCCCTATCACAACTAAACCGATTGCAAAACAGCCCGCCTTTCCGTACCATGGTTCAGGCGTTATGATTCGGTGCAGGAAAAAAAGCCACATATCAATCCCGATTCCCGTTATAAACGCCGTAATCATCCCTGTAAATTCCGGTCTTTGTCTTTTTAACATTGAATTACAGCAAATTAACAGGAAAGCGATGATGATTTCCCAGCTTCCCACGGTAAGCCCTGCATGGACGGATAATCCCACAATAAGCGCATCAAAAGGAGACGTTCCAAGATCTGATTGAATCGTGACAGAAATACCAAAGGTCAAGATCATGATTCCTAAAACATAAAAAACATATTTCACTTTATCGTCCTCATTTTCTTATTTTATGTTGCAAATACAACAAAATTACGGTATGTTTACTATACGGTATTTTCATTGCAAATACAACAAAAAATCAGCTGATATGATAAATGAAGAAAGGAGCTGTATGACCATGAGTATTCAATTAAAAAAGTGCAGCCTTAACGATATAACAGAGCTCCGGGAGATAAGCATTGAAACATTCAATGATACATTTAAGGATCAAAATTCACCAGAAAATATGAAAGCTTATTTGGAAAATGCATTCCGCTCTGAACAGCTGAAAAAGGAATTATCCAATCTGTCTTCTAAATTCTATTTTGTTTATTATCATGATGACCTTGCGGGGTATGTAAAAGTCAACATGAACGAAGCACAATCAGAAAAAATGGGTGAAGATTCTCTTGAGATTGAGAGAATTTATATAAGAAAAAACCACCAGAAACACGGGCTTGGCAAATATCTGCTGAATGAAGCTGTGAAAATCGCAACAGCACACAATAAAAAGAAAATCTGGCTGGGCGTATGGGAAAAAAACGAAAATGCAATCGCCTTTTATCAAAAAATGGGGTTTGTCCAAACTGGAGAACACTCTTTTTATATGGGGGATGATAAGCAAGTCGACTTTATCATGACCAAAACCCTGTCGTAAAAGGATACAAAAAACCCGGCCAAGCTGCCGGGTTTTTTCTCTTATTTTAATTTTCCCGCACGGATATCATCGGTCATTCCTTCGTACGGCGCTTCTGAAATCAGTGCTTCGTTATTGATTCCCGCATTGTTGAGATACGTAATATCCGCAAACTCGGGAACGACATATTTCGGATACGTTTCATATTTCTCACGTGACTCTTTCATCACGTCAATGTAATCATTTTGGTAGCACACCGTGATTTCCGGATGCTCATGCACCCATTTCGGGAAGAAAATAATTCCGTGCATCCGTTTTTCATTCGGCATAAAGTTTAAGGAAACGTCTGTGCCTGTCGGTTCAGTCCATGACACTTTGTATACGCCTTCTGTCAGTTTGACGATATTCACTTCCTGGTCGCGCACCCAGCGGCCGCCCACCATTCCGCTATGAATCCGATAGTCGATGGTATGATCATTTTTAATATAGATTTCATACTCCCAGCCGTTTTCATACGTGTAAATCATATGGCTTCCGATAAAGTTTTCCATGTTGACTCACTCTCCATCTTATTATTGAACTTCATAAATATCTAACCGAATGTCATCCGGCAATCTGACCGCAGCCCCGATAAACAGCCGGTCCTGCAGATGCTGATATGCCTCGCTGCTTGTTTCAAACACAGGCACAGTGCGGAAATACACGTGCTCGGGATCAATGATGCGGTTCACTGACTCATAAATGACTTTTTTAAAGAAGGTTCATTCAAGGACGTATCACCTCCCGAGATATTATGTTTATTTAAACATGTAACTATTTACATGTTTAATTGTAACGCTGTTAAAATGGACTGTCAAATAATGAGCTGTTCCGGTTATGTTTTTCAGTGTTCAATAAAAAAAGACAAGGGCGGCACATGCCGAAACCCTTGTCTTTTTCATTTGCTGTATACTCATATATCAAAAAACGCCAGACGAGCGTCTTCTTAGTAATCGCAATCTTTATCTCTGCATTCTTTCTTACAGCGTCTATTGAGTGCCCCATGATCTTGTCATTTGCCTTATCGTAAATACCATCGAATTTATTCGATGTATCACCGTTGTAATAGCCAAATACCTCTATCCCGCCCATTGGATCTATTTCGTATTTATCTTTAAATGTAACGTTATGTATGCCTTCATAATTCGATTTGATAAATTTCTCCATTCGTTCTTGAGCAATCTTTATCTCTTCAGCCTGAACATTTTTATCATTCATACTCTTCATTATAAAACCTCCGGCTGCTATTAAGATAATGAAGATAATAATATATTTTTTCATAGAACTCATACTTTCCATGAGTTATGATGAAGCTCGCGGACTGGAAAAATGGTGGTGACATCCGGTGCATTAATTCATACAAAAACAGACGCTATTTAGGCGACTTAAAGTTTTTCTTCAATGTTCACAGCGGATCATATAAACCGGCAAACAAGAGAACTTCTTTATTTTGCGTCTTTTAGTATTCACATTCTTTTTCCTGACATTCGGGTTTCTCTTCTGCATCGACTGACGAAACTCCTATTTCATCATTCGTTTTGTCATAAAGTCCGAAAAATTCTTTTTCCTTATTACCATTCAAGTACCCCTTCACGGAAATACCACCCATAGGATTTATTTTATAATCGTTAATGTATGTAATTTGCTTTATATTTTTGTAATTAGCTTTTATATAGCTTTCCATTTTATTTTTCGCTTGGTTAAAAAGTTCTTGCTCTGCTTCTTTTTTATCATGGTGGTACTTCATGTAGATACTTCCTGACGCTATAGTTATTACAAATATCAGGACAACCATGTATTTCTTCACAGACTCATCCTTTCTTAGATTAAATTTACATCAACCTCAGAGTGTTGTACATGTCTAAAAAAACATCAATGTATCAAATATCAGTGATCGAGATTACTTTTATATAAGCGTTAGTTAGACTAGCCTGAAGGGTGTGTGAATTTCTAAAAAAGTTTATAGTCAGATCTAGATTTAATGAAGTTATGAAGGAGAAGGGAATTCAAAGCCAAAAGGATTTGGCTGATTTAGTTGGTTCTACTGAGGTTACGATAAGCAGATTTAAAACAAATACAAGATATGATATCACAACACTATTCATTATTAACAGAGGATTAAATGTACCTATGGAAAATTTGTTTTATGTCGAGGAGATTAGAGGAAGAACAATACAACAAAATTAGCCCAGCTCGATTGAGCAGGCTAATTTATCTTGTACAAAGTTTATCTTTACATTCTTCTTTTGGTTCGGCATCAACCGTATATGACAATATTTCTTTATTGCCTGGGTCATATAGACCTTCAAACTCTTTTTTTCCGTTAGTATAACCCTTAACACTAATACCGCCCATTGGGTTAATATAGTAACCCTCAGAAAAATGGATATCTTTCACATTTTTATAGTTCGTTGTTAAAAACTTTTC
This sequence comes from Bacillus sp. FSL R5-0593, assembly GCF_038603755.1. NCBI lineage: Bacteria > Bacillati > Bacillota > Bacilli > Caryophanales > Bacillaceae > Bacillus > Bacillus sp. FSL R5-0593. The sequence continues at coordinate 3,538,519 of NZ_CP152011.1, forward strand.
CATATGATTCTGGGCTTCTTCGAATAACGCAATCTCTTTTTCCTTTTGATCATACTGATGCTTCATAAAAAGTCCCCCAACTGCTATAATTATTAAAATAAGGATAATTATGTAGTTTTTCTTTTTCATTTGGAAATCAACCCTTTCCTATAAATAACTGTCGTTCTTAAGTAAACGAAATGAGCGAAAACTTGATATACTTTCAGCATGTCAAAAGCAAAGCTAACCAATTCAGAATTCATCGCGATTGTTGCTGACAAGTTAAGATTGGAACTTAAAGCGAGTGAAATGCTGATCTGACGTTTTTCCTATCGTTGAGTTGTCATGATATTTGTACCGTTAATATCAGGGATACCTCGACAAATGAGACGGTAGAGGCGATTGGTCTCAGGAATAGGTTTGAACTGTATGAGAAACATATCACGAATTTTGTAAGATAATTAAACAAAATAAATACCCACTCATCCCTGAGGTGGGTATTTTACCTTTCTTCGGCATTGACCACTGAAATACCTATCTCCTTGTTCGTCGGATCATATATACCGGAAAATTCTTTTTCTTTATTATTATTTATGTAGCCTGAAACTTCAACTCCGCCTGTCGGATCGATATTGTAGTCTTTTGAAAAATGAACTTCCTGTACATTTTTATAGTCTTTTTTTAAGTAATTCTTCATGTGCTCTTGCGCCTCAATCACAAGTTTTTCTTCGTTTTTATGTTTATCATATTGACGCTTCACGAAAAAACCTCCCACTGCTATAATTATAACAATTAGGATAATAATGTATTTTCTCATGCGTATCATCCTTTCGGAACTATTTTACAATATAAGAAAGGTGATGTATATATGCCAAAAGGAAAAGAAATAACCGTCTCTAATGTCACAGATAAAGAATATTACCGTTTGAGTCAAGCAGCTTACAATTATAAAATGTTAGCCCTGCATATGAAATATAAAACTCCTTATAAAATAAGTAAGACGTCATATTGGTACGTTGAGAAAGTGAAGCAGGATTCTGATACGGGTCTTGATGCCTTTGTATTCTCAAAAGGCATCAAGTCCAAAAACGGAAAATGGGTAAAATCAAAAAACCCTGAAAACGTGGTCGTCGCATTTGCAGGAACCGATATCGGAAAAGACCCGATCAATGACGGCGTAAAAGCGGACGGCGGCAATATTGTTTTCGGAAATAACCCGAAAAAAGAAGTGTATTATATTGTAAAAAAAGACGCGGAGGATACCTCGAAAACACTCGGAAAATACAATGGAACGCCCTCTCAAGACGCCATGCTCACAACCGGAAAGTATAAGCTGATAACGAAAACATCGCAAATCGATCAAGCCGATCAGCTGGTACGCAGCGTAAAGAAAAAGTATGCCGGAACGTCAACGATTATTTCAACAACCGGCCATTCACTCGGCGGCGCTGAGGCCGAATACAGCGCGGTGAATAATGATGTGTATGCCGTCGCGTTTAACAGTCCTTGCGTCGTGAAACTGCACGATGAGGAAACACAGAAAGACATCAACAGCGGCATTTACGATCCTTACATCCGGTCAATTATCAATCCGGACGACATGGTCGGGGCGGGTTATTGGAACGAATACGACCGCCACAACGGGACCACAATTTACACGAAAAACCCCTCGCTCTCACAGTTCAGCCGGAAGCAGCGGCTTGATGGGAACTTAAACGAGCAGATCAGCAAGAATCTCGCTTATTTCTTCACTACCGTCATTCTGAGAAATCCGGATACACACGGCTTAAACGAAGCAAATTTCGTGTTCGACAGAAACGGAACTATCGCAAATCCGAACGGAGATGAATTAGTCTTTGACAAAAACCTCGGCGCTCTTCTGCCGGCCGGTGCGATCGGAAGCGGAGACGCGATAAAAGTAACGCCGACAAACGCAAAGAAGCTGGCTGAAAAGGTGCAGGCTATGACTGAGGATTTGCGGACGATGAAAAAAGAAGCGCAGAACGCCTATCAGGAGCACGATGAAAAAATCGCCGAGCTGAAAACGGAATTTCACGGTCAAGTTGGGCATGGCTTTTATGATCAGCTTAATTCACAGGATGTAACAAATACGTTAGAGGATATAGCCCAATCTTACGATAAAGGACCGATATTTTACGACACACAAGCTGAACAATCATTCATAGATTCACTACAGGCAGCGATTACAGACCTTGAGGAAATAGGCGGTTTCTTGAATAAAATCGCCGACGACTTTGAGGAAAAAGATCAAATGCTTGCCAATTGGCTAAGATTATAGGAGTGACAAAGCAATGCCAACGTTAGATAACCTTTTAGAACATAAAGATGATCCAATGCGAAAACAGCTGCAGCGTCAAATGTTAAAAGCAGGTATGATGCAAGTGGCAAATACTAAACTTGAGACGGTTCGAAAAAACCTTAAACCAAAGTTCGAAATGAATTCGTTGCGGGAAGAATTAAACGATGTTTATTCAGTCCTTTTATACAGTTTCGAGGGAAAAGCGCAAAAAGCACTTGCTCAGCGTATCAGTGAAAGTGCCAAGCTTATTGTTAATGTGGAGAACGACGGAGAAACTTTCGTTAATAGCTTTAAAACGAGATAAAAAGCCCCTCTGCAAAGCAAGTTAAGTATGAAATGAACGAAAATAATAAAGATGTGATTATCGAGTCATTAAAGCGGAAAGTTAAGCGACTAGAGCATGAACAAAGATTTTTGAAACCAATTAAAAGTAGCGTAGCAGAAGTCTACAAAAAGTTCTAGTTGACAAGGTATTTATTATTTAACAATCAAGATTGTTTAGGAATCTTGTATATTAAACTCAAAAGTTATTTAACTAAAGATAAGAGGGTATAAAAATGGATAATGAAACAGCCAAAAATATTAGAGAAAGTTTAACGGCTGATTGTACGAAGTGCTTTGGACTTTGCTGCACAGCGCTTAATATTGTAGCATCAAGCGATTTTCCAATTAACAAGCCAGCAGGTGCACCTTGTGTTAATTTACAATCTGATTATGGTTGTCAAATTCACAGCAACTTACGAGAGAAAGGTTTTAAGGGCTGTACAGTGTTTGACTGTTTAGGTTCTGGACAAGTTGTTTCTCAAATTACTTTTAAAGGTCAAAGTTGGCGAGATAATCCTGAAATTAGAGAAAAAATGTTCCGAGTGTTTCCGATCATGGAACAAATACATGAAATGATTGCGTACACGGCAGAAGCCTTGTCGTATGACATTCCCCATGCTTTGTCTGATAAATTGAGTGTGCAGTTAAAAGAATTGCAGAACTTAACAAAACTCGATGCTGAAGAATTATTATCTCTTGATCTAGTGGTGTACAGATTTCCATTAAACAAATTGCTTTCGGAAACCAGCGAGTATATTCGGGAAAGCTTAATTTCAAAGTTACCTGACACTAAAAATGCCAAGAATTATAATTACGAAAGAGCCGATTGGATTGGCAAAAAATTAAGAGGTAAAGATTTAAGGGCGTTAGATTTAAGGGGAGCATATTTAATTGCTGCAGATATGAGGAATGCAGATTTAAGAGGTGTTGATTTTATTGGCGCTGATTTGCGTGATACTGATTTAAGGGGAGCAGACTTATCTACGAGTATGTTTTTAACTCAAATGCAAATTAATTCGGCTAAAGGTGATGTAAAGACAACATTCCCCTCTCATATACAACGACCTTCCCATTGGATTAACTAATTTTGTTCAGTTTGTGTATTGAAGGAAACTTTTTGAAGATGGTCTTACTATCAGTCTTATTCCAGAAAAGGACGCTTTAATTGAATAAAAGGAAATCACATATTAGTCATGTATAATATATGATTTATGCTTTCCTTTATTTTTGAGGATTTTTATAATTTAGGTCTTGATAATACTGTGCCATCCGGTATCTGTAGCGTGTGAAGTTCGGGGAATTTAGCTTTCCGATATAATAGACGTAGGCTAGGACGTTCTTTCTTTCGGATTTATTTCCGCTGGATGGCGTTCTTTTTTTTGTTTTTAAATCTTTAACGTGTCGTTTCGACTTGCTTTTCTGTATTGCTCGATTACGATATCGTCTACATAATCGAGATATATTTCTGTAGAAGCGAGGTCAGCGTGCCCCATTATTTTTTTGTAGGGAACGTATATCACCGCCGTTTCTCAGATAGTTAATCGCAAAGGAATGTCGTAAGCTGTGAAGGCTCGGTCGGCATTCCTTTTTTAAATCCGCCATTTCCCCGTACTTCGCAGCTCTCTTCCGCAAGTGATCTTTCGCAATCTTCTCTCCGTATTGATTAACGAAAACATGCGTAAAAGTACCGAAATACTCCGTCATTTCCGTTAGTAATTGCCGCAACTCTTCCGCGACCTGTTCAGTCATCGGTACCATTCTGTTCTTACGGTTCTTGTTGACGGCGCCCGGCAGCATAATAACGAGGTTGTCAAAGTCGATATCTTCCGGCTTGAGTCCTTCAAGCTCATTCGAGCGAAGCCTGCACTTCAGCGCAATAAGGAACGCTACATAATCGCGAAAGCCCGGAAACGTATCTTTATCGATCATTTTAAAGAAACGCCGCACTTGACTATCCGTGAGCATTTTTATTGTCTTTTCATCGACTTGCAGCTTCGTTACTCTTTTCGCTGGATTCTCGTTTAGAAGTCCGCGCTTAGTCATTCGGCTAAGGATCGACTTTATGCCGCCTAAACGGATATTTATCGTTACAGACGAAAGATCTCGTATGTTTAGCATCGTTGTAATATAAGACCGCAGATGATCTTCCGTGAGGTCCGTCACGTTATCAGACGGCATGATACCGACTACCTCCGTGAATTCGGCCCAATACTTCCGATAATCATTGATCGTTCTATCGCGATAGTTCTCCGTTACATATAATTCGCAAACGATTTCCAACGCTTCATGAACGGTCTTCACCGCTTTGAAGTTCTTCACTATTCCGTCAGTCTCGCGCCGATTCCTGACGCCTTGCCTCCGCTTTAAAACCGCCATAACAAAAAACCTCCCGGATTTATTTATCCGCGAGGTTACGTTTGCTGAATCGGACTATTTCGTTTTAGGAGAAGCGAGCCGACCGATTAAAGCCAGGCCCGTTCTTTACCGGTTCGCGTCCTTTCGGACACTTTTCGTACACTTAACGCTTAACGGACCGTCGGAAAACGTTGATATGACGGGGTTATAACGTATTGGACGCGCTCGGAGGGATTCGAACCCCCGACAGACGTGGTACCGGAAACCACCGCTCTATCCAACTGAGCTACGAGCGCACGTTTTTTCAATCAGATACCTTTATATTATAATAAAGAAACGCGCAGAAAGCAACTCTTTTTTGATAATGCACAACAGGATTATGCAGCGTCCTCATGCAGCATAATCCTGCATCGTTTACCGGCATTGATTTTCACAAAAAACTCATTTCAGGCGGACTGCCCCCGGCTCGGTACATTTTCAATCACTGCAGAAAAAGCGGTAATCACCCGTTTCAGCTTTTTTTCCAAATATCTTTTAACGTCCAATAGGTGAATTCCTCAACTTTTACGGCGCCTTTCTCAGAAAACAGCTCAATCCCCAATCTGCCTTCATTCGGATAGATACGGCTTGTCATCGTTGTTTCTCCATGATTGGCGAATACTTCAATCGAGGATCTGTCAATAAAGATACGCAGCGCCAGCTTGCCGTTTGTATCCGTCTGCACCCTTCTCACACCGTCTTTCGCTTTCCCCATCTTGGTGCAATCAAGCGTCAGCTTTTTATCCGTTAGATTGTATGTCAGCACAAGTTCTTCTTCATCAAGGCCGCGAATCTTAAAACCTGCCGTTTCGGCATCGGAATCGTTCACATCAAACACGGCCCGGACTTCAAGCAGGTCTTCGGACGTCTTTGCCAAGTAACTCCCTGAAAGCGATCGTCCGGCACATTCCCGGTATTCCATTTTCCGCAGCTGCTTGGTTTCTTCCACGGGATTCATCAAAAGTTTATGATCATCACGCAAAGTCAGTTCTCGCGGCAAAGTCAATGCACCGCACCATCCGTCCGCTTTTGTCGGCATCTCAGATTCCCACATATCCATCCAGCCGATGGCAATTCTGCGTCCTTTATCATCTAATAATGTTTGCACGGCGTAAAAGTCATGGCCGTGATCCAGTTCTTTAAAAGCACCGTGTGTAAATTTGTTTGTTTCATCATGATAGTCACCGATTAAATAACCGGTTTGATGTAAATTTTGATATGAATCACCGTCCGCCTCGATCCCCTGGGGCGAAATCAGCAGGACATGCTTGCCGCCTAATTCAAAGAAATCAGGACATTCCCACATATAGCCGAGATTACCGTCACTTTGGGCGAGAACCCCCGCGTATTCCCAATCACGCAAATCAGGTGAACGGTATAAAACGACCCGTCCGACGTTTTCTTTTGAAGAGTTGCCGATGACCATATACCAAACATCGCGATGCTTCCATACTTTCGGATCGCGGAAATGACGGGCGCTGTCTTCCGGCGGTTCCGCAATAACAGGGTTTTCCTGAAGCTTTTCAAACACGGTTCCATCTTGGCTGACAGCGATATTTTGAGTTTGATAGAATAGGTCTTTCTCTTGATCAATTATATTATGTCCTGTATAGATGAGGGCTAATCTTCCATGATCATCGACCGCGCTTCCCGAAAAACAGCCGCTTTGGTCGAATGCATCGCCCGGAGCTAAGGCAACCGGCAGGTGCTCCCAATGAATGAGATCTTTACTTTTTACATGTCCCCAATGCATCGGCCCCCAATGCTCATCATACGGATGATGCTGAAAAAAGACGTGGTATTCTCCTTTAAACTGAATAAGCCCGTTCGGATCATTGATCCAATTCGCCCGGGGCATAATATGGTACCCCAATCGATACCTTTGTTTCACTTTACCCTCGGCTTCCTTCAAAGCTTCTTCCGCCTGCTGAATTCTATCCATTTGTAACATCCTCTCTATCCGATTTTTTGCAGACGCTGGACACGCCTGCTGTTTTGTTTCGGGCCCAATAAAGTAAATATGGAGATGACGGTAAAACCAAAGACGACGATTCCCATGATGAGATAGGTTTGACGGAACCCCGCACTGTCATATAATCCTCCCGTAAGCGGCGACAGAATCGACGCGCCTGCCTGAGATGCGAATTGAAAACCGACGAGATAAAGGACGGACGACAGACGCGTATCAAAATTGGCAGCCAAATATTTAAAAACGGCGATCAGCATAATCGGCAATTCCAGTGCGTGGATGAGTTTCATTGATGAAATGCCTACAGGCTCAACTGCAATTCCGGACCCGACGATGCGGAAAGCCATTAAAAACCCCGCTAAAATCAAACTGTTTTTCGCCCCGAACTTATTGACGATAAAAGGCGCAAGAAACATCATGCCGGCCTCCAAAAACACCTGGAATGAATTAAGATAGCCGAATACTTGGTTACCCATCGACACTGAAGGAAACAAAGACGCATAGTAGATCGGGAACTGCTGATCATATACGCCGTAAATGCAAGTCACCCCGATAATGTACATCATAAAAAACCAGAAATCTCTTAGTAAAAAGAGCCGCCCCACATCTTTTAACCGGACCGAATCCGCTCTGTTTTTCTCATGATCGGTCATTTCAATTTTCACGGACATGATAATGGCCGTTAATATGACGGCGGAAACAGACGCGATCCAAAAGTTGATATTGGGATTGATATTGAAAAGCTGCCCTGCAAAAAATGCAGCCGCCGCCCAGCCCAGCGAGCCCCACATTCTCGATTTTCCATACTCGAAATCATATTTACGGCTGACCTTTTCAATGTACGTTTCAATCGCGCCTATCCCCGCCAAAAAAGCGGCTCCCAAATATAAGCCTCCGACAACGGCGCCAAGAAAGACGTTGTATTGTAAAAGCGGCCCATAGACGAAGATATAAAACGGACCCGTGAATATGAGAAGACAGCTGATCATAAACAATATCTTTTTCTTCAGCCCCAATTTGTCAGAGATAAAACCGTAAAGAGGCTGCATGCAGAGAGCAAATACGGCGTTTACAGAAAAGATAATGCCTGTCGCTGATCCGTTTAAATTGATTTCCTGCCCTAACCAAATCGCAAATAAAGAATAGCTGGAAGACCAAGTAAAAAAGAAAAAAAAGAAATAAGCACTCAGTTTCCAATACAGACTTTTTGAGCTTTTCATTTGCACCGCTCCTTTAAGAGGACCTTTTAATAGCCGTTTTAGAGCCGCATACTTCCTTCTTCATTTTCATCACATACATGCGACCTCTGAGTAAGCGCTTACTTTGCACCGCTGCTTGATTCTTTCACTTTATTGCCGCCAGCCATCTCTCCATACCCGTCACTTCCCTTCACTCTGCGAATAAAGCGCTTTCAAAAAGAATTGTATGTCAACCGGTTCCATATGTCAATCGGTTGACATATTATTTTCTGATTATTTTAATCAAACAAAACGCACCCTCTTTATATGAAAACAGAAACACGGAATGTCCTTGCACATGTCAGCCTGATTCTCTAAAATAAGTGCGTGACGGAAATTGTAAGCCATTTCAGTAAGCAGGAGGGCACGGGAATGAAGCCTAACATTCATGATGTTGCGAAAATAGCGGGAGTTTCATCTACAACCGTTTCGCGGGTATTAAATAACCGCGGCTATATCAGCGAAAAAACAAAAGAAAAAGTGTACAAGGCGATGGAAGAAATCAATTACTTTCCAAACGATCTGGCCCGCTCTTTATTCCGAAAACGAACCAATTTAATAGGGCTTATCATCCCAAACTCCAGCAATCCGTTTTTCGGCGAACTCGCCTTTCATATTGAAAGCATTTGTACGTCCATGGGCTACAAACTGCTGCTTTGCAACAGTTTACATCGAAAGGATAAGGAAGAAAAATATTTGGAGATGCTGATAAGAAACCAAGTGGACGGCGTGATCGCCGTGACTTACAACCGGGGAATTCTCAATTATCACAAGCAAAATCTGCCGATTGTCGCCATTGATCATTACTTATCGGACACGATTCCCGTCGTCGGCTCAGACAACTATGACGGCGGAAAAAAGGCGGCAGAACTGCTGATTGAAAAAGAGTGCCGGCACATCGTCCATATCAACGGCCCGATTGAACTCGAAACACCGGCAAACCTCAGAAGAAAAGCATACGAAGACGTTATGCATGAACACGGACGGAAGCCTATTACATATGAAGTACCCTTTTATCAGCATTACCATGACATTATTTCAACATTATTCGATGAACAGCCCGACACCGACGGAATTTTTGCCAGCGATGATATCATGGCGGCTGCAGTGATGACCGAGGCCAAAAAACGGGGAATAGACATCCCGAATCAATTAAAAGTGATCGGTTATGACGGCACTGAAACCGTTCAATCGGTTCTGCCGGACTTAACGACCATCCAGCAGCCGATTGAATTGATTTCCAAAACAGCCATCGAGATTTTAGCAAAAGAAATTGAAGGCGAATTTGATGATTTGCCGCTGGAAACGTATTTGCCGGTACGGCTTTTGGAAGGGCGGACAACGTAGTCAGACCCTTCAGCCGTACGTAGCGACGCGATTGCGGTCTATTTTGAGCGCTCCGGCCATATCATTTTCTCAAGGCTCCGGCGCTGATCATCCTCATTTCCACTTTGCTGTTTGAACTTTTTGTTTTATGGGAAAAATGGTGTTAGAAGAAAAGGTTGGCATTTTGGTCAGCGTTTTGTTTGACCTTTATTGACCAAAAATGTATCATGTAAATACATACTTACCTAAAAGGTGAAGGAGGAGCATTATGAATTTAATACCTACAGTCATTGAACAAACGAACCGCGGAGAAAGAGCTTATGACATTTACTCCCGTCTTTTGAAGGACCGTATTATCATGCTTGGATCTGCGATTGATGACAACGTTGCGAACTCCATCGTGTCACAGCTTTTATTCCTTGAAGCGGAAGACCCTGAAAAAGATATTTCCATTTATATTAACAGCCCTGGCGGATCAATCACTGCCGGTATGGCAATCTATGATACAATGCAGTTCATTAAACCGAAAGTATCCACGATCTGCATCGGTATGGCCGCTTCTATGGGAGCATTTTTACTTGCAGCCGGAGAAAAAGGCAAACGTTACGCGCTTCCTAACAGTGAAGTTATGATTCACCAGCCGCTTGGCGGAGCGCAAGGACAGGCGACAGAAATTGAAATCGCGGCAAAACGCATTCTCTTGCTTCGCGACAAATTAAACAAAGTGCTTGCTGAACGTACCGGCCAGCCGCTTGAAGTCATTGAGCGCGATACAGACCGCGACAACTTCAAATCAGCTGATGAAGCCTTAGAATACGGCTTAATCGATAAAGTGCTGACACGCAATACAGAAGACCAGAAGTAATGCCAAAAAAACCTGCAAGAGCTGATGTCTCTTGCAGGTTTTTTTATGCTTTATTCCCATTCAAAAAAGTAATGAATGCTTTGACGACAGATAATTCTAACGCTGAAGAATTATACATAAGCCAAGTATCGCGTATCACAGGCTCGTTATTTTTATAGGATAGCGCCAATGTGTATAATTCATCAGAAGGCTGAAGACAGATTTCCGGCACAACAGAATAACCGAGACCGTTTTTCACCATCTCTTTACAGGTTTCCTGCCTGTCTACCTCCATCGCAATGAAAGGCGGTTCAGTAAATTGGTTATTCCACCATTTTTGAATCAAACTTTTCAAAGAAGCATCAGTTTGATAATAAATCATCGGCAATTTGGGAAGGTCCTCACTGTTGATTTCAGTTTTTGAAATAAGGTACAGTCTCTCTTCATTTAGCAGTTGTTTTTCCCCTTGCCAATCATAATTTCCCCTCATAATCCCTAGGTGTACCCCCGAATGATGAAGCAGATCCATCACCTTCGCACTCCATCCCGTATTGACGTGGAATTGAACAGACGGATACTGATCAGAAAACCGTTTTAGAATCGCCGGGAGCTTATACTGAGCAAAATTGCTTGAGACTCCTAATCTGAGAACCCCGCTGACTTCATGGCTCATATTGAGCATATCATCCTTCACTCTTCTGAATTCCTGCAGCATCTCTTTCGAATAATCAACCAGATGTTCACCTTCTGAAGTGAACTCCATCCCTTTTTTTCTTTTATAAAAAAGGCGCACTCCGAATTGTGCTTCCAGGTTTTTGAGCCGATAACTTAACGCCGGCTGTGTCATATATAATCGCTCTGCCGCCTTCGTCATATTTTTTTCTTCGAATAATGTAATGAGCACAATCCAATCCTTTTCATCCATATGAAATCCCCCAAAATATTTTTCTGCTATAAAATTTCCTCCTATTATAAAAGTTTTTTATTCAACTTTATAAAAATTATATGTTTTACTTATAATCCTTATTTATCATACGATATTTTCCAAAGGGACCGGTACCTTTTTATCCACACAAAATGATGTAAGGATGAGACAGCATGGAAAAAGTTCCTGTAACCGTCATGAGAGGCGGCACCAGCAAAGGCGTTTTTATTCATCAAAAAGACATGCCAGACGATACAAACCTATGGAGCGATTTTCTTTTAGACATTATGGGGAGCCCTGACGAGAGACAAATTGACGGTCTCGGCGGCGGCCATTCTCTCACAAGCAAGGCAGCCATTATTAAGAAATCCGCCAGAAAGGATGCAGATGTTGAGTATACGTTTGCTCAGGTCAGTTTGACTGACCATTTTACCGACTTCAAAGGCAATTGCGGAAATATCTCTTCTGCCGTAGGCCCTTATGCTATTGAGAAAGGGCTCGTTCAAGCTGAAGAGCCGGTTACAAAAGTCAGAATGTTAAATACAAACACTCAAAAAGTGATCGTAGCAGAAGTTGAAGTCAGAAATGGAACATTTCATTACCAGGGGGACTGCTCTATCCCCGGGGTTCCAGGTACAGCTTCTCCTATTTATCTTTCATTTCACCAGGCTGAAGGAGCGGTGACCGGTAAGCTGTTTCCCACTGGTCAGCCTATTGATGTTCTCGATACACCGTATGGAAATATCTCGGTCTCGATTATTGATTACGCTAATCCGCTTGTCTTTGTAAAAGCAGAGGACACGGGGCTTACCGGCTTAGAACTTCCGGATGAATATACTCCGGATATATTGGAAAAGCTCGAAATGATCCGATCGATTGCAGCCGAGAAATGCAGATTCGCTCCGAGACATGAGGCTGCTGCAAAATCACCGGCCGTACCAAAACTAACATTAATCTCATCTCCAGCGGATTATATCGATACAAAAGGGATAAAGAGACACGCAGAAGAGATGGATCTTGTCATTCGTATGATGTCCATGCAAAAACCGCATCAAGCTTTAGCCATTACAGGGGCGGTTTGTACGACTGCCGGCATGCTATTGCAGGATACAATATTATCTGAATTTTCATTCTATGGCAGAACGATTCGATTGGGACATCCAAGCGGCATTTTAGAAACCGAGGCAGATGCTGATCCGGATGGAACAACGATTAAAGTAGTACGCACAGCAAGAAAAATCTCTGAAGGCTATGTGTTTACAAAGCAAAGTTACAACCTGAATACGCTGAATCACATTGGTTAATACCAGTCTTCAGACAAGTCAAAGATAAACGGAGGAATACGAGATGATCAATGTAAATGCGTCTAATCGATTAAACAGACTGCCTTTTTCAAGGGCCCATCAAGCAGTGCTCGTTATCCTTTCATTCGCTTACTTTTTTGATTTTATCGATTTAAATACGTTTTCATATGCGGCGCCTTCACTTTTAAAGGAATGGAACATTTCGACTCATACCATCGCTTTTATTACGTCTGTCTCCTATTTCGGAATGTTTATCGGCGCCTCTGCCGGAGGATGGTTTTCAGACCGTTTCGGAAGGAAAAAAGGTTTAATTCTGGTTGTCACCTTTTTCTCTTTCTTCTCCCTCCTCTCTTCTCTGGCTTGGAGCCCAGAAATACTCGGTGTTTTTAGATTTCTTACGAGTTTAGGTATCGGCGCCACAACGATTGTGGCAAGTACGTATATCAGCGAATTTTTCCCATCCGCAACTAAGGGTAAATACCAGGCAATCTGTATTACAATCGGCATATGCGGAATTCCTGCAGCCGGCTGGGTGGCTAAATTGGTCGTGCCGTCCGCCTCTTACGGCTGGCGGTTTATCTTTCTATTCGGCGCGGTCGGTATTTTTTTTCCGCTGATCGCCAGAAAACTGGAAGAATCACCGAAATGGCTGGATACGAAAGGAAAAAGCGAACAAGCACACCGCATTCTGCTTGAACTGGAGGCAAAAGCAGAAAAAGAAAAGGGTGAACTGCCTGAACCAGCTCCGGCTCTGCGAAGCAGACAAACCGCTGTAAAATCCGTTCCATATCGGACGTTATTTCAAAAGCCTTTGGCAGGAAGAACTTTTGTTTTAATGACGATGTGGGCTGCTTCCACGATTGCAATTCAAGGCTTTGGCACATGGGTTCCCACCCTTTTGGTAAAAGAAGGCGTATCAATGAATGAGTCTATCGTATACGTCACTCTGGGAACGATCGGTGCCCCGCTGGGCGCTCTCATTGCGTCGCAAATCTCTGACCGTGTGGATCGAAAGTGGGCCATTTCTGTTTTATCGTTAATTATTATGGCGCTTGGATTCTTTTACGGCATCAATCCTTTGCCGATGGTCATTGTCATATGCGGATTTCTCATGCATATGTTTGAGCGTACTTTCAGTTCGATCGCATATGCCTATACGCCGGAATTATATCCGGTTGAAGCCAGGGCGTCTGGAAATGGCCTCACTTACGGCGTAGGACGTCTTGCGAATGTAGCCGGTCCCTTTGTCGTCAGTTTCCTGTATTCAGGCTACGGATTTTTAAGTGTTTTCTTGTTTTTTACAGGTTGCTGGTTTCTTTGTGCACTGACAGTCGGTATATTTGGAATCAGTTCCAAAAAACAAAAGATGCAGCAGGATGATTTCATATCGGAGGAAACATTCGTGCAACAAAAGTTGTAAACGCATACAGTCTGCAAACCGCAAAACATCCATCTCCTCTGAGGAAATGGATGTTCTGCTTTCAACCCCAACAGCATTCTCTTTCTCATCTTATTCTCATACATATGTCTTATCATGAAGAAAGGTGTGATACGCATGAGAAAGAGAAAACGATTTCCAGAAAGAAAAGGTATTCTATAGGCGGAGAATTTTCCATCAGAATGGTTAGATGCAACCGCCGAAACATATTTCAGACCTCTTTCTTACAATTCCTGCCATTTCTTATCTAAAATCGGGTATGTATACCGATTCATCTGCTCAATCAGCTCATCCGGCCGGGAGGAACTGTGTATCAGCTTCAAATGAGACTCATTCGAAAATCCTTCCTGAATGCTGTACTTGACCATTTTCATCATCGGCTCAAAATACCCGTTCACATTGTACAGTCCGATCGGTTTTTGATGAATGCCGATTTGCGCCCAGCATAGCACTTCAAATAACTCTTCATATGTTCCGAAGCCCCCGGGCATGGCAATGTACCCATCGGCAAGTTCACTCATTTTCGCTTTCCGCTCATGCATGCCGCTGACTTCAATCAGCTCCGTCAGATTCTGATGAACAACCTCTCCGCTGAACAGCCCGCTCGGCATGACGCCGACAGCTTTTCCGCCGCCTGCCATTAACGCGTCGGCGACGGTTCCCATCAGACCGACCCGTGAACCGCCGTAAACAAGGCCGATTCCCTGCTCCGCCATATATTCACCCAGTTCGGCCGCTTTGCGTTTGTACTCTTCATTTACCCCCGGGTTTGACCCCGCAAATACACAAATGGTTTTCATTTTTTCATCTCCATATCTATATATGTACATCAATAAATCAAAATACACTATATATTGTCCCATCTCTATATGATAATATCAATAAGAATCATACAGGACATAAGGAGTGTTTCACATGCAGATGGCTGAAGCAGAACAATGGACGAAAGATTTTTATGAAAAACGAGGATGGACGGCGTACGGGCCATTTATCAGAATCGGTTTTTTAATGGAAGAGGCGGGTGAGCTCGCCCGAGCGGTAAGAGCATATGAAATCGGCAGAGACCGGCCGGATGAAAAAGACGCGACCCAGGCTGAACGCAGGCAGGAGCTGATTGAAGAAATGGGTGACGTCCTCGGAAATCTGGCCATCCTTGCTGATAAGTACGGAATCACGTTAGAAGATGCGATGAAAGCCCATCAGGAAAAACTGATCAAGCGCTTTGAAACCGAATAAAAACACGGCCTGTCCGCTTTTTCATGGACAGGCCGTATCTGAATTTATCCCGTTATCTCGTCCTGATGCTCAAAGAAATGCTGTTTCCCGATTTTATGAAACAGCCCCGTCTTCCGGATCAGCTCTCTCGGCTGTGATTGCAATCCGACGATCATCAATCTCCCGTTATGCCGTTTGATCCGGTTCATCACATTCCCCAGCACCGCTTCTGCGGAGGTATCCATGTAATGTACATTATTCATCAGCAGAATAAGCGTCTTCGGCTTTTCCTGAAGCCTCTCCAGCAGCGATGTTTCCAGTGAATCAATTGAACCGAAAAACAGCGGCCCTTCAATGGAATATGTGCTGACGGACGAATCATTTTTAACCGATTTGACAGCGGCATGCGGTGTTTTGATACGTGTTGATTCGCTCATTTTTCTGATAAAGAAAACAAAAGCGAGCACGAGACCGGCAGAAACGCCGATGATTAAATCAAACAGAACCGTCAGCAAAAAGGTTGCCGCCAGTACGAATGAATCAGTGTTTTTCAGCCGCATCATATTGGCGACTTCCCTCCGCTCACTCATGTTCCAAGCCACAACCATCAATACCGGCGCCATGCTTGCCAGCGGTACGTGAACGGCAAGCGGGGCGAAGACGAGCAGGACGAGGAGGACGGTGACTCCGTGGACAACACCGGAAATCGGAGAAACTGCGCCGTTTTTAATATTTGTTGCGGTCCGCGCAATCGCTCCCGTTGCCGGTATACCGCCGAAAAGCGGCGCTGCCATATTGGCGATGCCCTGCCCGACAAGCTCCCTATTGCTGTCATGCCGTGATCCTTTCATATTGTCCGCGACCATCGCCGATAATATGGACTCAAGTCCGCCGAGAAGCGCAATGATCAGAGCCGACGGAAACATCATGATCATGTTATCGATTGAGAAATCAGGAAGCTGGAAAGCCGGAAGCTGCCGCGGGATTTCCCCGTAAGCAGAACCGATTGTCGCCATTTTGTCAGGAAAAAACACGACCGCCGCGGCTGTAGAGACAAGCAGCGCCACAAGCGCGCCCGGAATCTTCGGCATCAGCCTGGCTGATAACAGCAAAATGGCCAAAGCAATTCCCGCGATGAGGATGCTGTATAAATTAAAGGTTCCGAGCTTCTTGCCGATTTCCGCAATGTTGAGGATAAAGCTTTCATGCTTTTGGATATCACGCAGACCGAGAAAATGGGCAATCTGCTCCGAGAAAATCAGCACCGCGATTCCGGCCGTAAATCCGACGATCACCGGCTTCGGCACGAATTTCATAATCTTTCCGAGCTTAAATACGCCAAACAGGACGAGCATGACGCCTGCCATAAAACCGGCTACGAGTAAATTCTCAAAACCATACTGCATCACAATGGCAAACAAAATGGGAACAAACGCCCCCGTAGGCCCGCCGATCTGATATTTAGAGCCGCCCAACAGCGAAATCAGAATTCCGGCCACAATAACGGTGTAAAGCCCGTATTCCGGACCGACCCCCGAGGCGATGGCAAAGGCCATTCCCAGTGGAATCGCTACAATTCCGACCACAATTCCCGCGACTAGGTCTTTCTGAAATTTCTGCAAATTGTATCCCTGATATCTGCCGGTAAATTGCATCGTCAGCTGCATCCTCCTTTGACTGTTTCATAACCGTCAACGACAACATCCAACGTCCCCGTCCCCGGATCAATCACCAGCCCGTGCACCGGCACTTCTTCAGGCAAGAGCGGATGATGCCTGACCATATTCACGCTGTGGGCCACGCTTTCTTCGACGCTGTGAAAGCCGGTCAGCCATGTTTCCAAATCGACTCCCGCATGCTGCAGAAGGCTGAGACATTTGTCTTCCACGCCGCGCTCTTTCGCTTTATTTAATATGGAAGCCGCATTTAATCCCGACATTCCGCACTCGCGGTGACCTATGATGCAGACTTCCTCTGCCTGCAGTTCATAAACGGCAACCAAAATGCTCCGCATGACACTTCCAAATGGGTGAGAAACAATGGCTCCCGCGTTTTTTATGATTTTGGCATCGCCGTTTCTGAGTCCCATCGCCTGCGGCAGAAGCTCCGTCAGCCTTGTATCCATACAGGATACGATGACAAGCTTTTTTTTCGGGAATTTTGTCGTTTGGTAAGGTTCATATTTCCTTTCTTGGACAAACTGCTGGTTGTGCTCCAAAATGCTTGATAAAGAAACCATTTTTCTATTCATCTCCCATCCGATTGTATTGCAAGCCTTCTTACCCAGCTTACAGTAAGGAATTATAGCACAGAAAAAGGCCTCAAAAGCGCTTTCAAAAAAAGACACGATAATTTGACTGTAAATTCAGATTATGTTCATTTATATCTTTCAAAAATAATAAAATTTATCTTTACACCAACCTATAAAGCTTTTAAAAACAGCGGTTCCGCTCATTTTGCCTTCAGAAATATAGGCGGATTCTGTTATTGTTTGGAGAAATCAAGCATGTACATTTCCTTTTCTTTCATTTTAAGTTCAAAAGAACCAGAAATTTATCGTGATGCGTTTGAATATTTCTCACGTTACCGCTTCTCTTATATAATAAAATAGAGAAGAAAGACAAAGGAGGAGAAGCCCGTTGAAACCCTATGTATTCATCGCGAAACCGATACCGCCGGAAGTCGAGCAAATGATAGGCGAGCATTGCCGGTATGACATCTGGAAAGAAGATACCATTCCAAAAGAGGAACTGTACGAAAAAATGAAAGATGCTGAAGGGCTGCTGACATCCGGAACGGCGATTGACAGTGATTTACTGGATCACGCGCCGAAGCTGAAGGTCGTCAGCAATAATTCTGTCGGCTATGATAATTTTAATATTGAAGAAATGAAAAGACGCGGGGTTGTCGGCACGCATACGCCGTACACCTTAGATGACACTGTCGCTGATCTGGCTTTTTCATTAATCCTGTCTTCCGCCAGACGGGTTGCCGAATTGGATCGATTCGTCCGCGCCGGCAAATGGGGAACCGTTGAGGAAGAATCTCTTTTCGGTATGGATGTCCACCATCAGACATTAGGAATTATCGGCATGGGCAGAATCGGTGAACAAGCTGCCAAACGGGCAAAATTCGGCTTCGATATGGACGTGCTGTATTATAACCGCAGCAGAAAACCGGATGCTGAGAAAGAACTCGGGGTTACATATGCCGACTTAGATACACTGCTGAAAACATCAGACTTTGTGCTGTTAATTACGCCGCTTACTGACGAAACGTATCATATGATGGGAGAGCGGGAATTTAAATTGATGAAAGATACGGCATGTTTCGTCAATATTTCCCGGGGAAAGACGGTTGATGAGAAAGCGCTCATCCGCGCATTACAGGAGGGCTGGATAAAAGGCGCCGGTTTAGATGTGTTTGAAAAAGAGCCGATCGCCGAAGACAATCCGCTCCTGCAGCTGGAAAACGTCACATTGCTTCCGCATATCGGGTCAGCAACGGCAAAAATCCGTTTGAATATGTTCAAGCAAGCCGCACAAAACATGATTGACGCCGTATACGGAAAAACGCCGAAAAACCTCACGAAGGAATTTCAATGAGATGAAAAATCCCGGCCGTTTCAGCCGGGGTTTATTTTTTGCTAGATCAAAAGAACTATTTTTAAATTCTTTCTATTCCTTTCTCTCGATGCTGATACAATGAAAAGGAATCAGCTTCACATGATAAAAATGGGAGGTATTGCTTTGAAAAAACGATTATCGTGGATTTCCGTTTGTTTGCTGGTGCTGTTCTCCGCGGCGGGGATGCTGTTTTCCACGGCTGCCAAGACGGATACATCTTCTCACAAGGCGCACACTGAAGCACAGGTTATCAACACGTTTGACGGGGTTGCGGATTATCTTCAGACCTATCATAAGCTTCCTGATAATTACATTACAAAGTCAGAAGCGCAGGCCCTCGGCTGGGTTGCATCAAAGGGGAATCTTGCAGACGTCGCTCCGGGGAAAAGCATCGGCGGAGACATCTTCTCAAACAGGGAAGGCAAACTCCCTGCCAAAAGCGGACGGACGTGGCGTGAAGCGGATATTAACTATACATCAGGCTTCAGAAATTCAGACCGGATTCTTTACTCAAGCGACTGGCTGATTTATAAGACGACAGATCATTATAAAACCTTTACAAAAATGAGATAAACACATACAAAAAACGGCTTCCCTGCGGAGGCCGTTTTTTTTTGCAGAGAACCTGCGAGCTTCATATAAAATGAGCAGTAAATTTTTCTTCAAACTCTGATCGGTCTATTCTGCTGTTTTCCGCCGTGCCATCGTGTTTTTTTATTGTTATATTGCGTTCAGACAGAACCATGTGCCCTTCCGGTGTCCGCTTAGAAGCAAGCAGGCGTTTGTTGAAAGGAGAGCGTTCATGTTCAAAGATTGTTTGTTTCATAGACTTGAGGTCCTTTTCATCGATTTCTTCAAGCGAAAATGCGTAACCTGTCTGCCAGCCGTCCCCTTTGTTCATTTCAAGCAGGTATGTCCCGAATTCCGTCTCTTCTATCCTCACGCGGAACGCTCCGGCCGCTGATACCGTCTCGTCTCCCGACATCGGCACAGGCTGCATGGCGAGATTGAGGCCGAAGCCTGCATCAGCGATGTACTCATTCCCCCCGGCGGAAAGAAGTACGGCCGCATGTGTGCCGGGCAGCGCCCAGCCGTTTTTCCAGACCGTTCCGCGGATCAATTTGACATCAAATCCGGCATCTTTCAGGATGAAATAAAGCAGTCCGTTCAAGTCATAACAAAGGCCGCCATGAGGTTCCTTCACCATGTGCCGCCACAGTCCTTCTTTCGTGACGTCATATTCTTTTTTGGACAAAACCGCGCGATTTTCAAACGGAAACCGATATGCGAGCGCCTTTAAAAACTCCGGCAGGTTGCTGAAATCGAGGGAATCCTTTTCCCAGCCTATCGTTTGATAACAATCTTTCAGAAACTCATTCATCGTTCCGTCCCCCTTACAAAGTGTTTACACTTCTTCCTGCACATAAGCGGACAACTTTTCCAGCGCTTCCTTTTCATCGTCGCCTTCAGCGATCAGAGTGACTTCCGTCCCCGTGCTGACCGCCAGACTCATTAATCCCATAATGCTTTTGGCATTCACTTTCTTGCCGTTTTTCTCAAGAAACACATCTGATGCAAAACGATTTGCCTCCTGTACAAACAATGCAGCGGGACGCGCCTGCAATCCCGTCTTTAAACGCACTTCCACTTTCCCCTGAACCATAAGATCTCCCCTTTTCTGTACGGTTATTTCAAAGTGATGCTTTGTCCTGTACGCAGCTGTTCTGCGATTTCATCGAGCTTTCTCAGCCTGTGATTGATGCCGGATTTGCTGATTTTCCCGCTTGCAACCATTTCCCCCAGTTCTTTCAGCGTGACCTCCTGATAATCAATCCGCAGCTGCGCAATTTCGCGAAGCTTTTCCGGCAGCGCTTCAAGACCGATCCGTTCATCAATGTATTTAATATTTTCCACCTGTCTGAGAGAAGCACCGATGGTTTTGTTTAAGTTTGCTGTTTCACAATTGACGAGGCGGTTCACTGAGTTTCTCATGTCTCTGACAATCCGCACATCTTCAAAACGCAGCAGTGAATTGTGAGCGCCGATGACATTCAGAAATTCAGTGATTTTTTCCGCCTCTTTTAAATACGTAATATAGCCTTTTTTCCGTTCAAGCGTTTTGCTGTTCAGATGAAATTCATTCAGCAGCGCGCATAATGAATCGTTATGTTCCTTATAAAGCGAGAAGATTTCCAAGTGGTACGACGATGTTTCGGGATTATTCACAGATCCCCCCGCCAAAAACGCCCCTCTCATATAAGAACGTTTGCAGCAGCGTTTCGCCACCAGTTCCTCAGAAATATTCCGTTCAAATACAAAGTTCTCTCCGAGGATTTTCAATTCCTCTAAAATCAGCTTTGCATTTTCAGAAAAGCGCACAATATAAACATTGTTTTTTTTCAGCCGCATTTTTTTTCTGACTAACAGTTCGACCGATACATCATATTGTTTCTTCAGCAATGTATAAATGCGGCGGGCAATCGCCGCATTTTCGGTTTGAACGTCAAGCACGAGATGGCGGTTTGAAAATGACAGGGAACCGTTCATCCGAATCAGCGCGGACAGCTCAGCCTTGGCGCAGCAGTCCTTCACTTCCAGATTCGTCAGTTCTTTTTTTGTTTCCGATGCAAATGACATATTAGCCACCTCATTTCAAAAGGCCTCTAGTCCCTTAATAAATCGACAAGAAGAGAAGCCACTTTATGTGTATCGTGACGGATTACGCCATTTTTATACGTGATAATCTGATCCCTGATGACCTCAAGCCCCATGGATTTCAGCTTTTCAACATTGAAGTCGACGGGCCGGGCCAGCTCTTTCGCATATTTGCTTTTGATTTCGTCAGGGATCTCCTCATTGTTGATTAAGATCGTGTCGATAAACGGCTGCTCCATATGATCGTTCAGCGCCTTGACATGGTCGGCCGCACTGTATTGCAGCGTCTCTCCGGGCTGTGTCATGACGTTGCATATATATACTTTTTTGGCCGCAGCCTTGACGACTTCCTCTCCGATTTTCGGAACGAGCAGATTCGGAAGAATGCTTGTGTACAGGCTTCCCGGACCGATAATGATTAAATCGGCCTGACGGATGACGTCAATCGTTTCCGGGAGCGGATCAATTTTTTCAGGCGTAAGAAACACCCGTTTAATCCGCTGGCCGTAAGAAGGGATTGTCGATTCTCCGGAGACGACCTGCCCGTCCTCCATTTCAGCGTGAAGAACGACACTGGTGTTGGCAGCAGGCAGCACTCTGCCGCGGACATTCAGCACCTTGCTCATTTCGGTGACAGCGTGAAAGAAATCACCGGTTATATTTGTCATCGCTGCCAAAATCAAATTGCCGAGCGAATGTCCGGTTAAGTCGCTTCCTTTGTTGAAACGGTGCTGAAACAGATTTTCAACGAGCGGCTCAACATCTGACAAAGCAGCCAGTACGTTACGGATGTCACCCGGCGGCGGAATTTGAAGTTCATCCCGCAGACGGCCTGAACTTCCGCCGTCATCAGCAACTGTCACAATCGCCGTAATATCAACGGGCTTATGCTTTAACCCCCGAAGCAGCACGGACAGACCAGTTCCGCCGCCGAAGATTGCGATTTTCGGCTTCTTATTCATTTCCGGCTTCTCTTTTCAATGTCCCGGTGAGTGACATGAGTATAGAAATCTTTTTTAAAATAGTCAGCCAAATATTCAGCGAGCGTGACGGAGCGGTGCTGGCCGCCCGTACAGCCGATCGCGATGACAAGCTGGCTTTTACCTTCCCGCTTATAAGACGGAAGCATAAAGCCGAGCAGATCAACAAGCTTTTCAATAAACTTTTGTGTTTCGTTCCACTTCATCACATAGGATGACACTTCCTCATCTTTCCCCGTAAGCGGCCTCATGCTTTCAATGTAGAACGGATTCGGCAGAAACCTTACATCAAACACGAGGTCGGCATCTATCGGAAGCCCGTATTTGAAACCGAATGACATTACGTTCACTGTAAATGTTTCACCTTGGTTCGTGGCGAAATGCGCCACGATTTTTTCACGCAGATCACGCGGTTTCATATCCGATGTGTCATAGATCAGCTGAGAGCGCCCTTTCAATTCTTCAAGCAGCTGGCGTTCCAGCGCGATTCCTTCAAGAGGAAGCCCGGTAGCGGCCAGCGGGTGAGAACGCCTCGTTTCTTTGTATCTCGTCACAAGGATGGAATCCTTAGCGTCTAAAAAGAGAATGCGCGGTGTAATCCACGGATTTTCCGCCATTTCATCCAGCGCCTCAATCAGCCTGTCAAAAAATTCACGTCCCCGCAGATCCATGACAAGCGCGACCTTGCTCATTTTTGAACTTGATTCTTTCATCAGCTCCAAAAATTTCGGCAGCAAGGAAGGCGGCAGATTGTCAACGCAAAAATAACCGAGATCCTCAAAGCTTTGAATGGCGACGGTTTTCCCCGCTCCAGACATTCCCGTAATGATGACGAGCTGAATATCATGGTTTTCATTCATACTCATCTTTCTCCCCCCTGCGGTCTTTCTTTTATTTGATAAGCTGCGGATCTAAACGATAGCTGAGCAGCTCGAAGTCCGGCGTATACGTAAAGGTGCCGTGCAAAAGCCCTTGGCCCTTGATCATAAAATCAAGGATATGTCCGTCTCCGGGGGCCATCGGAAGGCTGTGGATATCTTTTACGTCATGCCACTTCAGAACGCCTTCCTCTGATTCAGCGACATTTCGCCCCGTGTACGAGTCGGCGACGAAAGTAAACATCATCCACTCTGACACGATTTGTTCCTGTTCCTTAATAATAAAGGTAAACACGCCTTTTAACTGCGGATTTAGTATATAAATGCCCGTCTCTTCTCTGTACTCTCTGATGACGGAATCTCTGACGGATTCGCCGCTTTCCATCTTCCCGCCGGGCGCGACCCACCAGCCCCGTCTCGGCTTTTGGAGAAGGAGAACCTGATCATCTGTCTGCAGCACACAATTTGTCACTCTTTGCACAAGTACGTCACCTAACCTTCTCAACAAATCATCGTCTCTTCATTATACCGTTTCGGCATGTCTCTCACAATGCAGAGACACCGACATCCTTTTCTTTTATTTGACAGAAAACAGAAAATCGCAAAAAAAGGGCACGGATACTGGAATCCGTGCCAAAGTGTATTCATTAAAAAGGGGGTCAATTACTACATTCATCTTAAAACATCAGTATTTCACCCGTGTTACAGCGTAATTAAAACACAGTAACGATTCAAAAACTGAACATTACAGTGATTATTTAACGGTTTTGAGCGTTTCCTCAAGCTCTTCCACATAATGCTGAACGCTTTGAGCCGCAATACTTCCGTCGCCTGTCGCCGTTACGATCTGGCGGAGCGTTTTTTCACGGATGTCTCCCGCGGCGAAAATGCCTGGAACTTTTGTTTCCATTTGAGCGTTTGTTTCAATGTAGCCTTCTTCATTTGTGATGCCCAAGTTCTCGAACGGTTTAGAAAGCGGAAGCATACCGATATAAATAAAGACGCCGTCAGCTTTGAATTCTTCCTCTTCTCCCGTCATGGTATCCACAAGAGTAAGTCTGCCGACTTTTCCGTTTTCCTCATGGATTTCTTTTACGGTTTTGTTCCATTTGAAGTCAATTTTCTCATTGTCAAAGGCACGCGCCTGAAGAATGCTTTGCGCACGCAATTTGTCACGTCTGTGAACGATGGTGACTTTTGAAGCGAAGCGTGTCAGATAGACGCCTTCTTCAACGGCGGAGTCTCCGCCGCCGACAACGACAAGCTCTTTATTTTTAAAGAACGCGCCGTCACAAACCGCGCAGTACGATACACCGCGGCCGCCCAGTTCTTTTTCGCCGGGAACACCGATCTTTTTGTATTCCGCTCCGGCAGAAATGACGATGGCACGCGCTTTATATTCTTTTGAACCGGCTTTGACCGTTTTATATTCTTTACCGTCAACGATTTCTTTAATATCGCCGTACGCATATTCCGCACCGAATTTTTTCGCATGTTCAAACATTTTATTAGAAAGTTCAGGGCCGAGAATGCTTTCAAAACCCGGATAGTTTTCAACATCCTCCGTGTTGGCCATCTGGCCGCCCGGAATTCCTCTTTCGATCATTAATGTGGATAAGTTCGCTCGTGATGTGTAAACAGCAGCGGTCATCCCCGCCGGACCCGCGCCGATAATGATCACATCATAAATTTTTTCTTCTGACACCATGATTCACTCCTTTTCGAAATGGGGCGCACCCTATATGACTAAGAATCCCCATCAATCGTATTCCTTACCCATATCCTATTAAATCTGAAGGCAATTCGCTATTTTTTTGCTCATTTTTCTGAAAAACCGTGATTAGGCAGCTCCTGAGCGGGTATACAAATAAAGAAAGAGCCTTCCGGGATAGAAGGCCCTTGTCTTATTCATTATTGCACGACACGTCTTACATTGCCGTTGAATGCTTTCTTCCAGTAAGGGTTGCTCATAGAATCAATGGATACACCGTGTGATGTATTATCGTTCAGGAACGTTCCGTTACCTAAGTAGATGCCGACGTGGCCGTTTGTTTTATACGTGTTGAAGAATACTAAGTCTCCGCGTTTCATGTCAGACGCGCTTACTGCCTTACCTCTTCCGATTAATGTATCTGTGTTTGTGCCGCTTGCAGGTCCGAGATTAACGCCTGCGTTAGCATAAGCCCAGCGTACGAATGAAGAGCAGTCAAAAATACGGTTGTCAATATCGGATTGAGTGCGTCCGCCGCCGAACTTGTACGGGGATTGACCCACAAGGCTTGATCCTACGCTGATGGCGCCTTCAATACCGCCTGAATTTGAAATAACAGATCCGCCGTCAGAATCATCTGAACCGCCGCTGTTATGAGATGATCCGCCTGAAGTGCTCTTCGGTTTGCTTGAGCTGTCAGATGAATCAGATGATGTTGAAACAGCCGCTTTTTTCACAGTTTTAACCGCCGGTGCCGGCTGGCTGTCATCTTTTTGGTTTTGGTCTTCAGAAGCTTTTTGCGCTTCTTCCTGTTTTTTGATCAGGGCAGCCGCTGCAGCCTGCTCAGCTTTAATGCGCTTCTGTTCTTTTTCAGTATCAGCTTTTTCATTTGCAAGCTTTGATGCTTCTTTTTTCAGATCAGAGATAGCGGAAGCCGCTTTTTTCTGGCCGTTTTTCGCTTCGTCGAAAAGCTTGTCTTTCTGATCAAGCTGTCTGTTCAGGTCTTTTTGCATAGACTCGAGTTTCGCAAGATCATCTTGAACTTTTTTCAGCTTCACGTTAAGTTCAGCTTCTGCGTCTTCGAGTTTCGCTTTATCCTGCTCCTGCTGTTTGATCAGGTCTTTATCCGCATCAACGATAGAAGATACCGCAGTCGCACGGGAAATGAAGTCTCCGAAGCTTGTCGCCCCTAAAAGAACATCTATGTATCCTTGAGAACCGCCGTTTTCCTGTAAAGAACGAACGCGTTTTTTTAGGATTTCATTGCGTTTTTCAATACGCGCTTCTGTTTCTTTGATTTCTTTTTTCAAATCAGCGATCTGCTTTTTCGTTTTTTCGTTTTCAGCTTTTTTATCTTCGATTTTATTGCTTGTATCCAACGCTTTAGCGTTAATGTCTTTCAGTTCTTTTTCAATCTTAGCCTGCTTGTCCTGAAGCTTAGACAATTCTCTTTCTTTTGCTTCAAGGCTTGAAGCCACCTCAGATTGCTTGCTTTCGATTTTTGCTTTTTTGCTGTCTAATGTTTCCGCCGATGCAGTTTTTGTAAACGGGATCAAAAAACTGCTTGTCCCGATGACGGAAGCCAAACCAAGTGTTAATAAACTCTTTTTCACTTTTTCTTTCCTCCCTTTTACTTTAAACCTGTTCTCATTTGGAATTCTATTATGAACATCAAAGTTACGCTCCCTCACATACCCGTGAGGCTGATGATTTTTATGTATGAATCTTTAAATCTTTTAAATTGGTATAGATTATACAGCACATGTAAAATAAACTAATCTCTTATGTACGAGACTCATTATACCATCATGTTTCGACAATTTTTATTACAGTTATATTTCAATGTGATTGCAAATCTCATATTTTGCAAAATAAACGGTGATTACGGCCTGATTTCGATTCGAAAAGCAAAAAAATACGTATGAATACCTCTTTTTTCGGCGGTAAAGTTCTGTTTTGCCCCTTTCTGATAAAAAAAGAACCGACTCTTTATATAGAAAGAATCGGTTTTATTCTAAAATATCATCTATTTGTCTGATGTATTTCGAAAGTGTTGCCGGGGTTATACCGTAAACGGCGGCCGTTTCTTTTTTCGTCGTTTTTTCGCCGTTTGCTTCTTTCCATACATATGCGATGGCTGCGGCCCATGCCCGCTCATTCTGTACGGCAGCGGCGGCGCGGATGTGCTGAATGACGTGAAAAACCCAGCAGCTCATGACGTCAGTTTTTAAACTGTCGGCTTCCGCTTTCTCCAGAAGCTTGACCGTCCGATACGTGAACAGCGCATCACCGGAGACACCTGAAACGCCTTTTTCACCGGAAAGCAGCAGTCTGACGAAATCTTGTTCAAACGGTGAAACGGCGCGTTTTGCCGTCAGAACTTTTTCAAGCTGGTTCCGCTCTCCTTCAGCGCTGCTGATATAATAGGCGGCAAGCCGCTGTTCAAGTGAAGCAGGCAGCGGTTCCTGCCGCTCCGCCCAAGGCGCGGGCCGGTCTGATTCGGGAAATTCGGCTTCGGCCTTTTTCCAAATGGTTTCCGCAAATTCTATGCGGCCTGTCCCGTAGGCTGAGGCGGCCAGCCAGTAATAAAACGTTTCGTCGCCTTCGAATCCGCTTTTGTAAAGAGAACGGAGCCATTTATAACCGAGATCATGTCTGCCGACAAGCGCAAGCGTCGCCCCCAGCTTATAGCGCTGTTCGAATAAAATCGGATACACATTGGCGAGTCTTCCGCTCAATTCTCCGACTTTTTCATCTTCCCTCTCGTAATAGCAGAATACAAGGAGGTTGCACAGGGCATGGAGATTGCCTTCATTTTTCTCAAGCACTTCGAATACCGTTTGTTTCGCTTTTGTGACATTGCCTGAGTAAAAGTAAGCGAGCGCCAGGTTGTTGTATGCAGACCAAAGCTCGGGGTAATCGGCCGTAATCTCTTCAAGCATGACAACCGCTTCATGAAGCTGGCCGCTCTCAAGAAGCGCTTTTGCCCGATCCTGCCTGATCAGCAGCTCATCCTGGTCATAGAGCGATTCGTTTTCACCCGCTTCGCCGAAATCCAAAAGCTCCATCAGATTTTCAATTTCTTCGCTGAATTCCCCGTCCGGATCGGCATCTGAATAAGCCGCTGCTTCTTTGTATGCTTCCTGAAAGAGCCCCAAATGCGCGAAATTATTCGCCTTAAAGTAATGACACTCGGGCATTTCTTCTTTCAGGTTCACCAAAATAAAGTCGAACAGCTCATTTGACTGCTGGTAGTGGCCCATTTCAGAATAAATGACGGCCAGCCGGGACAGCATTTCGGAATCATTCGGCTCGAGGTGGACGGCCCGCTGAATCAGTTTGCTGGCCCGCTTTAAATTCCGCTCTTTATATGCTTTTAAGCCTTTATGAAAAAAATATTGTCCATCCTGAAGCAGCTGGACAATTTGCGCGTGCTTTTTCTGTTCAGAAGTGTGTTTTCCCACAAATATCCTCCGTTTTATACGTATTACCGTCAGTAGTATACCATAAAACGGTTTCACCTCAATAGTTCAAAAGACAGGATCGGCTTCGTTTTTTACTGGCTGGTTCGACCAGATTTTAGCTGTTTTTTTCACGAGGCTCGGCTGGAAGAATGACACGGAAAAGGGTTCCTTCGCCGCGCTTGCTCTCAACCTCTATCGAACCGCCGTGCAGCTCTGCGATTTTTTGGGCGATGGACAGGCCGAGCCCGCTTCCTCCTTCGTTTCTCGCCTTGTCCGCTTTATAAAACCGTTCAAATACACGCTCCGCCTGTTCAGGCTCCATTCCGATTCCGTCGTCGGCGATTTCGACAGCCGCCGCCCCCGGCAGATCTGCAATTTTAACGGAAATGCGGCCGCCTTCACCGGTAAATTTTACGGCATTGTGAATCAGATTCATCCATACTTGGCTGAGCAGCGCTTCATCTCCGTACACATACGACTCCTGTAAATCAATGAGAAACTCAATCTGTTTGGCGGACCACTCAGGCTCACAGGTCAATATGGTGCGCCGCAGCTGTTTGTCAATGCGGAACGGTTTTTTTTGTATCGGTTCGGTTTGGCGTTCGAGCGCAGTGAGCTTCAGCAGATTTTCACTGATTTTTGATAATCGTTCTGTTTCTGTTTCGATGATGTGTAAGTAGCGCCCCCGCTCCTCATATGATAAATCCGGTTTTTTCAGAAGGTGCGCGTAGCCCTTTAATGAAGTGAGCGGGGTTTGGATTTCATGGGAAACGTTCGAAATAAATTCTTGTTTCAGTTTTTCCATTTCACTCAGTTCCGCGGCGAGTGTCGACAGTTCATCAGCCAATTTCGTCACGGGATGGTTCCGCTCAATCTTCTCCATTTTCCGGGAAGCGGCCGCTGTGAAGTTACCGCTCGACATTTGCTTGATCGTGGCGGTCAGCGAATCCCAGATCGCATGATGCCTTTCACGTGCTGACTTTGAAAAAATAAACATCGTTACGAACAGCAGGCCGAAAACAAGCCAAAGCGTCAGAATCTGCTCGGCGTACGGCACAAGCAAAATCGGCCATATGAGACCGAATCCCTGAACAATCAGGTGAGCCGCCAGCCATAAGAATGCGGTGACGGTGAGAAGGATGATGATTTTTCCAGCCGTTCTGAAGATCCGTTTCATCCTGTCACCACAAACCGATACCCGAGCCCCCGCACCGTATGGATGGCAAACGGATAGTCTTTTTCCGGAAACCGTTCTCTCAGCCTTTTAATATGCACATCAACGGTACGCTCGTCACCTTCATAATCAAAGCCCCAAATATCTTCTATTAGTTGTTCTCTTGAAAACGTCTTATTCGGATAACCAGCGAGCTTAAATAAAAGCTCAAATTCACGCCGGGGCAATGTCAATCCCGCTCCGCCGCCGCGCGTTACGGTGCGGGATTGCTTATCTAATGTGACCGTTCCGATGGTCAGCAGTTTTTCAGCGGTGATCCGGTACCGTTTCAGCAATGCTTTGACCCTTGCTTCCAGCTCAAGCGGCTCAAACGGTTTGACGAGATAATCATCCGCTCCGGAAGTAAAACCTTGCACTTTGTCCAGCGTTTCGCCTTTTGCCGTCAGCATCAAAATCGGAATGTCCGTAAAGCTGCGGACGGCTTCACTGACTTCAAACCCGTCCATTTTCGGCATCATCACATCCAGTATGATGAGATCTATAGGTGCTGATTCGATCAGCCGCACCGCCGCTTCCCCGTCTTCCGCTTCTGCGACGTCAAAACCGCTCTGCTCCATCATAAGGCGGACAAGCTCACGGATATGGCGGTCATCATCCGCAACCAATATGACAGCCATGAAAATCCCTCCTTCTGCTTTTTTCTTTTCATGAATCGACATGATGTCTATAAACCGAATTTTTTCATTGTCTCCTGTACCGGCATACACGCTTAGGCTTGGTTCTTCACCGACCGTACACCCGTATGAACAGGACTCCGGCTGCAAAATAAAAAGCAGCTTTTTCAGCTGCTTTTTATTCATAAAGTCTTGCTTTACACAGCTTTGTTTTCTAAGTCGGCATTCAGCTTCAGCTGCTGCTCCGCAAAATCGCGGTACAGCGAATGGGATGCCATTAATTCATGGTGTGTGCCCCGTCCGGTGATTTCACCCTGTTCGACAAAGAGAAGCTGATCTGCATCCACAACCGTGGATAAACGGTGGGCAATCACGATGGTGGTGCGGCCTTTCATTAGAACTTCCAGCGCCTGCTGCACCCATTTTTCAGATTGGCTGTCCAGACTTGATGTCGCTTCATCAAGCATCAGAATGCTCGGGTTGCGAAGGAGCGCTCTGGCAATGGCGATGCGCTGGCGCTGTCCGCCTGACAGCATAATCCCCCGCTCACCGACCTCGGTTTCAAATTTCTTCGGTAAGTCTTCAATAAATTGCAGGGCGTAGGCCATGTCAGCCGCTTGCCTCAATTCCTCATCAGTCACCTCGCGTTTTAATCCGTAGCAGATATTGTCGCGGATGGTGCCTGACATTAACGGGCTTTCTTGCGACACGTAGCCGATATGCTCCCGCCATGACTCAAGGGAATACGCATCAATCGGTTCATTTCCGAGCAGGATGCTGCCCGCAGTCGGATTGTAGAATCGTTCAAGCAGCTTAAATAACGTTGTTTTTCCGCCGCCGCTCGGTCCGACGATCGCGGTGACTTTGCCGGCTTCAATCGTAGCCGTAATGTCTTTTAAGATGGTTTGATCTGTTTTGTAGCCGAATGAGACTTGTTCAAGTTTAATCGGCTGATCCGCATTTTCAATGGCTTTTCCGGTTTGGATATCTTCTTCTTTTTCTGCAAGAATATGAATCATCCGTTCCGTTGCGCCGACGGATTTTTGAAGCTGTGTGAAAAATGAAGTGATCTGGCCCATCGGCATAATGATCTGAAACAAATACAGGATAAAGGCAACGAGTGCGCCGGCTGTCAATTCACCGGATGACACCTGCATCCCGCCGTACCCGATGACAGCGACCAGCGCCGCCATTAATACAAGTGTAATAAGCGGGCCTACGAGCGACTGCACCTTCGCTTCACGCAGCCCGAGTTTAAAGAGTGCCATGATGCCTGCTTTTCCGCGTCCGTATTCCGCTTCTTCAGCGTTTGACGCTTTTACAAGCCTGATTTCCGGGAGGATGTGGTTTAATAATCCGGTGAATCTCGCCGTTTCATCCTGTGTTTCCCGAGAAATTTTAAACATTTTCCGGCCGATCGGCACTAAAATCACCGCAGCCAGCGGCACGACGATCAGCACGAGCAATGTGAGCTTCCAGTTCATGAAAAATAAGATCGTCAGTGACCCGATAACGGAAATGATTCCGGTAATAAATCCGCTGATATTGTTTGTGATCAGCTCTTTTACCACCATTGTGTCATTGGTGACACGGCTGATCGTTTCTCCCGTGGCGTTTTTGTCAAAATAAGAGACGGGCAGTTTAATTAATTTCTGCCACAACAAATCACGCAGTCCCGAGATGATTTTCTGGCCGCTGTAGTTCAGGGCGTAGGTGGCGTAGGCGCTTAATGCGGCCTGTACGATAAACACGGCTGCGATGATTCCGATTTGCACGCCTGACAGCGACGACATGGAAAAGCCGTCAACGAGCTGCTTTGTCAATAGCGGAATCAGCAGGCTGACGAGCGTTGTCACAATACTGAGAGACAGCGCGAAGGCCAGCATACCGTATGATGGTTTTGTTTTTTTGACTAATGAAAAGAATGAGCTGAATTTCCCTTTAGGTTTTGGTTGTTTATTCGGCATATGTTTTCCTCCTATATCACTGTTTATACTATAACGGATGTGCATGAACGGAATATGAACAAAACGTATATTTTTGATAAAAACCAAAATAAACTCTATTAGTCAATATTATCAAATTCATCTGCCTCCGGTTGCGGAAATAAGGAATATTTAATTGAATGTTTAAGTTTGACAGATTAAAAACCTCACGGATCTCTCCGTGAGGTTTGTTTTACTCAGATGCTGAATGGCGTTTTGCAAGAACGTCAAGCACATCGTCCAAAGGAAGCGACTGCTCACGCAGAAGAACGAGCAAATGATACAGCAAATCCGCCGCTTCCCATTTTAATTCTTCTTGGTCGCGGTTTTTCGCGGCGATAATAACCTCTGCGGCTTCTTCGCCGACTTTTTTGAGGATTTTATCGACGCCTTCCCGAAACAGATACGTTGTGTAGGCTCCGTCAGGCATCTCCGCCTGCCGTTTGGCGATTACGCTTTCCAGTTCATTTAAGATGCCGAAACGATCCTGCGCGTCCGCTTTTTCCGGAGAAAAGCAGCTGTAGCTTCCCTTATGGCATGCGGGTCCTGAGGGCTCCGCAAGCACGACAAGAGCATCTTGATCGCAATCATAGCGGATGGCTTTCACCTTTTGGGTATTCCCCGACGTCGCTCCTTTATGCCACAGCTCCCCGCGTGAACGGCTGTAAAACCAGGTTTCTTTCGTTTCTATCGTTTTTTCGTAGGATTCACGATTCATATAAGCCAGTGTCAGTACTTCTTTGCTTGCCGCATCCTGCACGATGGCGGGAATCAGTCCGGCCTCGTCAAACCGCAGTTCATCTGCCCGTTTCATCTCACATTCACCCCGTGTTTCTTCATATAATCTTTCACTTCTTTTATAGATGTCTCTTTGTAATGGAAAATGGAAGCTGCAAGCGCGGCGTCCGCTTCACCGATCGTGAAGGCTTCAAGCATATGGCGCGCGCTGCCGGCTCCCCCTGACGCAATGACGGGCACCGGGACGGCACGTGTGACAAGCTGTGTGAGCGTATGATTAAAGCCTGTTTTCTCACCGTCTGCGTCCATGCTTGTCAGCAGGATTTCACCCGCTCCCCGGCTGACGGCTTCTTTTGCCCAGGCCGTGACTTCCCACTCGGTTTTCTGTCTGCCGCCGTGTGTGTACACTTTATAGCAATCCGAATCTTCGTCATACTTTGCGTCAATCGCCGCTACGATGCATTGCGAGCCGAAAAAATCCGCTCCTTCCGTAATCAGCTCGGGGCGGAGAACGGCCGCTGTATTAACGGATACTTTATCAGCGCCGGCGCGAAGCATTCGTTTCATATCGCTTAATTGATTAATTCCGCCGCCGACTGTAAACGGAATCGCCAGTTTTGCCGCAACTTGTTCTACGACGTCTGTCATCGTCTTGCGGCCTTCGTAAGAGGCGGAAATGTCGAGAAAAACAAGTTCGTCAGCGCCCTCCGTGTCGTAAGCTTCGGCCAGCTCGACAGGATCGCCCGCATCTTTCAGCCCGAGAAATTGAATGCCTTTGACGACGCGGCCTTCTTTCACATCGAGACACGGAATGATTCGTTTCGTGATCATGCGTCCTTCACCCCGCTGAGCGCTTCGGCCAATGTAAATTGTTTTGTATACAGCGCTTTTCCGATAATCGCTCCCGATACGCCGGCGTCTTTGAAGCGGGCCAGTGCTTTGAGGTCGGCGACTGAGCTGACTCCGCCTGAAGCGATGACGGTTTTTCCCGTTGCTTTTGCGAGCTGAACGGTGCTTTCGATGTTCGGTCCTGACAGCATGCCGTCAGTTGCAATATCCGTGAAAATGAAGGTTTCCGCTCCTTCGGCCGCCAATTCACGGCCCAGATCGGCCGCCCTTACCGAGGATGTTTCCAGCCAGCCTTCCGTCGAGACATATCCGTTCCTTGCATCAAGACCGATCGCGATTTTGCCGCCGTATTGTCTCAGCATGCTCTTCACAAATGCCGGATCGGAAACGGCCGAGCTGCCGAGAATAACGCGATCAACACCTTGTGATAAATAACCGTATACATCCGCTTCAGAACGGATCCCGCCGCCGATCTCGACTTTGGCATCAAGCTGCCGCGCAATGTCAAGAACATGCCTGTCGTTTACTTTCCTGCCTGCTTTCGCGCCGTCAAGGTCCACGAGATGAATCCATGCGGCGCCTTCTTGTGCAAATTGCGCCGCCATGTCTAAAGGAGAGTCACCGTATATCGTTTCCTTGCCGTAATCGCCTTGGATGAGGCGGACGCATTTGCCGTTTCTCATATCGATTGCCGGATATAATGTAAAAGCGTTCATTTCTTCACCTTCTGTTCCGCTGCCATTTTTGTAAATTGCGTTAAGATCGCCATTCCGGCCGTACCGCTTTTTTCCGGGTGAAACTGTGCACCGAAGACATTACGTTTCCCGACGACCGCCGGAACACGAACGCCGTACTCAGCACTTGCCAGAAGATCACCGTCTTCCATCCCGTCTATATAATAGGAATGGACAAAGTAAACGAAGCCTTCTTCCGCTTCCGAAAGCAAAGGAGACGTTTGGTGAAACGTCAGCCGGTTCCAGCCCATATGCGGCACCTTCAGCTTGTTTCCTTCGGCATCTCTGTCTTTGAGTCTCACAGCTTTTCCGGCTAATAAACCGAGTCCTTTTGCAGAGCCGTTTTCGGTGCTTTCTTCGAAAATGAGCTGCATGCCGAGGCAGATGCCGAGGAGCAGCTTCCCCTCGTCAACCATACGGTGTATGAATTGATCAAGCTTCGCGCTGCGTAAATTGTCCATGGCGTCACTGAATGATCCGACACCGGGGAGAATAAAAGCATCCGCTTTTTCAAGCTCTTCCGGCCGGTCTGATACGACATACGGGACACCGACGCGTTCCAGCGCCTTCGACACGCTGAATAAATTGCCCATACCGTAATCAATTACACCGATCATTTACAGCATTCCTTTCGTAGACGGCACACCCTTGACGCGCGGATCAATGGATGACGCTTCGTCCAGCGCTCTGCCAAGCGCCTTAAACACGGCTTCTATCATATGATGCGTATTCGTGCCGTATTGAACGATGACGTGCAGATTCATTCTCGCTTCCAGCGCCAGTTTCCATAAGAATTCATGTACCAGCTCAGTATCAAACGTTCCGACTTTCGCTTGCGGAAATGCAGCGCGCATCTCAAGGTGCGGCCGGTTGCTCAGGTCTACGGCGACTTGGGCGAGCGCTTCGTCCATCGGTACCAGCGCTGATCCGTACCGTTTGATCCCTTTTTTATCACCGAGCGCCTCCAAAAAAGCCTGCCCTAAGCAGATGCCGATGTCTTCAGTCGTGTGGTGATCATCTATCTCCGTATCGCCTTTTGCGTCAACAGTTAAATTGAATTGCCCGTGCTTTGTGAACAAATCAAGCATATGAGTCATAAACGGCACATCCGTGCTGATGTCGGCTTTTCCTTCTCCATCTATTTCGAAAGCCAGCTTAATATCGGTCTCATTTGTTGTTCTGGCGCGTTCCGCTTTTCTCATCGGTCATTCCTCCGTTTCTCGCTTCAATCGATCTTGCGTGCGCTTCAAGCCCTTCCAGTCTCGCGAAGGCGGAAATGCTGTCCGCGTGCGTTTCAAATGCCTTCCGGCTGTATGAGATGATGCTCGATTTCTTTTGAAAATCTGTTACATTCAACGGGCTTGAAAACCGCGCCGTTCCGTTTGTCGGCAAAACGTGATTCGGTCCGGCAAAATAATCGCCGACCGGTTCAGCGCTGTATCGCCCTAAGAAAATCGCCCCCGCGTGTCTGATGCTTCCAAGCAAAGCCTCCGGCGAATGCGTCATGATTTCTAAATGCTCGGGCGCCAGCGCATTCACCGTGTCCACTGCATCTTCCATCGATTCCGCGATATAAATGCGGCCGTGATCCTTGATCGACGCTTCGGCGATTTCTTTGCGCGGCAGGGTCTGAAGCTGTTTATCCACCTCATCTGATACGGCTTCGGCAAGCTTCCGTGAGTCGGTGACAAGCACGCTTGAGCTGAGCGTATCGTGTTCGGCCTGTGAAAGCAGGTCAGCAGCGACTTCTTTGGGCACCGCCGTATCGTCTGCCAGGACCACGATTTCACTGGGCCCGGCAATCATGTCAATATCCACAACGCCGAAGACTTCGCGCTTCGCGAGTGCTACAAATATATTGCCGGGGCCCGTGATCTTATCAACAGGCTGTATCGTTTCGGTTCCGTAAGCGAGCGCGGCAATCGCCTGCGCGCCTCCCGCTTTGTAAATTTCCTTTATGCCGAGCTCAGACGCCGCCGCCAGAACGCCCGGCGAAAGGCGGCCGTCTTTTCCCGGAGGACTGACGAGAACGATCCGTTCCACTCCCGCAGCGAGAGCGGGGATGACATTCATTAAAACGGAAGACGGATAAGCGGCCGTCCCGCCCGGCACGTATACGCCCGCGGAATCGAGCGCCGTTATTTTCTGCCCGAGCATCGAGCCGTCTTTGCGATGGTAAAACCACGAGGATTGCAGCTGACGTTCGTGATATTCTTTAATATTGGCAATCGCCTGTCTGATCACTTCCAGCAGCTGATCATCAAGCAGACGGTACGCCTCGGTGACTTCCTCTGCACTCACGGCCATTTGGTTCAGGCTGATGCCGTCAAATGTTTTTGTATAGGCCAAAACGGCTTTGTCACCGTTTTGTCTGACGTCTTCAATAATCCCCCTGACGGTTTTCCGCTGCTCTTCGGTTCCGCTGTCGATGGAACGCTTCAGTGAGAACCGCTCGCTTCTTTTTACTGCCGTTATTTTCATTGTGCCGTTTCTCCTTCCACAACCCTGGCCAGCCTGGCCGCCATTTCGTCGATTACATCATCCTTCATGCGGTAGCTGACCGGATTGACGATAAAACGCGATGTGATGTCACAAATATGTTCTGATTCAACGAGACCGTTTTCCTTTAATGTCCGCCCGGTTGATACGATATCTACGATTCTGTCAGCAAGCCCGATTAAAGGCGCCAATTCAATCGAACCGTTCAGCTTAATGATTTCCACCTGCTCGCCCTGCTCTCTGAAATAACTTGACGCAACATTCGGATATTTCGTCGCAATCCTCGGGGCGACTCCGTTCCAATCCGCTCCGGGAAGCCCCGCAACGGCGAGATGGCATTTGCTGATTTTCAGATCGAGCACCTCATACACGTCACGCTCTTCCTCAAGCATGACATCCTTTCCGGCAATACCGGCATCAGCGACGCCATGCTCGACATAAGTCGTGACATCCATCGGCTTTGCCAGAATAAAGCGGAGATTTTCTTCAGGAACGTCAATGATCAGCTTTCTCGATTCTTCAAACTCCTCGGGCAGCCTGTACCCGGCCTGCCGCAGCAACCCGGCCGCTTCTTCGAATATCCGTCCTTTTGGCATTGCCATTGTGAGTACCTTACCCATTCTGCTCTTCCTTTCTGGCACCGATAAAGTATGTGACGTTTGCGAATGATTTTGTCATATGATCGATATTTTCAATGCCCGCCAGATCCTGCAGGACGACTTTTCTGCCTCTCGCCCTTTCTTCCTCCGCGAATAAAATGGCCTGCGCCCGCTGCTCCTTGCTGAAAATCACGGCGTCCGCTTCACTAGTTTCTTCCTGGATGCCGAGCGCTTCAATCAGCCTGTCGATACGGAGCCCGAAACCCGTGGCGGGAGCGGGACTGCCGAAATGGCCGAGAAGATTGTTATAGCGTCCGCCGCTTCCGATGACAAAACCGACATTTGCCGCATACACTTCGAATAAAATTCCCGTGTAATAACTCATATGGCTTACCATATTCAGATCAAGGCGAATATGCTCGGCACATCCGTAATCCTCAAGAATGTCCCACAGGTCTTCCAGCTCCTGAATCAAGCTTTGTCCGGAGATGCCGATGATCTCCTCCGCTTTGGCGCAGATCTCTTTCCCGCCTCGCAATTCCAGAAGTGCCAGCAGCCGGCTTTTGTCTATTGACGAAAGCGGAAGCGATTTGACATGTTCCCTGTATCCCACGTAATTCTTCTCAAAGAGAAAGCGCCGCAGAACATCCGCCCGCTCAGCATTGCCCAGAACCTCGACAAACAGCTCATCAGCGAGTCCGGCATGGCCGATCGCGATTTTAAACCGGTGCAATCCCGCGTTTTTCAAAGCGCCGGCCGCCAGCGCAATCACCTCGGCGTCCGCGCTTGTTGATCCGTCGCCGATCAGCTCCGCGCCGACCTGTTCGAATTCTGCCGGACGTCCGCCTTCCCGCTCCTGAGCGCGATAGACGCTTGCCGCGTACCCCGCTCTGAGCGGATGATTGTGTTTGTGCAGCTTAGACGCCGCCACCCTGGCAATCGGTCCGGTCATGTCAGGCCGAAGCACAAGCGTTTTTCCGTCCTGATCGAGAAGCTTAAACAGCTGCTGTTCTTCAATGGCTGACTGGACGCCTACTGTTTCATAAAATTCAAGGGTCGGCGTCTCCATAAACTGATAACCCCATTTATCAATTAAATCCGTCAGTGTGGAACGGACTTTTTTCTTTGCTTCGTATAAACCGGGCAGCGTATCTCTCATGCCATGCGGTTTCTCAAACATAAACATTTGCCTTTTACACCTCCGCTTTGTCTGAAGGAAAATTCCGAATCCTTTAGTTCGCTAATATGATAATATGTTAGCAGATAAAAGAATGAATTGCAACGCCCAATGTCCGCCTACTCTTTTCCATAAACATGGCTAAAGAATGAACAAACCTGTAAACATATCGGAACGATCGAATCATATTGAGCAGAAGTGCTATAATACATAGAATAGCTTCAACAGAAACAAGGGAGAAGAATTGATAATGAAGACGCTTGGAACATTATGTGTGCTGATTCTGACAGCCGTCCTTGTCTATCTGGGATATAACATCTATACAAACGATATTCATTTGAATTTTTTCAATCAGCAGTCCGACGAGCCTGATGAGAAAACACCGTTAAAAGGGAGTGCGTCACCGCTGAATGTCGTTCTGTACAGACAGATGGATTCTCCCAGACTGTACAATGGCTGTGAGGTGACAAGCCTTGCCATGATTTTGAACAATGCCGGATATCATGTGTCAAAAAATACATTGGCGGATAAAATCAATAAAGTTCCGCTCACATACAGCAGCGGGCTGAAGGGAGATCCGAATGAAGGATTTGCCGGAGATATGGAAAACGGCCCGGGTTTAGGCGTTTATCATGAGCCGATTGATAAACTTGCCAAAGAGTATGCGGGAAACAAAGTATACGACCTGACGGGAAAAGACATTTCTTCAGTGTACCGCCAGCTTGAAAAAGGGCGGCCGGTCTGGGTGATTACCACCACATCCTTTAAGCCGGTTGATAATATGCAGACTTGGAATACGCCGAACGGAAAAATCGACATTACGTTCAGCATGCATAGCGTAGCCGTTACCGGTTATGATCACGATTATGTATACGTTAATGATCCTTATGGCTATAAAAACAGAAAAACAAACCGATCTGACTTTGAAAAAGCCTGGAAGCAGATGGGCAGCCAGGCCATTGTGATCAAGTCATAAAAAAACCCCGCTGACGTTAATCAGCGGGGTTTTCCCATTCGTTC
This sequence comes from Bacillus sp. FSL R5-0593, assembly GCF_038603755.1. Classification (NCBI taxonomy): domain Bacteria; kingdom Bacillati; phylum Bacillota; class Bacilli; order Caryophanales; family Bacillaceae; genus Bacillus; species Bacillus sp. FSL R5-0593. Next base: position 3,578,558 of record NZ_CP152011.1, read on the forward strand.
TTTCATTTCTTCGTCCGTATAGATCACCTGCATCGGATTTCCTCCGACAAACGCCCCGGCCGGGACATCTTTGTGCACCAGCGTGCCGGCTGATACAACGGCTCCGCTCCCGATGGTGACGCCGGGCAGAATCGTTGTGTTTGCCCCGATCATTACCTCGTCACCGATTGTGACATCACCGGTCCGGTACTCATGTATTAAATATTCATGAGCCAAAATCGTCGTATTGTAGCCGATGATGCTGTTTTCTCCGACAGTGATTTTTTCGGGAAACATAATATCCGGCATCACCATCAGCGCGAATGAGGTTTGTTTTCCGACATTCATTTTCAAAAAGGTTCGGTACAGCCAGTTTTTCACGCTTAAAAACGGCGTATACCTTGCGATCTGAATGATGATGAAATTTTTCATCACCTTCAGAAAGGGAACCGTCTGATAAACATGCCACAATGAATTTGCACCTGAAACCGGATAGCGGTCTGTTTTTCTCACGGATTACTTCACCCCGGTGATGTGCAATAAATCACTCATTTTCTCAAGCATATAATCGGGTTCATAGGCGGAAAGCGTCTGTGCGCCTTTAATCGTCCACGCGACGCCGGCTGTTTTCGTGCCGGCGTTTTTTCCCGCCATGACATCGTGATAATTGTCACCGACCATTATGGCTTCCGACGGATCGCACCCAAGCCGGCTGAGAGCAAGCCGCACAGGCTCGGGGTCAGGCTTCGGATGCTTTACATCATCAAGCGTGACGACAGTATCGAAAAACGCCCCGATGCCTGTCAGCTTCAATCCCATATTGACTGTATCCCTCAGCTTCGTGGTGACAATCCCGAGCTGATAGCCCGCTTTTTTCAATTCATCCAGCGTTTCGTAAACCGTTTCGTACTCCGTGACGAGCTCATCGTGCTTTTCATGGTTGAATGCTCTGTACATGCTGATCATCTCATCGCACTTTTCAGCATTAATGCCTGAAAACGTTTCATACAGAGGCGGGCCGATAAACGGAAGCACATCTTCCCTTTTGAACTGCCCCGGGCAATAATGATCAAGCGTATGAAGGTAAGAAGCGATAATCAGTTCATTCGTGTCAATCAGCGTGCCGTCGAGATCAAATAAAATGGCGGTTACACGTTTATCAGTCATCTTATGTCCTTTCCGATTTCAGGCGTCAGTCCGTGTCGGCATACCGCTTATCGGCATACCCCTTCATGCGTCTGAAAATCATTAAAATAATCGCAAGTACAATCAGCACAATGGAAATGACCTGCGCGATCCGAAGCTGGCTCGTAAGCATCAGGCTGTCCGTCCGCATTCCCTCAATAAAGTATCTGCCGATCGAATACCAGACCACATACGTCAAAAACAGATTGCCCCTGCGCAGGTTCACGCGGCGGAGCAGAAGCAGAATCACGACGCCCGCAAAACTCCACAGCGATTCATACAAAAACGTCGGGTGATAATATTGTCCGTCTATGTACATCTGATTAATGATGAAATCCGGAAGATGCAGACTTTCCAAAAATGACCGGCTGACCGCTTCACCGTGAGCCTCTTGGTTGATAAAGTTCCCCCAGCGCCCGATGGCCTGGCCGAGCAGAATACTCGGCGCGGCAATATCCGCCAGCTTCCAGAATGAGATGCCTCTTACTTTTGAAAAGACGATTCCCGTTGCGATCGCGCCGATCAATCCGCCGTGAATCGCGATGCCGCCTTTCCAGGTTTTAATGATTTCCCCGGGGTGTTCCGAGTAATAGCTCCACTCGAAAAGCACATAGTATGCCCGTGCGCAAATGATTGCGATCGGGATGGCGAAAAGAACAAGATCAATAAAAATGTCCTTTTTCAGCCCCCGCTTTTCACTCTCCCTCATGGCCATCCAAAGCCCTAATAACGCACCCGCGCCGATAATGATCCCGTACCAGTGCACGGATAAAGGCCCGAGCTGCAAGGCAATCGGATTGATTGGTGTTCCTGCTTCGTTCATATTATTGCCAACTCCTATTCGTCTTGTTCGCCGTCTTCAATGACATCCGCCAGCTTATTCGTAAATTGCTCGGCAGCATTTAAGCCCATCCGCTTCAATCTGAAGTTCATCGCCGCAACTTCGATAATAACGGCGAGATTTCGCCCAGGGCGGACAGGAATGGTCAGTTTTGTAATTTCCGTATCAATGATTTTCATTTTTTCTTCTTCAAGTCCGAGACGGTCGTATTGTTTCCCTTGCTCCCAAAGCTCAAGGTCCATGACGATTGTAATTCTTTTATTGCTTCTGACGGCGCCCGCTCCGAACAGCGTCATGACATTTATAATGCCGAGCCCCCTGATTTCGAGCAGATGCTCAATCAGATCAGGCGCGTTCCCGACGAGCGTATCCTGATCCTCCTGCCGGATTTCGACGCAGTCATCCGCGACAAGACGATGGCCGCGTTTGACGAGCTCCAGGGCCGTTTCACTTTTACCGACGCCGCTTTTTCCCGTTATGAGCACACCGACGCCGTATATATCCACAAGCACGCCGTGAATGGCGGTTGTCGGCGCGAGACGGCTCTCAAGAAAATTCGTCAGCCGGCTTGACAGTCTGGTTGTTTTCAGAGGGGATCTGAGCACAGGCACGCCGTTTTTCTCGGATGCTTCTACAAGCTCCGGCGGGATCGGCATATCTCTGGAAAGTATAATAGCCGGCGTCACATCGGTGCACAGCGATTCCATCCGCTGTTTTTTATCCTCCTCAGGAAGCTGATCGAAAAATGACAGCTCCGTTTTTCCTAAAAGCTGCACCCGTTCTCTCGGGTAATATGTAAAATAACCGGCGATTTCAATACCGGGCCGTGATAAATCACTCATCGTAATCGGGCGGTTAATCCCTTCTTCTCCGCTGATCAATTCTAAATGGAACTGCTCCATTACGTCTTTGGTCCGAACCTTTGCCAAGATATGTTCCTCCTGTTCTGGGATGTTCCGAGCTTTGAACAGTTATATTTTATCACTTTACCGTCTGAACCAAAACAGATTTATACAATTCCGGCATAACTGGTCTAGATAACTAGTCTGAAAAAGAGTAAAATAAAACTAACAACTAACCAGAAAGGCGTGTTTTAAAGTGGCTGAAAGCTTGTTAATCAGCGGTGCGGACATCGTAACAGAAGAAGAAATCATCCGAAACGGTTTTCTCGGTATAAAGGACGGCATCATTTCTTACGCGGGGAAAACAAGACCGCAAGAAACGTATGAGAAGGAATGGAAGGCGCCCGCGGGCTCGTATGCGCTTCCCGGAATGATTGATATTCATATTCACGGCGGATACGGCGCGGATACGATGGATGCTGATATTGCAGCTCTTGATACATTGTCCGTCCGGCTGCCCGAAGAAGGAACAACCTCTTTTTTAGCGACAACGATCACACAGCAGCACGAAAACATTGAAAAAGCGCTCGTCAACGCCAAAAAATGGGCGTCTTCCTCACCTCAGGTCCAAAAAGGCGCTGAGTTGATCGGCATTCATTTAGAAGGACCGTTTGTCTCTCCGAAAAAAGCGGGAGCACAGCCGAAACAATGGATTACGCCGTCCGATGCCGGGCTCTTTCAGAAATGGGAGCGTCTCTCCGGAGGGCTGATCAAAATCGTGACGCTTGCACCGGAAGAAGATCCTGATTTCAGCCTGATCCGTTATTTAAAAGACCGGAACATCATCCCGTCAATGGGACACACAGACGCGGGAGCCGAGCTTTTACAAAAAGCGGCGGATGCCGGGGCGGTGCATATGACGCACCTCTTCAACGCCATGAGCTCCTTTCATCACCGTGAGCCGGGGGGCATCGGTACGGCTCTCGCCTGCGGCCGCATCACGGCGGAGCTGATCACTGACGGCATTCATTCCCATCCTTTGGCTGTAAAGCTTGCCTATTTGGCGAAAGGAAGCAAAAACCTGATCATGATTACAGACTCCATGCGGGCAAAAGGGCTTAAGGACGGAGAATACGAATTCGGCGGACAAAAAGTCACCGTTCGCGGGGACACGGCGCTTCTCTCTGACGGGACGCTGGCCGGTTCCATTTTAAAAATGAATGAAGGCGCGGCGCTCATGCGCAGGTTTACAAACTGCTCATGGCTGGATATAGCAAATATGACATCGGCAAATGCGGCCCGCCGCCTCGGCATATTCGACCGTAAAGGAAGCATTGCCGAAGGAAAAGACGCCGACGTTGTTCTGACGGACGGACAGTGCGGCGTGCTGGCAACGATTTGCCGCGGAAACACCGCATATATCTCAAGGGAGGCTGATTGGACATGAATGTTATCACATGCAGACATTATGAAGAATTAAGTGAAAAAGCCGCATCGATTATCGCTGAAACAGTGAAACAAAAGCCGGATGCCGTTCTCGGCCTTGCGACGGGAGGCACTCCTGAAGGCGTATACAAAGAACTTGTGCGGATGCACCGCTCAGAAGACTTGTCATTCCGAAATGTCACGACGATCAACCTTGATGAATACGCCGGGCTTTCTCCCGAGGACAAAAACAGCTATCATTATTATATGAATACACATTTTTTTGCACATATCGACAGCCGAAAGGACCGCCACTTTCTCCCTGACGGACGGGCAGACGATCTTGATGCCGAATGCGGACGCTATGACCGATTGATTCAAACACTCGGCGGAGCGGATATACAGCTTTTAGGCATCGGACACAACGGCCATATCGGCTTTAATGAACCCGGGACGCCATTTGAATCCCGAACCCATGTCGTTGAGCTGAATGAAGAGACAAGACAGGCGAATGCGCGGTACTTTCCGTCAATTGATCAAGTCCCTGTAAAAGCCCTGACAATGGGAATCGGGACGATTTTGTCCGGCAAACGGATTTTGATCATGGCATCCGGAAAAAGCAAGGCCCAAGCGGTGAAGCAGCTTCTGGACGGGCGCATCAGCGAAGCATTCCCCGCCTCCGCTCTGCACACGCATCCGGATGTGACGGTCTTGATTGATGAAAAGGCTGCGGGCGGCGATTGAAAGGATTTGACCTATGCAGATTGATAAACAATCTCCGATTCCGATTTACTTTCAGATTATGGAACAATTAAAAACACAAATCAAAAACGGCGAGCTGAAAGCGGATGCGCTGCTTCCGTCGGAGCGGGAATACGCCGAACAATTCGGCATCAGCCGAATGACGGTGCGCCAGGCGCTTTCCAATCTGGTGAATGAAGGATTTTTATACAGGCAGAAAGGCCGGGGAACGTTCGTCAGCAAACTGAAGATGGAACAGCCGCTTCAAGGGCTGACAAGTTTTACGGAAGATATGAGAAGCCGGGGCATGAAGCCGGGGAGCAGACTTGCCGAATACCAGCTGATTCAGGCGACGGAAGAATTATCTTCTATCCTGGGATGCGGCTATCAGGCAACGCTTCATAAAATCATCCGCGTCCGGCTGGCGAATGATATCCCGATGGCGATTGAAGCCTCGTACATTCCGTTTGACAAAGCGGGAAAACTGGACGCCTCTCATTTTCAATCATCCATGTATGAGCATATTGAAGCGTACAATCAGATGCCGATCTCACGGGCAAAACAAGAGCTTGAACCGGGAGCCGCTTCCGAGGAAGAAGCTGAGCTGCTCGGTATCCAGCCCGGCGCCCCCGTCCTCTATATCAAGCGGACCACTTATCTGCAGGACGGCACTGCCTTTGAGCACGTCAAATCCGCCTACAGAGGCGACCGCTACACATTCGTGCATTATATGGACAGGGTGAAATGAAACATCTCCAACCGCTACGGGTTGGAGATGTTTTTTGATCTGCCATTTTCAAATCAAGCCGGTGAATGTTCTCTATGACTCTGTCAAAACGGAGAGGCTGTGGTTCTGGTATCTATTTTTATAAAGAAAAGAGTAATAAAATGCTACCCTCTGTTTTGGACAATATACGGAACCTGCTTTGAAACCAGCAGCAGCGGTTCTTTGTTTTTATGAGCCAGTGAAAACATGATTGCGCCTTCAATCATCGAGTTGATTGTCACCCCGAGCTTCTCCGCTTCCTCTTGTTCAAACCCATGTTCAAGAAATTTTGCCGCAAACACATCCGTCCACTTCTTGAACACCTCAACACATGTGCATCTTAACGTTTCATTGATCAGAGCGGTCTCACCCGCCAGCAATCCAACCGGCACGCCCTCAATATTCTGCGGATCATTAAACTGTTCAGCCGTTACATGAATAAAGTGCTGAATCGCTTCTATAGGGTCCGCGAATTGAGACATACTATTCTGTATTTGCTTTTCAACGCATCTTCCCGTATATTTGATCGCCGCAATGGCGAGTTCTGCTTTTCCATTTGGAAAGTGATGATACACAGACCCTCTGGGTGCTCCGCTCTCTTTTATAATTTGATTCAAACCAGTCGCATGATATCCCTGAATCTGAAAAAGATATGCAGAGGTTTGAATAATTCTTTCTTTTGTCCCGGTTTTACTGTTCATTATGTTTCCTCCTGCATATTACGAAAACCAATCGATTTTAGTATAGAAAAGGGACATAAAAAAGTCAAAAGCACTTATCACAGCAGGGCGCCGCCATTTACGCACAGAAAAAATCCTGCTGACCGTCAGATTTTCTTCTGAGCGATCAGCAGGCTGTATGTTTTCGTTATGGGTTTGAGGCATGCCTGAAATCAAACTGATCCGGAGCCGGGCGATACGGCGTATTTCCCGTTTTGAACATCCACAGCGGTGATATTGTTTTGCCGTTGTACGGGTCCTTCACGACGGTGTACCAGTAATAAACGGAATCAGGCTGGAGGCCGTCCCAGACCCAATTTGCGGTTTTTCCGCTTTTTACGTGTTTTTTATGACCGAGCAGTTCGTTCGTATAGACGTTGCATTCAAAGTAATCGGTCGCTACCCTTTTCCTCTTCGGCTGTAAATCCATTTCTGCTGAGAATTCGTCTTTATCAGCGAACAGATCGGTGTCATAGTAATTGATGTCATCCGTGTACGGCGAGTAGGAGAACATGTGAACCTGATTGGCGGCCTGATCGAATTGCATCATGCGCATAAAGCCCTGCCCCCCTTCCGGACCGTCCTGGTAGTCGGTCAGAATTTGGTGGACGAGGCGGTCCGGTTTTCCGTCCCCGTCATCGTCAAGCGCATCGGTTTTTTTCATGGCGTTATGGTAATGGCCGCTTAATACCATCGCCACATTGCGATTCGGCTTGACGACTTTTCGATAGATCGTCTCCCCGATCGGGCTTCGATTTCCGCTCACAAGCAAGTACTCATGAAAGCATAAGATAGCGGTTCGGTCCGGATACCTCTTCAGCACTTGATTGATCCAGTCTATCTCTTGTTCCGCAATGCCCCAGCCCATATAAATCATAATAAAATCGTTCCCGCTTGCCGACAGCAGATCATAATGCCCGCGGTTATTTTTGTATGATCCGCCGTAATGCATGTTCTGTTCAAACCGGCGGCTCCCGAAGAAATCCCCGAAGGTTCGGTATGTGCCGTCTTTATGGCCGACGTCGTGATTGCCTGCAAGCACTCCGTACGGAATCCCCGCCTTGTCAAGCGTCCGCATGGAGTGATCGGCGTTTTTCCACTGTTTCATCACCATTGAATCATCGACGATATCACCGGTATGAAAGACATATTTAATATTGTGCTTTTCCTTATTTTCTTTGATCCACTCCGTCATTTTGTCAAAAATGTGCGGGTGCCCTTGTGCGTAATACTGTGTATCCGACATCCAGACAAACGTGTAATTGCCTTTCGCCGGTATTTGATCCTGCACGATGACATTCATTTTTGAGTTCTTCACCACATCCGCTGCGGAAACGGCGGCTTTTAATGTAAACGGCTTTTTATCTTTGGCAAGAACGCTGTCCGCCTCCTGCCAGCGGCTTGTCCGGTAATTCCAAATATACATGGTTACCTTTCGGCCGGGCAGAGAGCTTCCTTTCCAGACCGCCTCGGCCAGATCCGTTTCGTCGATAGACGGGTCAACGGAGACTTCGAACCGGTGATAAGGAAAACGCTCCATACTTTCCGCCGAAACGGTTTTTCCGTCATTTGCCGAGATGCGGTTCATTTCCGGCAGGGTAAACGGCATTTCATTTTCTTTTATGCCCCTCGGCGGTTCCGTTAATGAGGCGTGTTTATACACTTTCACGCTGCCCGGATTCCGCGCGGTATAACGGAAGCCGCGATAAAATGATACATTCATGTCATCCTTCGTCGGGTCTTTTACCCGGACGGACAGCTTTGCTTTGTGGGCGCCGATTTTTTGATCGGCAAGCTCCGGCTGGTTCGGCTCCTCCCGTTTGATATGGAAGGTGCGGACGGACGTTGTTTCATTTCCGGCAAGGTCTGCCGCAATGATGGTAAGGGTATGTTTTCCGGGCTTGAGATCGGCTGATGACGTGTGATGGGGGAGCGTAATGCTTTCTCCGTCCAAAAACGCTTTGACCTCTTCCACTTTGCTCCATTTGTCACGGATGTCCGCATTTAGCTCAACATTACCTTTCAGCGCCGCGCCTTCTTTGATACCCGGGACAATCTTCGGCCCCGTATTGTCCACCCGCACAGATTGGCTCAGCTGTTCCTCACCGTCGCTAACAAAAATATGGTGATAGCCTTCAGAAAGCTTCGCCGTGTTCCACGGCAGCAGCCGTGACGTAAACAAATGATCCGGCAGGCTGAATGAGAAGGTCTTCTGCTGATTCGCCCGCCTGCCGTCACCGATAAACAGCTGCTCAGCCGGATCCGTCTTCCCGTCTTTGATCACCGTTCCGTCCGAAAGCACCAGACGGGCATGTTTCACGACAAAATCATCCCGATTCTCTCCCGTGTCATACGGAGAAACCTTTGAGCCCGAACGGATGGATACTTTCTGTGTTTTGCCCCCTTTTTGCAGCAGACGTTCCGGAAGGAGAACCGAGTGCGTTCTGTAACGGTGAGACGGATCGTCAAAAATGTGCAGCACCTCATTTTCCATTATGACGGTGTTTTGAAAATAAAGATTCGTTTTCCGGGCATCGAAAGCGAAATAGACCTCTTTTTCCAGCGCCGGCCGGGTCTCCTGCCGCTTGCCGTCAATCCACAGCTTGATCTTATCGGCGCTGACGTCGGAAGTCGCTTTGAGCAGATAGGTGCCGGATATCGTATCTTCGGGTTCAACATTCATTCTGAGTCCGTGTGATTTGCTCATCTGTTCAATGTCAATCATCTTGACGGGCGTTTTTGCTTCATTTTCTCCATCACTGGCTGCGATATAATACTCAAGCTGATCCTGGCCGAGCAGTTCCGGGGAATAAAGAATGTGATGGTATAAGCTGTCGTTGCGGTCTTTTTCGGCCAGAATTCGTTTGAATGGTTTTTTCTCATTGGTCCGGTAATAAAACGCGGCTGTTTTGACAAGGTTTTTGTCTTTTATGTCAGCCTTTAATTCAATGCTTTCAGCGGGCCGGACGGGCTTTCTGTCTGTAAGGTCTTCGATGACCGGTTTTTCCTTGTCGGGTTTTATCACCCTTTTCTGCTGCGGGATCTGCGCCTGAAAAACGGAGCCCGGTGACGGCTTATGCTCGCTCGTGGAGATCTTCAGCAATTCTCCCGTTCCGTTCAGCGGATATTTGTATAGCAAAGAAGTCAGCCGGCGGAAAGCGTGTTTCCGGTATTGCGCCGAGGCGATATCCTTGCCGGTATTTGCCGACAGCACCACCGTACGCGGGCGGCCGTTGGACATTCCGTCCGTCCCTTCGATGACGGCGAGATGTTTTCCCTCCTTCAGGCGTGTCCCGTAATAGCGGTTGAAATCATCTATCGTCAGTTCTGATGCGGCGCGTCTCAGCCAAAACACGTAAGTCTCGCCTGACGGAATGACGGTATCTTCTTTCGGCCTCCATATCATGTCTGATTCCGGCCCTTCCTTCGGATAGCGGTAGCGGATGTGATAGTCTTTAAAATGAATGGGCCTGTCCGTCGTGTTATACACCTCGATAAATTCATAGGCATCAGCGCCGTCTTCATTTTTCGTATCAACCGCAAGCTCCGTAATCATCAGCTCGGGAATATGATTCAAATCGGCTTGATAGCCGTCCAGCTTCAGCCGCTTTTTCTCCGATTCCGCCCGCTGTCTGCCGTTGGTGAAAACGAGGTAATATTCCAATTCTCCATTCCAGATATCCCGTTTTGAAATCTGGGCCGTAAACAGCCGGATTGCGCCTGGCGCGGGCTCCATCGGCACCATTTTAAACCCCAGCTCATTGCTTTGTTTATAAAAAAGAAACGCCGAAAACGCTTGATAGTCAGCATTCCGTACATGAGCCTGTATGAACAGGTTTCTTTTCATTTCCGCCTTTACTTCGATTTGGGGAGGATTCTCCAGAAGCGGTATGTAATGAGGCGGCTGTCCGAATTCCTGCTGATTCACGGGGATTGCCGATTCTTTGCGCGCCGCATCCGCAGAAGGACTCACACAAAGCAAACCAATCAGAAAAAAGAGCGTCATCACAAGTTTCATCTCATTACCTCCCTATACATTATGTTGCGTCAGGAGGCTGCCGCTTATGTAAATCACACATAAAAAAGCTGCCCTCTCGGGACAGCTCGTTTTTTACCTTTTTCTAAGCGGCTCCAATATGCCTTTTTGGATCAGCAAGTGGAAAACGGACAGCACGACGGATGCCCAAATGGCGGTGCCGAACCCATCAATCTGAAAGCTGTCTCCCATCAAGGCTGCGGTCATCATTAACGTTATGGCGTTGATGACAAACAGAAAGAGGCCGAGGGTCACAACCGTGACAGGCAATGTCAATATGACGATGATCGGTTTGATCAGCACATTTAACACAGAAAGAATCACACTGGCGATGACAGCCGCTCCGATACTGCTGATATGGACGGAATCAAAATATCCCGCGATAACGATTAATAATAAAGCATTTACTAAAATGCTGACTGCCCATTTGATCATTTATTTCAAATCTCCTTCTAAAGGTACAACAAAACACCAGATAATATATACAATCGGCACGATTCCGCTCGTGACAAGCGCTAATACAACGGTGATAATGCGCAAAAGCGACGCATCCATATTGACGTACTCCGCCAAACCGCCGACAACGCCGGCGATTTTACGGTTTTTTTCTGAACGGTAAAGTCTTTTCATCCAATCACCTCTGAGTATGCTTGAGCTTAATGGCTCCTGTTAACGATTCTGAGAAAATCGAGAGATGCTGATCATGGCCTTGATTTGATGCCAGCATCAGTTCTTTTTGAATGGTATCATTCTTTTCCTTTAAAATTTCCGCATCAATCAGCTCATGGCTGAGAGAGCCGAGATTGCTTTTGAGCTCCGCTTTCACCGCCGAATCATCAGGCAGGGCGATCTCCACGTTTCCGGTCGTCGTTTTCGTGTAGATGGAGCGGCAGTGCGGCGCTGTCACGGTAAGCATGATATTGCCGTTAAAGCTTTGAACGTCAATGGATTCACTCGATCCGCGCAAATCAATCAAGCCGTTGATCGTTTCCGCTTCAATCGCGCCGCATTGATGTCCGGCCAGCTTGATTTGTCCGTTAGCCGTTTCCGCCGACGCTTTATCAGCCGTCAAATGAGAGAATGACAGAACGCCGTTTGTCGTTTTCGCCGAGAATTCTTTTACATGTAAATGTTCCCCTCTGATCGGTCCGTTAAACAGCTTCACTCTTATCTTATCGTACTCTTTCTGGGGAACATAAAGCGTAACATTGGTTTTCATCGTTTTCTTTTCCGTGCGGACAAAAAACTTATTGCCCTTCACTTCACACTCAATGTGCTGAAGAAATGCGGTGCGCGCCGCCTCCTGACTGTCCGCCCGGTACACTTTCGCCTGGCACTCCGCTCTGATATCTTCATCCGCCCACGGCACGATATTGACGCTGCCGTTTGCGATCTGCATATCAATGGCCGAGAATTCACTGTCTTTAAATTGAAAAATATGCTGCACTTCGTGTGCGTGGCCGAAATTCAGATCAAGATCCGCTTCCTTCACTTTTTTGACGGCAGAATCAATCCAGTCGAACAGCTTCGCCCCGAGCGACGGCTTTTGGCTTCCTTTTGCCCCGCTTTCGAAATCTTCCGCAGGTTCCTGGACCTCTGCAGATAATGCGGTGATCTGCTCTTCTTTTTCTTTATATTCATGATCCAGTTTTTCAATGAGCGTCAGTGCTTCCTGCGCCGTCAGCATGCCGTCTTCCACAAGCTTTAAAATCCGTTCTTTCTCCTGTTTCATACAAAACGCCTCCCCCGACTTTTCTCACACCTGGCGTAACACCTTAATTCCCTGCACGATATTCCAAATGACCATTCCGATGAGGATCAGAAAATAAACAGCTGCTCCTGTTATCATAACAAAAACGGGCACCATACTCTCCCCCTGAGCCGTAATCAATCCGCCGACAACACCCGCGGTCACAATCAGCAATCCCGCAAACGGAATGATATGGGAAATCAGAGCGCGCATGGCATGCCGCTTCGTCTCTTTTTCATCGACGACAAAGTAAGCCACAATCGGAAGAATGAGCGGCGCGAGAAACACGCTGAAATAACAGATTGATGCGATAATCGCTTGATTTCGGTTCAATAAAAACACTCCCTGTGCCGTAATGTAAAAACCCTTCCTTATACATACGTATGACGAATGGGCGGGTTTCATTTTCATGCTAAGGACATGCTTCGTTATACGTAATTTTTGATTTCAGAGATTTCACTATAGAATCTTTTCCCCGAACCGATTACAATATGTAACAAAGCCTGACCGTATGCAAGGAGGACATACAAATGGAGAAAGATCCCGAAAACGCCCAAGTAACGGAAGAGAGTCTGCGAAATTTAATTCGCGAACAGAAAAGAATGAACAGCGAAATGCTGGCTGAATTGGAACAGATCAAAGCAGCCCCTCTTCCCATTTCCCATGATATCCAATATATAAAAGTGCTGCTGGACAGCAGCAGCACCCATATTCTGCAGGACTTAATGCATTTAAGCAAACAGCTTCCCCAACAGAAAAAAGCCTGTAACACAACAGCCCAAAACCGGTGAGTTTTGGGCTGTTTTTATTGATCTATTATGTGGCTGCCGTTTCTTTTTCAGCCAGCAATGTTTTCATCCGTTTTTTATCACGTTCCATTACCGGTTTCAGATAGCGGCCCGTATATGATTCTTCCACTTCGACAACTTCTTCAGGCGTCCCGGAGGCTACGATCGTGCCGCCGCCCGCTCCGCCTTCAGGTCCCAGGTCTACGATGTAGTCCGCCGTTTTAATGATGTCGAGATTGTGTTCAATGACCAAAACGGTATCACCGTTATCGACGAGTCTTTGAAGCACAACCAAGAGCCTTGCGATATCATCAACGTGGAGGCCTGTCGTCGGTTCGTCCAAAATATACAGCGTCCGGCCGGTGGAACGCTTATGCAGTTCGGAAGCGAGCTTGACGCGCTGCGCTTCTCCGCCTGACAGCGTCGTCGCCGGCTGGCCGAGCGTCACATACCCGAGTCCGACATCGGCAAGCGTTTGAAGCTTGCGTTTGATTTTTGGGATATTTTCAAAGAAAGACAGAGCATCTTCCACCGTCATATCCAAAACGTCAGAAATGCTTTTTCCTTTGTATGTGACCTCCAGCGTCTCCCGGTTGTAACGTTTGCCGTGGCACACTTCACACGGGACGTACACGTCAGGAAGGAAATGCATCTCAATTTTGATGATGCCGTCGCCGCGGCAGGCCTCACAGCGCCCGCCTTTTACATTAAAACTGAACCGGCCTTTTTTATAGCCGCGCACCTTTGCTTCATTTGTCTGCGCGAATACATCGCGGATATCATCAAACACACCCGTGTAAGTTGCCGGATTTGATCTCGGTGTCCGGCCGATCGGCGCCTGGTCGATGTCGATCACCTTATCAAGGTGGTCGAGGCCTTTGATTTCTTTATGGCTTCCCGGTTTCGCTTTGGCTTTATGAAGCTTTTGCGCAAGCGCCTTATGCAGAATTTCATTCACAAGCGTGCTTTTTCCGGAACCGGACACACCTGTCACCGCCGTAAAAGTGCCGAGCGGGAATTTGGCGTTCGCTTTTTTCAGGTTGTTTTCTGAAGCGCCTTTGATTTCAATGAACCGGCCGTCAGGCTTTCTTCTCTCCGGAGGCATCGGGATGAATTGAGCCCCTGACAAATAGCGTCCGGTCAGAGAGTCCGCATCATTCATCACTTCTTCAGGCGTCCCCGCCGATATGACGCGGCCGCCGTGAATGCCGGCGCCCGGACCGATATCTATCAAATAATCGGCAGCCATCATCGTATCCTCATCATGCTCAACGACAATCAGTGTGTTGCCGAGATCCCTCATGTTTTTCAGCGCGCTGATCAGACGGTCATTGTCACGCTGGTGAAGGCCGATGGACGGCTCATCAAGAATATACAGGACGCCTGACAAACGGGAGCCGATCTGCGTCGCAAGCCTGATGCGCTGGGCTTCTCCGCCTGACAGCGTGCCCGCCGCCCGGCTCAGCGTCAGGTAATCAAGACCGACTTTATCTAAGAAGCTGAGCCGCTCCACAATCTCTCTTAAAATTAAATCGGCAATCTGCATATCTTTCTCAGACAGCGTCAGGTTTTTGAAAAATTCAAGCGCGTCGCCGACAGAAAGTTCGGTAATGGTTCCGATATGACGCCCGTTGACCAAAACGGCAAGCGCTTCTTTCTTCAGCCGGTAGCCTTTGCACGTCGGGCACGATTTCTGTGACATGTACTGCTCCATCTGTTCACGGATATAATCGGAGCTTGTCTCTTTATACCGTCTCTCAATATTGCGCAGCACACCTTCAAATTCAATTTCATTTTCGCGCACTTGTCCGAAATCATTCTCGTATTTAAAGTAGATCCGTTCATTGCCGCTGCCGTACAGCACTTTATCAAGCTGATGCTTCGGCAGGTCTTTGACCGGAGTCTCCATATCAATGCCGTAATGGCGGCAGACCGCCTGAAGCAGCTGCGGATAATATTGTGAACTGATCGGCGTCCACGGCGCGATGGCGTGTTCCTTTAATGACAGCTCGGGATTGGGGATGACGAGTTCAGGGTCCACTTCCAGCTTCAAGCCGAGACCGTCGCAAGTCGGACAGGCGCCGAACGGACTGTTAAATGAAAACAGCCGGGGTTCAAGCTCCCCGATAGAAAAACCGCACAGCGGACAGGCGTGATGCTCGCTGAACATCAGCTCCTCCTGACCGATGACATCTATCATGACACGGCCTTCCCCTAAACGGAGCGCAGTTTCCAGCGAGTCGGAAAGCCGGGCGGCAACGCCTTCCTTGACAACGATCCGGTCAATGACTACTTCAATGGAATGCTTTTTGTTTTTTTCAAGTTCAATATCGTCGGAAAGCTCGGCCATTTCTCCGTCAATCCGCACCCTTACGTAACCTTGCTTTCTGATTTGGTCAAGCACTTTGACATGGGCGCCTTTTCTGCCTGAGATGATCGGCGCAAGCACTTGAAGCTTCGTCCGCTCCGAATATTCAAGAATCCGGTCAACCATCTGTTCAATCGTTTGCGACGTAATTTCAATGCCGTGCTCCGGGCAGTGCGGTTTCCCGACTCTCGCGTACAGCAGCCGGAGATAATCATAGATCTCCGTTACCGTTCCGACGGTTGACCGCGGATTGCGGCTTGTCGTTTTCTGGTCAATGCTGATCGCCGGAGAAAGCCCTTCGATCGCATCAACGTCCGGCTTATCCATCTGCCCTAAAAATTGGCGCGCATAGGCAGAAAGCGATTCAACATACCGCCTCTGTCCTTCCGCGTAAATGGTGTCAAAGGCAAGGGATGATTTTCCCGATCCGGACAGCCCCGTCACGACGACGAGCTGATCCCGCGGAATCGTTACATCAATGTTTTTTAAATTGTGCGCCCTTGCGCCTTTCACCTCGATCCGGTCAATTGCCATGTGTTCATCATCCTTCCGCTTTAAGCTCTAACAGTAAATCACGAAGCTCTGCCGCCCGCTCGAAATCAAGCGCTCTGGCCGCTTCTTTCATTTCGTGCTCCATTTGCTCAACGACTTTCTGGCGTTCTTTCTTCGTCATCTTCGCCAGTTTAGGCGCGGCTTTTGTTTTATATTCTTCTTTATCCTCAGCGGCCTGCGTCGCGCGGATCACATCGCGGATTTCCTTATTGATCGTTTGCGGCGTAATGCCGTGAATTTCGTTAAAGCGCTCCTGCTGTTCCCGGCGGCGCTTCGTTTCATTAATCGCGATTTCCATCGAATTCGTGATTTTATCGGCATACATGATGACGCGGCCTTCCGCGTTTCGTGCCGCCCGTCCGATCGTCTGAATGAGCGAACGTTCAGAACGGAGGAAGCCTTCTTTATCCGCATCGAGAATGGCGACAAGTGACACTTCCGGAATATCAAGCCCTTCCCTCAGCAGGTTGATGCCGATTAACACATCATGTTTTCCGAGGCGGAGGTCACGGATGATTTCAATCCGTTCAAGCGTCTTAATCTCGGAATGCAGATAATTGACCTTGATGCCGATTTCCTTGAGATAATCGGTCAGATCCTCTGACATTTTTTTCGTTAAAGTCGTCACGAGAACGCGTTCATTCCGTTCTATCCTCGCCTGAATCTCGCCGATCAGATCATCAATCTGTCCTTCGATCGGACGGACGTCAA
Source organism: Bacillus sp. FSL R5-0593 (assembly GCF_038603755.1). Lineage (NCBI taxonomy): Bacteria > Bacillati > Bacillota > Bacilli > Caryophanales > Bacillaceae > Bacillus > Bacillus sp. FSL R5-0593. The sequence continues at coordinate 3,595,261 of NZ_CP152011.1, forward strand.
TGAGGGGATCGAGGAGTCCCGTCGGTCTGATGATCTGCTCGATCATTTCCGGCGTATGCTCAATTTCATACGGTCCCGGAGTCGCCGACACGTACACGATATTGTGCATGTGTTTCTCAAATTCCTCGAATCGGAGCGGACGGTTGTCAAGCGCTGACGGCAGGCGGAACCCGTGATCGACTAGCACCTGTTTTCTCGCCTGGTCACCGTTGAACATGCCGCGCACCTGCGGAATCGTCACATGTGATTCATCAACGACAATCATAAAATCGTCCGGAAAATAATCAAGCAGCGTATATGGCGTAGAGCCCGGCGGACGGAGTGTCAAATGTCTTGAATAGTTCTCGATCCCTGAGCAAAAACCCATTTCCCGCATCATTTCAAGATCGTATCTCGTCCGCTGCTCAAGCCGCTGCGCTTCAAGGAGCTTGCCGTTTTCGTGCATCACTTTCAAGCGCTCCTCAAGCTCCTGTTCAATATTCAGAATCGCTTTTTCCATCTTTTCCGCCCGGGTGACGAAGTGGGAAGCCGGAAAAATCGCGACATGGTCACGGTCGCCGAGAATTTCTCCGGTCAAAGCGTCGACCTCTCTGATCCGCTCAATTTCGTCTCCGAAAAATTCCACTCTGATACAATGTTCGTCACGGGAAGCCGGGAAGATTTCCACAACGTCTCCGCGCACGCGGAACGTCCCGCGCTGAAAGTCGATATCATTGCGGGCATACTGGATATCTACAAGCTTTCTCAGCAGCTCGTTCCGCTCAATCTCCATTTCCGGTCTGAGCGACACAACCATCTCCCGGTATTCTTCAGGCGAACCGAGACCGTATATGCATGACACACTCGCGATAATAATGACATCTCTCCGTTCAAACAGAGAGGATGTCGCTGAGTGTCTCAGTTTATCAATTTCATCATTAATGCTTGCGTCTTTCTCTATAAAAGTATCCGTTTGAGGCACGTACGCCTCCGGCTGATAGTAATCGTAATAGCTGACAAAATATTCGACAGCATTGTTCGGGAAAAACTCCTTAAACTCGCTGTACAGCTGTCCGGCAAGGGTTTTGTTATGGGCAATGACCAGTGTCGGTTTATTCACTTCTTTAATCAGATTGGACACGGTAAAGGTTTTGCCCGTCCCTGTCGCACCCAGGAGAGTCTGGTGTTTTCTGCCTTCCTGTATGCCTTTGACAAGCTTCTCAATCGCTTGCGGCTGATCTCCCTGGGGCTGATATTTCGAGACTAACTCAAAACGATCTTTCACAAAAAAGCCTCCGTTTCTTTACGAAATCTTCCTATTGATATAGTAACACAATGACGGGCAAAATCACTAAAAATACGAACTAAAGTTCGATGGTTTATTTTTACCAAGTCAATTTTTGTATAAAAAACCTGCTTTTATGGCGTAAAAGCAGGCATTCTATTTCATATTCACCATGTCAGGCATTGTCTTTCTTTTTGTCTGCTTCTTTTTTGGCCATGTACAGCCCTCCGGCCACCAGCGATACGACATCCAATCCAACGATAAAATACGTTTCGGTGTAACCCTTTAAATAGGATGCGAAAAGCAGTGCTGCTGTGAGAGCGATCGCCACATAGTGGTTAAACGTGACGCGCGTAAAAAGGACGACCAGCATAAAAGGGAAACATAATGCAAAAACGGCTTTTGTAATCACAAAAACCCTCCTCGGGAATTCTTCATCTCATCTGATTATAGTAAAAAATGAAGAATCGGACAATCGTTCCCCTGCTATCACAATACCCTTTTTCAGCAGTCTTCAATCATCTGTCAAAAAAAATGTGAATATAAATCCATTGAACCATTAACCAGATGAATCGAATTACCTTTCTTCAGCCGAAAGGATGAGAAGGTTTAGGTCTTTGTATCTTTGACAGTTTCTTCCTCCCTCTTTACAATGTAATGATAGTGTTTACTATCATTTTCTTGGATGAAGAAAAAAAGGGGGTCATACCGCATGTATTCAGTGCGATTTCAAAAAGCGGAAGAATCGAGCCGCTCTGCAGGAGCAAAAGGAATGAACCTGATTAAACTGACGAAAAACGGGCTGCCCGTTCCCGGCGGTTTCATCATTCAGACGAATGCCCTGACACGTTTTATGGAAGACAACGGGCTTCAAGCAGATCAGGAACAGATGGAGCGCGCCATTATGAACGGCACGTTTTCAAAAGAGCTTCGGGAGGAACTGACCGCGTCGTTTTATGAATTGAGAGAATCATACGCCTCTGTCGCCGTACGTTCCTCCTCCGCGTCCGAAGATCTTGAAGGGGCTTCTTTCGCGGGCCAGTACGAAACCTATTTAAATATCAAAACAGAAGAAGAGTTTCTCGGAAAAGTGAAAGAATGCTGGGCTTCCTTCTTCTCGGCGCGGGTCAGCGGTTATAAAGAGAAAATGAACAATGACACCGCAGAACCGTTAATGGGCGTTGTCGTGCAAGGGCTTATCAATTCCGAGGTTTCAGGAGTCATTTTCAGCCGCAACCCCGTCACACATGATGACGGAGAGCTGATGATCAGCGCGAGCTACGGTCTCGGAGAAGCAATCGTCTCCGGCAGCGTGACGCCCGACACATTTATCGTCAATAAAGACACATTTCAGATTGAAAAAGAAATCGGCTTAAAAGAAATGTATATCGTTTCTAAAGACGAAGGCGTGACGGAAAAAGAGACGACCGCAGACATGAGAAACCGCTTCTGCCTTGATGACGAGAGCATCAAAGAGCTTGCCATGCTGACGATAAAGACGGAAGAACTGTACGGTTATCCCGTGGATCTCGAATTCGGATTTGCCGAAAATAAGCTGTATCTGCTTCAGGCCCGGCCGATTACAACGATCGCGCAGGATCAGAAAGCGGCAGACGAAGAACGGGAATTTATCATGACGCCCCGGGATCAGAAAGATTTTTGGCTCAATATGGAGGCCAATATAGAAGGCCCCGTCAGCCCGTTATTCGCCTCACTCATTGTGCCGGCTTTGGAATACGGCCTCAAAGAGAGCACGAAGGCATTCCCTGTAATGGGCATCGAAATCGAGCGTGTCAAACTTCATCAGGGCCGTGTTTTTTCCAGACAGCATAAGACGGACGACAAGCTGCCCGCAGAACAGTTAGAAGCGCTTTTCCCCGTCTTGGCTGACCGCATGTACGATATTATTCAGGAAACCTTTCTGCCTTTTTATCAAAAGCTGGACGAACTGGCGCATACAGACCATACGCCGGAGACTGCCCTTAATGCGTTCCGAAACCTGCAAGACTTCTATTTAAAAGGATACGCAGAACATTTCAATATTGTCTTTCCGCAGGTTGCGTTAAACATGATACTGGAATCCATGTACGGACAGGTTGAGAAAGAAAACACATCCCTTCTGTACGAAATGCTGGCTGGCGTCATGAATAAGTCATTGGAGACCGACAGACAGCTCTGGCTGCTTTCCGGACAAGTAAAAGACAGCCCTGAGCTGCGGCGCGTCTTTACGGTTTCTCATGCCGATGAGCTGCATCAGACGCTTCTGCAATCAAATGAGGGAAAACGCTTTCTCGAACAAGTCGGTGAATTTTTACAGGAATACGGCTGGAGATCCGTGAAAAGTCATGATCTGATTGAAGAAACTTGGGCGGAAAACCCTTATTTCGCTTTGGCCAACATTCAGAACTATGTCCGGAACGGATACGATTTTGACAGTGAGTTTCATAAAACGATAGAAAAACGAAAACAGCTCTACGCCGACTTTATGGATAGAATTGAAGATGACGGCTTCCGGGAGACGTTTGACCGCTATTATCAGTGGACATTGTCTTCATCCGTCATCAAAGATGATCACCATTTTTATATTGATGCGATGCTGGACGCCAAAGCGCGCCTTTGCCTTCTGAAAATCGGCGGGCTGCTTCAAAAACAAGGCGTAATCGATGATCGGGAGGATATGTGGTACTTATACAGCGATGAAGTCGAGAAAGCGCTGGCGTCGCCGGTTCCGATGCAGGAAAAAGCCGCTGAACGAAAACAGCTCTTCCAGCAATATCAATTGCTTGAAGCCCCCGCTTATCTCGGGACTCCGACTTCGGAACAGCTGAAAATGGCTGAACAGATTACCGGCTCCATCACAGAAGATGAAAAAAACACTGAACATCAAATTTACGGACTTGCGGCGTCAAGCGGAATCGCAAGCGGCCCTGTGAAAGTCATTCGTGACGCAAGTGAATTTTCCCGTTTTTCAACAGGAGACGTGCTTGTCTGCAAAATGACGACACCGCTGTGGACCAGTCTGTTCCAGGATGCAAAGGCCGTCATTACGGACACGGGCGGCATCCTGTCACATGCGGCGATCATCGCGAGGGAATACGGGCTCCCGGCCGTTCTCGGCACACGTGCCGCGACTGACAGGCTCAACGACGGAGATATCGTCACGGTGGACGGGACAAACGGCAAGATTACGATTGTCAAACGCGCTTCATGCTAGGTTTCCCTCTTTATTGACGGGCAGGGCGGGTGTATACTTGTCCTGCCAGTATTTACGCGAGGTGAAACATGTTGAGAACGACGAACAAGAGAATTATTGACGCCGCGATGAATCTGATCATCCAAAAAGGATACCGCGCAGCGACAACAAAAGAAATCGCAGAAAAAGCAAAAGTAAGCGAAGCAACGATTTTCCGTAATTTTAAAAACAAACAAGGATTAATGAAAGCCATGATTGAACAGCAGACGCCGGTTCCGGAAAGCATGATCACTAAGGCGGAAGGCGATCTGTATGAGGATCTTCTTCATTTCGCCGCGACCCTTCTTCAGCAATTGGAACAAAAAAAAGAAGTGTTCCGCATCTGCCTGCGCGAACCGGAACTATTCGAAGACGTCCTGCAGGATATTGTCGTATATCCGCAATCCGTGAAAAAGCATTTAATCGTTTACTTTAAGGAGCTGACAAAGAAAAATATGATAAGCCCCGGCAGTGAAGAAGCTAATGCAGACGTCTTTATGACGATGATTTTCGGTTATTTTATACACCGGCTGCAGCTGGGGAAAAGAGTCATCACTCTCTCTGAGGAAACGATGCTGAAACACAGCACTGAGATTTTCATGAAAGGCATTACCGGCCGGTCATTTTCCGGCTCCAAGGAGGATGAAGGATGGGTTCAAAGAAAGAATGGGCGCTGATCGTTTCGCTTTTGCTGGGAGCCATACTCGTTCCCATCAATTCTACGATGATCGCAGTCGCCCTTTCATCCATTTCCCGCTCATTCAGCGAATCAATTGCCAGCATCACATGGGTAGTGACCGTGTATTTAATCGTGATGGCCGTGACACAGCCCATTGCCGGCAAGCTCGGTGATATGTACGGAAACAAAAAAATGTATTTATGGGGCGTCGGCCTTTTTCTCATCGCATCATTGGGGTGCGCCCTATCGCCAAGTCTTTTCTTATTGATTTTCTTCCGGGCGCTTCAGGCTGCCGGCGGCGCTTTGCTTACGCCAAACAGCATCGCCATCATCCGCCATGTCGTGTCTGAAAAACGGCTTCCGAAAGTATTCGGCTTTTTCGGCCTCGGTGCCGGGCTGGGTGCGGCTCTCGGTCCGTTTATCGGCTCTCTTTTAATTGAGAGCTTCAGCTGGCATTCGATCTTTTGGGTCAACATTCCGTTTCTTGCAATCGCACTCGTGACGGCATTAGTGATGTTTCCTAAATATAAAGAAGAAACGTCTGACGCTCCGCTTGATATCATCGGGTCCGTTTTGCTTGCCGGAAGCATTGTATCTATTATTCTTCTGACGAAAAATGAAAGCTCTTTGGGCTATTGGGTGTACGCACTGCTCATTCTCGTATTTGTTCCGCTATTTTTCAGGCGGGAGCTGCGCACGAAACATCCGATTATTGATTTTGATCTGTTTAAAAACACGACCTTTACGAGCGCCAATCTGTCGGTTCTGTTAAGCAATTTAATGATGTACGCCGTGTTATTGATTATGCCGCTCTTTATGACCGGCCACTTCAGCATGAATACGTCACACAGCGGCATGGCGCTGTCAGTCTTTTCTGTTTTCATGTCCGCCAGCAACTGGGGCGGAGCTCAGCTGCATCAGAAATGGGGCGCGCGAAGAATGATTTTTCTGTCCTTCGGGCTGATGGCCGTAGCCAATCTCTTATTTTTGCTTTTGGTTTATTCCCATTCCGTTCCGTTTCTTATGGCATCGCTTATTGTCGGAGGCATCGCGTCAGGTGCGGGGCTGACGAGCATGCAGGTATCTTCTCTTGCGACGGTAGAACCGGGCATGTCCGGCATCGCATCCGGGATTTTCTCCACCTTCCGTTATTTCGGAAGCATTATTTCTTCAGCGCTGATCGGTTTAATCTCCGGGTTTCATATTCTGTTTATCATATTGATCGGAGTTTCTGTGATCGGCTTGTTCGTATCGCTTGGTATCAAGTCCGGGGAAACCGTTCAGACGAAAAAAAGCCATTCGGCATAACGAAAAAGGTTCCGTAAGCATCTGCTTTCCGGAACCTTTTCTAGTTTTCCTTCTTCATTTTCTCTCTCAAAGTGTCACCGCAATGCCGTTTGCTCTATGAGAATCTTTTGATTTACAAGAGAAAAGGTGAATGTAAATGGCTGAGAGTTCCGATCAAGTTCGGCGCTGACATCGTAATCCGGCCGTAAAAAGCCCGGCCGCCGTCTTTTATTTTATTTATTTCACTCACTCCTATGTTCAACTTGAGCCCACTATCATTACTATATAAACCTATAAGTATTCAAGATACATTTAATTGTACTTCTCTATCTCTCGCTGCTCTGCCAGCAACAAATTCACCATATCACTATAGCTATTCAAACCGTCTGTCTGATTATTTGCCTTCAGATATACATCATTTACATTTCTTGAAATACTTGAAATAACACCCTCATACTTATCCCGGTACTGCTCATTTTGTTCTATATCATGCTGCACCGCCTTGGACAGACTGGACATTATATCAGACGCCTGATCTGGATCCACTTTCTTTAGCTCAGATATAGAATAATCAAATGCTAGAAAAAAACCACTGTAAAGTATCATTGGATCATCCTGCTGCTTACATGCCAGATATGCTATAAAATTTGCCTCATCCTCATGCATGAAACCACTCTGATGTGCCAATTCATGTGCCATAGTAGCAGGCACCAAGAAAACGGGCACATTAACATTGATATTGGATTCATAAGTAAAAGGGACAAAAATACCATGTATCCCTGCATGCGACATTAGTTTTGACATCACCACTGGTTTTGGTGTTGAATATGAATGCTCCAAAACAGGATATTTCTTTGATAACATTTGCATCGAGAACACTGCGTGTTGTGCATAATAATCAAAAACCTCTGGTACTTGAGCCAAAAGATCAGTGTCCGCTAACTTTTCCCTTGCCAATTCCATTTCAACGGCAAGCGACTTACTCAATTTGACCAGTTCCTCCTTGCTGTAGTTCTCTTCTTTATATTCGGTATAAGACAAAAAAGAATATCTGTAATAGTTTATTCCACCCAAAATAGTATAACAAAAATATATCACGCTACAGATCGTAACGATTCCTAGAGCACCACGATAAACTACCATCCTACGTACACCTTTACTCATGATAACCTTGCGCACATAATAAACGATATAAAATAGAAAAAGTAACACAACCAACACGACGAGCCATTCACTAACAGAAAATGTGACCCAAGAAGGTACAAGTCCTACTGTTTTTGACAATAACGGATATACAGACCTACTGTATTTCTCCGCCCAATCCTGATGGTTCTGCGCGTATTTTGTCAGTATATAAGCTATAACTCCAAGTGAGATCAACGGCAATCTCTTAAGTAAAAGCTTTTTTATAATGTACTCCCCCTATCCAACATAACCATTATAATCAGTTATTCTTAATATATATCCTGCTAAAGATTCATCTTCTAAAGGTTTTGGAGTTAGCAATAACCTTTCCAATAAGCCATACCTCTCCTTCATTTATTTTTTTATTATTTCAAAATAAAACAGCTAAGAAAATATAATTTTCTTAGCTGTTTTATTTTGAAATCTAGTTTAGGAGTTCTTGAAACTATTCCGAATAATTATGAAAAATCACATTATAATGCTGTCATTTCTTCGTGCTCGTGTTCATCCTGCACGAATAAAATACCTAATTCATGATGTTCGCCTTCATAGGACGCGCGCTGATCAAACCGGATCTCACCGTTCAGGCCGATGATCTCCATTTTTACAAATGCGCGGTTTTTTTGAAGTGCTTCATAAAAATCCGACACATGCTTCACGGGGATGCCGTTTACTTTCGTAATAATCTCACCGATCTTCAGCTCAAGATCGTCCGCGGGTGTATTCGGAATGATGCCGAGCACCATTAAACCCTGATCCCGCTTAGAGAAATAAAACGGAGCCGCGTTATCGTTCAGCCGCTGTCTCAATGATAAAAACAGGCGTCCGAGCACCGCAATACAAGCGGCAGCTCCGGCAAGCGGAGTCCACCAAAGGGCAGCTGCCCCGAATGCGGTCACGATAACCCCGAGAATCATGACACGTTTCGCCGTTATCCTTATGCTGACTTCCGGAAGTGACCCCTGCACACGCTGTCCGAAGCCGGCGATATAAGGAATCCAGATCAAATGGAAAGAGCCGCCCGGCACGGTAAAGACAGGCCACCAAGAAAGGTGTGACTCAAGCCCGCTGCCCGGCACCAATAAGAAAAGCGGAAGCAGCCATGCGCGATTCGCCAATTGTCGGCCGATGGGCAGGCCTCTGCTGCTGACGACAAGCGCCGGAGATGTTTTCAGATGCGCTGAACGGCAGGCAGCCGCTCCCTCCGTGATAATCAAAAGGCCCATAAACACGGCCGCCGATGCCCAATTCACGCCGAATGCCTGCGGAAACCGATCCGCAAACGGCACTGTGTGGGTATACTGAAGGAGAAACGCAATGAACATGCCGGCGCTGACAATATAAGCTGATGACAGCCAATTCATACGGAACGTCAGCGAAGCCAAAGCCGTCACGGCCGCGATTATGCCGAGAAAACCGAATGGAATCGAAATTCCCAGTCCAAAAAATAATATGGAGAGAAGAATACCCGGTATAAGTCCTTTTATGTATGTAAAGATAAGCTCGTCATACATATCCGCGATTTTTGTATGAAACGTATGGCGTTCACGTTTGATCCGCAAATATCCGCATGCGAGACTTATGATGATAAAAAACCAGAACATCGGGTGCAAAAAAAACAGACCGATACTTTTCAGAAGTTCAATTCCCCATTGAACAGACACTGCTTTCACCGCCTCAAGCCAAACATTTTAATTCTATTCTACCAAATAATCATTGGCTTGAATATCTCAAACGTTTATCTCTCTTCCGTCATCCACAGCGTTACATTTGAGAGAGAGAAATCTTTCAGATAGTGGTCAACCTCCACCTCGATCACGCCGCTGATCAGAAGCATGGACCGCTTAATATCCGTCAGATTGATTCCTAAACGTTTATGGTTTTTCATTAAGTAAGTGAAATAATGCTTCGCACACTCTTCATTGATTTCGTGAACGCATTCAACATTTGTGTAATTGACCAGGTATCTGCTGAACAGCATAAGAAGACTTAGTGCTTTGGTTGATGAAAATGTGACGTCTTTTGTTCTGTCTTTTAGTTGTTCCACTAATTCATAATATTTTTTTTCACGCACAATACTTGCCCTCTTCAATTGTGAACCCCCATTTTTTTATCCAGATAAGCACGGGTGATTACAGCTGCCGTGCTGAAGCGCCGCAAACACTTCTGCTTTCGATACTGAAATGCAGCTGCCAAACTAAAACTGTTCTCTATTAGAACCTTCTTTTATTGTAAGAACTAAAACTGACTGAGGCAACTTTCAAAAGTTTCATTTTGAATACATATTAACTCGGCATAAAGTCTCTCTTCTCTATAAATATCGGGTAATGTTTGTCCTTTATAAATGTTTAAATGTGAAAATTTTTTTAATATCTTGTCAAAACCGACATAATTATATGTCTTTTGGTTCGTTTTTAGAGTATGACAAAAGAAACAGGAGACGAAAAAAACGCCTCCTCTTCATTTATTTTACAAATAATGATTTTAACGCCATTTGCAGCTGTAAATCATTTTTTTCGTCAGATTTCTTTTCATTCATCAGCTGATTCATTTTTTCAGCTGTCTTTTTATCAATGACCGCTGTTTTATCAAGCTTGTACCGGTCTTGAAACACCAGAACGGCTTTTTTCATTGTTTTGCTGAAATAGCCGTCCGCTCTGCCCGGGTCGAAGCCTAGGCCTTTCAGCAGGATTTGGGCGTGTTTGACATCCGCGCTGTTCATATCAGGCTGAAGCGGCTGTTTCAGCTGAAGCGGTCCCACCGCAAAATAATCCGGCTGGCTCACGGCGATTGTCGGAGCAATGCCTTTTTTGTGAATCCAATTGCCTTTCGGTGTCAGCCATTTGTAAAGCGTCAATTTAATGTTGCTCCCGTCTCCCATAGGCACGGCCTGCTGAACCGTTCCTTTACCGAAAGAAGTGTCGCCGACAACGTCATAATGTCCCGCTTCTTTTAACGCGCCCGCAAGAATTTCTGAAGCGGAGGCGCTTCCTTTATCCGTGATGACATTGACGGGATACGGCTTCTTATGTTTTAAGGTTGAGAAATATTGTTTTTTATCGCCGTTACGCTCCGCAATTTGGATATACGGCATGTCTTTTGTGATGAAATGCTTTAAAATTTGTTCGACGCTTTGAAGGTAGCCGCCGGGATTCCCTCTTACATCAAGGACGAGACCGTCAATCCCTTGTTTTTCAAGCTTTTTCAGCGCCGCGGCGAAGTCCTGGGCGGTATGCTCGGAAAATGTCGATATTCCGATGTAGCCGACATGATGACCGCCTGATTCTTTGCGGGAAGCAAATACGGTTTCAAGCGGGATTTCCGCTCTTTTAATCCGGAATGACAGCTGTTTATCAGTACCCGGACGCTGTATTTTAATAGAAACCTTCGATCCTTTTTTTCCTCTGATTTTCAGCACGGCTTCGTTTAAACCTTTCCCGTTCATTGACTCGCCGTTTATGCTGATGATTTCATCATTCGGCTTGAGTCCCGCTTTTTCCGCCGGAGATTGCTTAAACGGTGATACGATAATGATTTTATTGTCTTTCATACCGACTTCAGCGCCGATCCCTTCGAAAGAAGAATCAAGAGAATCGGAAAACTGCTTAGCTGTCTGCTTGTCCATATAAACGGAATAAGGGTCGTTTAATGTAGACAGCATCCCCTGAATCGCTCCTTCAAGAAGCTTTTCGTTATCTACATTTTCCACGTATTCGTTCGAGATCAACTCATATGCTTTTTCGATTTTTTCCATTGCCCGGCTTCTTTCTGCGTCTGATGAATTCGGCTGTGCCGCCCCGGCAGTATGGGCTCCGCCGCACATGATGCTGACAGCCGCTATCACTGCGATCATTTTCTGCTTCATCGTTTACCTCCTCTTAGTCCTTTTACGAAAACCTGGAGATAGTATGTGTAAATTGCAAAGAATTCATGTAACGGCAACAAAAAAATGAAAACGCGAGATTGTTACATATATATGGGTAACGTATAATATTTTGTATGCAATTCATTAAATATACAGGAGAATGCGATATGAAAATAAAATTATCTATTTTATCCGCGGCGGTTCTGGCCGCAGGCATTACCGCCTTTGCCTGGCCAAAAACAGAGGCCAATGAAAAAACGCAGACGGACGCCTTGTATGTTTCTCCCGCAGGCAGCGACCAAAATGAAGGAACGTTAGAAAAGCCGTTCCGCACATTAAAACATGCGGCTGAAAAGGCAGAGGCCGGAACAACCGTATTGATTCGGGAAGGGACGTACGATGAAACGTTTGAAGTAAAGCACAGCGGCACGGCCGAAAAGCCGATTACATTTCGGAACTATCAGAATGAGCATGTCTCAATCAGCGGCAAATCTGCGCCAAAAAGCGATTCTGAAACTCCGTTAATTCAAATCCGCAATAAACAGTACATTACCATTCACGGCGTTACGCTTGAGAACCTCTCCGTATCATCAGAAGATGCGACGGCCATGGGAATTTGCGTCACCGGATCAAGCAGTCATATCAACATTGACGGCAACCATATCCGAAACATTAAAACCACGGCTGATGAGGGAAATGCACACGGCATCGCGTTTTACGGCACAGGCGCCATGAAGGATGTCAGCATCACAAATAATACGGTTGAAAAACTGACGCTCGGCGCAAGCGAAGCGGTCGTGCTGAACGGGAATGTTGACGGATTTAAGATTGCCGGCAATACCATTCGGGACAATAACAATATCGGGATTGACGTGATCGGATACGAAGGAACGTCCAAGCAAAACGACTATGCGCGAAACGGCGTCATTGAAAACAATACGGTGAGCCATAACTCTTCTTACGGAAATCCCGCTTACGGAGATGAATATTCAGCGGGCGGTATTTACGTTGACGGCGCAGAACATGTGGACATTAAGAATAACACCGTTTACAACAATGACCTCGGCATTGAAGCCACTTCCGAACATAGAGGGAAATACGCACGAGATATCCGGATTACGAATAACAAGGTGTACGGCAATGCTTACACCGGTATTTCAATCGGAGGCTATGACACGAAACGCGGCGGCACCATCAATTCGGTGATCGCTCATAACATTATGTATCGAAATGACACGAAGGACCTTGACGGCGGCCAGCTGCTGCTGCAGTACGGCACAAAAGGGAACACGATCGAAAAAAACATCATGACGGCAAGCGGTTCACGGATTTTTATCGCAAATGATTATACGAAAAACGAAGGCAATACCGTTAATCATAACGTCTATCACAAAGAAGCGGGAAAAGACGGCATTTGGAATTGGAAGAACAGAGAATATGATTCATTCACAGCGTACAAAAAAGGAACGGCAAACGATTCGGATTCCATTTATGCGGACCCGATGTACCGTGACGAATCATCTTATGACTTTACATTAAAGCCCGGATCACCGGCCCTGCCCGTCATTCAGTAACGAAACCATTAAAAAAAGCCAGTCTATATCAGACTGGCTTTTGTATTTATACACGAAGGAATTTCCGGATGGAAGTCAGACTTCCCCATACTCCGATAACCGCGCCGATCAGAATGAGCACAAGTGATACTTGAAACACAAACGGACTGTACGGCAGAAGTGAAACAAATGATCCCTGAACTTTCGGGGCCACCCAAGCGACCATCGACTGGTACGTACTCAGCACGAGAGCGATCGGTATGATAGAACCGAATACCCCCAGCAGCAGCCCTTCCAGGAAGAACGGCCAGCGGATAAACCAGTTTGTCGCGCCGACAAGCTTCATGATTTCAATCTCTTTTCTTCTGGCGAAAATCGTGATTTTAATCGTATTTGAAATTAAGAACATCGCCGTGAACAGAAGGCCGATGATTAACGCAATCCCGATGTTGCGTGACACCCCGACGATCTTAAACAGACGGCTGACTTCTTCTTTCCCGTATGTCACTTTATACACATGATCCAGCTTCTCAATTTTTTTCGCGACTTTCGGCGTATCATGCGGATCTGTCGTTTTGACGATAAACGCGTTGTTCAGCGGGTTTTCCTGATCTTGCATTTTCATGGCCTTTCCGCTGTCGCCGAAGCTTTTGACCAATTGATCAAGCTCTTTATCTTTAGATGAAAACTCTACGCTTTGGATTCCCGAGATGTCTTTAATCTCATTCTGCAGCGTATCCTGCGTTTTCTTATTAGATGTCAGATCGATTAATACTTTAATTTCCACTTCTTTTTCAGCATTTTTAGCCATGTTGTTTAAATTCAGCATAATGACTAAAAACACGCCGACCAAAATCAATGTAACGGTAACGGCACTGATGGATGCAAATGTCATCCATGTGTTTCTTCCGAGAGATTTAAAACTCTCACGCAAATGGCGCCCGAGAATTTTAATCATAAGAACCATACTCCCCTCTTGACTCATCACGCACAATAATTCCGTCTTCGATCGCGATGACCCGTTTCTTCATGGTGTTTACTATTTCTTTATTGTGTGTCGCCATCACGACGGTCGTTCCGCGGTTATTAATCTCTTCCAGCGTCTTCATGACTTCCCATGATGTTACCGGATCAAGGTTGCCCGTCGGTTCGTCAGCTATCACGACGTCAGGATTGTTGACGATGGATCTTGCGATGGAAACACGCTGCTGTTCTCCTCCGGAAAGCTGGTCGGGAAACTGCCGCGCTTTATGCTTCAGCTGCACAAGATCGAGCACTTCGAGCACGCGTTTTTTAATGACTGACTGCTGCTCTCCGATCACCTCAAGTGCAAACGCGACGTTTTCAAACACCGTCAATTTCGGAAGAAGTTTGAAATCTTGGAAAACAACACCTATTTTACGCCGCACGAAAGGAATCTCTTTTTCTTTCACAGACGCGAGATCTTTATGATTAATCAATATTTGCCCTTTTGTCGGCTTTTCTTCTCTGTAAATCATTTTAATAAAAGTAGATTTACCGGCTCCGCTCGGTCCCACGACATATACAAATTCTCCGGGATGAATCATGACTGACAGCCCGTTAATCGCTTTTACACCGTTCGGATAGGATTTATATACTTCTTTCATCTCTATCATGAAATCACCTAATCTTTTAATTATGTCTTGCAGCCATAGAGTTCGCAAACGTACAGCGGTTTATGGCCGATTTACCAGGAAACAGATGAAAAATCTGAAAGTTCCTTTTCCTCAGTACACTTCATTATACGTCAAATTTAGACATATTACTATTACAGTTTCTTTTCATTCCCAGACCGTGAAAAAACCTTGCCCCTATAACAGGCAAGGTTTTTCTGTTATTTTTTCTGTGACAGCCATTTTGCGATCTCAGCGGCTTCCTTATCATTTACAAGATGGCTCGGCATATTGCCGCGTCCGTTTTTAATGATGCTTTCAATTTTAGCTTCATCATACTTCCCGCCGACTTCCTGTAAATTCGGGCCTCCGCCGCCTTCTAAGTCTTTTCCGTGACAGCCGATACAGCTTTGCTGATAAAGCTCTTCTCCTGCTGACGCAGAAGCTTTTGATCCGCCTGAGCTGTCAGAGCTTTCTTTTTTCGATTCATTGGATCCGCCGCATGCCGCCAGCAGGACGGACATGGTCAGAACCAGCGCCAGCAGCGCCCATTTTGATTTCATATGTAAGATGCACCCCTTCGCTATTATAACCCCGTTTACGCGCGTTTGAAACCCTCGCCGAGCACCTCGCTTGCGTCTGCGACAATAACAAAGGCTGACTCATCAATTTGTTTGACGATTTGTTTCAGTTTTGTGAATTCGGTCTGGCCGACGACACACATTAAGATCGGCCGGTCATGTTCCGTATACCCGCCGACTGCGGAAATCTTCGTCACACCCCTGTCGATTTCTTTAAACACAGCCGATCTGACGGCTTCTTCATGCTGCGTAATGATTAAAGCCATTTTGGAACGGTTGAACCCGACCTGCACGACATCAATCGTTTTGCTTGAAATAAATACCCCGAGCATCGCATACAGTCCCTGCTCCACTCCGAAAACGAGCATCGCGCTCAGCACAATTAATCCGTCCATGATGGCAAGGCACGTTCCCAGCGAAAGCCCCGTGTATTTGTGAATGATCTGCCCTGCCAGAGCCGTTCCCCCCGTGGAGCCTTTGCCGAGATACACGATGCCGATTCCCGTTCCGATCCCGACGCCTCCGAAAATCGCCGCCAGCAGTTCATGGGTCGTCGCGGCAGGCAGATCTCTTGTCAAATAGACGGCGAGCGGCAGAACGATGGAACCGACCAGTGTCTTCATTCCGAACTTCCCGCCGAGAATAATCACTCCGGCGATAAACAAAGGGATGTTAATAATCCACTGCACGTAAGCCGGTTCAAAACCAAACGTTTCTAAAATGGTGCTGATCCCGCTTACTCCCCCCGCTGCTATACGGTTCGGCAGCAAAAATACGTTAAACACGATCCCCGTAATCGCCGCGCCGATCATGATGTATATATAATCTTTGATCAGACGGAGCGGCTTATTGTGATTCACATCCATGCAAAATCCTCCGTTCTCCGATTTTCTCTCGATAGCATTTTAAGTCTTCCCGGCTTAGAAGTAAATAACAGCCAAATACCGTATTAATTTGCTAAAGCGCTGTTGTGAAAAATGGAAAAAGAGAACGGATAAAAAAACACACCTTGCCAAAGGCAGGTGTGTTCCCGGATTATGACAGTTTAGAACGTAAATAGGCGTCAATGAAGATATCGATATCTCCGTCCATAACCGCCTGCACGTTCCCCATTTCCGTATTGGTGCGGTGATCTTTCACCATGGAGTACGGATGGAAGACGTACGAGCGGATTTGGCTGCCCCAGCCGATTTCTTTCTGTTCGCCGCGGATTTCGTCAAGCTCCGCCTGCTGTTCTTCAATTCTGCGCTGATATAGCTTCGCTTTGAGCATTTTCATCGCCCGGTCGCGGTTTTTGATTTGTGAACGTTCCGTCTGGCACGTGACGACTACATTTGTCGGGAGGTGGGTGATCCGAACGGCTGAATCAGTCGTATTGACGTGCTGTCCGCCGGCACCGCTCGCCCGGTACGTATCAACTTTAATATCTTCGGTACGAATATCAATGTCGATTTCTTCATTGAATTCAGGCATGACTTCACATGACACGAATGACGTGTGACGGCGGCCTGATGAATCAAATGGAGAAATCCGCACGAGGCGGTGTACGCCTTTTTCCGCTTTTAAATAGCCGTATGCATTGTGGCCTTTAATAAGCAGTGTGACTGACTTAATTCCTGCTTCATCTCCCGGGAGATAATCAAGCGTTTCAACTTTGAAACCGCGTCTTTCCGCCCAGCGGGTATACATTCTGAGCAGCATGGAACCCCAGTCCTGGGATTCCGTACCGCCGGCCCCCGGATGAAGTTCTAAAATCGCGTTGTTTTTGTCATATGGTTCACTGAGCAGCAGCTGAAGCTCAAATTCATTCAATTCCTTCGTTAATGACTTCAGCTCTTTTTCAAGCTCTTGCTGAAGGTCCTGGTCAGGTTCTTCTTTTAAAAGATCATGTGTCATTTGCAGCTCTTCGTGAGACTCGCTCAGCTGATGATAGGAGTTCACGTATTCTTTCAGACCGTTCGCTTCATTGATGACGGTTTGGGCCTTCTGCTGGTCATTCCAGAATTCCGGTTCCGCCATCTTTTCATCTAATTCTGCAATGCGGGCTTCCTTTGATTCGAGGTCAAAGAGACCCCCTGAAGTCCGCTAAACGAGAAGCCATATTTTCGAGCTCTGCCCTGATTTCTGATAATTCCATTCCATTCACCTCATTAAAAGATCCGGGGCGCCATAAGACGCAGACCCGGTCATGTTCGCTTCATACAGTCGAGACTATTCTGTCCGGCCGCAGCAATTTTTATATTTTTTTCCGCTGCCGCAATGGCAAGGCGCGTTGCGTCCGATATCCACAACTTTTCGCACCGGCGCTTTTTTCGCTTGTTTGGCCTCATCGCCGTCCTGCGGCTGATGAGCCGTCGTTTGGCCCTGAACAACTTCTTCGCGTTCCAGATTGCTTTCAATCTCGGCCTTCATGACGAATTTCGCAACCTCGTCCTCAATGGACTCAATCATGTGCTCAAACATTGCGAAGCCTTCCATTTGATATTCACGCAGCGGATTTGTCTGCGCATAAGCGCGGAGGTGAATCCCTTGACGCAGCTGATCCATCGCATCAATATGATCCATCCATTTTGAATCAACGGCACGCAATACGATGACTTTTTCAAATTCACGCATCTGCTCTGTGCCGAAATTCTCTTCTTTTTCATTATATTTTGTCATGATGCGGTCCATGATCATCTCATGCATTTCATCCGGTTCTTTTCCGAAGATATCGCTCTTTTCAAGTGCGCCTTCATCAAGATACGTTGAATTCACCAGCTCCACGAGGCCGTCAAGATTCCATTCTTCCGGAAGCTCCTCTTTCGGCGTATAAGCGGCAATCGCACGCTCCAGAGAAGACGTGATCATGCCTTCCACAATGTCACGCAGGTTTTCAGAGTCAATGACTTCAAAACGCTGCTTGTATATGACTTCGCGCTGCTGACGGAGCACGTCGTCATATTGAAGAAGCTGTTTACGTGAATCAAAGTTGTTTCCTTCGACACGTTTTTGAGATGATTCCACGGCGCGTGACACCATTTTGCTCTGAATCGGCGTGGAGTCATCCATACCGAACCGGTCAAGCATCGCCATCGTCCGTTCAGCTCCGAAACGGCGCATCAATTCATCTTCCATTGAAAGATAAAATTGTGTGATGCCCGGGTCTCCCTGACGTCCTGAACGTCCGCGGAGCTGATTGTCAATCCGGCGGGATTCGTGGCGTTCCGTACCGACGACTGCAAGGCCGCCAAGCTCTTTTACGCCTTCGCCGAGTTTAATGTCGGTTCCGCGTCCCGCCATGTTGGTCGCAATCGTGACAGCGCCTTTTTGTCCCGCTTCCTCAATAATCTGAGCTTCACGCTCATGGTTTTTGGCATTGAGCACCTGATGCGGAATCCCTTTGTTTTTCAGAAGTTTAGAAATCAATTCAGACGTTTCAACGGCAACCGTACCGACAAGAACCGGCTGTCCGGTCATGTAGCGCTGGGCGACATCCTCCGCCACCGCCTTGAATTTCCCTTCCATTGAGCGGTAGATCAAGTCCGGACGGTCGTCACGGATGACCGGCTGGTTGGTCGGGATGGATACAACCTGCATGTTATAAATATTGCGGAATTCTTCCTCTTCCGTTTTTGCGGTACCGGTCATACCGGCAAGCTTTTCGTACATACGGAAATAGTTTTGGAACGTAATCGTCGCCAATGTCATGCTTTCATTTTGAATCTCCAGGCCTTCTTTCGCCTCAATTGCCTGGTGAAGACCTTCGCTGTAGCGGCGTCCTTTCATCAGACGGCCGGTGAAGGAATCAACGATGACGACCTGGCCGTCCTCAACAACATAATCCACGTCTTTCTGCATCGCTGCATGGGCTTTTAAAGCCTGGTTGATATGGTGGTTCAAGGCCACGTTTTTGACATCAAACAGGTTGTCGATGCCGAACGTTTTTTCAGCCTTCGTCATTCCTTCTTCCGTCAGCTGAACGCCCTTCGTTTTGACGTCATACGTATAATCCTGATCTTTCTTGAGTGTGCGGACAAACGCATTTGCCTGCACGTACAGTTTTGTGGACTTCTGAGCTTGTCCGGAAATAATCAATGGCGTTCTCGCTTCATCGACTAAAATTGAATCGACTTCATCAATAACGGCAAAATGAAGCGGGCGCTGTACCATTTGTTCTTTATAGAGCACCATGTTGTCACGCAAATAATCAAAGCCGAGTTCATTGTTCGTTGAATACGTGATATCGGCTGCGTAAGCTTCTCGTTTTTCGTCTTTTGACATCGAATTCAGGTTCAGGCCGACTGTAAGCCCGAGAAACGCAAAAATTTCTCCCATTTGCTGGGCATCACGGCTCGCCAGATATTCGTTGACCGTTACGACGTGAACGCCTTTTCCCGTCAACGCATTTAAATACACGGGAAGCGTGGACGTCAGCGTTTTCCCTTCCCCTGTTTTCATTTCGGAAATGTTCCCCTCATGAAGGGCGATGCCCCCCATCAGCTGCACTTTAAACGGGAACATGCCGGTTACGCGGCGGGAAGCTTCACGAACGACGGCAAACGCTTCGACAAGAAGGTCATCCGTCGTTTCTCCTTTTTCAAGCCGCTCTTTAAATTCTGCCGTTTTATGTTTAAGCGCCTCGTCAGAGAGATTTTCATAATCTCCTCTTACGGCATCAATGTCATTTGCTATTTTTTCGTATTTGTTCAGCGCACGTTTGGTCGGATCAAACATTTTATTTAAAATCCCAAGCATCTATAACGCTCCTCTATGTTCACATGCAGATTTTGCATGGAATAAATGATAATTTTCTGTCCATGTATACCTCTCATTATCATAACATACCTTTTGCCATTTCCAAAGAATTTGCAGATAAAGATAGAGAAAAACCTTCCGCGCGTTCACGGAAGGCTGGATGGGTTTATTCAGTCGGTTCAATTAATCCGTATTTGCCGTCATTTCTGCGGTAAACGACGTTTGTGAGATTCGTCTCCGCGTTGGTGAATACGAAGAAATTATGTCCGAGCATATTCATTTGGAGAATCGCTTCTTCATTATCCATCGGTTTTAAATTAAAACGCTTTTGACGGACAATTTCCGGGCTGTCATCTTCAATTTCGTCCTGAACCGCTACGCCCGTATCAGCAGCGCTGCCGTTCTCGAAATAATGTTTCGGAAGACCCTGCTCGCGGAATTTTCGGTTGACTTTTGTTTTGTGCTTTCGGATTTGACGTTCCAGCTTGTTTGTTGCGAGATCAATTGCATTGTACATATCCTCGTTATGCACTTCAGAACGAAGCGCCAGATCAGTCATCGGAATGGTGACTTCAACTTTGGATTCCTTATCATTATAGAATTTTAAGTTGACGTTCACATCGGCATTGACGCTCTGCTCGAAATATCGCTCCAGCTTGCCGATTTTTCTCTCCACATGATCCTTTAACGCAGGTGTAACCTCAATGTTTTCTCCTCTGATATTGTAGTTCATCAAAGAACGCCTCCCTTTATCTAAGGATATGTAACTATTTCTCTTTTACCCCTTCTGATCCCTGCTGAAACGTTAAAATAATGTGTAAATTCGGTGAACGATGGCGAATGGTGTCGGCTTTATCCGGCAGCTTCCGGCAGGATTATAAGTATATGCAGAGGACGCAGGCAAAAGACCTGCCGCTTGCAGCAGGTCTAGTGAAGAACATACGGTTTGATGCAGTCGTGCGTCTGCTCCATCCATAGCTTATAATGCGGCAGAAAGATGGTTTTTAAAAACTCCTGAAAAGGGGCGGACGGGAAATCATAATCATTTAACATGCTGAAATCCTGAAAGATCTCGTCAAATGAGCGGATCGCCGTCTCCACGCATCGGCACTCAATGATAGACAGCAGAAGCGCATGAGAGGAATCGAGATGAAAAAAAGCCTGAATCAAATCATTGTAAATCCGCTCGCCCTCCGTCTTAAAAAAATCATCCTGCGTGTCCAACAGGTAGCAAAGCCCCTCATCAATCGTAAAAAGAAGCTGGTAATAGGCTGACACCAAATGGTAATCGTTCAAACTTCTCAAAACACTCACCTATTTGCGTTTGTCGTAATAACGGCCGTCACTTGTCGTTTGATGATACGGATTGAAATACGTATTATGGTAGATTCGTTTTTTCTTAAGCGTTTTTATTTCATTTCGGATACCATCCTGAATCCGTTTCACTTCGCCGGTAATCAGGCGGTCCATCGCGGCCACCTGCTGAAGCAGCGTTTTTTCTTCTTCGGAAAAAGGCGGCTTTATGCCCGCAAGCATCTCCTCCCTTTTCTCCGTAAATGCCGTAACGCTGCTGATAAGACCGTCGCTTTCCGGGGCGTCCTTCAGTGCGGCGTACATGTTCTTCGTTTCGTTATACAAAGAAAAGACATTGCTGTTCATCAGGCAAGGCCGCCCGCGCCATGGCTGTTTTTCCGTTCACTCTGCATGGCCTGCTTCCACGTGTCGCGAAATTCAGTAACGAGTTTTTCCGCTTCATCTAAAAATTCTCCGTTATTCTGCACGTTCGCATCGATCAGCCGGCGGCGGATGTAATCATAAATGGATGACATCTGTTCAGATATCTCAATCTCCCGGTTTAACGTGATGCTGAGCTCTTGAATGATGTTTTGCGCCTTTACGATATTTTCATTTTTGGCTTCAAGGTTGTTTTGCTTCATCGCCTGCCTGGCCAGCTTAATGAATCGCAGGCAGCCGTTATAAAGCATAAGGGTCAGCTCTTCCGGAGCGGCTGTAAAGACGGATGTCTGCTGATAAGCAGCAAAAGGATTATTTATTGCCATTTTTATAAAACCTCCAAGGTTATGATGTTGAAGATCCTAACATTGACGTGAGATATGAAGATTGGCTGTTCAATTTCTCCAATGCCGTATCCAGTGCGCTGAACTTTTTATAATATCTCGTCTCGATGTCATCCAGCTTCGTTTTCATATTGGAAATATTTGTTTCTATTTCATCCAGGCTTTTTCCGATGGCAAAGCTGGTTGATACCGAGCTTTCCGTACCCGCCTGTTTTGAAATTTGGGTCTGCATTTTGTTTAATGTGTCTTTTAATCTCCGGGCAATCCCCTGTTCCTCCGGGTTTTTGGTTTTCGCTGTATCAGGGCTGTCTGCATTAAACAGTTTAGCCACGAGAGCAGGATTCTCGGTAATTTTCTGTTTCAGTTTCGCTTCGTCTTTAATGACAAGCTTTCCTTGATCCGTATAACTATCAGACGTCTCAATTCCGAAATCTGCAAGCTGATATTTTTTCCCGTCAATCGTAACCGTTGAGTACAGATCAAGCCGCATCTCCGCCAAACCGTTCTGCAGCGTGCTGTCGCTCCGTAATAAACCGCTTTTGGCCTTTGCTTCCCACTGCTCAATCTGCTTATCGGTCATCGCTTCTCTTTGTTCATCGGTTAGCGGCTTATAATCACGGTATTTTGATTCCGACGCCTTCTCGTTTACACTTTTAATTAACGTATTGTATTTATCAACGAAATCTTTAATGTTGTTAAAAATGCCGTCCGTATCAGTCGTGCTGTTAATCGTAACCGTTTTATTGCTGTCCGTCACGCTGTTCAGCGTGTATTTGATGCCGTTGATCGTAAAGTTATTTGACGTTTTTGTCATTTCAAGCCCGTTGAACGTAAACTTCGCGTTTTTCCCTTCGGCATTGGCCGTCAGTTCATTTGTTGCATCATCAACGGCAAAACCGAGCTGATCTTTCAGAAAGCTTTTGGTTGCGTCATCACCTGCTGAAAGGGTAAATCCTTCCCCCGTTTTATTGGAAGTGAACGCAATCGTATCCACATAATCCGAGCCATTGGAGATTTTCTCTTTTAAAGCCGTCACCCCGAGGCCCGAGCTGTTCAGTTTGGAAATGACATCGTCAATCGTATCGGTCGCGGCGATCGTGACGTTTACCTCAGTCGGCTTCGTTTCACCCGGATTTGTGACATTGAATTTCAATGTTTGGCTCTGACCCGAAGTGAAATTGATGGCCCCTGATGATTTATAAGTCGTCGGTGTGGCCAGCTGCTGTACAGACATGCTCGTTGAAATATTCTGTTCAGCACTGACAGCCACCGCGCTGACACTGGAATCCGAACTTGTTACTGTTTTTTTATTCCAGTTTGTGGACATCAGCATATTATTAAATGTCGTAGAATACATGTCGGCAATCTGGGTATTCACTTCCCGATAAGCATCGCGCTTCCATTCAAGCGTCTGCTTTTGCTGGTTTAATTTATTAAGCGGCTGCTTTTCGGCATCCATCATTTTTTTCACCAGAGAATCTACATCAAGACCGGAATTAAGGCCTGTGATTCTTGTGACCATATGTACCCTCTCCTTTTCGGCGTTTAGTCGTATACGGCTCTATGACAACAGTGAGTTTCCGACTGTTTATCATATCACAGCTCCATAAATGTATGATCTTATTCTTATATCGGTCATATTAAAAGGTTTTCAATAATTTAACTGCAAAATATAATGTTTCATTTTGTCAATAGGGTTCTTTGGCTTGCTGAAGGGGGAGATAGCTGAAGAAATAAAAAAAAGACCCTGGAGAACCAGGATCTTTCCGTCATTAACCTTTAAGCAATTGAAGAACTTGCTGAGGCTGTTGGTTAGCTTGCGCAAGCATAGCTTGAGAAGCCTGAGTAAGGATGTTGTTTTTCGTGTACTCCATCATCTCAGAAGCCATGTCTACGTCACGGATACGTGATTCAGCAGAAGTCAGGTTCTCAGAAGAAGTACCAAGGTTGTTGATTGTGTGCTCTAAACGGTTTTGAACCGCACCAAGTTTAGCGCGCTCGCTTGATACTGTGTCGATAGCTGTTTTGATTGTTGTAAGAGCTGAAGACGCAGCTTTAGCTGAAGATGAGATGTCGATACCTTTTGTTACTTTAGAATCTGCAGCTAATTTTTCAGATGCAATAACTTTACCGCCAGCATCGTAATAACCAGCTGGTTTATTTGTAGCATCGTCTGCATCCGCCCAAGTAGCAGTGCTTCCGTCAGTTGCTGTAAGTGTATTTTGATCACCAGATACAGTATAAGTCGTACCAACTTTCAGGCTTTCAGAGTCCATTTTATTGATAGACAGGCTCATTGTTTGGCCTTCGTTAGCTCCGATTTGGAACGTAAGGTTTTGCGCAGTTCCGTCAAGAAGTTTCTTCGTATTGAACTCAGTGTCAGTAGAGATTCTTGTTACTTCAGACGCTAATTGGTCCATCTCTTTTTGAAGCTCAGAACGGTCAGAATCAGTGTTTGTATCGTTTGCCGCTTGTGTAGCAAGCTCGCTCATACGCTGAAGAATGCTGTGAGTTTCGTTCAATGCACCCTCAGATGTTTGGATAAGAGAGATTCCGTCTTGAGCGTTTTTAGACGCCATGTCTAAACCGCGGATTTGAGAACGCATTTTTTCAGAGATCGCAAGACCCGCAGCGTCATCACCAGCGCGGTTGATGCGAAGACCTGAAGATAATTTTTCCATGTTTTTTGCAGCAGAGTTTGAACCTGCATTCAGCTGACGGCTAGTGTTAAGAGCCGCGATATTGTGGTTGATTCTCATTTTGTATTTCCTCCCTGAATTGTTTTTCGCACGTCCTTGTGCATTTGCGCAGCGTCATTCTGAAGAAAATTTTTCCTCTCATTGGCTACACTATATATATCGGATGGCCGTTTCTATTGTTTATATTGAAAATAAAAAAATCCTCACTTTTTTTGTGAGGATAAGTTAAGTAATAAATCAGTATTAAAAGATACAGCTCTGTTGTTCTCTTCCAGGATCGACAAGTAGATTTCTTTCCTGTGAATATCTACGTGCTGAGGCGCTTCAATTCCCAGCTTCACTTGTTCTCCTTCGATGGCGATCACCTTTATTTCAATATCCGGCCCGATCTGAATGGACTCATTCACTTTTCTTGAGAGAACTAGCATGATCCTCCTCCTATCAGATGTTTTGTTTCATAGGAAGCATCATGTAAAATGATTTGTTTCGCCTTCATTTCCTTTTTATTGACGATAATCGGCGCTTTTAAATTGGCGGTCGTGTTTTCAAAAGGCTCTTCCAGCGTTAAAATCGCCATCACTTCGACGTCCTCTATATCTTCAATATGCAAAAGTTCAAGCGTCGCATGGTCAATGTCAAATTCGTACCCTTTAAAGAAAATAAACGGACTGGCGACAATAAAGGCGATGTGCTCCTGTTTGACAGACTGCAGCGCCAAAAACGGTGAATCTTCCGACAAAGGAAGAACAACAAATTGAGTCTCGTCATTAAATCCCGGCAGGCCGTTTTCAAATGAGATAATCTGCCCTTCGTCTATTCTGATTTCTCCGTGATATTTTGTTTTAATTATCATGCTTCACAATCCTTTACCACTTTCATCTTTTATTCTGCGTTGCCATCGTCAACCGAAATCGTCACCTCAGGGTCTTGCATCATATCAATCTGAACTTTCCCCGGCGTATAATTCCATACAGGTTTATTGACGGCTGCTTCAATTGAAGGTTTGCGGGCTTCAATATCAATCGTAAGCTTTGATGGAATGCAGTCAATGTCGACGAGAAACTGCGCAGGCAGAAAGTCGCTGAACTCGCCAAATGGATCGGGCGGTCTGACATCTGCTGCCTGCCGGGCCATCACATTGCCCGTTTTCTTTTCGATAGCCGCCATTTCCTTCCCTTCCCTGACTGTTTTTGCAATAAACTCGCTGCAGGCTTCCGCACCTTTCTGGGCGGCTTCAGCGTTCAGCTTTTCAAATGATTTGAGATTCAAGTTCTCCCACGCCCTCGTCTGGTCAATCGTCAGTTTGGCCGGCGTGCTTTCTATGTTCAGCTCTGCCGGCGGCTGCTCAATTTCCAGGTCAGCGGGCGGCTGTTCCATCTCGATTTCTTCCTTTTGAAAGGTTATACCGATTTTAGCAGGCACACTGTCAATAATCAATCTCGGCATCTGCACAGAGATCCCTCCTGTTTATAGTATTTTAGTAAAAAAAGCGATCTCCCTGTTGTGAGTCGCTTTTTTTATATATTGAAGACGATCAGTTATATTATTTCAGGAAGTCAATCAGTGACGGCTGAATGATGTTCGCATTCACTGACAGCGCTGCTCTATGAACCGTCTGTTGAGATAAATAATCAACAATTACATCTTCCATTTCTACATCTTCATTATCGGACAATACTTTTTCAGCGGTTGCCGCTTGTGATTCCAATCTTGTCTGAATGAGTTCCAACCGGTTTGTGCGTGCGCCGATATTGGATTTTTCAGCATTCATTTTGTCAGTAAAACCGTCGATATCTGACAGAATTTGATTTGAATCTGCTTCGGACAGCGTGCCTTTGCTTAAAGAAGCTTCTAAGGAGTTGAGAAATTCAAATACATTATCTCCATTTTGTGCGACGCCTCCGAAAGCTGAGTTCGGATCAGAATTCACTTTCAACACTGCTCCGTTCGAGATGTTGATGTTAACATCCGAAGCACCTGTATAATTCTCATAGTTGTACGTATATGTGCCGTCGGCATTTTCAGTGATCGGCGGGACGTCTGAATTTGTTCCGTTAAACAGATAACGTCCGTTTACCTGAGTATTCGCGACAGAAACGAGCTGCTTTTTCAGCTGGCCGATTTCTGTACCGATTGCTTTCAATTCTGTTTCACCGTTCGAATCACTTTTCGCCTGAACCATCAAGTCCCGGATTTTCCCCATAATATCCGTTTCCGAGTTTACGCTTGATTCCGAGTTTTCCAGCCATGTAAAACCTTGCGAAACATTCCGCTGATACTGGTTTACCTGCGCAAGCTGAGTACGGTACTGCATTCCCTTCATTGCAACGACCGGATCATCAGAAGCTTTCGTGATTTTTTTCCCCGTAGACACTTGCTGCTGAAGCCGATCGAGCTTGTCATAACTTGAGCCGATAAATCGAAGAGAATTTTTTGCGATCATCCCTTGAGTTACTCTCATTTACTTATCTCCTATCTTCCTCCGGTGCCCATACCGTTAATAATTTTATCGAATATTTCATCTTGCATCGTTATAATCCGCGCAGCCGCATTATAAGCGTGCTGAAACTGAATCATATTTGTCATTTCTTCATCTAAAGACACTGCACTGACTGATTGTCTCCGTTCATCGGCTGAAAGGGTGTTGCTTTCAGAGTTGTTCATAAGATTGGCCGCTTTTTGTGAATTAACGCCCAGCTTTCCGATAAGGGATTCATAAAAGTCATTAATTGTAGTGGTTTCACCGTTAATAGTCAGCTTGCTGTTCTGTACGGCTGCAAGATTTGTCGCGTTGGTGCCGTCACTTTTTTCTCCGTTTAACGACGCTGCGATATTATCAGTAGACGCAAGGATTTTGTCACTGACTTTTATTTTCGCTGCCGCACCTTTTGCCGGCACCGCTTCACCGCCGCTGAAATCAAAAAATGCTGCACCCTGTTCGCCTGTATAGGTCTTCCCTTTTTCATGAACTGCATTAAACGCGTCAGCAAAGGACAGCGCCATATTGTCAAGAGCCGTCAGCATTTCAGGATAAAGACCTTTTTCTTCTCCGTTTGACATATAGCCGTATGATTCAATAAGACCTAAGAGTGAGCCTTTTCCGGTAAATGCATCCGCATTGACCGTATTGCTGCCGACTGACACACTCGACACGAGGCCGCTGTCCTTGTCGTAGTTGATTTTCATTTCTGAAACTGTTTTTGTTTTACCGTCGAGCAGCGTACCGAGAGAATTGTTGTTCCCGTTCAGCAATTCGACGTTAACCGTGCCCTCAGCAGTCGCCAAGGCATGTCCGCCCGACTTATTATATGAAACTTTTATATTTGCCATAGAAGATAATTGATCAATCAATCTGTCTCTTTGGTCATACAAATCATTAGGGAGCATACCGCTCGGCTCAACTGCCGCTATTTGATTGTTAAGGTCATTCAGCTGATTGAGAATGGAATTGACCTGATCCGCTGTGTTATCCAGGTTCTTTTTAATATCACCCTGAATGTTAGTCAAAGAGGTAGATATATAGTTAAAACTTTCGGCAAGAGATTTCCCCTGCTCCTGCAAAACTGAGCGCGCTCCCGTATTTTCCGGATTCGTCGCCAGATCCTGAAGGGCATTCCAAAACGAACTGAGCGATCCGTTTAATCCGTTATCGTCAAGCTCTTTCATGACGCCCTCCATTTGCGACAATGAATTGGAACGGGCTGTATAGTACCCTAATTTTGTATTTTCAGTTCTGTACTGATAGTCTAAAAAACTGTCTCTGACGCGCTCAACTGAACCGGCTTTTACTCCTGTTCCGATTTGGCCGGCCGTCAGATCACTGTTTTTTGATACTGCGGGATAAGGGCTCGTCGATTGTAATGTGACGCGCTGCCTCGTGTATCCTTCTGTATTTGCATTTGCAACGTTATTTGAAACTGTGCTCAATGCAGTCTGCTGCGCACTCAATGCACGCCTTGCTGTTTCCAGCCCCATAAAAGTCGATGGCATTGAAAATCCTCCGTTCTAAGCTTTTGAATCGAATAATGTCAAACGGCTGACAGGCTTGCGCGCCGCTTGCGGCTCTTTATAATTCATATTCTCTTTTTCACCCGGCATGATCATATCGAATGCCCCGGAGATGAATTGTAAAGCCTGAATCGTGAGCTGTTTGTTCATCTCATTCACTTCTTTCAGACGGTCAAGAAGCGCAGACAAAGAGTGAAATAACCCTTCAAGCTCCTGTTTTTCACTGCCTGAAGTTCTGGAGATGCATGCAGCAATTGTATTGTCCTCACCGCGGCTGAGAAACTGAGAAGTTAACCTGATTCGTTCTTCCTCAGTCTGCCCGATTGCCTGAATATACTTTTGCTCTTTGGTCAATATGTTGGAGAGCACTTTTGTTTTACCTGCTTTCAGCGCTTCCGTTTTCTCCTCAGACAGCGTGAGCAGATGTTCATGCAGTGCGCAAAGTCGCTTCAGTTGATCAATAATTGGCTTTGCTGACATTGGCTTTCTCCTTTTTATTGCTTTTTATAGAAATTTACTATGTTTTCAGCGATGCTGTTTGAATCTATTTTATATGTTCCGCTCTCTATATCCGCTTTAAGCTGAGCGATTTTTTCCTGACGTGTTTTAGTGACCGCATCTGACGCATTTTGAAGCTCTTTTGCATGAGAAGAAATTTCCACTTTGTCCTTCGGCTTTGCAGCCTCTTTTTGTACGGCTTGCTTTTCGTAATTTTTTTGGTATGGATTAACGGATTGTGTTCCGTACTGATTGATTTTCATAGGATTCCTCTCGCTTTCTGTTCGCAGTCTAATTCTTTTATCGACTGCGTTATCAGTTAGTTTAGGGAATCAGGTGTTTTTGGTATTATAGGCATAGTATGTGTCTTTTGTACTGTTTTTATCTTCGAATTCAGCGGCTGTTTTTTGGTTCATATGGTCTAATTGCGACTCAATATCTGTCTGACAGGACTTGCAAAATTTCCCCGTCCTGATTGGATTTCCGCACCTTTCGCAAGGATATGCCAAATTCGGAAGCTGGCTGATCTGAATCCTTTTTTGTTTGATAAACTTAAGGATCAGCTCTTCATCCACACCTGTTTCCTCAGTGATCTGCTGCATCGTCGACTGTCTGTTGATCTGCTTTCTCAAAAATTTATAGACGGTTTCAAATGCTTTTTCTTCTTCTTTAATACATGCCTGGCATACGGTCTGCAGGTTCGTTTTAAAAAATAAAGCATTGCATTTTGGACAATTCGCCAATTCACCCATCGTATTAACTCCTATTCCTTCTTTAATCTGCCTTATATTTCTATCAATTATATCGGCAGAAAAAAAGAATGATTTAGCTCCTGATTAAAGTAAAAGAGGAGACCGATGACGCTTTGCCCGCTGTCAGCAGGACTTCGGCGGCTTGGTGAAGTGTGGCGCCCGTCGTATAAATATCATCTATTAAAATGACGTTCATACCTTCGGCGGAGTTTTCGGCTGCTGAAAACTTTTTTTCTGCGGACAGCCTGTCTGTTTTGCTCTTTTTGGATTGTTTTTCGTTGTTCAGTCGGATGAGGGGGGAAATGACGGGCATTCCGAGCAGAGAGGCCAGCAGCTCGGATTGATTGAATCCGCGTTCCGCCAGCCGTTCGCCGCTCAGCGGAATAGGGATGAGAGTATGTGTATTTGATGGATATGCCGCTTTAAAGCCGGCAGCAAAGTCACGTTCAAATGCTTGAATGATTTTCGCATCACCCCTGAATTTAAAACGGGCCAATGAGTCCTTCATCGCATCATTATACAAATATACCGAACGGTTTTGCCGCAGCAAAAAGCGCTTTTCCGTTTTTGATTCCCGGGCCGCACAATCAGCGCATTTTTCATTTGACTCCTGAGGCCTCCCGCATATACTGCATACGGGGCCTTCAATTTTTTCGAATTTGCTGCTGCATATGCTGCATATCTCTTGTTCGGGCGCCAGAGAAAACAGAGATCTCCAAGTCAATGAACTTGAAATTGGTGAGTCACACAATAAACAATTCAGAGATATTACGCTCCTTCCCGAGTTTCACAGAACTCGCTTGGATTAACCGAAACAATCGCCGCTGATTCAGCCAGAATGACAAGCAGCGCCGTATTTTTCTGTTTATCAACTATCTCTGCTTTTGCATAAGCAACTTTCTTTTTATCTGTAACATATGCCGGCTCAGCCCGGTTTAATGAAAGTGCCAGTACATCATTTTTGCATACCCGGCATGTGCATTTCATATGAAGCTGAGACATATGGCGGTCGAGAAGTTCCTTTAATACGATTTCTTTTGAATTGACAAGCATGCTGACAGCTCCTCATAGGAAAGTATGAGTATACTGTATCACGTTTTCTGAAATTAACTAGTCCAACAATTTACTTTTTTGTGCCAATTTGTTCATATGTTCTATATGTTTTTTTGCTTTTTTCATTCCGCTTGTGATTCCGAAATGAAACATGACGACATCACCGCTGAAATGTTTATAATGCCTTCCTGTTCTGCCCGCGATCTGTACGAGCGCGCTCTCAGTAAAGATAGGTGCTTCTGCGCCGAGGACACATGTCTGAACTTTGGGCGCGGTGACCCCTCTTTCTAAAATCGTAGTCGTTACCAGCAGGTCAAGCAGGCCGTCTCTGAACCGTTTCACTTTATCCTTTCTGAATGTGTCTTCCGCATGTACGCCTTCTGCCCGTATGTTTAATTTCTGAAAATAATCCGTTGTCTTTTTCAATATGTGTACAGACGGAACGAATAAGAAAACCGGCAGATGTGATTGAAGTTTTTGGCGGACCCAATCCGTTACAGAGCGCGGCAGTTTTCCTTTCTGAAGCTTCTTCTTCCAATTGCCGCACCACAAAAAACGCGGCTCCGGGAGGGGTTTCCGATGATATCTGGCCGGTATGCGGACGCTTTTCAGCAAACCGGCTTCAGCCTTCTTTTTTAATGTGTCTGAAGGAGTTGCCGTTACATAAACAAGGGCGCTGTTTTTCTTCCTCGCTTTATCAACAGCGAATCCTAATGTCTCATCGGCTGAAAAAGGAAACGCATCTACTTCATCTATTATCATGACATCAAAAATGTCTCGGTAGCGCATCAGCTGGTGAGCGGTTGAAATCATTAACGGAGTCAGACGGCCTTTGTCCTCGCTGCCGCCGTACAAAGCAGAAACTTCGACTTTCTCAAATGCTTTTTTCAGTCTCGGCAGCAGTTCAAGTACGACATCTGTACGCGGAGTCGCGACACAGACGCGCAAACCGTGATTCAGAGCAAACTCGATACCCGGAAACAGCATCTCTGTTTTCCCCGATCCGCAAACCGCCCATACTAACAGCTCTTGTCTCTCTTTTATCGCATCTGTAAGCGCGGCGGCCGCCCGCTTCTGTCCGTCTGTCAGTGTTCCTTCCCAAGAAAGCTTTACAGGTTCCCAGCTGTTTTCATAGGCCTGATTCCAAGAATATAATGATGTCAGTTCATCAGCCCTTCCCATCACGACACAGGCACGGCAATAGGTAATCTGCCTTTTGGCAGAGGGCGCCCAAAATGCCGCAAAGCAGGCTTGATCAGACTGACCGCATCGTTGGCAGACGTAACGGTTTTTCCGGCGGATGATTGACGGCTCGGCCGTTATATATTCTTTTTCTGTAAAACGCTTAATGCGCTGGTCTGAAAACGGTATCTCAGATCTCAATAAATGCCGGCCGTAAAAGAAATCCCGCACCTCTGAAAATTCTGAAGCACCTTCGGACATCTCCCTGCCTCCTTTCTGCTCAAAGTATGCCTTGTCGGGAACCCACTTGTCGAATTGCGAAAATTAAAAAATAAAAAAATCTCCGCCCTTGAAAACGGAGATTTTCACTTAGTTTTTAAAGCACCAGCCGATTCCGATGGCGCCTTCGCCCAAATGGGTTCCGATCACGGCACCGAAATAGCTGTTATAGAATTCGACATGAGGATATTTACCGCTTAACTCCTGTATAATAGCCGCCGCTTCTTCTTCCCTGTTTGCATGGATGACAGCGGCCCGCATCGGGATTCCTTTACTTGCATCCTCCCCAAACAGCTCAAAAATTCTCGAAATCGCTTTTTTGCGTGTCCGAATCTTCTCAAAAGGAACAATTACCTTATTGTCAAAATGAAGAATAGGCTTTACCTTTAACAGACCGCCGATAAAAGCCTGAGCACTGCTTAGACGCCCGCCCCGCTGGAGGTGTGATAAATCGTCCACCATAAAATACGCACGGACTGTTTTTTTCATTTCTTCCAGCTCTTTTATAATCTCTTCCGGTGAGTCAACACCGTCTTTAATGAGCTGTGCTGCCTTTAACGCATAAAACCCTTGTGCCAAACAGCTGATCTCTGAATCAAAGGGATAAACTTTAATATGATCAACCATAGTGTTTGCCGAGGCGGCGCTGTTATATGTTCCGCTGATTCCGCTGGACAAATGTATGCTTATGACTGCATCATATGTTTTGCCCAGTTCTTCGTACAATGCGATTAATTCACCGAAAGAAGGCTGAGACGTAGTCGGCAGCTCATCATGATTTTTTACTTCTTTATAAAAACTTCTCCAGTCGAGTTCTGTTTCTTCGCGGAATGTTTTTTCACCGAAAACCACTTGGAGAGGGATCATATGAATATGATGTTCTTCTCTCATCTCTTTCGGAATATATGCTGTACTGTCTGTTACAACTGCAATCTTCATCACTTTACCTGCCTTATTAAGTACTTAATAAGTATTTTAATAGATATGCAGCTGTAAAAAAAGACTTGCCATAACAGGCAAGTCTTCTCACACATGGCTAACGCATCTCTACCCAGCCGTTTTTAATGGCCACGACAACGGCTTGTGTCCGGTCATTAACGTTCATTTTCTGCAAAATATTACTCACGTGGTTTTTCACTGTTTTCTCACTGATAAACAATGATTCACCGATTCCGCGGTTGCTTTTTCCGTCTGCAAGCATTTGCAGCACTTCACATTCCCGTCTCGTTAATATATGTAATGGTCTCCGGATTTCCGGGTAAACCTCATGCTGAGGATGAGCAGAAACTCCGCTTGTCGCAAGACGGCGGAATTCGTTGACAAGATTGTGGGTTACTTTCGGGTGAAGGTAAGAACCGCCCTCGGCTACCACTTTCACTGCTTCGATTAAAGTATCTGCGTCCATCTCTTTCAGGAGATAGCCTCTTGCACCTGTTTTTAAAGCATGAGTCACATAGTTTTCATCATCATGGATGGAGAGGATAATCACCTTAGATTCAGGGTACAGCTCAACAAGCTGTTTAGTAGCCTCTACTCCATTTACATTCGGCATATTGATGTCCATTATGACAACATCGGGATGATAATGCTCGACGATTCGAGCCGCCTCATCTCCATCGTCACCTTCTGCTACCACTTCAAAGGTAGGTTCAAAATCCAATATTCTTTTTACACCCTCACGGAATAGTTGATGGTCGTCGATAATAACAATATTTACTTTAGTCACACGCTACGCCTCCTTATCCTATTGTTCTATATACGCCGCTGTTCGGTCAATATGTCTTTTGGCTCTATTTAACAAATTATAGGCCGAGAGATAACGGAACCTTAATCATGATAAATGTCCCAAGACCTATTTTAGAGTCTATCGTTATCGTTCCTTCAAGCAGATCTACTCTTTCTTTCATTCCCAGCAAGCCGAATGATTTGTTTTTCTTTTGTTTAGCATCCTTAATATCAAAGCCTTTTCCGTTGTCCTTAATGATGAGAACGACAAAATCAGCGGTTACTTCCACTTTTACTGTAATTTCCTCTGATTCTGAATGCTTGAGTGCATTTGTGACGGCTTCCTGAGCGAGACGGAAAAGCGCCACTTCAAATTGCGGGGCAAGCCTTTGGTTCTCTGTGTCTCCGATACACTGAAAATGTATTTTCACCTTTCCGTTGTATTCTTCAGTTGTATAAAGATATTTTCTCAGTGTCGGAATCAGCCCGAGATCGTCCAATGCCATCGGTCTTAAATCATATATAATCCTTCTGACTTCGTAAAGGGCATTCCGCACATTCTGCCGCAGATTTCTGATTTCCTGAAATCCGTCCTCCGTGCCGCGGTCGCGGAAGATCCGTTCAATTAATTCCGATCTCATCATGACATTTGCCAGCATTTGCGCGGGACCGTCATGAATTTCTCTGGAAACTCTTTTTCTTTCTTCCTCTTGGGCTTCAATGATTCTTAAACCGAAATCTTGTTTAGCCTGCGCATCGGCAAGAAGAAGCCCTACTTGGCGAAGGTCTTGATTCAGGTAATTCAGAACGACGGTTATTTGGCTGACCAATGATTCTGACCGTTCAATGATTTCCTGAAGCCCCAAAAGCCGGCGTTCTAAATCATCTCTGCGCTCCCGCAGCTGCTTTTCACGCTGTTGGATCATCGTCAGTTCCACTTGAAGTTTGTGCGCCTTTTCATAGGCGTTGCGAATTTCTTCTTCGCTGAACTTATGGAAATTTCTGCTTACTTCAGACAAGCGGTTTCGTGCGTGCCGCGTATGAACTTCAAGTTTGTCGCCCAGCTCAATGACTTCGTAGACCTGCTGTTTGATCTGTTTGAGTTCTTCAACCAGCTGCTCATATTGCTGGCGCGACTGCTCTCCGATTTGAAAAACCTCGTCCTTGCTCCCGTCCACGGTTTTCAGCATTTTCATAAGTATAGAATCCAAAACTTTGGAGTCCATCTTCGATTTATTCATCTGTCTCCCTCCGTAACGGTGTTGTTATGTATTTTTATTATAAATGTAATTGAACTGCAATTTATGTCGAATTATAATGAAAGAATGCGTATATTCTAGAAAAAAACATTTTTATATAGTATCTTACTCTTTCATGATACCAAAATATGCGCAAAAATTCTAAAGTCTGTTCGAATTTGTAGAAACAAGTCTTTTAATGCTTGTCAGGAGGGTCCAGCAATCATGCTGCACAGCTATTTAACAGTTAAAGAAACGGGTGAACATGAGATTGTGATTGAAAAATCGCGTTTTATCTGTCACCTGAGCCGTGCTGCTTCTGAAGAGGAAGCGCAGGAATTTATACAAAAGATAAAAAAACAGCACTGGAATGCGACTCATAACTGCTCAGCTTATCTGATCGGCGAAACCGACCATATACAAAAGGCGAATGATGACGGAGAACCAAGCGGCACAGCCGGCGTCCCCATGCTGGAAGTACTGAAAAAACGCGGTCTGAAAGATACCTGCGCGGTGGTTACCCGGTAT
Source organism: Bacillus sp. FSL R5-0593 (assembly GCF_038603755.1). Lineage (NCBI taxonomy): Bacteria > Bacillati > Bacillota > Bacilli > Caryophanales > Bacillaceae > Bacillus > Bacillus sp. FSL R5-0593. The sequence goes on from NZ_CP152011.1 coordinate 3,631,318, forward strand.
TTCGGCGGAATAAAGCTCGGTGCAGGCGGATTGATTCGTGCATATGGGAAGTCAGTGTCTGAAGGCTTAAATCATATAGGAGTTACGGAGCGGAAGCTGATGCGTATTATGCATACATCAGCGGATTATACGTGGCTCGGCAAGATAGAGAACGAACTGAGAGAATCAGTTTTTTTACTGAAAGATATCCATTATGCGGATCATGTCGAATTTGAAACGTACGTTGAAGAAAAAGACAAAGAAGCGTTTCTAAAATGGATGACAGAACTGACGAACGGCAAGAGTAAGAATACAGAGGGAGAACTGACGTATTTAGAAACAGACGTCAGCCCTAAAGGAGACTAATGTAATGGCTGAACGTGTAAGAGTGCGTGTTCGAAAGAAAAAGAAAAGCAAACGAAAGATCATATTCAAACGGATTTTGCTGCTGCTTACCCTCGTTTTGTTAGTCGCTGCCGGGTTTGGCGGATACAAAGTATACAAAACGATCAATGCGGCAGATAATGCATATGATGCCCTTTCCCGCGGAGACAAATCAAAATTACGGGATAAAGTCATCAATATGAAGAAAAAACCGTTCTCCATTTTGTTTATGGGGATCGAAAATTATGCCACCAGCGGAAAAGGCGGACGATCAGATTCTCTTATTGTCGTTACCCTTGATCCGAGAAATAAAACAATGAAAATGCTGAGTATTCCGCGTGATACGCGGGTGACGCTTGCCGGCGACACAACCGGTAAAAAATCAAAAATCAATGCGGCTTTTGCTAAGGGCGGAGCGGATGAAACCGTCTCAACCGTCGAAGACTTATTAGGCATACCGATTGATAAGTATGTCACTGTCGACTTCAATGGCTTTAAGGATGTTATTGATGAAGTAGGCGGGGTCGATGTAAAAGTGCCGTTTGACTTCGACGAGATGAGTGACGTCAGTAAAAAGAAACGGATCTATTTCAAGAAAGGAAACATGCATTTGAACGGTGAGCAGGCTTTGGCTTACGCGCGGATGAGAAAACAGGATAAGCGCGGAGACTTCGGCCGGAATGACCGCCAAAAGCAAATCTTAAACGCACTGATCGACCAAATGTCCAGAGCTGGAAATATTGCTAAAATTGATAAAATCGCTGAAACAGCGAGCAATAACGTCCAAACGAATATCCGAATCACTGAAGGACTCGCTCTTCAGCAGATTTACAGCGGCTTTACCAGCAAAAAGGTTGATACACTGACCATAACAGGATCAGATTTATATTTAGGCGGAACCGCAACTACGCGCGGAACATATTATTTCCAGCCGGATCCAACCAATCTCGAAAAAATACGGCAGGAATTGCAGAAACATCTGGATTACCCGTCCGGAAACAGCACGGCATCCGATCCTGCTTCTGACAGCACCGGAACGGACAGTACGACTGATTCGACTTCCGACAGCACGGGAACAGGCGGTACGGCTGATTCGCCTTCCGGCAGCACAGGAACAAGCGGCACGACCGATTCAACCAGCGGTACTGCAGGTGAAAACGGTACGGGCAGCACACAGTCCGGCGGCACAACAGGCTATTAAGAGTAAACCCGATCCTTTGAGCAGGATCGGGTTTTTCTATATAATAAGAGAATAGCAAAAAAGCAGACCATTCGCATGATCTGCTCTTTTTAATTTTTCTTTACCAATCTCTTGTAAAACTTGGTAAATGGTTTAAATTGTTCATTTACTAACCCTGTGACCTCTGCTATGATTTGCATAAATACAATCAATACAAAAATAATAAACAGCGAAAGCCATATGGTCGCGCTTTTCAGCAGGATGGCACTGACGCTGAAAATAAAGCCGATTAAATAGATGATAATGACAGCCGTACGGTGTGACAGCCCGAAGGCCATCAGCCGGTGGTGTATATGTGACTTATCAGGCGCTGAGATCGGCTGTTTGTTTAAAATCCGCCTGATGACGGCGAATGTCGTATCAAAAATCGGCACGCCCAAAATGATGATCGGAATGATGATACTGAATAAAGTAACACTTTTATAAAGACCTAATAATGAGAGTACTGAGATGACGTATCCGAGAAAGAGCGATCCGGTATCTCCCATAAATATCTTTGCCGGATGAAAATTATAAAATAAAAATCCGAGTGTGCTTCCTATCACGACAAGTGAAAGTGACAGAATAAGGATTTTCCCTCCGGATAACGCCATAACGGCGATAGTGGAGAGTCCGATGACCGACAGGCCGGCAGCGAGTCCGTCCAAACCGTCAATCAGGTTCATCGCGTTCGTAATACCGACGATCCATAACACAGTCAGCGGGTAAGCGACCCATCCCAATTCTAAACGTTCCGTTAAAAACGGTACGGAGAAAAAGTCCATTTTCAGTCCCGTGCTCACAATCATAATGGCCACGGCCAGCTGGACGAAAAACTTTACCTTTGCGCTTAATTGGTATTTATCATCAAGGATTCCTAAAATAACAATAATAAACGCACCCACTGTAATGGCGGTCATTTTCGTTTCATTATATATGCCGGCCGCGAGAACACCCGCCGCTACGCCGATAAAGATGGCCAGGCCGCCCATACGGGGCATTATTTTATCATGTACTTTTCGGTTGCTGGGCTGGTCAACTGCACCTATTTTGATCGCAATTTTTTTTACGATAGGAGTTAGGATTAAAACCGTTAGCAGAGAGACAAAAAACGCAACAACTATGCGAAACATGCGTTCGTCAAGCATAAAGAAGTCTCCTTTGGAATTATATGAAGTCTTTTCTGATATTGAACCGTTCCTTCCATTATAATTCTTACTAGTTATTATAACAAGCATCATCAAAAAGAAACACGCAAATCAAAAAATGCGCTTTCCCTTTTAATGGGATTGCGCATTTTTCAATATACCCGTGCATTCGAGCATTCGGCCGAATAAAACATTCCAATCCCGTCTCCGGGCCAATTCACGGCGCAAAGCCTCATATGATCCGCTGCGGTCCGCTGCCAGAAGCGCGTCGCAGGCCGCGATGAAATCTGCGGGGTCACTGCCTTCAACGTATTCATAGACGAAAGGCCTTTTGATTTTTGACGTAGAAGAAAGGTTGCAGCCGACAACCGGTTTGCCGGCGGCTAAAAATTCAAAAAGCTTAAGCGGAAATACCGCGTCATTATAAGGTGAATTTTTATACGGCATGATGCCGATGTCGACAAGCTGCATATAGGACGGCACTTCATTCGGCGCGGCAGGTCCCGTCCAGATGACATTCGGACGCTCCAGAAGCGACTTGAAATCCGGATCGTCCTGAGCCGTGTTCGGGCCTATCAATAAAATCGTCCAGTCAGGCCTCACATCTGCCGTTTCCGCCATAAGCGCAAAATCGAGCTTCGGCTTGATTCCGCCGATAAAACCGAGAACCGTTCCGTTCCGTCCCCGTAAAATGTCTTCATCCGGCTGTTTATTTTCCCGTGAAAACAGGTCATATTCCACTCCGTTTTCAATGGTGAACACTTTCTGGTGCGGGTTCTCCAGCTTTTTTCCGACCTCCCGGTGCAGACAGTCAGATGTACACGTAATGGAATCGGCACGCTGAATGATTCTCATTTCCGCCTGTTTAATGATGTTTCTTCTAACATTTGACAGCACCCCGGACCGGCCGCTGATCGGAGCGGCCCACAGATCACTGCAATCATAAATCACTTCATCCCAAGGAAACAGATCTGCCAGAAGCGGAAAACCGGGGAAGGTGTACCATAAGCAGCAGCGGGCCCCTTCTCCTTCTTCCTTCAGCATGTTCACCAATGGTGAAAGCTTATGCCTGTAGCACATGTCTGTATACCTGCCGAAGCGGAAAGCTTTTTGCCGCATGAGATCCTTTACAGTGAACTGCCGGATTCCCTCGGCGATCCCGGCCATTTGACCATCATTGGCTCGCGGAGACGGGCATACCCAAATGACGCTTTTCGTTTCTTTTTGCCGGGCGAGAAATTCAGCCAGCCGGTGCCGTCTGTATCTCAGCCGGTCATGCCCCCATTCCGCCGCTCCGACGATTACGTGAATAATCGGTTCCACCTTCATCACCCAGCTCCTCTGACGCCTACAGTCTTTTCATGACCGCGTTTTTCGCATATTGCATAAAACACCACGAAGCCTTGATAAAATGCAGGCGCTCAATTTCTCTATAAACAAACCACGTTTTTTTTGCGGCTTTCCACTTGTTGCTTGAAATCGAATTCTGCACAAGCCTGTATTCTGAAAGGCACTCATTCAGGCCGTAAGCCGTAAATCCCCTTTTCAGCAGGGAAAGCCATGTCGCTAAATCCTGCCGCGTTCTGATATCAGGCATTTGAATCTGCCCCGTCTGCTCTCTGTCAATCATGACCGTTAAACATCCGATAATCGTGTTTTTTAAAGCTTCATCATATGACAGGCTTTCAGGGGCTTGAATCGTTTTGTCCGTCGGCGTTCCGTCCTGCTCCATGACGCTGTAGCCCGTAAATGAAAAAGCGCAGGACCGCTCTGCCATAAACGCAAGCTGTTTTTGAAGCTTTTCCTTTTTCCATCTGTCATCGCTGTCCAGAAATGCGACATAACGGCCCTTGGCATGTTTAAGGGCTGTATTTCTGGCAGCTGCGGCTCCCCCGTTTTTATCTAAATAAACGACGCGGATCCGCTCATCCTTTTGTTCATATTGCCGTAAAATATCTCTCGTTCCGTCCGTTGAACAATCATCCGCGATAATCATTTCCCAATGCGGGTGGCTTTGATGTAAAACAGACTGAATCGTGTCTTCGATATATTCACTTGCATTATAAGACGGTGTAATGACAGATACGAAAGGTTTCCAGTTTGTCATGGTCACATCTCCATCGCAGATTTTTACAAGGACTCTCTAAAAAACTCAGGAATGACAATGAACATAAATGCAACTGCAATGCCGATGAAAACGCCCAGAACCGCTTTCCTTTTCGGCGGCATGCCTTCTCCCGCCGTTTCATTCATCGGCTCTGAATTGATGATGCCGGCCGCTTTCAGGTTCAGCTGCGTATTTTTCAATTCGTATAAAAATCGTTCCTTATCCACTTTGGCGTCCGCGCTGACGGTTTCTCCTTCAAGCGCAGCAATACTCTGCCGCACTACTTTTGCCCGTTTTTCAAACAGGTCCTGATCATTCTTCAGAAAAGTTTTTATGACGGCTTGAAACACCGATTCGGTCTCCTGTTTGTTTTGGCCGCTGTAGCTGACCGTGATCAATGAATCTGATTGTGTTTCGACAGTCAGTTTACTTTTCACGGCCGCTCTTTCTTCGTCTGTTTTATCAGGCAAAGCCTGCTTTAAAAAGGCATCGCTCGTCAAAAGGAGCGGGATTTCTTTTGTATTGTTATAAAGCGGATGATCATAATTTCCCGCGGCGATCGCGGCTTCTGATGTAAAACTGCTGCTCCCGCTGATTTTTGACGGCAATACATATCCCGCCGCCCCTAACACAACGGGCAGCGCAATGATCCAAATAATATTCTTTTTGATACGCCGGGTTATTCTTGTCAACATATCCTTCATCTCGCATCTCCCTGTTTTTCATAGTACGCCGTGACGGCAGGCTCCTTTTGTAACCGCCTCAATATATTGACCGCCGCGATCACGAGCGAGAGAAATACCCAGTGGAAAAATAAATTTGATACGGAGCTTGGGCTGATGCTGCTTACCAAAAAACCGGCCATCGCCGTGATAAGTCCTTCTGTGATCAGTCTTGACTGATTTTCCGATTTTCTTTCATGACATTTATAAAGTGTCCAAAAAAGGAACAAATAGACTGTCAGGTAACCGAGCATCGTAAGCACGCCGAAGTTCGCCATAATCTCGACGAGCCAGTTGTGCACCTCAACTACGCCGCCCGTATCATAAACGGGCTCCGCTTTTAAATAGTAAGAGACGTTTCCGGCACCCACTCCAAACCCCCAGGAATCAATCACATAGTGAAAGGCGTTTTTTAAAAGATTCGCCCTCGCGAGGTTGGAAGGAAGCGGTTGCTGTCCCGGCATCGCCTGCGGAGCTGAAAACAGATTCAAGACGGCGTTGGTGATACGGCCCGCAAATAAAACCGCAAACAGCGCTGCACCCGCTCCCGCTGCGTACAACGCGAGCTTTTTCAACAGGGAAGGCAGCAGAATGAAGACGTATACAGCCGCCCCCGCGCATATGCCCAGCAGACTCGCGCGCGAACCGGTCAAAATGATTAAATACAAAGCGCTGATCGCAAAGAGCAGGCTGACGGCCTTCACATAGCCGTTTTTCATATTTTTCACCGCCGCCGCATACAGAAAGAAACTGATGCACAAAAACGTCGCGAAATCATTTTGATTAAAGAAAACGGACGTCGGATAATGCTGTTTGTACTGCGGGCCGTTATAAAGCGTGGAGCTCGGCAGATGGTGGTGTGTAAAATGGTTGTAAAAGCCGATCGCCATCACAAAAATGGTCATCACAAGCCATATGCCGTAAAAAACCATCAGCTGATCAAAGCGCTGAATGAACATGACAATAAGATAAATCAGAAACATGCCCATTCCCATTAAAGCTAAATATTTAATCCCGTACGTCACGGATTTTGCCCACAATAACGATAGGAGACCGTATGTAAACCATAAGGCGAAAAACATCAGAACCCCTTTTACATTCACCCGATTCCATCTGTCAATATGATGACGGTTTGTCAGGATGCCGGCGACGTGAAGGGCGCCTGCTCCGATTAATAACAGCCGGTATATAAATAAGCTGAAAAATCCGAGATGGACCGCAAAGAAGGCCTGGTTTAAAAATGTACACGCGATCAGTATATAAATGAGCCCCATAAACATCTGACCGTTTGTTGTAAAGGCGGATAGCAAAGCAAGTCCGGCAAAGCCGATCATGGCGGCAAACAGCAGCACGGTGATTTTTCCGAAACCGGCATCCGCCCTGACCGCCTCCAGCATGATGAATCCTCCTGTAATGAGAGCGGCAAGCAGCACAAGAACATGTGCCGCTGAACGTTTGATACTCACATGGCAAACCCCTTTCCAAAACCGGCAGCCGAGCCGGGCTGCCGAGAGCCTGAAGACAAATCTTTTTCTATCTTGCCAGTTCTTTTATTTGCCGATCGGCATGAACCGCCGGACGTCCGACGGAATGATAAGTGAATCCTGAAACCCTCATATACTCCAGCGGAAACATATTTCTGCCGTCAATGATGACCGGCTGTTTGAGCAGCTGCTTCACTCTCTGAAGATCCATCTCCTTGACTTCCGGCCAATCTGTTGTAATCAGGCATGCGTCCGCGTTTTTGATGGCACTGTACAGCTCTGTGTGATATTCAATGCCGCCGTCTCCTAATATCGCTGACGCTTCGGGAATCGCGATCGGATCATACGCTTTCACGTGAGCGCCCTGCTCTTTAAGGCTTGTGATGATATCAAGAGCCGGGGCAGAGCGGACGTCATTTGTGTGCGGTTTAAAGGCCAGCCCCAGTACGGCCACGGTTTTCCCTTTTAAGGGACCGATGGCGCGGTTCAATTTTTCCGTAATACGGACCCGCTGCTTCTGATTGGTTTCAATGACGGCTTCCATCATTTGAAACGGATAGCCGGCGGCGTTTGCGATATGCAATAAAGCCGTTGTATCCTTCGGAAAGCAGGATCCGCCGAATCCGATGCCCGCCTGGAGAAATTTATTCCCGATCCGGCTGTCAAGACCGACGCCTTCTGACACGTGGGAAATGTCCGCCCCGACACGTTCGCAAATATTGGCGATATCGTTAATAAAAGATATTTTGGCGGCTAAAAAAGCATTTGCGGCATACTTAATCATTTCCGCGCTTTCAAGATTGGTCTTTACGATCTTCGTACGGAACGGCTTATGAAGCTCTTCAATGACCGAAGCGGCATGTTCGCTTGTGGCGCCGATGACCGCCCGCTCCATCTGCATCGTATCCCGCACCGCCGAACCTTCGCGGAGGAATTCAGGATTTGACGCGACATCAAACGGATATTTTCCCTTTGACGCTTCGCTGACAATTTGGTAAACGAGCTTTCCTGTCCCGACCGGAACAGTGCTTTTGGTGACAATGATTTTGTATCCGTTCAGCTGTTCTCCGATTGTTTGCGCCGCTGCCTTAATGTAGGTCAGATCGGCTTCACCCGTCTTTGACATCGGCGTACCGACGGCGATATAGATGATATCAGCGGCTTTCACAGCCGGCTCGATTTCGGCTGTAAAGGATAACCGTCCGGTACTGACATTTTTTTCAGCTAATTCCTCAAGCCCCGGTTCATATATCGGGATGACTCCGTTTTTCAAGCTTCTGATTTTCGCTTCATTGATGTCACAGCAAGTCACATGATGGCCGATTTCCGCAAAACAAGTTCCAGATACAAGACCTACATACCCTGTTCCTAATACAGCGATTTTTTTCACAGCTTCATCCCTCTTTCGAAAGGTTCTCCTCTTGCCCGGCCCGGTTCATTACGGATCGGTATTTCTCTTTCAGCGCTTTCGCGTTTTGGCTTGCGTCAAAATACGTGCGGACGGTTTGATAAAGTTCCTCGGCTGTTTGCGGCGTCCAAGCCTCTCCTTCGTCATATTGCAGAATCGATTCTGCCAGCGTCTCAGGTGAACCCGGCTTGATCAGCAACCCCCGGTGTTTCCCGAATAAAGAAGCCAATCCTCCGACATCGGTGCAGATCACCGGCACCTTCAGAGCGAGCGCCTCAATGACCACAGTCGGCATGCCTTCGCTGTAGGACGGCAGCGCCATTACATCCGAAGCCAGCAGATAGTCCTGTACCTTGTCGTTCGGCACTTGCCCCGTGACGATATGAGCGGCTTCACGCAATGAAGATGCGGCGGGACCGTCACCGACAAAGACGGCTTCATATCTTTCATCCAATGATTGAACGGCTTTTGATAAGTCGAAAACACCTTTCTCTTTGACAAGCCTGCCGATGAACACGATCAGTTTTTTATCCGGAGGAAGGCCGAGCCGTTTTCTGACGGCTTCTTTCGTCTCGTTCCTTTTTCGAAAGGCGTCAAGCGTGATGCCGATCGGAAGCACGGTGCACTCCGCTTCGATAAGCTTTTTCATTTGTTCCCGCAGACTGCCGCTCACAGCGTAAATATCGGCTGCTTCCCGCACCGCAAATGTAAATGCGCGATGAGCGCTTTTGCTGTAATGCGGATAGACATTGACATCACTGCCATGCAAGGTCAGCACATACGGAATGCCTAAAGCCTTTGACACAATGGCGGCCGCTCCGCCTGACGGCATGGCGAAATGCGCGTGAATCAAATCGGGCTTCAGGCCATGATTTTTAATTTCGGAAAGAATGGATTCCGCCATTCTTTTATGCGGCTGCGCCCATTTCAGCTGCCCGGGAACCGCCTGATAAAACGGCCGGTGGACGGACACGCCTTTCCGCCATTCATGCGCCGGCCTGATATCCTTTTTCCGATATGTCTTTTTCAGCACCCGGAATGGCGCGGCGAGTTTCGGCCGCGGACAAATGACGGTCATCTCCGCGCCAAGCTTTCTCAGTTCTTGGGCCTGCGTCTCATGAAAAACGCCTTCTCCCGGCTTCTCACTGCTCGGATAGACACTTGTCATCCACAATACCTTCATAGCAAACGTCCTTTTCTTAATTTACTTTTCATATGCGGATAAGCTTTTCCTAACAGGAATAAATAACACAACGCGCCGCAGGCTACGGAGATCGCCAGCCGCAGCTTGACATCAAGGCTGATCCGCTCCGTGCCGAAGCTGGCTGTAAAAGCGATGACACCCATTGCCGCCGTAAGCAGAAACGGTTTGGCCACGGCTTTGAAGTAAGCCGACAGCCGCAGCTTAATGACATATACCAACAGCCAGCGCCCGATCAGGAAATTCAGGATGCTGATGAAAGCGTAAGTCCAGGCTACCGTCAAGAGATTTCCGGACAGCACGGCGGCGTACAAAGATGCACCATACAGCAGCATCACCCCGGCGTCCCAATAAAACGCCAGATCGGCCCGCCCTTTTGCGAGCAGCACAGATCCGTTCGGATTCATCAGGACCCTTAAAATCCCGACGATGGCGAGAACGTTTAAAACCGGGACAGCCGCCAGCCATTTTTCTCCGAATACCGAAGCCACGAATGCATCCGACACTGAAACCAAACCGAGCAAAAGCGGAAAGGATATCAGCGCGAGTATTTTGGTCATATTGAGAAATCCTTCTCTGATAACGCTGTTTTCATGCTTGTTTTTCGCAAAGACGGGAAACGCGACTCTCGTAATGATCGGATTAATTTTTAATACCGGAAGCGTGACAATCTGGTAGGCCAGATTGTAAATGCCGAGCGCCTCAGCGCCGATAAAACTGCCGATCAGAATCATATCAATATTCGCTCCGAGCCGGTTCACAAGCCGGGAAGACAGCTGAAAGGCCCCGAAAGAAAAGAAGCCTTTCATTCCTTTCAGATCAAAAACCAACGCCGGTCTCCATGTTTTTCTGCAGGCCATCCAGTACAGAATCCCTTTCGACGATTGCAGCAGCACCTGAGAAATCACATAGGCGAGAATCGGGTCCGTATAAAAAACCGCGGCCGCCAAATACACGAAGGACAGCACATTTGAAAAGATTTCAATCTTGCTTAACGTGTTAAATGCCAGCGCTTTTTGCAGCATATACTGGTATTGCTGACCGATCGGCGCGATTAAAAACATGACGGCCAGCACGCGGATTAAATAGACAAGCTCCTCCCGCCGATAAAAATCGGCGATGAGCGGACTGCTGAAAAACAGCAGCGCAAACAGCGCAAGCCCCGTTATGATATTCAGCCAGTACAAGGAAGACATCTGTTTATCAGTCACATGATCTTTTTGAATGAGCGCGGCGCCAAAACCCATATCCAGCGCAATTTGGGCAAACACCACTACCGTTGTGATCATGCCGACAAGGCCGAATTCAGCCAGTGACATGACCCGCCCGAGCAGGGCGAATTGGACGATTTGAATGACCGTAATACACGCTGTCGAAATACTTGTCCATTTGGCGCCGCTCAAGATTTGATTTGTAATACTAGGCATCGTTTTCCCTACTTTTTTGTCTGCTGACCAGAATTTTTATCGCGCCCCGTCACCGGTCCAGATCACTTTGCACGTTTTGAGCATAATCTTCAGTTCCAATGAAAAGGTCAGGTTGCGGATATAATATAAGTCAAACATTAGTTTTTCCCTCGGTGTCATGTCATATCCCCCGTTGACCTGCGCCCAGCCGCTTAATCCCGGCTTAACGGCCAGCCGCTCCGTAAACCCCGGAATCTCAGCCTGAAACTGTTCCGTAAACACGGGACGCTCGGGACGCGGGCCGATCAGGCTCATTTCTCCCCGAAGCACATTTACCAGCTGCGGCAGCTCATCAATACGGGTCCTTCTGATAAAAGCGCCGACCTTTGTCACGCGGGGATCCTTTTTCAGCGCCCAGACCGCCCCCGATTTTTCAGCATCTATTTTCATAGAGCGGAGCTTATACAAATAAAACGGCTTCCCGTCTTTGCCTACCCGCTCCTGCTTATAAAAAGCAGGGCCGGGCGACTCCAAACGAATCAGTATGGAGAACAGGCCCATCACCGGGAGCGCCGCCAAGAGCCCCGCAAGCGCAAACACAATGTCCATGAATCGCTTAAAAGCCAAATAACGGGCCGTTCTTTCCGTAACGGCAGCGGAAGTCCCCTGCCGCACTGCATAGTTATTATTTACATTCATGCTTTTCTCTGCTCCCACTGACACACACCTCACGATTTGTTGGGATGTTTGATGACCTATGCCGTGAGTTTAGCAGATGGATGTTAATTGGAAGTAAAGGAAGCGTTAATGTTTATTAGAATGTTTCGATTATTGTTTTTTTATTGTAAATCTATTCATATCCATAAACAGCGGTTACTATAATTGAAAAGGATCACAACGAAAAAGCCTGCCGATCAATTTTGACCAGCAGGCTCGTACACAAATATATAAAAGTTTTACTTATAATAAGACACGATTCCATCATTGATGGCTGCAGCTGCCTTTTCCTTATAGGATGCTTGCTTTAATTTACTTGCATCAGACGGATTCGTAATAAAAGCCGTCTCTACTAATACACTAGGCATTTTGGAATACTTAATGACATAGAACGGAGCTGTTTTAACCTCTCTGTCTCTTGTTTTTAATGCATTAACAACCCTAGGCTGAATTTGTCCTGCCAGGCGTTTGCTTGCAGCGGCTTGATATGTCTCATCATAGTAGGTCTCAGTTCCGTTTGCAGAAGTTGCATCATTTGCATTGCCGTGAACGCTGATAAATAAATCCGCTCCTGCGGTTGCACCTTTATTTACCCTTTCCTGCAAGGAATAAAATGTATCATTAGACCTCGTCATGACCGGCAGAGCACCTGAAGCATTTAATTTTGTATTCAGCCTTTTAGCGATATCAAGATTGACGTCTTTTTCTAAAATGCCGTTACCTATAGAACCGGAATCTTTTCCCCCATGACCCGGATCAATTAAAATTGTTTTTCCTGCTGCCGGATTTTTCAGCTGGTTTGCAACATTTGAGCTGACAGCCGGGGTATTCCCGATAATGGTAAAGCTGCTTAATTTTTTTCTCCCGATAAAGACTCTTGTTTCTTTTGAAAGATTGCTGCCGTTTGTCAGAATGATAGATTGTTTTTTCTTTGCAGCAAGAGCAGCACCCGCTATGGAGTCTGCATACCCGAAACCATTGCTGACGAATACATTGCCTGTCGGAAGATTTAATTGCTGAACTAGATTGGCCGCAAGTTCGTATCGATTGCTTCCGCTGATTCTTTTTGGAGAAGGGAGTTTTTTAAAGACAGAGGCATTTATGCTCCCGGTTCCCCCTGCTACAATAGAGCTTTTGATCCCCTTGCTTTTTATAGCTCCTGCTGTGGCACTGTTGATAGCTGTTTTATTCGTAAACAAAATTGGATATCCGTTCTTTGCGGCATATGGAATTGCAGCTATTGCGTCAGCATATAAAAATCCGTTTGCAATAACGGCTTTTGAGGCGGCAGGCATTTCCTTTGCTACTTTAGCTGCCGTATCATATCGGTTGCTTCCTGAAATTCTCTTAACACTGATGCCGAGCGCTTTGATTTGATTTGCTGTATTTGCTGACACAGCAGGCGTTCCGCCGACAATAATGACCGTTTTTGTTTTTAATTCTTTCAGACGGGTTTTCGTCTCTGATGACAAATTATCTTTGTTTGTGTAAAGCAGCGGCGCATTTTTCTGATATGCCATCGGGGCAGCAGATATAGCATCTGCATACGAACCTCCTCCGACGACAACAGCTGTACTCGCTGTTGAATACACCTGCTTGGAAAGCGCAGCAGCCGTACCGTACCTGTTGCTTCCCCCTACTCTTTTAACCGCGTTGTCAGCTAAGGCTGACGGGATAAATAAGATGAGTCCCAGCATAGAAATGATCAGGACTTTAAGATAAGAACGCAATTGCCTTCCTCCTGCTCTCGTTTATTTAATAGTCAGTCAATGTGGTGCCCGGATAATAAAATTTTAAAATTGAACTATATGAATCTCCTGAATCCGCTCTTGCCTTAGCGCCGTATTGGCTCATACCGATGCCGTGTCCATATCCCTTTCCGCTAATTGTAAAAGCAGAACTGTTTTGACTGACGGTCACATAAGTGCTTTTAAACACGGAGGCTCCGATCATCGTTCTCAGTTCAGTCACCGGCACAGTCATTGCAGATGTTTTATTTGCCTCGTAATTTCCATTGTTTTGTTTGACAGCGTAATTCACTTTCAAAGTTGCTGTTTTAGCCCGCTGTCCTTTAGTTGTTCCGCTGAATGTAAGATCTTCTATTTTTAAAATTTTAATGGCGGAAGCGCCTGTTTCCTTATTTTTCAGAATCCAATTTTTAATACCGCTCAGTTGAGCTGCATTTGTCTCATTCTTTGAAGCAAACCAAGAGGCCGGCTTATTTACATCAATTGAATCCGGATTGATTTGCTGCTTAGAAAGCGTCAGACTCCAGGCAGTTTGAGGATCTTTTGTGTCTTTTTTCGCAGTTAAATAAGGAACGCTTGAACCCCATACTTCGCCGCTTGATTCTGTATAACCGCCATTACTCGATGAATAAGCCGCCGTAATTAAATTCCCTTTGTAAGTCAGCACCTTATTTTTTGTCTGCTGCACCGCTTTCGTTGTATTGGCATTCCAGCTGTACCCGCCATATACTTGAAAAGCAGTAGTATCAGCAACAGTGCTCCCGGTCTTCGTAATTGAGTATGTTCTTGCCGCAACCGTTTGCGCCTTCAGCGCTTCAAGAGACCAGCTTGCAGGCATTTCATTCGGTACGACACCTTTTAAATAATCTTCAAAAGGAATGTTTTCATTTACAGGTCTGATATATTTGCCTGACTCTATTGAAAAATTAACCGTCCCCAAGTATTCTTTTCCATTCAAACTGATCCGGTTGGATTCAATGTACGTTTCCGGTTTTATTCTCAATGAATTCCCATATGTTTTAATATGATTAAGATTTAACTTTCCATTATTGATTTGTAAGTTGTATGTGCTTCCGCCGGCTAAGTAAAAATGGTTTGAAAGCTCATTTTCAACCCCGGCGGAAATGGAGCTTGTACTTCCGATAAAGTCGTATGCATACGACGCCTTCTCTTTTGTCACTGATTTAGCTGCTGAAGGAACATCATCTTGTTTGATATATAATATTTGGCTGTTTTTTTTGGCGGCTAAAGAAGCGCCAACCAGGACATCAGCATATTTCGTTCCATTAGTCATGACGACTTTATCAGCCTTCAACTTTAGCTGATTAATGATATTAGCAGTCAATTCATACCGTGTTGATCCGGGTATTCGCTGCACATTTGAAGTTTTTTTAATTTGATTTTCTACAGCATCACTCACGCTGAACGAACTCCCGATAATTATGACTTGCTTCGGAAGATCATAATCCGGCAATTTATCCTTTTCAGTCAGTAAAATGGGATAGCCGTTTGCAGCGGCATACGGAGCAATGGCTAAAGCGTCTTGAAAAACATTACCTGTTACAACAATTGCTTTATCGTAATTTCCCATTTGTTTTGCAATGTTTTCAGATAGAACATAACGGTTTTTCCCGCTGATTCTTTTCACAGCTCCATAAGACTTAAGCTTATTTTCAACGTCCTTTGAAATACTTTTAGCCCCGCCGATGACCAGAATATTATCGGGATTGAACTTAGCAATCTGTTTTTCTGTTGTTTTTGTCAAAGTGTCCGGCTGTGTAAATAACACCGGCGCATCCAATTTTTTTGCCAGAGGAATTACTGGTAATGCATCGATAAAAACATCACGATTGACGAGAATAACGGTTTTAGGATTCGTCCATTGGGAGTCAGATGCAAGAGCCGCCGTCTCATATCGGGATGCCCCCGAAAAGCGGTTGGTTACAGACACATGATCACCGGTAACCTGATAAAAACCGGTTGGAGATAAAGAAATGCTTGATTGATTTCCTATGTAATTTGTCAGCTTAACAGATATATTTGAATCTGCCGCAAAGGAAACCGCCGGTATAAGCAATATAACAACAGCTAGAGTCAGTCCTATTAAATGTTTGCAAGTTTTCAAGATTACAGCGTCCCCCTGTTCATTAATTTGCCGGTTCGATATCCTTCAGCATAAGCTGTCCCTTGCTATTTTTTTGATATTTTACTGTCACTTTGTCGCCATTATCCAAATTCTTAACATCGTCGGCTGATTCTTCAGTGATATCAAAACTTACCGGTTCATGATCCACAGTGACTTCTATTGTATGAGTATCCGCCAGTCCTACATAAGTGCCCTCTTTCGTTACCAGCTTTTCACCCGCATCCTCGCCCTGAGATTTTTCATTATTAACTCCGCACCCGGCGAGAAGCAGTATAAAGAACAAACATCCAAAAATTTTTTTCATTTTTTTCACCTCATTATGGATTATCGACAATATATTATCTATTTTAAAGAAAAATTAAGAAACATTGAAACTTTTTTCGATAACATTCGACTATATTAGGATTTATTGTATTCTATTATTAAATATTGCATTTACTGGGAGTTAAATTTCCAATTTAAAACAGATGGGGTGTATTGAGATGAGAAGTAAACGAAGAAAAAAGAAAAAGACTTTGTTACTGGTCTTTCTGACAATCATCGGCATTTTTATTTTAGTTTCCGGCGGCTTTACATACTACCTATGGCATAAAGCGGCATCAACCGTCGCAAGCATCCACGAAGACATTAACAAATCGAATAAACGCAGGACTGAGGTGAAAATAAATAAACACGAACCGTTCTCTGTCTTGATCATGGGAGTAGACGAACGTAAAAATGATAAAGGAAGGGCCGACTCGCTCATTTACCTTACAGTCAATCCAAAGACAAAAACAACGGAAATGGTCAGTATTCCGCGTGACACTTATACAAAAATTATAGGCAAGGGCACGATGGATAAAATCAATCATTCATATGCATTTGGCGGTACGCAAATGGCAGTAGATACTGTGGAGAATTTCTTGAACCTGCCTGTAGATTATTTCATTAAAGTAAACATGGAAAGCTTTAAAGATGTCGTTGACACTTTAGGAGGCATCACTGTCAACAGTACATTCGCTTTCAACTATGACGGTTATTCCTTCAGCAAAGGCAATATTTCATTAAACGGTGATGAAGCCCTCGCTTACTCACGAATGAGAAAAGAAGATCCTAAAGGGGATTTCGGGCGCCAAGACAGACAGCGGCAGATTATAGAGGGTATTATCAATAAAGGGGCAAGTATCTCTTCTGTCACGAAATTCGGAGATATGTTTAAAGTAGTAGAGAACAATGTAAAAACGAATTTAACCTTTGATGATATGTGGGATATTCAATCCGGCTATAAAGATGCCCGCAAGAAAGTGATTCAGCATGAGCTGAAGGGTGACGGCACCAAAATCAACGGAATTTACTATTATAAAGCAGATGAAAACGGTCTTGCTTCCATTACTAAAGAATTGAGAAGCAGCCTCAACCTTTAAACTAATGCAGAAAAAGCAGCTTCGCATACTTTATGCGGAGCTGCTTTTTTGTTACACTTCAAAAGAATCAGGATGCTCTGAACGCAGTCCGAATTGATAGAGCAGTCCCTCAGCAATCCTTCTTGACGCCATGCCATCTCCATAGGGATTAGATGCCCGCGACATTTTTTCATATTCCTGCTTGTCTGTCAGCAGCTGTTTTGCCATCTGATAAATCGTTTCTTCATCAGTACCGGCTAATTTCAGAGTGCCCGCCTCCACTCCTTCGGGCCGTTCAGTCGTATCGCGCAATACGAGAACCGGCTTTCCTAAGGAAGGAGCTTCCTCCTGAACGCCTCCTGAATCAGTTAAAATAAAATACGACCTTGACGCAAAATTGTGGAAATCAATCACTTCAAGAGGTTCAATTAAATGGACGCGCTCCGAATCACCAAAGTGCTTATCAGCAGCTTCACGTACAGCAGGATTCAGGTGTACCGGATAAACGACTTGCACATCACTGAATTCATCTGCGATCCGGCGGATGGCTTTAAACATATGTTCCATCGGCTGACCTAAATTTTCCCGGCGATGCGCCGTCAGTAAAATCATTCTGTCATTGCCGATTTTCTCAATAATGTTATGGGAATATTCAGAGTGAACCGTTGTATGCAAAGCATCAATCGCTGTATTTCCGGTAACAAAAATGGAGCTTTCTTTTTTATTCTCATTCAATAAATTTTGCTTCGCTTGCTGAGTCGGAGCAAAGTGGATATCAGCAATCGCTCCGGTCATTTGGCGGTTCAATTCTTCCGGAAAAGGTGAATATTTGTTGCCCGTCCGCAATCCGGCCTCCACGTGTCCGACTGCAATCTGGTGATAGAAAGCTGCAAGGCTTCCGGCAAAGGTTGTTGTCGTGTCACCATGAACAAGAACAATATCAGGTTTGATTTCCTTAAACAGGCCGTCCAGTTTTACCAGGGCGTTTGAAGTAATTTCAGCCAGCGTCTGCCGTTCTTTCATAATATTCAAATCAAATTCAGGCTTAATTTGAAATGCGTGAAGAACTTGATCCAGCATTTGTCTATGCTGGGCAGTCACAGTGACATATGATTCTATTTCAGGGCGTTTTTTTAATTCGAGCACAAGGGGCGCCATTTTTATCGCTTCAGGCCTTGTACCGAATACCGTCATGACTTTAAGTTTTTTCATATCTCTTTCTCCTGTATCAAGTTTGTGATCATTTTTCATTATCAACCCATTTTACACGATATGATCCGCCGGTTAAATATCTTGTATAATTTTTTCCCATAAATGAAAAAGGATATATCATTAAGGCTTTACGGATAAAACTTGTTTAATAATGGTTTATCTTATATCATTAAAAGTGTTAAAAATGAAATATCGGGTATACAGAAAATATCAGCAAGCCTGAGTCTGTATAGATATCTTAACTTATATTTAAGTGACGCTAAGGAAGGTGCTTTAAAGTGAAAAAAGTACGCAAAGCCATAATTCCCGCTGCAGGTTTAGGGACACGCTTTCTGCCGGCAACAAAAGCCATGCCGAAAGAGATGCTTCCGATTGTAGACAAACCAACGATTCAATACATAATTGAAGAAGCGGTTGAAGCGGGTATTGAAGACATTATTATTGTTACGGGAAAAAGCAAGAGAGCCATTGAAGACCATTTTGATTACTCACCAGAGCTGGAAAGAAACCTAGAAGAAAAAGGGAAAGTCGAACTCTTAGAAAAAGTCCGAAAAGCCTCTAATCTTGCTGACATTCATTATATCCGGCAAAAGGAGCCAAAAGGTCTTGGACATGCCGTTTGGTGCGCACGTAATTTTATCGGTGACGAGCCATTCGCCGTCCTTCTCGGAGATGATATCGTTCAAGCTGAAAAACCAGGGCTTCGCCAGCTGATGGATGAATATGAAAAAACACTTTCTTCTATTATAGGGGTTCAGCAAGTGCCTGAAGAAGAAACCCATCGTTACGGAATTATTGATCCGCTGACAAGTGAAGGCCGCAGATATCAGGTGAAGAACTTTGTTGAGAAGCCGGCTCAAGGGACTGCTCCGTCCAATCTGGCAATACTGGGACGTTATGTCTTCACTCCTGAAATCTTCATGTATCTTGAAGAACAGCAAATTGGTGCCGGAGGGGAAATTCAGCTTACAGACGCTATTCAAAAGCTGAATGAAATCCAGCGGGTTTTTGCTTACGATTTTGAGGGCAAAAGATATGATGTTGGTGAAAAACTAGGTTTTATTACCACTACATTAGAATTTGCGATGCAGGATCGTGAACTGCGTGATCACCTTATCCCTTTCATGGAAGACCTGTTAAGAAAAGATGAATTATAAGAAAAAAAGCTGTTGGATTTATTCCAACAGCTTTTTATTTTATAATGCAGGTTAAAGTTTGATTATCGTTATTGATAATAAAAGCGTATTTATCATTTGCCGCAATAAATTGCCGATCACTGCTGCCCTTTATAACATCTTTATTATTCAGGGATAGATCTGTCGGAGTAATAGCTGATATTCCTCTGAAAACAAGCTGCTCGGCCTTGCCATTATTCACTGCATAACTGACCTCGCCATTTTTAAGATATAGCGTCTCCCGGCCGTTCACTACTTCTTTCTGCAGCTCTTTCATTTCTTGCTGAATATCATTAACGCGCTCACCGAGATGTGACACAAGTTGATCAGTATCACCCTGCTTTACATACGGAGAAAAAGCGGATGCTTTCACATTTGAACTTTTTTCGTTATAGACCGCTGCATTTTCCGGGATATAGTACGTTTTATTATTGACCTCAATCTTTGCTGATTGCCTGTCTTCAGATACCACTTTCACCTGAGCACCGAACGGAATAAGGAAGTCCGCCTTTTTTTTCAGCTCTGTATCTTTATAGGCCTGCGTCTGGTCTTTTAATACGAAACCTTTTTTGTTCACCAATATCTGGTCTTTCCCCTTGTTAACATCATCTTGATATCCGATCTTACCGAAGGAAGCGATCGTACGAAGCGGGGCGCTGAAAAACATGGTTCCTGCCATAAACACAAGCAGTATTGATAAAATAGCAATTTGAATAGCATTGACTGCTGATCCGGATTTACTATTTTTCTTTTGTTCCTTCACAATTGCCTGCTGCTCAGGCGATTCTTTTTTACGTTCAGCAACCTGATCTTTCTTATATTTCTCTTTGTCTTTTTTGGAGAGTTTATTAAACCAATCGATAAATGCTTTGTACTCTTTGACGACGGTTTCAGTGTCGTCGAACATTCTTAATTCACCATAGTGCATCCAAGCCACACGGTCACACATTTTTTCAATCTGACCGATGGAATGACTCACAAAGAAAATGGTTTTTCCTCGTTCTTTAAATTCCTGGATCCGGTCAACACACTTCTGATAAAATGTCTGGTCTCCTACGGAGAGGGCTTCATCAATGATTAAAATATCCGGATCTATATGCACGGAAATAGCAAAACCAAGGCGGGACTTCATACCGCTTGAATAGTTTTTCACCGGCTGATTAATAAAATCACCGATCTCAGCAAACTCAACTATGCTTTCATACATCTCATCGATTTCTTTATTTGTCAGCCCCATCATTAAACATTTAAGTCTTATGTTATCCCGGCCCGTCAAAGCATTATTTAAACCGGCTGCAATCGCAATCAGCGACGGCTGGCCGTTCATTTCAATTTCACCGCTTGTCGGCGGTATCACTTTTGCAAGCAGATTGGACATCGTCGATTTACCCGATCCGTTAATTCCCACAAAGCCGATTGTCTCCCCTTCATATACATCAAAGGAGACATTTCGCACAGCGAAAAAACCGTTATCTTTAGCAGGGAAAAACAAACCTTTTATTTTGTCCGACTGTTTTTCATAAAGATGATACTGCTTTGAAACATTTCGAAACGAAACCTTTAGTTTCATCGTACAATCTCCTTACGTATTAAAGAAAGTCAATAAACTTATCTCTGAATTTCATGTGTAAAACAGAACCGACTGTTAACAAAAATAAGGTGAACAGCCAGAAATACAGTGTATATTTCACATCTTGAAAGAACCACTGACCATCTAATAAGCTGTTCCTGAAACCGTCAATTATATAAAAAAGCGGATTCAGCTTCAAGACAGGAACCAATTCCGGGTGAGCTGCCCCCAGCTTTGAGTTAATATCCCAAAAAACCGGCAGGAGGAAAAACAAAAGTCTTGTCACTGCCTGCAGAAGAAACTGATAGTCTCGGATCAGCACGCTGATTGTCGAATTAAACAAGCTGAACGAAAATAAGAAAGCCATCAGACAAACAAAATAATAAATATATTGAAGCCAATGAAGGCTCGGATAGATTCCGCTGGCGAGCAATGCAATGATATAGATCACCATCATAATTGCATAACTGAACAAATTAGAAGCGATGGCGACAGACGGCAAAGAACTGATTGGGAAATTCATTTTAGCAACCATTTTAATTCTTTTAAATACACTATTTGATCCGTCCAGTATTGTCGGGCTTATAAAAAACCACGGTATCAGACCTGCAAGCATCCACAGAATAAAAGGCACTTCTCCGGCACCTGTAGCCATCGGCCCCCCTTTTCTGATCCCCAATCCAAAAACAAACCAATAGGCGAGCATTTGAATAAGAGGATTTAAAAACTGCCATAAAACGCCTAAATAATTCATTTGATATTTAGACTTTGTTTCATAGGCCGCTAATCGCATGATTAAAGGAAATGATGTTACTTGCTCTTTTAGTATTTTCACTACAGCATTCATTTTAATCTTCCTTAGGTTGATTTGATTTTATAAAGCATCGCTGATAATTGTACCAGAAATCAAATTTTTTTTCACTTTCAAGCCGCATGCAAATGCTGCTAAAAGGTTTGTAAAGCATAATAGAAAAACCCCTTGATACAAAGGGGTTTTTCTATTATTCAGATTCAAACACAATCTTTACGACTTTCTCAGAAGAATGTCCTGACTCAAGGTAACAGAATTTGTCATAAAAAGGTTTGAATGAAACCGGGTGCTGATAATCCGGTGATGAAATATGTTTGATTGCCTCGATCGTTTCCTCTGTCGTTTTCACTAACGGACCAGGAGCATCTTTCTCAAAATCGAAATAAAACCCTCTGAGTTTATCCCGGTATGTTTCAATATCGGGAACAAAAAACAGCATCGGGCGTTTCAGATTTGCAAAATCGAAAAATACAGAAGAGTAATCGGTAATTAACAGATCTGAAATCATATACAATTCCCGAATATCTTCGTGTGCAGAAAAGTCGTAAGCAAACCCTTCAAACGGACCGAGGTCAAAATTTTCGGCCACAAGATAATGCATTCTCAGAATAACGAGATATTCATCCCCGAGCTCTTCCCTTAATTTATGCAGGTCTAAATCAAGGTCAAATTTATAACGGCCTTTAGCATAAAACTGGTCATCTCTCCATGTCGGCGCATAAAGAATGATTTTCTTATCCTCAGGCAGGTTTAACCTTCTTTTTATCGCTGTGATTGTCTCATTATTATTATCATTATGAAGAAAATCATTTCTCGGATAACCTGATTCAATCATAGTTTTATTGAATTGGAAGGCGCGCGCAAATATCTCAGACGAGTAGGCATTAGGGGAAATTAAATAATCCCAATTGGATGCCTCTTTAATAAAATTCTTTTTATATTTTTTCGTATTAGTACCCGGCATATGAACTTCTTCCATATCCATTGCAAGTCTTTTTAAAGGCGTGCCGTGCCATGTTTGAAGATAGGTTGTATGTTCCGGCTTTGGAATCCATAAAGGCAGACGGCTGTTGACGACCCAATATTCTGCCCGCGCCATAGCAAACAGCCACTTGATAGAAAGCCTGTTAATGTATTGAATGCCCTTCTCTTTAAAAGGCGCTGCATACTGTTTATTTACGCTCCAATACATTTTATATTCCGGATGATTGATTTGCATGTATTCATAAATGGCTCTCGGATTACAGCTGTATTGTTTGCCGTTAAAGCTTTCAAAAATAATGGTCTTGCTTTTAACAGGCATTTTGCTCGCCATTCTGAAAACAACTTTATAACCTTTCGTAATGAGGGAATTTCTGCGTTTTTTCAGTTTTTTCATTTTGGAAATGAAACGTTTTTTCTTCCCTTTTATGAAGTATCTCATCCTTGTTTTCAGGCTGTAGTCGTTCACACGGATACAAACAGTCTGCTTTTTCTTCTTTTTATATACCTCATACCTGACCGGTCCGCTGTCTTTATTCACAACGCTTATGAGGCCTTTCAGTTTATTTTTTCTGTCTCCGAGCACAAGCGGAGTGCTGCTGAGAACAATAGGTTCAGCTTCGTCGTTTTCACAATGAAACTCCATAAACATACGGTAGACAAATCGTTTTTCCAGAGAATAAGGAATATCTTTTAATGAAATTTTTATTTGGAAATCAAAAATTTCAGGGGTGAATGCATCTTCCCGAAGCTGTTCAATATTCTCCGTTTTTTTCGTCATTTCAATAGGGAAATGTTTTTCTACAGGGTCTTCTCCCCCTTTTTTAATGACAAATTGCAGGTTTTTAACTGAAAGCTGATTCTCCGAACTTAGATACCCTGCATACCCTGAAATTATAATCTCTTCTGCCTTCAGCTGAATCTCATCAAACTTCACAATCTTCGCTTCTCTTTTTACCTTTAAAGAGAAATTGCCCTTATCGGTTGTATAAGGTAAAATTAACAGCTCAGTCGTATGATCAAGGTGGTAGGCACGCTCAATCGCTTCAGCTTCCACAGATAAACGCACCTGCTTCGGCTGTTCTTCTTCCGCTGCCGGTTCCCCCAGTACCACATAAAAATCATAAGTCTGTCCCATTTCTAAAGGTTCAGGAAACGAGTGAATATTAATTGATGCACTGTATTGAGCCGGGCTCTCTTTCTCTAAAATAACAACATCCTCGGCTCCGGAACGCCGTTCTTTTAATTTTAAATAACATTTCACTTCCTCAGCTAACGGTTCTTCGCTTTCAAGTGAAATAGAGAGTGCCAGGTCTCCCACATTATTTTTTAAGCTTTTCAAAATACATTTGCTCACGGTATTTTCATCCATACTTATTTTCTGCTCCTCTGAATTAAAGCTCTTCACTTAACCGATTTCACTTAATCGATGTGATCCTTTTTGTTTAATTTAATAGAGAAATTCCCTTTCACAGTCGTATAAGGTTCGAAAGTATATCCGTTATTCATAAACCGATCTTTTTCGCCGAAATTGACTTCACGGCTGGATACCCTTCTTAGAATACGGATATGGTCAGCTGTTATATATTGAATGTAAAAGTCAAGAACCGAAGTATGATTTGCGTCAATTTTTTCTTTTTGGATGTCCTTTTCAAAATCTATATAAAATGGCTGAGCCGGTTGATCAGCGGATACGGATATGATTTCAGATTTGTTTTTCCGATCAATCCCAACCATTCGGACTTTTTCAAATGCATCATTCTGGTCAGACACTGAAACGCTGATCGCTAATCCGCTGGCATTTTTTTCAAAAGATGTGATCGGGTGTTCTTTAGAACCGACTTTTTCAGCAAGCCGTTCCTTTTCTTTTCTCACTTCAACCATTTTGAAAAGAGCATATGACCAATTTTTAATATAGTTTGGTTTAGAGTATTTCTCCGCCATTTTAAAGGCTAGACGTGAAAATTGTTTGTGAGTGCTGTCATCTCTCATTAAAGAGATAATGGCCTCAGCCAGCTTTTCTATATTATATTGTTCAATTACATAGCCGTTTACTCCATCTTCTACCAAGCTTCTGGCACCGTAATCGTAATCGTAAGTTACGACCGGGCATCCATTGCTCAATGCTTCCATATTGGACAGACCGAAGCCTTCAAAGTGAGAAGTTGAAATTGTCAGCCACGCTTTTTGAAACTCGTAATCAGGGTTGTTCGTGTAGCCTTTCAGCAATACATTATTCTTGAGGTTTTGAGCTTTTATTTCCTTTTTGATTTTCTCTGTTTCTCCTCCAGAACCGAATATTTCCAGTTTCGCATCCGGGATTTCATTTACAACAAGTTTGAACGCTTTAACGGCATGCGTCAGGTTTTTCATTGGTACAATCCGAGAGATAATAACCGCTTTATTTCGTTCGCTCGGAACTTTCAAAACCTCTTCATCAAGCGGTTTATTAATCGTATGTGGCGTAAAAAAGAATGTCTCTTTTTCCCCTGAAATCAAACTGAAATCTGCAATCTGCTCCTCAGTGATAAAAAATACGGCATCAAGGTTATTTATTTGACCGAAAAGTTCTTTATAGCGTCCTTTGATCTGGAACTTATTATCACCATAATGTTTATTGTGAATAATCGCGGCATAATAAGATGACGGCGCTTTTTTCACTCTGAAGACATGTTTATCCTGTAGTCTGCTGTCGACCAGAAATAGTTTAGGCCGATCGTTTTCTTTTTGGAGAATATCAATCCAATGCCTGCGCAACTCAAATTCATCCTTAAATGTTAAAGGGTCTTCTTCTGAGTACCAAGTAAAATGTGTGAATTTGACTGCTTCACTTTGGTCATCCCACATGAAGTGCTTTTCCAGATAAACGACATTTTCGTTGTTGATAAACTCCTGAAGGAAGATTTGATTCGTCTTTGTATCAAAATGAGAGACAATGACGGGTTTTCCTTCTTTATTGTATTCTTCCCTTTTGATTACTTGTTTTTCATCATTCAGGTAATCTACGTAACGCACGTCATCACTGCCTGAATAATTTGAAAGATTATAATCGTTTGATGATTTTCCGAACATTTTTGAGATAGTTTTGCTTACTTTCCCCTTACTGACATGTTTTTTTATTTGATTCAGCTCAATTTTCTCCGAATAAATCCGCTTGCCTTTTGTTCTTTTACTTAGAAAGTCATCGTACATGTTGATAACTTGTGTATATTGAGGGTCCGTTTTCTTTCTTTCAAAGAGTTCGTTTTTTTTTCTCCGAAATTCCAAATCAAATTTAAAAGTAAGAAAGGCGGTATTCTTTTGACTCTCTTCTCCGAATAGTTTAGAACGCAATAATAGTGATTTGGTCAGACCTCCGTAATCATCCGGGAGGCCTCCTGAGATAAAATAATACATCATATCGGGAAGCTCATTATTATCGTTAATAGGCTGATTGGACAAATTTTTTCTCCCTTTCACCATATGGAATTTAGTAAAACACTGCAAAATAATACTATTCCCTCAGATTATTATAACAAACCTATTTAAGCATCAAAAAGTACTCCTTATCAGCAAATAAGAAGTACTTTGAACAGTTCATACATTCAATAATTCCGTATTACACCCCGGCAATTTCTTTTTTAATCTGTGTGGTGGAAATGCCTTCGGTTCTAGGGAGGTAGATGACTTCGCATTGATCTTTAAGGAAATCGAATTTGCCTTCCCAATCGTCTCCCATTACGAACACGTCGATGTTGTGATCCGCTACGTCACGTACTTTTTGATCCCAGCTGTTTTCCGGAATGACTTCGTCGACATAACGGATCGTTTCCAGAATCAGCTTTCTGTGTTCATAGCTGTGGTAGGCCTTTTTTTGTTTTTGCAGGTTAAACTCGTCTGTTGAGATGGCAACAACAAGGTAATCTCCAAGCTGCTTTGCGCGCTCAAGCAGTTTAATATGACCCCAATGCAGTAAATCAAACGTTCCGTAAGTAATGACCTTCTTCATGAAACAAAAGCTCCTTTCTATCATCATACGTATAACAAGCAACTGCTCTGAAATGCTGCGCAGCTGTATCCTTAATCACTAAAGTGCCAATTTCGTACTCATGGAACCTCATTATATCACATAGCCCTGAAAAGGTTAAGCCAATGTAAAACGAAGTTACATTCCACTTATTAACAAATGTTATTACAATAGGAGTTTAGCAGGGTTTTTGCGCGTATGATTAAAGAAATTGTTATCTTATTTATATTTTTGTAAAACTATTGTTAAGTTTATCTGAAGGTATTATGTTAAAATAAAGCTTAGCCTAATTCACGAAAAAGTGAAAGAAAATCCCGTACAAAAAGGAGGACGGCAGATGCAGACTGAAATGGTGCACAACCTTTCTTATGTTAATGGAAATTTACAGGAGTTTATTTCATATTTAGACACTTATTATATCGCACAGAAGCAAGGAGCCGTCATTGCGACGGTCAATCCTGAGATCGGATACGCTGCGGCGAAAGACAAAGGTTATCATCAAGTCATTTCTTCCGCGGATTTCGTCCTGCCGGATGGTATCGGCGTCGTGTTAATGTCACGTTTGACGCAGCACCCGCTGAAATCAAGAATTGCGGGATTCGATGTGTTTCTTGCGCTGCTCGGCCTCGCAAACCGGCAGTCTAAAAAAATATTTTTATACGGAGCTAAACAAGATGTGCTTGACGCCGTTTTGAACCGGATCAGCAAAGAGTATCCGAATATTGAGGTTGTCGGAGCCAGCAACGGTTATGAAGCGGATAAACGCTTCGTCGCCAAACAGATTTCCCGGGCGAAACCCGATCTCGTGTTTGTCGCCTTAGGATATCCCCATCAGGAACAATTTATTTATGAATACAAACATCTTTTCCCTCAGGCTGTATCGATCGGTTTGGGCGGAAGCTTTGATGTGTTCAGCGGAACGGTGAAACGCGCCCCTGAATGGATGATCAAAACGAATCTGGAATGGCTGTACAGACTGTTGACGAATCCGTGGAGATGGAAAAGGATGCTGAACATTCCGAAGTATGCTTTTACCGTTTTGAGAAATAATAAATCAAATAAAAGCCTGTATTCCAAGCAGGCAGAAGATCAAACGAAACAGCTTTAAACAAATAAAACAGCAAAAGAGATTGGTAATCTATGAACTTGCGATCTTTATTCGCCGCTTTTTATTCTATATATCTGTCTGTTCTCGGCGTTTTGTTCAAGCCTGTAAAGCCCAAGAACCACCTGACCCTGCTGGTATCTTTTGAAGAGAATGCACAGGCTCTCATCCGTTCTTACAAAGCGCACGCTGAATCGCTTTCTTATGAAATGACGGTTTTGTATACGAGACATGCCGTCAGTCTGAAAGAAGAGCTGGAAGGTATCGGCTCTTTTTATCTGAACGAAAAACATCCGCTGCATCTTTTAAAGGCGGTTTTGATCCTTTTTAAGAGCAAAGCGGTGATAACGGATAACTATTTCCTCATGACAAGCGTCTTAAACCGCCGGCCGCAAACGACATGCATTCAGGTGTGGCATGCGAACGGCTCTTTGAAAAAGTTCGGCCTTGAGGATGTGACGAATCAAAACCGTCCGGCATCAGATATCAGCCGGTTTAAAAAAGTGTACCGCTCGTTTGACTTTGTCACCGTCGGTTCAGACGCGATGGCTGACGTTTTTAAAAAGTCGTTCGGCATACGGGACGGCCAGCTGTTAAAAACGGGTGTCCCCCTGACTGACGTCTATTATGAAGAACACAAGCCCGAACTGAAGCACAAATGGCCGAAAAAAATCATCCTGTACGCACCGACATTCAGGGATTATGATATGCAATCCTTTCGGCTGCCATTCACCGAAGAACAGCTCACAAACGCGTTAAACGGAGAGTATATGCTGCTTGTAAAGCTTCATCCTGCCGTTTTGCATCAGATTTCGGCTTCGTTTGAAAGCGAACTGATCAAGAACGTGTCTGACATGCGTCTTCATGATCTCTTGAAAGCGGCTGATATTTTAATTACGGATTACTCTTCCGTGCCTTTTGAATTCGCGCTCTTAAATAAACCGATTTTCTTTTTCACGTATGATCTGGAAGAATATGATCAAAAGCGCGGTTTAATCGACAATTATACTTCCGTCATTCCCGGAAAGGCTTGTCATGACAGCGAAGCCCTTCTGGAGGAAATGACGAAAAAGTCATTTCATGCAGAAGAAATGAAGCGGTTCGCGGACAAATGGAATATGTATTCAGATGGGAATTCGAGCAGCAAACTGCTCCAATTTGCAGAAGAACAAATAACATACAAAAACACCTGTTCACACAATTGAACGGGTGTTTTATATATTTATATTGCCTCCATAGTGCTTAAAAATAATCGTACAAACAAAAAGACATCTGTCCAATTTAATATTGAAAAAAGCTCGGAAGTATGACTCCGAGCTCTTTAACACGTTTATTTATAGACAGGAATATCATAGTAAAGCTGATAGTTATCTAACAGACTATAGAGACTGTACATTCTGTTTACCTGCTTATACGCCCAACCAATATCAGATGCATATTGGTGGCTTACAGAAGGCTCCCATCTCATTTTATACAAGGTATCTTGGTTGTATACGGCATTGTGTATATAACTCTGTCCGATAAATTTGGCCCCTCCAGTAATCGCTGCTTCAGGACTGAACCATCCTTGGTTATATGCATATTGGGCACCCTTGTTCACAGCGTCTCCGTCATATGCACCTATGCCATACATGTTATATACCTTTTTCCCATTATAGGTCACACCGTTTGCCAGCTCTGAGGTACCGTTTCCGGTCTCTAATAAAGCGTGAGAAATCAGGTAGAGCTCATTAATACTGTTAGATTCAGCTGCCTTAATAAAAGCTTCACCTTTTCCTTCAAGAATTCCTTTCCCTTTTAAAATCTTCGTATTGACTTCTGATGCTGTCAGTCCTGCATATTTCGATAACTTCAAAAACTGAAAATAACTTTTATCTGACACAGAAAAGTTTGCGGGGTTTACATAGTAGGAAACTTCTTCCTCGCTTGCTTTCCGCCAACCCATTTTAATTTTGGCCCAGTTATTCTCTACACTAATGATATTAACCTTATAACCTTTTGTCACTGTTCCTATAATATTATTGCTCTTTACCTCTGGAGTGGACCTGACATTAAGAAAATCTGCGGTTACGGTAGAATTTGCACTATTAATATAAGATAGAGATACGTAGGCACTTGAATCCGTCTGCGGGTTCGCTTTTAACTGCTTCGCGACCATTTCACTCATCGTAATATTATAATTTGTTTCCATTATTTGAGGACCGCTTTTCACCTCAACACTTGAAACTGCCCACCCATAAAGCTGCTTCACTTTGCTTGCAGCCTTATCAGCATTGCTTTTTCCTGTAAATTGTTCAGTAATCACTATACTGTATATTGGATTGTTTTTAGTAGTGTAGCTTGCTGATAAGTTCTTTGCCTTAAAGAAACTCAGTCCTTTGTTTAAAGCCGACGATGTGCTGATTTGATCTGTAACTAATTTATATTGCGTGTATGTGCTTTTGCCATTTTGTTTGGCGTTGCCTTTCGCATTATTTGTTTTAAAAAAAGTTAACACACGATCTATATCTTTTTGATTTAATAAGTCACTAACAGTGACTTGATATTGCGTATAAGCGGATTTACCGGTTTTTTCACTTACTGCCGTTAATTTTTTTGTCTTGAAGAAAGATTTGACTTGATTAATCTTAGCTGTGTCCAGCAAGGCTTCTGTCTTAATTTTATAAGTTATTCCTTTTGGTTGTTTTATAGATTTGGCAGTTGCATTAATACCGCTTTTCTTTAAAGAGTTTAAACCTTTTGTTACTTTTGTTTTGTCAGCAGTCTGTTGTGATAACAGCTGATATTGATTAGCAGCTGTTTTTCCTGAATTTGATTTTGATGATTTTAATTTTTTTCTGCTAAGAAAATTTACTGCTTTATCTGCCTGTGCGTTTGTTACAGCATTTGTTATCACTTGATAAGTTGTTTGTGTTGACGTTTTCTTTACAGCTGTATAAGTCATATGCCATCTTTTCTTCTTAAAAAAGGCTTGAAGACTTTTTAGTTTTTCCGGGCTGACATCTTTCATTTTCACAAAATAATTATTTGTAGCCCCAACCTTTTGGTAGGTCCCTTTAATTCCAGTGTTATTTTTTATTTGGCTGATGGCATTCTTAACCATACTCAGTCCATTAAAATAACCCGTTTCTATATTATACGATGTGATAGTTTTTTTATTATTGATGGTTTTGTAACTGCTTTTGACGCCTGTGCTTTGTTCAAGCTGTTTGATAAGACTTTTCGCCTCATCTGCTTTATTAATCAAAGAATTCGTTGTAACAATGTAGTAAGACTGGCCTTTATCAGTCATGTTTAACGTGGCATTCAGCCCAGAATCTTTTTGAAAACTGCTTTTCACTTGGGATGCTGTTTTCTCTCCTTGAATTTTTCCGGATAGAATTTGAATGATCTCCGGTTCCTGTTCAAGTTTTTGATAATTAGCATTGACTCCAGTCTGCTTCTTTAACTCTTGAATAGCTGCCTTTACACTGGCCTCACTTGTCAGTTCAGATGTAACAATGCTTATATAAGGCTGCTTCACACCATTCGGTTTAACAGTACCGGTTAATCCTGTTTCCTTTTTCATTTTATCAAGCAAGTTATTAGCCTGCTGTTCACCTGAAATAGTTCCGGAAACTGCAGTATAATAGGGCTGCTTACTGCCCGTCGGACTTGATGTTCCTTTAATGCCTGTCTGCTTCGTAAAATCGCTTAGTACGCTTTTAGCATTCGTTTCGCTTGTCAGACCTGAAGCAGATATTTGATAGTTCTTAGACGTTCCGCTCTTTTGATAGTCTGCTTTCCATCCGGTATCTTTTTTCAATTTTGCAACTGCCTGAGAAGCCTCACTTTCAGAAGCAAACTTTTGTGTTGTTTCTAACTGATAAATGGAATTGTCAATATAAGCTGCCTTTACTGAGTCTGTTATCGTGAAAAATTCAAGAGTAACCGCTGACAATAACATTGCGGCAGCCAAACTTTTTTTCATTACCTCTCCTCCTTCTCTATATTTATCTATCACACTACTACTTTTATCGGAAAGTGCTTCAATTTTTAAAGTGAAATATATATATAAAAAAACTTAATCCCAGAGCTGGGATTAAGTTTGGTTTTATATATGAGAAACGATGATCGTGCAATCTCCGTTTATCGTAAAGTCAGGCATCTGATCCGGCAGTATGAAATGCGCGCCTTTTTCAAGCTCGGCGGACTTGCCTTCACAGATGATGGAGCCGCTTCCTTCTGTGACGCTGCACAGCATAAACGGAGCGTCCTGGGTCATTTCCGCCGTCCCGCTGATATCCCATTTGTATACAGAAAAATATTCTCCCTGCACAAAGGTTTTGATGGTGACGCCTTTTCTCGTTTCAGTTGATTCATCCAAAAATCCGTCCACATGAGGAACGGTGGCGGCGTTGACGGCATCGCGGATATGCAGCTCACGCGCCTGGCCGTTTTGATCTGTACGCCCGTAATCATATATCCGGTAGGCGGCCTCTGAATTCTGCTGTGTTTCAAGCACGAGCGCCCCCGCGCAAATGGCATGGATGGTACCGCTCGGCACATAATAAAAACCACCGGGTTTGATCTTCACGCGGCGCAGCAGGCCTTCCCAGTCACCGCTATTAATCATGGTGACAAGTTCCGCTTTCGAACGGGCCG
Organism: Bacillus sp. FSL R5-0593; assembly: GCF_038603755.1. Classification (NCBI taxonomy): domain Bacteria; kingdom Bacillati; phylum Bacillota; class Bacilli; order Caryophanales; family Bacillaceae; genus Bacillus; species Bacillus sp. FSL R5-0593. Next base: position 3,663,873 of record NZ_CP152011.1, read on the forward strand.
TGTGACCGTATATGATTTCCGCATTTTCTTTACAGTCGATAATGTACCAGCACTCAGACTTCCCCGTTTCACCCTGTCCATGCTCCTCGGCGTCATAATCGTCAGGATGGACTTTAACAGACTGATGATGTTTGACGTCCAGTATTTTCGTCAGCAGCGGAAACCGGTCCCCTTCCGTTCCGCCGAATAATTCTCTATGCTGATCCCACAGTTCCATCAAGGTTTTCCCTTGATACGGACCGCTTTTGACCGTGCTCATTCCGTGCGGATGGGCTGATATCGCCCAGCATTCGCCGGTTGTTTCTGAAGGTATGTCATATCCGAATCGTTCGCGTAATAACGTGCCGCCCCATAGTTTTTCTTTACATACAGGCTGTAAAAAAATCGGCTCTTGCGTCATGTTCGTTCCCCTCCCCTTAAAAAGCGGCTCATATCCCATTCCCCCTGTATCTTTTTTAAAACACGGAGGGAGCCGCGGTTAAAACAATATGTATAAAATGGCTGACCTGCTCATTATACCATTCGGATGAGGCGGAATGCTCAGTCATTTCCTATTCCAGAATAAAATGCCTTGTTTGTCGCAAATTAAAATAACTGATGAAAAAGGGGGGAACATTGTGACGATACATGCGGAGCTCGGCAAAAACCTTGAAGCGCTGAAAAAACGATTCGGCCAAAGCGATGACATGATGTTTTATTCGTTTACGTACGGAAACGACAAATGTGACGCCTGTCTTATCTATATAGACGGACTGACCGACAATCAATTGCTTGCGGAATATATTATTTCGCCCGTGCAGGCGGCCGCCCGGCATCAAGAGGAACCGGCTGAAACACCGCCGTCATCCATCTCTTTCGGCTATCGTCACACCCGGCTTTCTTCACTTAAGGACGCGGAGGCAGACATTTTCTCCGGCAAATCGGTTTTGCTGGCGGAGGGATGGGAGGAAGCCCTTTCGTTTGAGACGGAAACATTTAAAATGCGTGATATTGAAGAACCGGCTTCAGAAGTGCTTGAACGGGGGCCTAGGATAGGTTTTGTCGAAAAGCTTCGAACGAACACGGCGCTGTTGCGCGAGCAGTCCGGTGATCCCAACCTCCAGATCAAAGAGATCACACTCGGCGAACGGACAAAAAAGCGGATCGCCGTTGCCTACATTCGGGATATTGCTCCTGATGATGTTGTAAAAGAAGTGATGAAAAGACTGGATTCGATCACCATTGATGACATTCCGGAATCAGGAGCGATTGAACAGCTTATTGAAGATAACACGTATTCTATTTTCCCGACCGTCTTGACGACCGAACGGCCCGACCGGGTTATGGGCGCTCTTTTGGAAGGAAGGGTTTCCATTCTTGTAGACGGAACGCCTTTTACCCTTTTGGTGCCGACTACCATTGATGAATTTATCCACTCCCCTGACGATTATAATCAGCGGTGGGTTCCGGTTACCTTTCTCAGGCTGCTTCGGTATACATGCATTTTAATCACGATTTATTTACCCGGCCTTTACATATCGCTCGTTACGTTCCACACGGGGCTTTTGCCGACGAGAATGGCGGTTACGATTGCCGGAAGCAGATTGAATGTCCCGTTCCCTCCTTTTGTTGAAGCGTTCATCATGATTTTTACGATCGAAATGATCAGAGAAGCCGGACTCAGGCTGCCGAAGCCGATCGGACAGACGATCGGCCTGATCGGGGGCGTGGTGATCGGACAGGCCGCCGTTCAGGCGAACATCGTCAGCGCGATGATGGTCATTGTCGTATCCATTACGGCATTGGCTTCTTTTACGGCGCCCTCCTATGCGTTCAATTTTCCGCTGAGGCTCATCCGTATTTTTTCGATGATTTTGTCGGCGATATTAGGTTTATACGGACTGATCATGTGCTATCTGCTTGTCGTCGGCCATCTGATGCGTCTGAAAAGCTTCGGCCAGGACTATCTTATTCCGATCATGGCGCAGCCTGGCCAAGACTTAAAAGATACGATCGTCAGACTGCCGACGCCTCATTTGAAAAAGCGGCCGTCCAGAAAAGAGACGAAAGATAAAATCAAGCAAAGGTGATCCCCATGAAAAAACCGGAAGACAAGCTGTCGTTTATGCAGACACTTCTCATGGTAAGCGGAACAATGATCGGAGCGGGCGTGTTAACACTGCCGCGCTCCGCCGCAACAGCGGACAGTCCGAGCGGATGGATCATTATTCTTGTGCAGGGTGTCGTGTTTATCGGCATCGTCCTGCTCTTTATGCCGTTTTTGCAGAAAAACAGCGGGGAAACCATATATGAGCTGAATCAAAGCATCATGGGACGCGCCATCGGTTCTCTTCTGAATTTATTCATCAGCTGTTATTTTGTTGTCACCGTCTGTTTTCAAGCCCGATTTCTCGGTGAAGTCATCAATTACTTTTTACTGAAAAATACGCCGATGAGTGTCGTCATATTCATCTTTCTGGCGGTCGGCATCTACCATGTGACCGGCGGGGTCTATCCCATTTCAAAGCTTTATGCCTATCTGTTCCCGGTTACGATCGTCATTCTGATTATGCTGCTTATATTCAGCCTGAGACTGTTTAAGCTGGATTTCGTCCGCCCGGTCATGGAAGGAGGCTACAAAAGCTTTTTTGAGATGTTTCCGCGGACCCTTTTGTATTTTTCAGGACTTGAGGTGATTCTGTATCTGGTGCCGTTTATGAAAAATCCGAAGCAGGCGAAAAAGGCTGCTGTCTTCGGCATCGCCAGCGCAGGCTTATTTTACAGCATTACGCTGCTTGTCGTCATCGGCTGTATGTCGGTCGCTGAAGCCAAAACGGTGACGTATCCGACCATTTCCCTGATTCACGCCTTGGAAATCCGGGGTATTTTCATTGAGCGGTTTGATATCTTTCTTTTAATCACGTGGACATGCCAGCAGTTTACCTGTATGCTCGGCTCTTTTAAAGGGGCGCATCTCGGATTAAACACCATTTTCAGACTGAAAAATAAAAACAATGCCTGGCTGATGGGGAGCTTATTGGCAGTGACATTCGGCCTTTCGATGTACCCCGATGATATCAACAGCGTGTTTGCATTCGCGAATATTCTCGGGTATACGTTTTTTGCCGTCATTATGATTCCTTTTCTCATCTGGTTTGTCAGCTGGATGAAAAAAATAGCCGGGAGGAAACAGACGTCATGACACTTTTCATAAAATGGGCGGCGGCGCTTTTCATACTGATGACGCTTTCAGGATGCTGGGACGCGAAGGAAGTCGAAAAGCTATCTTTCGCCCGGGGACTGGCGATAGACGAGACGAGTGACCGCCGATATAAATTAACCTATCAAAACCTGCTGCCCCAAAGTGAAAACAGCCAGGCTTCCGGCCGGCCCGTGTTTGTCAATGTGACGACGCGGGGGGATACCATTCTTGAAGCCGTCAGTGAAGTCGCTTTAAAAGATCCGCCTGTTTACAGCGATCACTTAAAAGTGCTGATATTCAGCGACAAATTGCTGGCCGACCAAAATATCCTGCAGATGATGAATCATTTTATCCGCGATGATGAATTACGGCGGAGCAGCTATCTCTTCGCGGCAAGAGGAAAAGCGTCCGATATTCTGACGGAGCCGACGCCGAATCAGCAGCAGCCCATGGCCGCGGAAAAGCTGATCGACCTTACGAACAACGGCGGCTACAACGGGAAGATTTTAAAACCGCTCCGAATCGGGAGAGCTTCGATTTACTGCCATAATAAACTCAGTTTTCTCATTCAGGCCGTCAGCAATCAAAAAGGAAAAACGGTGTATGACGGAGCGGCCATTATCAAAAACGCAAAACAAAACAGATTGGCGGGCTTTCTGTCATCATACGAAATACAGAGCCTGAATTGGCTGATGGGGACGATACGGGGCGGCGTGCTGCCCGCTTTGGATAAAGGGGGGCACCCGATTACCTTCGAGATCAAAAAATCAACATCCGCCATCACTCCCAGGCTGAAAAACGGGAAGCTGTCATTTCATGTAGCGGTAAAAACAAAAGGACTTTTGTCAGAGGATCAATATGCCGGAGAAGATTCATTCGATCAGCACTATTTAAACGGGCTGGAAAAGATTTTCGAAAAAAAACTGAAAAGCGATGTGAAAGAAGTCATCGATAAGCTGCAGAATCAATATGAAACGGACCCTGTATTCTTTTCTGACAGAGTCCGCATTCAATATCCCGACTATTGGAAGAAAGTAAAGCACCGCTGGGATGAGACCTTCTCCGAAGCGGCTTTTGACTATGATGTTTCCATTCAGATTACCAACTTCGGAACGATGGGACGGTAGCCTTCAGCGTGTTTTTTCGACATGGAGGAGAATTTGATAAATCCGGCTTTGTTCGGGCAGCTGTATCACCGGAAATTGCATCGATTGCGCCATTCGTGTGATTTCCTGTAAAAACAGCTGCACCCGCTCATCCACGTGAACATACGTATAGGACTGCTTTTTCACGTCAAATGTCTCTTCCGGAAAGAGCGTGCGCACCGTCTGCGGCGTAAAAAACCGCAAGTGGGTGCGGTCGAGAATACCGGCGTCTCTGTATGTCCAGTCACCGAGCAGAAGCGGGAACAGCGCTTCGGCGTGGGAAATATTCGGAATGCTGCAAACGATTGATCCGGCAGGCGACAAATAGGATGAGTACGTTTCAATGACGCGCCACGGGTCTTTTAAGTGCTCAAGGATGTCCGCGAAAATGATGCAATCAAAAAAGCCTTCCGGATAAGGCAGCTTCACTTCTTCGACATCTTCCTGCAGCACCGCTTCATAGTGTCCTTTTGCCGCTTGCGCCGCCAGCGGGTGCAGCTCTATTCCGTACAGTTCGCAAGGCTGTCTGTTTTGAAGTTCCAGCCCCGTAGCCCCCGCGCCGCAGCCGACATCAAGTATCCGTTTCGCCTCCCGGGGAACGAGCTCCGCAATTTCCGGTCTCGGATGAGTAAAGTACGTAAAATCAGTGCCCCATTTTTCCCTAAAACGCTGGCGGTTCTCCGAATATAACTGATTGATATTGATATCCTGATTAGCCGTAAACGTCGCATGTCCGTGGTGATGCACAAAGGCATCGAGGGCGATGTGCAGGCTGTAGCCTTTTTGCAGTGCGCGCAGACATAGGTCATCATCTTCAAAAGAACCGTATCCGAATTGTTCATCGAACGGGCCGATGTCTTCAATGACGCTTCTTTTCACCAGAAGACAGAAGCCGACAAGGCGCAGCACCCGCTTTGTATGATGCTTTTCCCGTTCGCAATACGCCTCCGCGAATGACTCCAGCTCATCAAGCGATTGATATGCGTCATGGATCATTTGCGCGCCGCTGACATAGTTGCTGACGGGCCCGACCATACCGGTTTTTTCAGATTGATACAGCACCCTCAGCATGGAGGTGAGCCAATTTTTCGTGACCATCGTATCGTTGTTCAGAAACAGCAGATTTTCTCCCCCTGCCGCTTCGATTCCCTGGTTGCACCCCTTGGCGAACCCGAGGTTTTTTTCATTTAGGATGACTTTGACGTCAGGCAGATTTGATATGTATTCTCTCGTTCCGTCTGAGGAACCGTTGTCAACTATAATCAGTTCAATCTTATCTTTGTCGGTGTATCGTTCAATGCTGGCCAGACATTTTTTCGTCAGCTCAAGTTCATTATATGTAAGGATAATAATACTCGTTTTCACCGGCATCCCCGCCTTTATCGTGACTTTATACAACGTATGACATATCCCCGTCATTTATGTGACCGGGCGCCCGCTCGGCATCCGTTTTGAGGGGGCCGGTGAATAACCGCCCCCCTAAAACTGAATATTACGGATGAACTGTCCGCCGATTTGATTCTGATCCCGAGCCTCCGTTACGGCTTTTCAGATCCTGCTCAATTTCTTCAAGGCTTTTCCCCTTCGTCTCGGTCACTTTAAACCGGACGAACAGGAATGCCAGTATCCCGATCGCGGCATAAATGAGAAATAAATAGCTGATGCCGACTGCTTCCATTAACATCGGATAGGTTAATGAGACAATCAATGTTCCGGCATGCAGCATTAAAGTGGAGACACCCGTCCCGATACCCCGGACATGCAGCGGGAATAATTCAGGAAGCATGACCCATACGGCAGGCCCCCAGCTGACCGCAAACACAATGATAAACAGGCCTAAACAAATCACCGTTGTCCATGATGCGGCTGCTGAATGTTCAAAGAAAAGATTGACCGCGGCCAATACGAGCAGACTGATGACCATGCCCGCATTACCGGCCAGCAGCAGCGGCTTCCGGCCGATCTTATCAATGACTTTAATAGCCGCAAGCGTCATGATGACATTGACGGCGCCGATTCCGACCGTTCCCAATATAGACGCGGAATTGCCGAACCCGACACTGGTAAATGTTTTCGGGGCGTAATAAATAATTGTATTTGTCCCGATGAATTGCTGCAAAAAGGCAAGTCCGAGGCCGGCAATCAGCGCGGGTCTCACCCACGGCTCAAACAATTCTTTCAAGCCGCCTTCGTTTTCCTTTTCCGCTTCTTTCATCTGATCAATCTCATCATCAATATTCTTCGTTCCCCGCAATGATGAAAGGATTTCTCTTGCTTTCTTTTCTTTGCCGATCGTAAACAGCCAGCGCGGGCTTTCCGGCATAAATAAGATTCCGATCAGCAGAATGACTGACGGCACAACCGCAAGTCCAAGCATCCAGCGCCAAGCGCCTGCATCGGCAAATATATAGTTCACGATATAAGAAACGAGGATTCCGACCGTAATCATCAGCTGATTCAGCGAAGAAAGCGCCCCTCGTTTATGCTTCGGAGCCAGCTCCGATAAATAGAGCGGAACGATCGTTGTAGATGTTCCGACAGCCAGTCCGAGAATGATCCGGAAAAGAACCATCACCTCTGTATTCGGGGCAAAAGCGACTCCTAAACCGCCTATACAAAACAGCAGCGCCGCTCCCATGATGGCCTTCCGCCTGCCGAACCGGTCGGTCAGTTTGCCGGCGAATCCCGATCCGAGAATCGCCCCCGCCAATAACGAACTGACGACGAGGCCTTCTGTAAAGGCGTTCAGTCCCAGTTCTTTTTTCATAAATAAAATAGCTCCGGAAATGACTCCGGTATCATATCCGTATAACGCGCCGCCGAGTGCGCCGAAAAAATAGAGCCATTTATTCGAGTGTATGCTTTTCATGTTATAGACTCCCTTCATCCAACGCTGTATCCGCGCGGAATTGTTCTACTGCTTCTTTTGCCTGTTTCCGTCCGTTTCAAACCTTCCGCACCGTTAATATCCATTATTTTACTAATTATTTTTTACAAAGCGACGAAACATTTCCCGCTTCCTGCCGTCCAATATAATGTGAACCTGATGCAAAAATAACAGTAGATGTTGTCGAAATAGAGAGAAAGATTTGGAATTTTCTCATTTGCAGAGTTGCTCCAAGTCAACAATTATGGTACGCTTCACAAAGAATAGAAACGAGAGGTAATGATATGGAAGAACGATCTCAACGCAGAAAAAAGAAAAGACGCCTCAGAAAATGGGTGAAATTTGTACTGGTATTCGCCGCTTTCTTATTGGTGATCGCCGGTTCCGTCGGCACCTACGCATTTGTGAAATTGAATAATGCGACCAAAGAAGCGCACGTCAGCCTTGACCGCGGCGACCAGTCCGTAAAACGGATCAAAGAATTTGACCCGAAGAAGGATTCTTTCACCGTATTGCTTTTAGGAATAGACGCCCGTGACAATAAGGGCGAATCAGTAGATGACGCAAGAAGTGACGCCAACGTGCTCGTCACCTTCAACCGGAAAAAGAAAACAGCGACGATGCTCAGCATTCCGCGGGATTCCTATGTCAACATCCCGGGACACGGCTATGACAAATTCGCGCACGCACATGCTTACGGCGGTTATAATTTAACTTATAAAACAGTAGAAAACATGCTTGATATTCCGGTAGATTATGTGGTTGAGAGCAACTTCGACGCGTTCCGCGATGTCGTCAATGAGTTGAACGGCGTTACGGTAAATGTGAAAAGCCAGAAAATTGCCGATCGTATTAAAGTCGATACAAAAGGAAAAGTCGTGCTGAAGCCGGGCGTCCAGACGCTTGACGGTGAGCAGGCACTGGCTTATGTAAGAACACGCAAAGCGGACACCGATCTGATGCGCGGACAAAGACAGATGGAAGTGCTGAGCGCCATTATTAAAAAATCTAAATCGTTAAGCTCGATCCCTTCTTATGATGATATCGTCGACAGCTTAGGGAAAAACTTAAAAATGAACTTATCTCTTAATGACGCCATCGGTCTGTTCCCGTTTATCACATCGCTGAAATCGGTGGATTCTTTGCAGCTGACAGGTTCAGACAGCTATATTTACACTCCTCAGTACGGCAAAAATATTTATTACTTCAAGCTGAATGAGGAAAACCTTCAAGAAGTAAAAACAAAATTAAAAAATGATTTAAACGCGTAAGACGTCACGGCGGGATTAGCAAATCCCGCCGTTTTTCTGTTGAAAAAAAGGACATGAAGGTATAGCCTTTAACTGACGGCTTTCTGCTGATTTCGCACAAAGCTGAACATACTACATGAAGCAGCTTTATTTTTAAGGAGGGCATCCATACATATGAAATTGATAGCCATTGACTTAGACGGCACATTACTGAACTCGGACAGTGTGATTTCTCCGGAAAACAGAGCGGCTTTACAAAGAGCGGATGAAGCGGGCATTCTCGTGGCCATCTGCACGGGCAGAGCCACGTTTGATGTAAAAGCGCTCTTGAAGGATTTAGATATTCCGATCATTGCGGCAAACGGCGGGACAGTCCATGACAAAGGATACCGCCTCGTCAGCCGGCTCTTAATGGATCAGCAGGCCGGGAAGGATATCGCCGCTTATTTAACGGACAACGACATTTACTTTGAGGTCTATACAGATGATCATCTGCTGTCCCCATTTGACGGCGAGTCCAAACTGCAGGCAGAACTGGATATTCTGAAAAGCGCCAATCCCAAGGAAGATATTCAGACATTATGGGAGGGCGCAAAGACGCAGTTCAAACAATTCGGCATTAAACCCGTACAGGATATACAGGCGATTTTTAACGGAGACGAACATGTTTACAAGCTTCTTTGTTTCTCTTTTGATATGGAAAAACTGAGAAACGCCAAAGAAGAAATTACACATCATCCGAAATTATCCCAGACATCTTCCGGAAAACACATTATCGAAATCCTCCCTGCCGGTTCCGGAAAGGGACGTGCTCTGACGGAGCTTGCCTCACTGTACGGAATTGAAAAACAGGATATTTACGCCATCGGCGACAGCCCGAATGATTTCTCCATGTTTGAAGCGGCGGGAAACCGCATCGCCATGGGCAATGCGATTGATGAACTGAAGGAAAAAAGCACGTATATTACAAAAAGCAACGATGAAAACGGCGTCGCATATTTCATCAACCGACTTCTCGACAACGATCAATAAAAGGAAAAAGCCAGGTCTTTCACGGCCTGGCTTTTCACGTTTTCCAAAAAAGGAATTCCCAAAAATGAAAATAAATTGTAAGATAAAGAAAAAAGGAGTTTCATGATGTCGAATGCAATCGCTATTATAGGATGTTTAGCTTTTCTCTGCGCAGTCGGATACGGAATTTTCCATCTCATATGCAAAGCGGCAAAAAAAGAAAAACATTTTTCAAAAAAGCTGTTTTGGCCCCTTCTCATCGGCGGATTTATCCTGCTTCTGACCGGCGCCTCCCTCGCAGAGCCGGACGCCTCGGCCGTGAAGGCAGAGGAGAAATACAGCACCCTTGATACCGCTTATCAAAAATTGACGAAGGAACACCAGGCGCTTGAGAAAAAATATGAAAGCATCAGTGCCGCGGCCGAAAAGGAGAAATCCGAAGCCGAAGCCGGCAATGAAGAAAAACTCAGCAAACTCAGCCAAGAGATAAGTGAGCTGAAAAAAACAAACAAATCACTCAAACAAGACAATGAGAAACTAAAAGATTCACAAAAGAAGCTCGAAAAGACCGCTGAAACGCTTCAGTCAGAAAATAAAACTTTAAAGCGGCAGAAAGCAGAAACAAAAACATCCGAAAACGCGGAAACGGCGCAAAACAACGCCCCTTCCTCCGGCGGACATGCCGAAACGAAAGCAGCCGGCACCTCACAGGGATGCGACATTAAAGGCAGCCGGAACGGCATTTATCACACGCCGGGAAGTACATACTACGATCGGACGACAGATCCCGCGGAAATGTTCTGTTCCGTAGAGGATGCGGTAGCGGCCGGATACAGAGCGCCGAAACGGTAAAAGAAAAAGACGTCAGAGACACTCTCTGACGTCTTTTTTTACGGAAGCCGGATGCCGCCCGCATATTTGTCCTTCCAATAAGCGCTTGTGTTCATATTTGTTATGGTAACGCCTGCGGACACGGTGACATGAATCACTTGTCCGTTCCCGATATAAATGGCCGGATTCAGGCTTTCCGCTTTAAAGAAGACCAGATCGCCGGGCTTCAGATCTTGTTTATCGACCGGAACGCCCGCCTGCATCTGCTTGTCCGCATAACGCGGCAGGCTGATTCCTTTCGCTTTTTGATAGATGTATTGAACAAATCCCGCCGTATCAAAGCCGGTTTCCGGTGAAACGCCGCCTTTCAGATAAGAAATTCCGATATGATCGGCCGCTGTGGACACAACGGGATTTTCTTTAGAAATGGCTAAATTGCTGAATCGGCGCACCCCTGTAAAATGTTTTTTCCAGTAATCTTCCGACAAATAAGAAATGGTGACTTTTGCGGAGCGGCTTGCTTGGATGAACCTTCCTTCTCCCGCATAAATGCCCGCATGGGAAATTCCTTTTTTATACGTGTCGCTGAAATAAATCACGTCCCCGGGCTTTATGCCGCTCAGTTTGATTTTCTCACCGACCAGCCACTGCTGTTCCGCTGATCTCGGCAGGTAAATGTGAAGCTTGTTTTCAAAAACATATTGGACCAGCCCCGAACAGTCGAATCCCTCCTCGGGCGTGCTTCCGCCAAATACATACGGAATGTCGAGGTAACGGGCTGCCTCCTGAACGATCGGGTCATCAGCCAGTTCCGGATCTTTTGTAATCCGCTTTGCACCAAGATATAAATTCATCCAATAACTGCTTTTTTGAAAGCGTGTGACGGTTACGCCTTCTGACGGAGAACTGTGTATCATCTCTCCGTTTCCGATATAAAGACCGTTATGGACGGGCGCGTTTTGTGTTGAATCCGACTTTTTAAAAAACACAAGATCTCCCGGTAAAAGGTCATTTTCTTTGACGGCGGCTCCGACTTTCCATTGATCACTGACCGTTCTCGGCAGATGGATGTTCTGCCTGCTGAAAAGATAATGCATCAATCCGGACGGATCAAAACCGTCCTCAGGCTCTTCGCCTCCGTAAACATATTTATTTCCGACAAGTTTTTGCGCGTCTGAAACCATCAGGACAGAAACTTGAGAATCCGCTTCAGCAATTTCCGTTCTCGTTACTGCGGGTGCCACAAGACAGAACATAAGGCCGGCAAGGATGTACTTCCTCCAGCTTGTGAGCATGTTTTCTATTCACTCTCCTCATTTTTAGTAGTTTTTACATCGGTAACTTTTAACAAATGTTTAGGAGAGCACACAAAAAAAGAATGCCCGTTATGGGCATTCTTTACTGGATTCGGAACAAACAATATGCCGGCAAGCGGAATCATGCGCTTATTTTGCGCCCGCTGTGTCCTCTTGCTGAATTTTTTGCATTTCCGTGTCAATTTTTTGTTTTTCCTGATCTGTGAGCTGATCATTGTATTTAAACGCAGACATAAACATAAATACCATAATGATCGCGGCAAACGGCCATCCCGCTTTAATGATTTTCATTTGTTTTTCACTCCGCTTTCTTTTTTAAGATATCGCTGTGATCCACATCAAACGTTAATTTTCCATCCTTGACGCTCCAATCGAAATTCGATTCTTTCGTCAGTTCACGTACGATCGTTTTATGATTGATGCTGCCTTTTTTAACCGGCGCAGGCGTCGCTTCATGAATATTCATCGGCGTGACTTCAAAGCGTCCCGTGCCGTTTTTCTGCAGATGATATTGAACAAGCGCCGTGTCTCTCGTTCTTGTCCACCCCTGGTCGAATACGAAGTTGCCCAGGCTGTAGAAAATAACGGTGCCGTGGTACATTTCGATCGGTTCCAGCACGTGCGGATGGTGTCCGACGATAATATCCGCTCCGGCATCTGACATTGCTCTTGCCAATTGGCGCTGTCTGTCATTCGGATCATTATCATATTCCTGTCCCCAGTGTGTTTGAACAATGACAAGATCTGCTTTCTTTTTGGCTTTAGAAATCATCGGAATAAACAGCTCTGGATCGGCCGGAAGCACACCCGGCGCATTTCGTTTAGCTGCAAAGCCTTTTCCGGAAACATCAGTGAAACCCAGTGTTGCGATTTTGATTCCGTTTACATCTTGATACGAAATGTTCTGCTCGGCTTCCTTCAGCGTGAGGCCCGCACCGACAAGTTCAAGATTTTGCTTTGAAAACTCTTCAACCGTATCCCGCATTCCTTGAGGGCCGTAATCCATCGCATGGTTGTTGGCTGCCGTGAGAACGGTGAAATTCATGTCCTTCAATACTTTTACGGCATCTTTGTTTGATTGAAGGTGGATATTTTTTTCTGCTTCTTTGTAGTTCTTTTTATATGTAACCGGGTTTTCAAAGTTCCCCGACACATAGTCGGATGCTTCGAAGAATGGCTTTGCGTAACGGAAGACACTCTCCGTGCCTTTATGCTTTGTCACTTTCTCGACATTCCGGCCCATCATAATATCTCCGACGAATGAGGCTGATACAAGGTCATCGGCATTTCTTTTCACACTCGGCGTTTCCGCCTTCCCTGTCAGGATGCAGACGAACATCAGGCAAAAGACGATCGGCAGCGCGATAAAAACGTGAAGATTGGTCTTCTTTTTCTGCTGTTTGGTCAGCTTGAGCAGTTTTTCTTGAAAGCTTAATTGTTTTTTCATCGTTTGACACACCTTACATTAGATTAAGTAGTAAGCAAACATAATGGCAAAAGTTGCGCCGCTTAAGAACAGCGTGCTGGCAAATGTAATCGTTAATCCCTGTTTCTGAATGGTATTGGCGATCAGACCCGGTACGATGATACCGATTCCTCGGAATTCTGATATCTCAAACGGTACGATCGGGTAAAGGAAATCAAGGGCGATTTTTAAGCAGATTCCCGTTATCAGCATAGCTGCGAATTTTCTGCGTCCGTACAAAATCATAAATCTGGATAAACCGTATTTGACGATCACGTATGTAAGAAGACTCACTAACAATACGAGTAAAATAAAGACCGGCTGGTTAAAAACGAGTCCTAAATAACCCGGCACGACTAAACCGGCAGGTACGATACCTGTTTTTTCCGCGAAAATTAAACTGATTAACACGCCTAAAATAAGTGAGATGTATAAATCTGATCCGAACATTTTTCCTTTTCCTCCTAGCTAACGAGCTGTTTCACCTTATACTCTTGAATTTTTTCAATTAATGGTTCCGCTGAACCGTGGATATTGCCCACGCCATATATGACACGGTTTTGCATTCTTGTTTTCAGCACGTCCATGATTTCGTCTGTTGATTTATATTCCAGATCGTGCAATGTATCGGCAGGAATCTTGCCTTCTTCATAAGCTCTGACGATCGGTTCTGTCGTCTCGCCGATGAGTATGAGTTCCTTCGTTTTAATGTACGGAAGCACGTCGTTTGCGAACTGAATCGTTCTGTCCACACGGTCGGCGCGGCAGTTCATGATAACGATCGGTTCATCTGTCGGGTAGCCGATTTCCTTTACACGTTTCCATATATTTAAAGTAGAAGATGCATCATTTGCGGCAAAGCCGTTTACGAAATGACCGGGCTCCTTCGTGCTGAGCAGCGGCAGGATTCTCATGGCGCCAGGATCAGGCGGCGCATTCAGCATTCCTTTAAACGCCGTTTCTTCATCTATCCCAAGAGCCTGGGCAACGCCGAGCGCAAGGGAAGCGTTATCAGGAAAGACCATATATTCAAATTTTCGAAGGTATTCATCTGTAATTTTAGAGTTATCCGCAATAATGACCTCGGTATTCCGCTCTGCGGCTTTTTCTTTAAAGAAGTCTGTGTATTCACTGTCTGTAATGACAAGGTGACCGTTATACGGTATCGTCGCGGTAAATGCTTCAGCGATTTCATCAAGCGTCGGCCCCATGACGTCCATATGGTCTTCAAGCACATTCACGATGACGCCGATGTTGGCTTGAAGGAGTTCTTCCTGAAAGATAATCTGATAATCCGGGTTTACCGCCATACATTCACTGACAATGGCATTGGCGCCCCGTTCTACGGTTTCCTTCATTACTTCTTTTTGCTCGCCGATATTCGGGCCCTGCGGTTTCCGTTTGATCGGTTTCTCCTCAGGTGTATCCCAATAGATCATCCTTGCATCTGTTCCCGTCGTTTTTCCGACTGTTTTGTAGCCCGCCTCCATCAGTATTCCGGTCGTCAGCCTCGTTACGGTTGACTTTCCGCGGATACCATTAATATTGACGCGTACTGGCAGAGCATCGATATTCTTCTGATGCCGCCTTTTTTCAATGATTCCGATGATTAGTACGGCAGCACAGGCTATAATGAGTAACCACATTGATTTTTGACATCTCCTTCTGTATTGATAAATTCATTCATCAGTATATAGCTTCACTATGAATTCTCAATCGGCATTATGTAACATAATCTTCCCGCTTTCACTGAGCCAAACTTCTCTATTAGTGACGCTATTCTTCCTATTATCGAATTGCTTTTTTTGGGAATAGGCAGGACTTCAACCTTACTTCAATTTTTCAAAAGAAAAATGAATGCGTTTACATTTTCGCGCAGAAATTCATTTGGACCAATGGAACTATTCGCGTTCCGGAAGAAAAAGATGTAATGATAATCCATCTTTTCCAGCCCGTTTGTATCAGCGGTTTTCGCACTGCGCATACGTTTTGGGACTCTCTGTCCGCTGTGTGCAGACTGCCTGTTTTGTTAAGGATAAGGTCTTAAAGTCATTCATTTTTCCCCCGTATCCTGCTTTCAGTCCCATTCCAAAATAACTAGCGGAATGACTGATACATGACAGAAAAAGACGGGTCCGGAGTGTTTACAAGAAATACACATTTTATATGCGGAAAGCCTTTCTCCTTTTAAACCATTTACAGGACGTTTATCACTCTTTTGAAATAATTTTAATAAATCTTTATATTCGTTCAAGAAATATTCATCCATAATTGTGAAGTTCTTGGTAAAACATCGAGGAACTCCTCTATTTTATAAAATGCATAAAAAAGGAATACCCGCTGAAAACTACAGATAACCAGGAAAGGAGGCGGTCTGATGTCTGCGGATAAACAAAACAAACGGATTCCCGGCGATTTTGAATCGGCTGTACGGGAAATGCAGGAGCTGATGTGTGTTTGCGGTGATTTTAAAATACGAAGGATCAAACTGCAGGACCGTCATACCGCTTTCTTTTATATTGAACAGATGATAGAAGAACAGAAGCTGAATGAGTTTCTGTTAAGCGACACCCTGCAGAACGGCCCGCTTGAGGAAACGATGAATGCCGTCAGCAGTGCGGAAACGGATGAAATCAGAAAACTCATTGACGGGATTTTGGCAGGACAGGTTGTTTTTCTCAGCGATGCATCGAGGAAAGCGAAGCTGTTTTCCGTCGGCCAGAATCCGCTGCGTTCCATTATGGAACCCGAATCTGAAAGTATCGTCCGCGGCGCCCATGACGGGTTTGTGGAAAGTTTGGAAACGAACATTCATCAGCTGCGGTTTCACATACAGGACCGCCATCTCTCCGTTCATTATATGGATATCGGGGAAAGAGCCAAATCAAAAGTTGCGGTTATCTTTGTTGAGAATATCGCCAATCCGGAGATTGTGGAGGAAGTGAAGCGGCGCCTGTCATACTTGCGTATAGACAGCGTGCTTGCGCCCGGGATTATCGAGGAATCAATAGAAGATAATTCGTTTTCCATTTTTCCGCAGATCATTCATACGGAACGGCCGGATAAAGCAAAAGCATGCGTGATGGAAGGCTGTGTACTGATCATGATGGACGGGAGTCCGTCGGCTTTGATTGCGCCGATCACATTCTTTTCTTTTTTTCAATCTCCGGACGACTACAGCACGAGGTGGATTTCTGCCAGTTTTTTAAGAGTGCTGAGATTTTTCGCCTTTATGATCGCGATTACGCTGCCCGCTTTTTATATCGCGCTGATTGCGTTTCATTTTGAAGTCATTCCCAACGATCTGATTATCACCATGAAAAATTCGATTGTTGATATTCCCTTTCCCCCGCTGATAGAAGCCATGATTATGGAAATTACGATTGAACTGATCCGCGAAGCCGGTATCAGGCTGCCGAGACCGATCAGTCAGACGATCGGCATTGTCGGCGGTCTCGTGATCGGTGACGCAGTCGTTCAGGCGGGACTCATTTCTAATATGATGATTATCGTCGTAGCCGTTACGGCTGTTTCTTCTTTTGTGCTTCCTTCATATGAAATGAGCACGTCCATCCGAACGCTCAGATTTCCGCTTATGTTTCTGGCATCCTCGTTCGGTTTTATCGGCATCGCACTCGGCTTCGGGCTTATTCTGATGAACCTGTGCAAGCTTGAATCACTCGGCGTTCCTTATTTATCATCTCTGACGCCGTTTCATTTCAGTGACTTGAAGGATGCATTTATCCGGCTGCCGGCTTGGTTTATTAAAAGAAGGCCTTTTTATTTGAGACCGCAAGACTCAAAGCAGATGAAACATGTTCGGGGGTGGAGAAAAGATGAAGCCTAAAAAAATCAGCCGGCTTCAAGGCGTGTTTTTCATTAATCAGACGCAGATCAGCATCGGCATTTTGGCGCTGCCCCATTTACTGATGATGAAATCGGGAAGCAGCGGATGGATTTCCATTCTGCTTACCGGATTGCTCGTCCAGCTTACATTCAGCCTGTATATGATATTATTTCACCGGTTTCCGAAGCTGAACCTGTACGAAATGCTGGAGGAGGTGTTCGGAACACTTGCCGGCAAAGGGGTGCAGGTGCTGTATATTTTATACTTCGCGTTTCTCTGCACGCTCATTCTTTCTGTATTTACACGGATATTGGATATCTGGGTGCTCCCTCAGACTCCGAATTGGGTGATCAGCTTAATGCTGATCCTCGGTTCTGTCTATATCGCCCAGGCTCCGCTGAATGCGATCGCCAGGTTCAGCTTTATTTTAACGCCGTTTTTGCTGCTGATCTCTCTGCCGCTTTTATACACGCTGGGAAAAGCCGATATCACATACATTATGCCGATTTTTCACGGAACCGCAAAAGACATGCTTACCGGGATGCAGCAAACACTTGTCAGCATTACCGGCTTTCAGGCGGCGCTCGTGATCGGGCCCCTAATCAACTGCACCGTCAGCCAGCGCTACAAAATACTGACGATTTCAAACATCTTGATTATCCTTTATTACCTGTATATCACCCTTACTTGCTTTGTCACAATCAGCCCCGAAGAAATAAAAATGATCCCGGAGCCTGTGCTGTACCTGTTAAAAACCGTTTCATTCAGAATTATCGAACGGACGGATCTGCTCTTTTTGACGTTTTGGTTCGTGACCGTCTTTTCAACGCTGGCCAACGTGTTTTACTTGGCAAGCACCGGCATTGCCAAGCTGTTCAATCAAAAAGATCACAGCCGGTTTGTTTATCCGCTGGCCCTGCTCGTCTTCCTTCTGTCTATTTGGGCCACAAGCACAGATAAAACGATACAGCAGCTGGATCAGTTTTTCCGCATTTCCGATATTGTGTTTGTGTATTTGTTTCCGTTGTTTATGGTATTGATTGTCCTTGTACGCAAAAAGGGTGTCCGCCATGCGCATTAAAAAAGCGGTTCTTATCAGTCTCATGTGCGCAAGCCTGACACTTGCGGGCTGCTGGGATCAAAATTTGCTGAAAGATATTTCTCTCGTGCTGACCGCAAGCCTTGATGTTGATCATGACGGTAAAAATAAAATCGGCATCACCTATCGGAAGGTTCAGTCCTCCCAGGCGGAACAGGAAACGGGCGGCTCATTCATTACGACGGTGCTCAGCGCTTCCGGGCACACCATCCGTGAAGCGCGGTTTCAATTGGATAAGCTTGTCGACCAGCGCATTGACACGTCCAAGCAAAGAGTCTTATTAATCGGTGAGAAAATGGCGGAAAAACCGCTTTTTCCTTATCTCGATGTCTTTTACAGAGATCCGAAAAGCCCGCTTCTCGCTCATCCGGCGGTTGTAAAAGACGGCGAGGCGATTGAAGTGCTGAAGCTGATCGTCCGGCAGAAATTGATCGTCAGCAAGTATTTAACGAATTTATTAACAAGCGCTAATGCGGAATCAAATATCAGCATGGAAAATTTGCAATCCATCCGTTCAAGCATGCTGACGGCTGATAAGGATTTCGCCCTTCCTTATTTATCGATTAACGGACAGACGATAAAGGTAGAGGGTTCTGCCCTGTTCAGCGGCCAGCGAAAAGTGACTGAGGTGCTCGGTCAGGATTCGACCCTCCTGACCCTTTTAAGCGGGCAATTTAATAAATCGGCTAATATTAATCTGAAGCTGTGGGACAAATACAAAATGGATATTGAAAATTATCTTTCTCTCGGCATCACGGATGCCACGCGAAAGATTGTATTTATAGATACAGATCCGCAGCATATAAAAGTGAAAATCCGTTTAAAACTGAATGCACGCGTCTTGGAATATCCAAAGGACAAGCTGAATTCTTATACGGCAATCGACCAAATAAACAAACAAGCCTCAGCAAATTTGAACAGCCAGGCCAGATCGGTGATCAGCCATATTCAGGAGCACAACTCGGATATCCTCGGCATCGGCCGGAAATATCAAACCCATTATTATGAGCGGGGCAAGCGGCTCAATTGGCGTGGGGTCTATCCTTCCATCGAGATAATCCCTGATATTAAAGTGAATATCTCACAAATCGGCATCGTGAACTAAAAGAGACCCCGGTCTCTTTTTTTGTTGCCAACCGAAATGATTCGTGTTACTCTTTTTATGTAAACGGTTACATAGTTGGAGGAGGAGTGTTTGTTGGCAACGATTAAAGATGTCGCAGGCGCTGCCGGCGTCTCTGTTGCCACGGTTTCACGTGTCCTCAATGACAACGGCTACGTGCATGAAGATACACGAACGAAGGTCATGCTTGCCATGGAGAAGCTGAATTATTATCCGAATGAAGTTGCCCGCTCTCTTTATAAAAGAGAATCCAGACTGGTCGGGCTCTTGCTTCCGGATATTACGAATCCCTTTTTCCCTCAGCTTGCCCGCGGCGCTGAAGACGAGTTGCAGCGGGAAGGATACCGGCTGATCATCGGCAACAGCGATGAAGAATTGGAAAAAGAACTCGACTACCTGCAAACATTTAAACAAAATCAAGTTGCCGGTATTTTGGCGGCCACCCATTACCCCGACCTTCCCGAATACAGCGGCAGCCTTTACCCGGTCGTATTTCTGGACCGGACAAAAGAAGGCGCCCCATCCGTATTCAGTGACGGGCGGGCAGGCGGAAAACGGGCGGCTGAGGAAATGCTTCGCGGCAAAAGCACAAGCATCACGCTTGTCAAAGGCCCAGCCCACCTTCCGACCGCTCAGGAACGTTTTAACGGCGCACTTAACGTGCTGCAAAAAGCGAACGCGCAGTTCAATGTCATCTCCGCCGCTTCATTTTCCATCAAGGATGCCGCCATTTTAGCAGAAGAATTGTTTGCAGCATACCCTGAAACCGACGGAGTCATTGCCAGCAACGACATTGCGGCGGCTGCCGTCCTCCATGAGGCACTGCGGCTCGGCAAAAAAGTTCCGGAGGAGATTCAGATCATCGGATACGACGATATTCCGCAGAGCAGGCTTTTGTTTCCGCCGCTTTCAACCATCCGCCAGCCTGCATATGAGATGGGAAAACAAGCGGCAAACCTGCTGCTGCAATTGATAAAGAAAGAGCCGCCGAAAGAGACGGCCATTCAAATGCCCGTGACTTACATAAGAAGACAAACGACAAGAAAGGATGATCACCATGAGTGAAATTTGTGTTATCGGAAGCTGTTCTATGGATCTGGTCGTCACATCTGAACGGCGTCCGAAAGCCGGAGAAACCGTACTGGGCACAGACTTTCAAACCGTGCCCGGAGGAAAAGGCGCAAATCAGGCCGTAGCCGCTTCCCGCCTGGGCGCAAACGTATATATGGTAGGAAAAGCAGGCAATGACAGCTACGGAAAAGCGATTATTGAAAACCTGAAGGCAAACGGTGTCAATACGGACTATATGGAAACGGTTACACATAAAAAAAGCGGAACGGCTCATATTGTGCTCGCTGAAGGAGACAACAGCATCGTCGTCGTAAAAGGCGCAAACGATGACATCTCCCCCGATTATGCCAAAAGTGCGCTGGCAAAACTTCCCGGCATTGATATCGTGCTGATCCAGCAGGAGATTCCTGAAGAAACCGTTGAAGAAGTGTGCAGCTACTGCCGCGCGCAGCAAATTCCGGTTATTCTGAATCCCGCGCCGGCCCGGCCGCTGAAACAATCAACGATTGAGGATGCCGCATATCTTACGCCGAACGAACATGAAGCATCCATTTTATTTCCTGACCGGACGAAAGAAGAAGCGCTCGCCGGCTATCCCGGCAAACTGTTCATTACCGAAGGAAAACAAGGCGTGCGCTACTCAGACGGCACCGCGGAACGGCTTGTTCCCGCCTTCCCTGCAGAAGCGGTCGACACGACGGGAGCCGGCGATACCTTTAATGCGGCACTTGCCGTCGCACTCGCGGAAGGACGGGACATTGAGCAAGCGCTCCTGTTTGCCAACCGCGCCGCCTCCCTGTCCGTGCAGCACTTCGGCGCCCAAGGCGGCATGCCGGCCAGAAAAGAAGTTGAGGAGCTGCTGTCATGAAAAAACACGGAATGTTAAACAGCCACATTGCCAAAGTATTGGCCGATCTGGGGCATACAGACCTCATCGCAATCGCAGATGCGGGTCTCCCCGTCCCTGACGGCGTCCCTAAAATTGATTTGTCCTTAATGGCGGGCGTTCCCGCCTTTCGGGACGTGACCAGCCTGGTAGCCGGGGAGATGGCAGTCGAAAAGGTGATCGCCGCTTCCGAGATCAAAGACGCAAATCCTGAGAATGCAAGTTTCATAGAAAGCCATTTCTCAGCGCAGACGATCGAGTACATGTCCCACGAGGAATTCAAACGGCTCACACAGAAAGCAAAAGCCGTCATCCGAACGGGTGAAATGACACCATACGCCAACTGCATCCTGCAGGCGGGTGTGATTTTCTAGAAAGAAGGGATCCAGCATGCACATCGGCATGACAGACATTCATAAAGCATTCGGCAAAAACCAAGTGCTCTCCGGCGTCTCATTTGAGCTTCTGCCGGGAGAAATCCACGCTTTAATGGGAGAAAACGGAGCGGGCAAATCGACGTTAATGAATCTGCTCACCGGGCTCTACCGGCTCGACAAGGGAAACATTACGATAAACGGAACAAATATGAGCTTCTCCAATCCAAAGGAAGCCGAAAAGCACGGAATCGCCTTTATCCATCAGGAACTGAATATATGGCCGGACATGACGGTGCTTGAAAACCTTTTTATCGGCAAAGAGCTGACGACGGCGTTCGGCGTTTTGGAAACGAAGAAAATGAAAGCGCTAGCAAAATCACAGCTTGAAAAACTGGGAGTCTCTCTTCCTCTTGACCGGGAAGCCGGACAATGTTCCGTCGGACAGCAGCAGATGATTGAGATTGCCAAAGCGCTGATGACAAACGCCGAAGTCATTATTATGGACGAACCGACCGCGGCGCTGACCGAACGGGAAATCAGCAAACTGTTTGACGTGATGACGGCGTTAAAGCGGGACGGCGTATCCATCGTCTATATTTCGCACCGAATGGAAGAGATATTTTCGATTTGCGACCGGATCACCATTATGCGGGACGGCCTCACTGTCGATACGGCGCATATGAAAGAAACTAATTTTGATGAAGTGGTCAAAAAAATGGTCGGGCGGGAGCTGACCGATCGGTATCCGACTCGCACGCCGTCACTCGGCGATAAGGTGCTCGAAGTGAAAAACGCCTCAAAAAAAGGAAGCTTTTCACAGATCAGTTTCCATGTGAGCGCCGGAGAAATCCTCGGCGTTTCCGGCTTAATGGGTGCCGGACGGACAGAAATCATGAGGGCGCTGTTCGGAATTGACAGGCTCGATTCCGGAGAGATCTGGATTTCCGGCCGAAAAACCGGCATTCGGGGTCCGTACGATGCCATCCGCAAGGGACTCGGCCTGATTACGGAGAACCGCAAAGATGAAGGGCTGCTGCTGGATACGTCCATTCGTGAAAATATCTCATTGCCGAACCTGACCAGCTTCTCTCCGAAAGGCATCATTGACCGAAAACGCGAGGCGGAGTTCGTTGAGCTGCTCATCAAGCGTCTGACCATTAAGACCGCATCTCCGGAAACCGCCGCCCGGCATTTATCAGGAGGAAATCAGCAAAAAGTCGTCATCGCCAAATGGATTGGAATCGGCCCGAAAGTTCTCATCCTTGATGAACCGACAAGAGGCGTCGACGTAGGCGCGAAAAGGGAAATCTATTCATTAATGAATGAACTGACCGATCGCGGAGTCGCCATCATCATGGTGTCTTCCGAGCTGCCGGAAATTCTCGGCATGAGTGACAGAATCATCGTCGTCCACGAAGGGCGCATCAGCGGAGAAATCAATGCGGCCGGCGCAACACAAGAACACATCATGACACTTGCCACGGGAGGGCAGCAGTATGAAAACTGAACCATTGACATCAACTGAACAAAAGCGATTTTCCATTCACACCTTTACGCAAAAACTCGGTCCGTTTCTCGGCTTACTGATTCTTGTGCTGATCGTTTCCGTTTTAAACCCGAGTTTTCTTGAACCCCTCAATATTCTCAACCTTCTTCGGCAGGTTGCGATTAACGCTCTGATTGCATTCGGAATGACGTTTGTCATTTTAACGGGAGGCATTGATCTCTCTGTCGGAGCCATCCTCGCCTTATCGAGCGCATTGGTCGCAGGTATGATGGTCACAGGCATCGACCCGATCTTAGCCGTCATCATCGGCTGCGTAATCGGCGCCGTACTCGGCATGATAAACGGATTATTAATCACAAAAGGAAAAATGGCGCCGTTCATCGCCACTTTGGCGACAATGACCGTCTTTCGCGGACTGACCCTCGTCTATACGGACGGAAATCCGATTACGGGGCTCGGTTCAAATTACGCATTTCAATTATTCGGACGCGGTTATTTTCTCGGTATTCCCGTACCTGCCATTACGATGCTGATTGCATTTGCGGCCCTGTGGGTTCTTCTGCACAAAACACCGTTCGGCCGCCGGACATACGCCATCGGCGGCAATGAGAAAGCGGCGCTGATATCGGGAATCAAAGTGCCCCGCATCAAGATCATGATCTATTCTCTGACAGGTTTATTATCGGCGCTGGCGGGAGCGATTCTGACATCACGCTTAAATTCCGCACAGCCGACGGCCGGGGAATCATACGAGCTGGACGCCATCGCAGCGGTCGTTCTCGGCGGAACGAGCCTGTCCGGCGGTCGAGGGCGCATCATCGGTACGCTGATCGGGGTTTTGATTATCGGTACGCTGAACAACGGCTTGAACCTTCTCGGCGTATCATCTTTTTATCAGCTCGTCGTCAAAGGAATCGTCATTTTAATCGCGGTGCTGCTGGACCGCAAAAAATCGGCATAGTAGGAGGACCATTATGAAGAAAGCCATCATCACGATCGCGGCATTATCACTGTTTTTGCTGTCCGCCTGTTCACTTGAACCGCCACAATGGGCAAAACCGTCAAACACAAAACATAAAAAAGAATTCACTATCGGGCTCTCCGTCTCCACATTGAACAATCCGTTCTTCGTTTCATTAAAAGAAGGCGTTGTAAAGGAAGCCAAAAAACGGGGCATGAAGGTCATTATTGTCGATGCCCAAAATGATTCATCTAAACAGTCAAATGACGTAGAAGATTTGATCCAGCAGGGAGTCGATGCGCTGCTGATCAACCCGACCGATTCCTCAGCGATTTCAACAGCCGTCGAATCGGCAAATTCCCTCGGCATTCCCGTCATTGCGCTTGATCGTTCAGCCGAACACGGCAAAGTCGAAACGCTTGTCGCCTCTGACAATGTCAAAGGAGGAGAAATAGCGGCTGACTACCTCGCCGATCAGCTCGGAAAAGGCGCCAAAGTGGCGGAATTGCAAGGGGTGCCGGGCGCATCCGCGACACGGGAACGCGGAACGGGCTTTCATCATATTGCCGACAAAAAGCTGGATGTCGTAACAAAGCAAGCGGCGGATTTTGACCGTACAAAAGGATTGACCGTCATGGAAAACCTGCTGCAGGGACATCCGGATATTAAAGCCGTGTTCGCCCATAATGATGAAATGGCACTCGGCGCGCTCGAAGCGATTAACAGCTCGGGCAAACACATTTTGGTCGTCGGTTTCGACGGAAATAAAGATGCGATTTCTTCCATTAAAAACGGAAAGCTGACAGCCACGGTCGCCCAGCAGCCGGAGCTGATCGGAAAACTGGCGGCCGAAGCGGCGGAGCAGGTGCTCAAAGGAGAAAAAGTCAAAAAAACCATTTCCGCTCCATTGAAACTTCAAACACAAAAATAACCGGCCGATGTTTAGACTTCCGATAAAACGTGAAAGGATGAAGTAAAAGGAGAGATACAGATGAAGAAAACAGCCAAAGCGGCATCCATTCTGACCCTTGCAGCGGGAATAACAGCGGCTTCAGCTGCCGGAATAACGCCTCTTTCGGAGACACACGCGCAGGAAGCGGTCAAAATTGACGATCTGTACAGCTACCCGCTTGACTCTTATCTCGTTTCCGCGGAAGCATTGAACGTCAGAACAAAAGCATCAGCAGCCAGTCCGAGAGCTGATACCCTTCATTTAGGCGACAGCTTAAAGATCGTTTCATTCCAGAACGCTGACTGGGCAAAAGTACATTATAAAAACGGAAAAACAGGATTTGTATCTACTCATTATATTGTTAAAGAAGCAACAACCGTAAAAACAACGGCAAAAACAAAAGTATATACAGACAAACAAGCGGTCAAAGCTTCCCTTGCTAAAAACACGAGCGTTTCTTTCCTCGGATGGAAAAAGACAGCCGGCGGCGGCATTGACTTCGGCTGGGCGCTTGTCGATTACGGGGGCGCAACGGGATATATCAGCACAAAAGATCTGCAAAAACTGACATAATAGCAAAACGGATTTCGCAAATTCAGCGCGAAATCCGTTTTTTCTTTCTTGGGCAGTCAGAAACGTCTAAGGTTCGAAATATTTCTCAGGAAATATTGTCGGATGAAGATGAATGCATACGACTCTAAAATGGCTTCTTTATGTAATCCGCCAGGCGTTTTGCATTGTCATGAATAGCCGCAGCATCGGCGCTGCTTACCCCGTACATCGCGAAAGCCGGCAAATAGGTCATACCCGTAAAATTAGCCATTGCCTGAAACGGCCTTAAGAGCTCGCTCAGTGAAAAATGGTTGGACCCGCCTGCCTGATATGCATCCTCTCCGGCACCTACAGAAACAGCCAGCAGCAATTCTTTGCCGTGCAGCGCCTTTCCTTTGGAACCGTAAGCCCAGCCATACGCCAGCACATGATCCATCCATGTTTTTAAAAGCGGAGGCGCACTGTACCAGTACAGCGGGAATTGAAATACGATCCGGTCATACTGTTCACACAGCTGCCGTTCCTTTTCCGCATCTATTTTCCCGTCCGGATATTCTTTATAAAGCTCACGGACCGTGATGTCATCATGATTTTTTAATTCTTCTGTCCACGCCTTATTGACCGCTGAGTTGTTCATGTCAGGATGAACCGCTAATACCAATACTTTCACAGCTACCACACCTTTCCCTTTTGACTGTATTTTACCTAATCTTTGCCGGTTCAGCCAAATAAAAAGAAAGCCCCCGAGAAAAATGAGGCTTTCTTTTTTAATTTATTCCGGGCTTCCTTCGGTTGTTTCGATATCCTTCGCAAAATTCGGATTATCTAAATTTGCGTTGAAAAAGTCCGCCGTATTCGGAAGCTTGAGGTTCATATTCATTTTTTGAGAAATGGTCACTTTACAATTTTTAATGACATAGTCAAACACGTGTCCCCCGGAATTGCGTCCTTCATCAATGAAGTGCAGGTGGTATCCGGAAACAGCGATGCCGTTTGCGTAACCCGGCGTCCAGAAGCCGGCGATTGTACCCTGAATGTCGTCAAAGTTGAACACAGGCTGTGTTTTCACCGCTTCAATCATCGGAACGTACGGTTTCTCCTGGCGTTCTACCGTTCTTGTCTGCACCTTTTTAAATACGCCGTCTAAACGGATCGCATAAAATAAGTTTTTACTAGGCAGAAGGCTGGCGATTTCCTGCTCGAATTCTTCACGGGTCATTTCGCCCTCGATCGTATGCGTCATATCAGGCGTGAAAAATGTGAATGAGCAGAATGGTGACAGGTCTCCGCCTTTAACAGGCGTAGCCGTTCCGTCGCCGCGCAGACGGTAAAATTCTCCGTCAAATCCGATTAATTCGCCGTCCAGTTTGTTGAACGTGCCGATTCCGAAATCACCGAACTTCGGAATGTCAGCCATATCAAAATCTCCGTCATATACTCCGTCCAGCAGAGATGTCATTGTTGAGACTTGATAGATCTGATCCTCAGGTGAGCCTTTTTCTCCGCGGCTCATCATATGGATGTCGCTTGCGTTTTTCATATTCCCTTCACTCCTTTTAAATTGGGCTGTTTTAGAAAACAGGTCATGGTGCGCAGAGTGCTAGAGAGCTTTTGCTTTCATTTTTTCTTTGAATTGCTTCGGAAGCATGTCGCTTGATAAATGGACATTGTCACTGTAATCGACAGGAATGTCAATGATGACAGGGCCTTCTGTGTTCAAGCCTTTTTGCAGCACGTCTGCCAGCTGTTCCGGTGACTCAACGCGCAAGCCGGTGGCGCCGAAGCTTTCTGCATATTTTACGATGTCAATGTTTCCGAAATCTACGCACGATGTACGGTTATATTTTTTCATTTGCTGGAATGCGACCATATCATATGTGCTGTCATTCCATACAAGGTGAACGATCGGCGCTTTTAAGCGGACTGCCGTTTCCAATTCCATTGCAGAGAACAGGAATCCTCCGTCTCCTGAAACGGATACGACTTTTTCACCCGGATTCACCAATGTGGCGGCAATCGCCCAAGGAAGCGCTACGCCCAATGTCTGCATGCCGTTGCTGATCAACAGTTTCAGCGGCTCATAAGCGCGGAAGTAGCGGGACATCCAGATCGCGTGAGAACCGATATCGCAAGTGACGGTTACGTCGTCATCAATTGCATTGCGCAGTTCTTGGACGATTTGCAGAGGATGCACTCTGTCGGATTTATGGTCGCTTGGCGCCTTCTCGCTGTCTGTGAGCATCTGTTTTAATTCGCTCAGCACTTCTTGTTCACGGCTGCCCATATCAAATGTCACAGCGTCGTGTTCAATTTGTTTAACCGTAGCGGCGATATCGCCTAATAATTCTAATTCCGGCTGATAGGCATGATCAATATCGGCCTGGATTTCGTCAAGATGGATAATAGCACGGTCACCGTTTACGTTCCAGAACTTCGGATCGTATTCAATCGGATCATAACCGATCGTTAATACGACATCCGCCTGTTCAAGCAGAAGATCGCCCGGCTGGTTGCGGAACAGTCCGATCCGGCCGAAATATTGGTCTTCCAGCTCTCTGGACAATGTGCCGGCCCCTTGGTACGTTTCTACGAAAGGCAGTTTTGTTTTGGCAAGCAGTTTGCGGATTTGTTTTACCGCCTCCGGTCTTCCGCCTTTCATGCCGACTAACAGAACGGGAAGTTTCGCCGTCTGGATTTTCGCGATAGCCGCGCTGACCGCTTCTTCCGGTGCAGGGCCTTGTTTCGGCGCCGGCACGCTGCGTACGTTTTTCACATTTGTGATTTCATTCACAACATCCTGCGGAAAGCTCACGAAAGCCGCGCCTGCCTGACCTGCTGACGCTGCCCTGAAGGCGTTTGTTACCGCTTCTGGTATATTCCCTGTTTCCTGTACTTCTACACTGTATTTTGTAATCGGCTGAAATAGCGCCGCATTGTCCAATGATTGGTGTGTCCGTTTTAAACGGTCTGCACGAATTACGTTACCCGCCAGCGCCACTACCGGATCACCTTCTGTATTAGCCGTTAACAAGCCGGTCGCCAAGTTGGATGCCCCCGGGCCTGAAGTAACGAGACAAACGCCTGGTTTTCCAGTCAGTCTTCCGACAGCCGCAGCCATAAATGCAGCGTTCTGTTCGTGACGGCATAAAACCAGTTCAGGTCCTTTATCTTTTAACGCATCAAATACTGCATCAATTTTTGCACCCGGAATGCCAAAAACATGTGTGACACCTTGCTCCACTAAGCAATCAACAACAAGCTCCGCCCCCCGATTTTTTCCAGAGGTTTTTAGTTCATTTGTTGCTTTTGCCAACACCCTCACTCCTTATTATGCATATTAAATATAAAATTTTAAGTAATTTGTGATATTATTCACTATACACTCTTTGGAAATTGACCTCCAATATCAATTCGCCGTATGATTAATATGTTTCACGAATAATTAACAAAGAGAAAGGAATGGATAAGGATGGAGCTTCGCCATCTTCAATACTTTATTGCCGTTGCCGAAGAACTTCATTTCGGCAAAGCTGCGCTTCGGTTAAATATGACACAGCCGCCTCTCAGCCAGCAGATCAAACAGCTTGAGAAGGAAGTCGGCGTGACCTTATTAAAGCGCACGAAACGGGTTGTAGAGCTTTCAGCTGCCGGAGAAAGTTTTTTAAAACACAGCAGAAACGCGATCGAAGAAATAGACAAAGCGATTGAAATGGCGCAGAGAACGGCGCGGGGAGAGCTCGGCCGCCTTGTCGTCGGTTTTGTCGGCTCGGCCACATATGAATTTCTGCCGCCGATCATTCGGGAATTCCGCGAAAAATTCCCCTCCGTCAAGCTTGATCTGCGTGAAATTTCTTCTTTCAGACAGCAGGAAGAACTTCTGAAGGGGAACATTGATATCGGCATCCTTCATCCGCCTTTACAGCATTCCGCGTTACATATGGAAAAGGTGCAGAGCAGCCCGTGCATTCTGGCTTTGCCGAAGCAGCACCCGCTTACCGCTAAACAGACAATCGACATTCACGATTTAAAAAATGAACCGATTATCACACTGTCGAAAGAAACATGGCCGACTTTATACCTAGAGTTTGTAAACTACTGCGAGCAGGCGGGCTTCAAACCGAAAATCGTTCAGGAAGCGACGGAGTATCAAATGGTGATCGGATTGGTTAGTGCCGGTATCGGTGTAACCTTCGTGCCTTCTTCTGCTAAAAAGCTGTTTAATCTCGAAGTCGCCTACCGCGGCATTAATCAGGTGCAGCTCACTGCCGAATGGGTCATTGCCTACCGCAAGGATAATCAAAATCCGATTCTGAAACATTTTCTGGATATTATGAATAAACGCCAGGCTTTATTGCAGGCGGATAAGGAAAATGCATAAAAAAGAGGGCCGCCGAAAGCAGCCTCTTTTTTTGTGCTTTTATGGAATTTTACTAAATTGGTAGAAACGCTCAGTACACCTTACGACCTGTACCCGTATACATACAGTACAACTGATCAGGAGGGATAAAAATAACGGGGCGGCAATGACCCATCTAAAAGGAGGCAGAACACATTACACATATTACCGTCATTTTGACCCTGATTTCTTTCTTTGTGACCATTATTTTTATCTTTTGGAGACCCGGGGGATTAAATGAAGCCGTTCCGGCGTCGCTGGGCGCCATTCTCGTTTTGTTATGCGGAACCGTTTCCTTTCATGATTTGGGGGATATAGGGTCAAAAGTCACCGGAGCATCAATCACCATTATCTCCACAATGATTATGGCGATCGCGCTGGAAAGCTTCGGTTTTTTTAACTGGGCGGCGGCCAAAC
Source organism: Bacillus sp. FSL R5-0593 (assembly GCF_038603755.1). Classification (NCBI taxonomy): domain Bacteria; kingdom Bacillati; phylum Bacillota; class Bacilli; order Caryophanales; family Bacillaceae; genus Bacillus; species Bacillus sp. FSL R5-0593. The sequence goes on from NZ_CP152011.1 coordinate 3,694,147, forward strand.
TGCTTCACCGCGCCAAGGGATCGGGCATCCGGCTTTTTTGGCTGACCAACCTGCTCTGTTTTTCAATGACGCTCTTTCTGAATAATGACGGCAGCGTCTTAATCACCACTCCTATTTTACTGTTGGTCTTACAATATCTCGGACTTAAAAGACATCAAAAAACACCGTATTTAATAAGCGGCGTATTAATTGCGACGGCGGCAAGCACCCCGATCGGCGTCAGTAATATCGTCAATTTAATTTCTCTCAAAATGATAGGCATGGACCTTTATTTGTACACCAATATGATGTTTATCCCCGGCACGCTGGGACTGGTGTTTATGGCCTTTCTGCTGTTTGCCGTTTTTTACCGCCGTTTGCCGAAACAGCTCCCCGATATTCCGGTTCATTTTGACTCGCTGGAACACAAACGATATCATCCGCTTCAGCCTCCGCCGGACCCGACCCAAAACAGCCGTACGAACATCATGTTTTGTGTTTTGGCATTTGTATTGTTCGTCCGGATCAGTCTGTTTGCAGCTTCTTACAACGGCATATCCGTTTCGCTCGTGGCTGTCATCAGTTCAGTCATCCTGCTTGGCTGGAGATGGATTTATTTAAAAATCGGACCGGCAGACTTATTAAGGAAAGCGCCTTGGCATATCTTTATTTTTGCCTTCACGATGTACATTATCATCTACGGACTGCATAATATCGGACTTACGGCGCTGCTTGTTCAGTCTATTGAGCCTTATGTCTCACAAAGCATTGCCCACGCCGCATCTATTATGGGCATCGCTACATCCGTCCTCTCTAATTTGTTCAATAACCATCCCGCCTTAATGATCAGCACTTTGACCTTAACTGAAATGTCCATCGACCCATTAACCGTAAAGATCATTTATTTGGCTAATATTATCGGCAGTGATATCGGATCATTGCTTCTGCCGATCGGGACATTAGCCACGCTGATCTGGATGCATATCATCAGACAGCACGGCGAAAAAGTTTCTTGGTCAGAATATATCAAAACGACCATTATCGTTGTCCCTCTCACCGTCGTGTTTACCATTACCGTTTTATATGTTTGGATCAGTTGGATTTACCTTTAGCCCTGATGAAAAAAACTGCCTGCTGTATAAGAGAGGCAGTTTTATCATTTATGGCAGGTGCATGGTTTTTAAATGATTCAATTTCCAAAAAACAGTATCTCCGTCTGCATTGGTCAATTCAAGAATATTATCTGAGACATCCTGTAACAGCCCGACTTTATTCGGTATATCTCCTAAATCCAGAATAATCAGCTTCCCGATATATCTTTTTAATTGCTCCTCAAAATTCCGGACGAGGGGCACATTAGCGGGAACAACCGGCAGCTCTGAACTGTTTAATGTATACGGCGTCTGCTCATCGGAATAGGGTGTCAGCCATTTCAAATGATGCATCGAGATGAAAAGAGTCTTATAAACCGGAGAGAAGAAAACAAAATAATCATTTAAAACACTTGTCACATACCCATGAATGGAACGGTCTCCCGTAACAAATATTTCTGTGAATCTGCCTTTTATATGCTGGAGGGTATTCCGGTAAGAAAAGGAATGTTCCTGTTTTTCGGGATGCGGACTTTTTTTTCTTGCGTACGGTTCTTTATTCTCTTCGTCCGGGAGCGTCAATGTCATCCTCTGAAGGTGCAGCAGCGGAATATAAAGAAACGTCCGGCCGTCATGAATCACAATGATATCCTGACCGATATCCAAAAGAGTTCCTGAAAATGTCGTATTCCCCGATATCTCAATATCGACTTGTTTATCCAGAAATCTGCTTAATCCAGCCATTTCATTCCCCCCTCTCCCGCGTTTACGGACAATCTTTCCAATCATTTACGGCCGTGTTTCCACCGATAATCTATTGTCCTTAATACAGTGGCGTAGCTATAAGAGTTCTCTTCCTCCCGTTTTGAAGATCGAACGGATCTTGACGATCTTTTCGACTTTTTAGAGGAAGTACGCTGCTCTTCGCGTGATTCTTCCTCATGCGGCTTTTCTTCTTCGGCGCTCTCTTTCTCACCTTTATTCTCGTCGTCTTTATTCTCCTCTTTTTTAGCTGCTCCTTTTGCCCCTTCGCTGATGCTCTTGATATGAAAAGGATAGATCCGCAGCACTTCTTTATCTTTCACAAGAGTGTAGTGGCCGTCGGAATTATCCACAAGTATACCTTCAACGGCTTCAGGACCTCCGCGGTTGATGGATACCCATTTGTGGATCAGGCGTTTAAATATGCCGTGAAAATCATCAGCCATTTCAAATTCCGGGCGCTCCTCCTCTTGGCCGTCCTCTTCTTGTTCCGCGCTGATGCTTTTGACATGATCGGCGTTAAAATATACGATTCCGTCATCTTCCGTTTCCAGCACGAGAAAATCATCCCCTGTTTCGTGAAGCTTTCCTCTTTTCGATTCCGGACCTCCCTGATTCAATTGCACCGTGCGATTGGTCATCCGGCTGATCAGATCTTGAAAATCATCAGCTTTTTCACATTCTGCCGCTTCGGCCGGCGATACGGTTTCACTCGTATTTTCCGTCACACTTTTCACGTGTTTCCATTGATAATAAACGATTTTATTATCAACCTGAAGAGCGATATAATCCGATTGAATGTCTGCTAATCTCCCTGTCTTGGACTCCGGGCCTCCCCGGTAGACAGTAATTACTTTTCCTTCCATCGCATGCAAAAAGTTGTCATCAGACCGCTGCCGCTTCGTATTGCGTTTCATCTATTGTCCTCCTAGTCATTTTTCTCATAATGTAAAAAGCATAATGCATATATACGTATCACGATTATTTTCGGGAACTGATTCACCAGCCTATTTGTAAAAAATCTTTCTTCATTTCCAAATCAGATATTCCACCGCTCTAACTCACTGCTGATGAAGGCTGACCGCTCCTTAATGTATTCGCAAATCACTTCAGGCTCCCGGTCAAAGCAATCAATCTCTTCTTTCTTATATGGATCCTTCGCGACATGCGGCCTGATCTGCTCATACAGTGACATGACCTTCGGCTTCATATGTTCAATAGTAAACCGGGTCTGAAGCGTCTCTTCCAAAAGCCGTTTGTACGCTTTGCGGAAATACGGTTCATCCAGAAGCCTTGCAGTCAAGGTATTAAACCCTTGTATTCTGACATAATCGGCCTCCATCCGATCACCATGAATGTCTCTTCCCCACGTCGCATCGTAATCCCACGGAATGACTTCAAAAAGTCCCGTTTCATGATTCCGGTACAAAGCGTAATTATGAACAAATCCATCGTAGTTTGAGGTAAACACGATGCCCGCAAGCCACCGCAAATACTTATCGACGTCCAAGTGTTTGACGATCTCCCCCTTGAACTCTGACTTCGGCACGGTATTAATTTTATAGATCATATCCTGCAAGTATAAATCGTCTTCTTTCGTTCCCGTTTTCTTTTCATAACCAAGTTCGAGCGATGTTTTCGTATCCCGCTCCAGATCACTGACGAGGGAGAAATTGGCGTCGTCATCAACCGCGTAAAAAACAGCGCCGTCCGCCAAATTCCGTTTCGCCAGAAAATATTCATCCACTGACTCCAGCTCAAGATACACCCCCTCATGTCTGCCATTGATTTGCAGGGTTACGAAATTCGCCTTTGGTGACAGCGTCCCAAGCTCCGCGAAGAAATCGAGAGACAGCTTATTCCGCATCATCGACGGATCTTTGTATTCAGCGTTTAAATGTATCTCTTTCGCCCTGCGAAATGTTTTCGGCGAATAAAAAGCGATATGATACGATTTTTTCTTAAAATCTCTTATATGAGAGCCGCGGTACGCCAGATCAATGTCAAGCCGTTTTTGATTCACTCTCAGCACCGCGGGCACCGGATCATCATCCCAAATGTCTTTTTTCAGCTCCATTAAGTCTTTCGGGTGAATAAACAGCTGGTATAGAGGCAATGTTGATTGGTCTTTCATCGGTAAACCTCCCTGTATTAATTTAGGCTGTGCTTTTTATATAAAACTCAGCGAATCACACATACACTTTTTTCATTCATGCGTACTATGTGGTAGTAAGGATCGCATCCTTAAAACATATATCATGAGGAGGTTTCAAAATGGGCCACTATTCCCATTCTGATATCGAAGAAGCAGTAAAATCCGCAAGCACCGAGGGATTGGAAGATTATTTGTACCAAGAACCAAAAAGCAGTAAGAAGAGAAAATCTCGCAGCCGTAAAAAATCATGCCGCTCTCACAAAAAATCTCGCAGTCATAAAAAATCGTGCCGCTCTCACAAAAAATCTCGCAGTCATAAAAAATCGTGCCGCTCTCACAAAAGATCTCGCAGCCATAAAAAATCCCGTTCTCACAAAAAATCTCGCAGCCATAAAAAGTCCCGTTCTCACAAAAAATCTCGCAGCCATAAAAAATCCCGCTCTCACAAAAAATCTCGCAGCCGTAAAAAATCATGCCGGTCTCACAAAAAATCTCGCAGCCACAAAAAATCATGCCGCCGCAAGAAAAAACGCACGCAGAAAAAACCTTATCGTCCTCATAAAAAAGACCCTTGCAAAAAAGACGATTACTGCAGCAAAACAGAGTACTGGAAAGATGGGAACATCTGGGTTGTAAAGAAAAACTACAAGTAACACCATTCGTAAATAGGCTGCCGGCTAAACGGAAGCCTTTTTCCTCAATCAGATATATGCCACGTGATAAGATATGCAGCCGGTTTTCTTTTGTTGTGTTTCCGAATTTTCTTTCTGTATAATCAGGTCATACGATAAAGAAAGGCGGCCGAAATCATGCATATCTTACGAGCAGACGAACTGAACGCAAAAGACACTTACAAATTGCTTTCGGGCACAGTCGTTCCCCGGCCGATCGCATTTGTCACGACGCGGTCATCCATCAACGGCGCCGTAAACGCGGCGCCCTTCAGTTTCTATAACGTTGTCTCCGCAGAACCGCCGCTTCTGGCCATCTCAGTCAGCCGCGCGGACGGTCGGCAGAAAGACACCGCGAGAAACGCACTCGCTCATCGGGAATTCGTGGTGCACGTCAGTGATGAGTCCATTATTGAAGACATTAACAAAACGGCGGCAAGGCTTGATCCTGATGTCAGTGAACTTGACATGACAGACCTTTCTGTGACAGACAGCGCTTGCATCAGCGTTCCCGGTATAAAAGAAGCAAAAGTCAGGTTTGAATGTATACTCGAACGCCATCTTCCGTTCCAAAATGACAGCGGAGAAACGACGACAGACCTCATCATCGGCAGAGTCGTTTGTTTTCATTTGAATGACCAAGTATATGACGCCGATAAAGGCTACATACGGACAGATGAGCTGAAGCCTGCGGCAAGGCTCGCGGGGAATGAATACGCCAGACTCGGGAAGACATATACACTTGTCCGCCCGACCTGAAGCAGGAACCATTATAATAGAAGAAACTAGTCAAAAAGACCCCTTTCGAAAGGGGTCTTTTTGAGCCTTTTACCATGTAACTCAGCCTAATGTCTTATAGAATGCCGAAACTTACAAGGCCCTCACTCGTATGAAACGAGTGACACATTTTTAGGAGGCAGACGATGGATTTCATTCAGTTACTGATTTTTTCAGCCGTATTTATTTTGCTCAGCCTTATGTTTCAAGTATTTGCCGTCAAAGTTCTCAATTTGCCAAAGCCTGTTAAAAAGCAGAAGCCGATAAACGGCACACATCGATTAATCGAAATCACACTGCTTATTACGGGCATCGCAGCGGTGAATTTTTTCAATGAAATGTACGTATTTGCGGGAGTTGTTTTCATGCTATTTTTCTGCAGCGGCTTAATGGAATGGCGGCACCGGCGGGAGGAAAAGCAATATGTGTACGATTCGTTTTACGCGGGTCTTTCTGCCGCGCTTGGCGTGCTTATTTTTTTCATCAGTTAGCGTAGCTCTATACTCCTGCGGCCGCTCCGTCGCCGCGCGGGTCGGCCCCGCCTTGGAGAAAGCCTTCTTCATCAATGACGATCGCTGCCGCATGGCCCATAAGCCCGTCAAAATCACCAACGGTCTCGACGCGGTGGCCGCTCTGCCTTAGGGCTTCTCTCGTTTCAGGGCTGATTCTGCTTTCAACCCTCAGCCCTTCATACTCCTCTCCCCATGTCCGTCCCCAGACCCAGCGAGGCTCATTGATCGCCTGCTGGGGGTCCATTTTGTAATCAATGATGCGCGTAATCATCGCTGTCTGAGTTTGCGGCTGGCCTTCTCCTCCCTGGGTTCCGTACAGGATGTGCGGCTTTCCTTCTTTACAGGCCATCGCCGGCATGAGAGTGTGGAACGTCCGCTTGCCGGGTTCAAGTGTATTGACATGGGATTCGTCCAGCGAAAAAAATGACCCTCGGTTTTGCAGCAGAATACCCGTCTCCCCCGCTGTAACGGCAGATCCGAACTCGAAATAGAGGCTCTGAATAAAGGAAACGGCATTTCCTTCCGCATCGGCGACGGCGGCATAAGCTGTGTCGCTTCCGACCGGCCGGCTTACCGCCGGCGCAGCCACGTTACCGATTTCTTCCGCAAGCTGCTTTGCATACCGTTTATCAAGCAGCCGATCCAGCGGAATATGAGAAAATGCCGGATCAGTCAGCACTTCATTCCGGTGCTGAAAACTCTTCTTCAGCGCCTCGATCAGCAGATGATAATAGTCAAAGGAACCGTGTTCGATCTGAGAAAAATCATAGTTTTCCAATATATTGAGCGTCATTAAGCCTGTAAAGCCCTGTGAATTCGGCGGAGCCTGATAGATTTTGCACCCGCGGTAATCGGAGGATACCGGGTTCGTCCACTCGCCGCGGTGGGCTTTAAAGTCATCAAGTGTCAGACGGCTGCCGTTGTTTTGCAGAAAGGATGTGATGCGTTGAGCGAGGTCTCCTTCATAAAAAGCGCTTCTGCCTTTCTCGGCAAGCTGCTTCAAGCTGGCCGCCAGATCCTTTTGGACAAACCGTTCACCGGGCATGGGCGCTTTTTTGTTTCTCGTAAAAATGGCCGAGGTGTAAGGCGTCGAGGCTAAAAGAGCGAGATTGCGTTCTGTGTGGGCGCATTGGTCGGCGGACACCGGAAATCCGTTTGCCGCATAATCAAGAGCTGGCTTCAGCACCTCAGCGAGCGAAAGACGCCCGTACGCCGAAAGCACGGCATCCCAGCTGTCCGCCATTCCCGGAACGGTAATGGCGCTTTCTGTCCCGCGCAGAGGGATCGCTTCTCTGCCCCGATACAAGTCTCTCGTCACATGCTTCCCTGAACGGCCGCTCCCGTTATAAGCTTTGATTCGTCCCGTTTCTTTATGGTAAGTGAGCCAAAATGAATCCCCGCCAAGGCCCGTCATATGCGGATACACGACTGCCAGACAGGCGCTGACCGCCACTGCCGCGTCAAACGCGTTTCCGCCCTTTTCCAGAATGCCGGCCCCCGCCTGAGAAGCGAGATAATGCGGACTGACGACCATTTGTTTCGTTCCGATGGTTGAAGTATTCATGGCAAGCCCCTTTACAAATTTTCTCAATTATAAAAAGCGGCTTCGCGGCCATCCACATTCCTGAAAGAAAATCTCACACACTATTTACTTTTCGATAAGAAATAATTCTAAATCATTACGTATCGAAAACAATAAAAAATTTATACCTTCATACCGTAACGTTTCATGATACAATAATGTCTACCAAATGAAGGAAGGTGAAGCGGGTTGGAACATGAATACAGCATTCCGAATCTTGTCCTTGATGAAACGGATAAACAGATTCTTTCGATTTTGCACGAGGAAGGGAGGATTTCCTATACAGACGTAGGAAAACGGGTTAACCTGTCGCGAGTGGCGGTTCAGCACCGCATTCAGCATTTACTGGATGCCGGCGTGATTGAAAAATTCACCGCTGTCATCAACCCGGCGAAAATCGGCCGCCATGTGTCCGTGTTTTTTAATGTGGAGGTGGAGCCGCAGTATTTGGAGGAAACCGCATTAAAGCTTGAAAAGGAGCCGGCCGTGACAAGCCTTTATCATATGACCGGACCGAGCAAGCTCCATATGCACGGCATTTTCGCAAATGATCAGGAGATGGAAGAGTTTTTGACAAAACGGCTCTATACGCAAAAAGGCGTCGTCAGCGTCGACTGCCAAATGCTGATTAAACGGTATAAAAGCAGAACGGGCATGAAGCTGTAAGGAGGACATAGCCATGAAACATCCCTATTGGGACATTACGGCGGCGATGGTCCGAACGGGCATTTTCGGATTCGGGGGCGGCCCGTCGGTGATCCCGCTCATCCGCCATGAAGCCGTCAATAAATACAAATGGATAGATGATGATGAATTCGGAGAAATATTAGCAATCGCTAATGCGCTTCCCGGACCGATTGCCACAAAAATGGCTGCGTATCTGGGCTTTAAGCTGAAAGGCACGTTAGGCGCAATCGTGGCAACCCTTGCCCATATTCTGCCTACATGTCTTGCTATGGTAGGCTTGTTTGCGGCTGTCAATGTCTTAAGCCACTCAGCAATTGTTGCCGGCATGATTGGCGCCGTCACGCCGGTAATCGCCGTCATGCTCGGCATTATGGCGTACGAGTTTGGCCAAAAAGCGCTTAAAGGTTTCGGCTGGGTCACGGGCATCCTATTTTTTATCATCGCTTTTATCGGCCTGCAAACGCTGCAGATCAATCCCGGCTTTGTCATTATCATTTTCTTAGCGTACGGCGCGTTTCATTTTAAATTGAAAGATAAAATCACAAATAAACGTTCAAAAGATAAAGGAATGTCGGCCTCATGATCATGATTTATGTATTTATGGCGTTTTTTGTCGCAAACGTGCTCGGATATGGCGGCGGACCGGCGTCGATCCCGCTGATGTTTGAAGAAGTCGTCAACAGATACAGCTGGCTCTCAAACGATCAATTCTCAAATATGCTCGCGCTTGCGAACGCATTGCCGGGCCCGATCGCAACCAAAATCGCGGCGTATGTCGGCTACAGCGCAGGCGGGTGGCCCGGGTTCCTGATTGCGCTGATCGCCACCGTCGTACCGTCGGCGCTCGCATTGATCGTCCTCTTGCGCATCATTCAGCGCTTCCGCCAATCCCCCGTCATCAAAGGCATGACGCTGTCCGTCCAGCCTGTCATCGCCGTCATGATGCTCATTCTTACCTGGCAAATCGGCGCAGACGGCATCAAAGCGATCGGCTGGGTTCAAGCGATAGTGATTGCTGGGATTTCCCTCCTTGCCTTGACAAAATTTAAGATGCATCCGGCCTTCCTGATTATCGCGGCGTTTTTGTATGGAGGTCTTGTGGTTCCTCATTTATAAAGAAAAGCACCTGGACAGGTGCTTTTTGTTTCAGTCCCGATATGTTGTTCGATATAGATAACTGTTTCTTCGTCTATGCTTCTTACATGTGGTTCCTGTCATCCTCCCAGATGGCCTGATCAATAAAAAACATTTGCAGCCTGCCGGACTGCAAGTGTTACACGTGATTTTTCCGATAAAACGTTCGCAAAACATGCGTTTCAAGGTCAGCCAGACGGACAGGGATCGGCAGCCTGCTTTCTCGATTGATCATTTTCATTGTGACCTGATAGCTGCTTTCTAAATCAATGTTATGTCCGCAAGACAAGAAGATAGGCTTCACGTCCCGCCGTGTCCGCAGCGCCCGGCCATATACCTCGCCGTCAATGAGAATATCGGTGTAGGCGCCGACTTCATTTTCGGGCATCTCAAAATCGCAGCCTTTGATTTTGAGATAGGTTTTCGCTATCCCAATCGTCGGCTTACCCAGAAAAAAAGCCGCATGGGTGGCAACGCCCATATGATTGTAATGCAGATACCCGTTGCCATCAAACAAAAACACATCCGGCTCCGCCTCCAGCTTTTCGGCCGCTTCGATGATCAGCGGCAGCTCGCGAAACGCAAGAAAACCGGAAACATACGGCACGCTGATTTTCCCCATGCTGTGCACTTTTTCAATCACTTCTTTTGTATCAGCGTCAATCACGATGATACTGCATACGCCGTACGGTTCCCCGTCCTGATCCCAATAAGCGAGGTCGACGCCTGCGCAGGTGTTGACGGAGTCTGGATGGATGACGGGGGATAGGTTGATTCTATGTATTAGGGATTGTTGTGTTTGAATAAAATCCGATTCATCATTTAGATCAAATTCGTGAATTTGATGTATTTTCATTTCATTGGTTTTCCTCATTTTCATTTCTAAAATCGTCTTTTCAGTTCAAATTCTTCATTTCGATATACAACGCAATAAAACTTCCATAAGGATAATCTCCATCCCAGCCACATGGAAAATAGCCCGCTTTATAAATTTTGAAAAGTTTTTCAAAAAAATTGTCTGTTTTCCCGTTTACTGCTCTATTTATTGCACAATTATTTAGATCTGCTACGATCTCTTCAAGAAAAGTATTAAATTCAGTCGTAGTACTTCTGACATTTTCCGAAAAAATTTTCAGAAGCATGTCTAGGTTTTGTGGTTTTTGATCATCGTTTAATTCATAAAATTTTCCCCATACCTCACTCATCTCGTTTTCTTTTATATCTTTCCATGCATATTCATCTTCACCAATTACATCTTCGTAAGCATAGTACTTAGCTTTTTCTTCATCATTAATAATTTTAGTAAAATAAGAGATATCATGTGATGCAACTGCTTTAAAGGTTTTGGAAAAATCAATAACTTCTTTTACCTGATTATGATAATGTCCGTATTTCATTACTTTATACACCTTTCCTAAGTACAACCGTAGGGTTACCAACTCTCCGGTAACCGGAACGCAGCCTAAAGCCAAATAAATTATTCAGAATTTACAAAACAGAAAACAACAATTCACCTATGAAAAAACCTTGAAAGGCTTCAGCAGCCATCAAGTTTAATTAATTTTTCTAACCATTCCCTCTTATAAGTCTAATCCTCAATTAAATCAAGATAATATTTATCATTTTTCATAAGTTCTATTAAAAACTCTTCTAATGAATCTGCAATTTTTATATCATCGTAATATATTGAATTGTTTTGTTCATTGCCTAATGCAATTAACAATAAAGCACTTTCATTTGCTTCAAAAAAAATTAATTTATCTTCTTCAAGTTCCTCATAAACTTCTATATCTGGATAAAACTCAAAGTCATTAACTTTTAATCTTGCATCTCTAATTGAAGCAGGTCCAAGAATGCGATTAATATTATATTCTGATTTTTTCAGAAAGCCGTATCCAACCTCAAGAAGAAACTGTCTCAAATCATAAGGTAACCTTAATCCTAACTTATTTTCTACTTCTAAAATTTCATTCTCGCTTACTGGATAAAATGTATTTTCTTTGTAATTTTTAATAAAATCATATTTCACAATTATTTACCTCCTTTGAGTGGGAGAGTTTTTCTCCTGTGACGGGGTTCATAGCCCAACAGACATTTAAGTCATTTTAAACAGAAAATAACAATTCATTTGTAAAAAACCTTGAAAGGCTTCACTAGCCAATCAAGGTCAATTAATTCTTCTAACTATCCCATTTTTAAGTCTAATCCTATATTAAATCAATATAATATTCGTTATCATTGAGGAACTTTTTTAAAAAATCCTCTAACGATTCAGCTATTTGAGTGTCAAAATAAAATATTGGATTGTTTTCTAATTGTAAATCTATAGAAATATAAACACCCTCGTTTACTTCAAAAAAAATAAGTTTATTTTCATCATCATAAAGTTCATCTAAATCTGGGTCAAACTCAAAAATTCCTTCTCTTAGTCTAATGTCGGCTACTGCCCCTGGCCCCAATATCCTATTAATTGCATTATCACTTTCACCTTTAATAAAACCATAACCGACTTCTAAGTATAATTGTTTTAAATCATTTGGAATATCTACTTTCATTCTTTGTTCAGCTTTTAATATATCCTCTTCAGGTACCTTATATGTTTTATTTTCTAAATGATTTATAAATTCAAATTCAGCCATAAACTATTTTTACCTCCTTTGGAAAAGTTTTCCTGATGGTGCTCCCTTTCCATGTATACCCGCTTGGTGTTCATCCGGATATTTTGCCGGATGAATATTCCACCATTCGTGAGGGCCACCAAAGTTGTTCTCTATGATATGATGGGCATCGTACGGTTGACCAATACTTCGGGCAACTTCTCCATGCTTATCAAAAACCTCTTCTGTATATCTAGGCCACTTTTGATTGGTTTTTTCTTCCCATTCTGCAATCAATCTATCTTTCAAACTTGATGTGAATTTGCTCCTATGCTTAGCTGTTTCTTTTGGTGTTAATTTCTCATAGTTATTATTTCTTAAAGCTTCTTTTATATGGTCGATCTGCTCTTTACAAACCTTTCGTCCAGTTTTGGCTTCTATATCTCTGAGATATGCTTTCGCTAAGTCTTTATTTAGTTCACCAGTAGCTTTAGTGCCTTCACTATGAACGTCTGTTTTTTGCCTCTCAACTTTCAGCACCTTAGGCTCTTCTACATGATCTGCTTTCGGTTTTTTCGCAAATTTTCCATCGCTTGTGCGAAACACTTTCGACGAGGCATCATAGAATACCTTCCCTGTTTGTGTAATATAGTGAATATGGTCTTTAGCAACTTGTTTTAGGTAATTAACTGGATACTGTGCGACTTTCTTGACAGCTTCTTTATTAATCAAATTCTCGGTATAGTGGCTGCTTTTAGCATATGCGTATGCTGGATTTCGGAATGTTCCCATCAGCTGTTTCGCAAAACGTACGGTTTCACCAGCTGATTCTATCACCGATAAAGATCGTTTTTTAACTGATTGATAGGTTTGATGAGCTACTTTTTTCACATGGGTCGGATTCACGACATGTCGTATATCTGATAGTTTCACTTTAACTGTCGAACCTTTATCCATATTTCGATACATTGATACACTATGATCAACCGATTTGGCCAGACTGCCCGCTCCAACCAAACTCAGCGCAGCTTCCAGTGCCCCTTGCTTCCGCTTCTCCTCGGACACTTTGTTTCCGAACATATCCCTTCCTGTGACGGCTTCTGAGAATCCGTTTGAGGCGACAAGGCCGTATGCGCCCATTTCTGTCATTTTGAGAATGTCTAAGGATTTTCCGGTTTTATAGGCATCTAAAGCATGTTCTGCGGCAATGACGGTTTTTCCGGTTTTGTAAATGGCTTTTCCGCCTTTGAAAGCGCGGCCCGCCCAGCCGACGACCGGTATGAATCCGGCGGCGGCCATCGCTCCTGCTGTGACGCGTTCTGCGGTGGAGAGCTTTTCTCCGGTCACCGGATCAACGCCTTCGGCTGCTCTTTTATAATCATAATAGCCGGTGACTTCGCCGGTAAAGTTGCAGATGCCGTCCCATGTTTTTTCGTACCATGGTTTATTGGCTTCTTCTTCAGCCTTTTCCTGAAGCCGTCTTGCTTCGGCCTGCTGGGCTTTTGCGTCAATATAGTCCGTTCCCTGTTTTTCTGTCGCCGTGACGCTTTTGTAGATTTCATTGCTGTGGAAGGCTTTTTTGTCATAGTACATAGGGGATGCGCTTTTCCCGTTGCTGGTGGCCTGCATGAGAACAGAATATTTGCTGAGCACTGCGTTGTCCAGAGATTCTAAGTTTTGATATTCAGCGGTCAGGGATTCATCAAGCGTATCGACTGCCGTGATCGTGTCGCGTCTGGTTTTTTGGGCATCGCCCATTTTATCAGCGTAATCATCCAGCGTATATGTGTCGAGATGAATAATATCGCTGATGCCTGACAAAATTGAATCGATTTCTGCTTTATGAGCGGAGACAATCTCTGAAGCTTTCAAATCCGCGTTGGGCAGCTCATGCTCCAAAAATGAAGTCTCCGCATATGTATCGCTGAGTTCTTGATCTTTAATGTCACCTGAAATGCCATTTAAAAACGCAATTTGAGCAGAGACAAGCGTCAGCCAGCTGTCGGCGATTTCCGCTTGTCCCTGAAAAAAATCTTTTATATTGTCTGCGCCTTTCCCTTTCAAAGCATCACCCAGATCAGCCATGCCTTGAAAGGCTTGTTTGAGCGCACGCAGCTGCTCTTCAAGGGCTTCGTATTGTTTCTTTCTCTTATCTGCTTCGTCCGTTAACGATTGTGATTCAAACACTTTGCTCATCGGCAAGTCCTTTCTTTCGTTATTTTACGGCGATCGCCTCGTCCTGTTCTTTCAAAGAATCTACGTTGTCTTTAACGTCCGCGATATTCTTATGAACGGCCTGCTTGTATTCGCTGATCATCGATACAAGCTTTGCCTCGCGGGATTGGTACTTGGAGGTATAGTCGAGCTTGTTTTTTCCGTTTGAACCGGCGTTCCCGATCGAAACGGCCTCCAAAGCGCTGCTGACGGATTCAAGCTGCTTCATGACAGCTCCGTATTTGAGTTTTATTTCTGCCATTAAAACCAACTCCAGCTTTTTTTGATTGATTGTATTTTTTCTCCGACCGTGTCAAGGGCTTCTTCTCCCAGCGTCAGCAGGTGCTCTGCCTCTCTCGCGATGCTTCTGGCGGCAAGGAGCCCTCCTTTTTCAATTTCAAGCTGTGTCATCTTTAAGCCGATTCGGTAAATATAACCGTCGTATTTGTCTGTGACGATTCTGTATGCTTCTGTATGGGCCTGATCGCGCCGGTCATCAAATTCTTCAGCAAAAGTGCCGGTCCAATGATGGTCCAGGTGCGGCCTCAGGATGTCCCTGATTTCAGATACGCCCTCTTCCTGCAGAGATTCTATCTCTCTTTTCGCTTCTTTTAATTTATCAATTTGGTGTTCAACCTCGCCCAGTTTATGGCTGATCGTGCTGTTAATATGGCTTAATGTGCTTGAATGGCTCATCTGTTTTCACCTCGTCTTACGCAAAAAGTCGTACAAAAAGCACAGACTTTTCCATACTATATTTCCATATATTATATTTTAAAATAGACAGAAAGCAGCTTAAATAGGTTAAATGGCTTATTTTCAACAGCCGAGATGCTCATCATTAACGCCAAAAGACTCACATAAACGGCATATCCATTCATCGATCTCCTCTATGTATCCATGATAAATTCCCTAAAAAAAGGAGACAGTGATTAACCGTCTCCTTTGCCTTGTATCATGATCATCATACTGTCGTTAACTGCAGTCCCAGTTGTACAAAACGTTTGAGAAATCTTTTTTCTTCAAATCTTCCGGTCTGATAAAGAAATTGGCGATTCCCACATCTCCCCACATCGAATCAATGTCATCATCTGAATCAATTTGCAAAAGCAGAATCGTATGGTTTTGATGGGAGTAAGACCGCGGATCTTCCTGGGTGAAGGACGCATAGCCGCCGATTTTATGGCCGAATGCGTTCGCCGTATATTCGTCATACACCTCATCGTCAAACTGCTCGAAATAGTCAAAGGCATCCATCCCGGCATACTGCCTGAATTGAAAATCAGACGGGAGCACCCATTCAGCAGACAGCTCAGGGGTGATCAGCGCTTCTGATTGAATCGGAAAATCGTACTCCTCTTCAACCTGAACGAAAGAAAAATCATCCATGAGCTCCGCTTCTTCTGCTGTCACATGTTCAAAATATTTGACGCAGAAACCCGTTTGCGCGCACCCGTCGTCAAAATTCAGACCGTATACGTCATCACTGACCGATATGTAAAACTGAAGAATGCCGGTGTCCGGAAAATCAGGGAGTCCGGGCATATCCGCAAAATTGATTTGAGCGAGAAGCTTCATCGGCCTGCCGCTTTCATCTTTAGGATATGGTTCATGTTTCGGAAAATAGGGGTCTCCTGCAATTTTACTGTCATACCGTCCCGTTTCAGCTTTTTTGACGTGCAGTTTGATAAAAGGCCGTGCTGACGTTTCCAGCAGACCGCGGGATGATTCCATTTGCTTCGGCAATTTCCATGTGTTTTCCACGATTAATATCCCCTTCGTCTCTAATGATTGTATGATAAAAGGCCGGCGCGGTCCGCCGGCCTTTCAAGTGACAGAATCAGTCTGAGGCACGACGGCTCTTCTTCCGATTGAGATATATTCCACGCCCGCCTGTTCCGCTTCCTCAAGCGAGTGGCAGTTTCTCCCGTCGAAAATAACCGGGGTTTCCATCAGCTCTTTGTACGCTTCAAGCGGGAAGTGTTTAATTTGTTCCCAATCTGTCAGAATCAGGACGGCATCCGCTCCCCTGACGGCTTCTTCTATGGACTCCCGATAGGAAACCGCAGCCGGAAGCAGTCCGGAAGCCCGGAATGAAGCGATCGGATCGTACGCTGTCATCCGGGCGTCAAGAGCCGCCAGACGATCCGCAATGACAATGGACGGGGCATCCCGCATATCATCTGTATTCGGCTTAAAAGACAGCCCTAATAACGCGATGGTCTTCCCCGTCACACCGCCGAGCCTGTTCAGCACTTTATCAACCAGCATGGACTGCTGGTTATTGTTGACTTTAATGACGGACTTCAGCAATTCAAAATCATGCTCCACATGTCCCGCGATCTGCACGAGGGCGTTTGTATCCTTCGGAAAACAGGAACCGCCGTAACCGATGCCGGCTCTTAAGAATTGATTGCCGATCCGTTTATCCAATCCCATTCCGTGTGCGACTGATTCCACATCCGCACCGACTTTTTCACATATATGAGAAATTTCATTAATAAAACTGATTTTTGCCGCTAAAAATGCGTTTGACGCATATTTGATCATCTCAGCGCTTCTGATGTCCGTATGATATACCGGAATCGCAAGCGGCGCGAAAACCCGGTCAAGCGTTTCCCGCGTCTGCCGGTCTTCAGCCCCGATCACGATGCGGTCGCCGTGAAAGGTATCGTGAATCGCCGAACCTTCACGGAGAAATTCCGGATTCGAGGCGATTGAAATGTTCACGTCCGCTTTCAGCCGTGAATGAATAACTTCTCTGATCCTGTCATTCGTTCCCACGGGAACCGTGCTTTTTGTCACGACGATCGCATCTTTAGAAATATGTTCGGCAATCCGTTCGGCGACATTTTCAATATAAGTAAGGTTTGCGTGCCCGTCTTCTTTTTGCGGCGTTCCGACCGCTATAAAAATAACGTCCGCTTCCGCAAGCCCTTTTTCGTAGCTCGTTTCGAATGCCAGCCGATGCCGGCCGATATTTCGTTTCATCATATCTTCAAGGCCCGGTTCAAAGATAGGGGACAATCCCTTTCTCATCTGCTCAACCTTACGTTCGTCAATATCTATGCATGTTACGTCATGGCCGATTTCTGAAAGAGACACTCCTGTCACAAGACCGACGTAGCCTGTTCCGATCACTGTTATTTTCATCGTGTTCCCCCAACCGTTTAGAAATTGCTGCTGGGCAGCTTACCGTTATTATCATATGATCCCGGCGCCGGCTGAATGCCGGAAGCCTGAGGTCATGATAGGAAAAAACGGCGCCGGCCGCTGATAATAGCATAAGCATAAAAGAATCATCTTGCAAAACAGCCGCTTACGCTTCATTTAAACGGGATGGAGACGACGATTAAAAAAGACCCCAGCGCTTACGGCGGGCCACAGGCAGCGGAGGTTCCTTATAAACGGCTTTGTTTTCAGCGAGAAGCGCCGCATTTTCCGTGAGCATGTAAATCAGCTCCGCCCCTGCTTCTTTTTTCAGAACGCCGAGCGCCTCCTGATAATAAAAATTTCTCGGTCCGAGATTATGGGCGTCAGATGCGAGAAAGTGGATCAAATTCGCTTCCATCAGCTGCAGCGAAAAGGATTTCGCTTTCCGCCCGAATGCTCCGGCAATGCAGCCGGCCGTCACTTGGGCGGCCGCGCCTTTCTTCACAAGATTGTATAGAACGGAAGGGTTTTCGCGAATTTCCCTGTTCCGCTCCGGATGGGCGATGACGGGAACATATCCGTTCAGCTGCAGTTCATAAAACAGCCTTTCAGCGTAGGCCGGGACATGATCCGCCGGAAATTCCGCCAGCACATACTTTGTATCATGGAGCGGGACAAGCGAGCCGCTTTGAAGACCTGCCAGCAGATCTCCGTCTGTTCTGATTTCCTGGCCGGGCAGAACAGTCAGCGGAATGCCTTCCTTATTCAAACGTTTGTTTAACAGACTGACCGCTTCGTTGACCGTATGCCGGTCCGTGTCATAGCGGTATTTCACATGATGCGGCGTCGCGATGATCGTATCAATCCCCTGTCTGACCGCTTCTCTCGCCATCTTCAGGCTTTCTGTATCATCCGCCGCGCCGTCGTCTATGGAAGGAAGGATGTGACAATGGATATCTATCATATTTCAATCCCTCCTTAAAAAGAATGGACCGCGCCCATTATGACATTATTGTCCGTAATAGGCGTAGTCCGAATGTTTCGTTTGTTTCTTCCCGTTCATCACGGCCCCAAGGAGCTTGCACGGGCAGTAATCGAGCGCTTCTTTCGCCTTGGCCGCTTTTTCCTTGTCCGTTTTCCCGCTTGAGATCACCATAATGGCCCCGTCAGTGTAGCTGCCTAATATTTTCGTATCGGCTACGGCCAAAACGGGAGGCGTATCCAAAATCACCTTATCATAAACTGCGCCGGCTTCTGACAGAAGATCTTTCATGGCACCCGTCGATAAAAGCTCCGCCGGATTGGGCGGGATCGGACCGCTCGTTAAAATATCCAGGTTTGCTTCATCAGCCGGCAGGACGGCATTCTGAAACGGCATCTGTTTTAACAGCAGCGACGTTAATCCGGTTCCGTTGTCCAATTTGAAGGTGAAATGAACCGTCGGTTTGCGCAGATCCGCATCAATTAAAAGCACTTTTTTCCCCTGCTGTGCAAATACGACGGCAAGGTTGGCCGCGGTTGTCGATTTTCCTTCTTCCGGACCGGCGGATGTGATCAAAAGGGACTTCACCTCCGTATCAACGGAAGAAAATTCAATGTTTGTGCGGATCGTGCGATATTGTTCTGAGTTGATGGATTTCGGCTCAGACATCGCAATCACGCTTCGTTTTCCGGGTTTGTCTTTTTTACGCGTCAACATGTCCGCCCCCCGCTTGTTTGGTTTCCGCCATCCTCAAGTTTTTGGCAACGCTGTCTTTAGTACTGATTGAAGTAACCGTTCCCAGGATCGGGATGCCAAGCAGCGATTCCAGCTGTTCTTCCGATTTGATCGTATTATCCAGATGTTCCAGCAAAAAGGCGAGACCGATTCCGCCCAAAAGTCCGGCGGCAAACGCAATCGCGATGTTCAGCTTACGGTTAGGCTCTGCCGGTGACTGGCTGTCCGCCGCTTCGGCCTTTGAAAGGATGCTGACATTATCCACGTTCATAATGGCGGTGATCTTGTCCTGAAAAACGGCTGCAACCGCATTTGCCATAACGGCCGCCCGCTTAGCATCCGTATCCCGCACGGCAATCGTCACGACTTGTGAATCCTGCTCGCTGGACACCGTGATTTTCGATTCCAGCTCTTTCGAAGTCATGGACAGATGCAGCTGTTTAATCACCTCATCGAGGATGACCGGACTTTTGATGATGACATTATACGTGTTGATTAATTGGAGGTTGGTTTGAACGTCATTGAATTGGACTTCTTTTTGATTGTTTTTGGATTGGCTGACCAAAATTTGAGTTGAGTTTTCATAGACCGGCGTAAGAGCGAAGAAACTGATGAGTCCGCCTGCGGCAGTTGCCGCCGCGGTAATAATAAGTATAAACAGCAGACGCTTTCTCAGTATTGCGAATATTTCCTTTATGCTTGTAGATTCTCCCATATAACCTCCATATCACTTTCCGCGTATTCCCATTCCCTCCAATGATCTTTTCCAATTACGATTATACAGCTTTAAACTGTCATTTCTAACCTTTTCAAATGACAAAATTCGACAAAAATAGACAATCACTTCAATCTGTTTTATTTTTGTAAGCGCTTTAAATACTGGTGTCACAGGAAGATTAAAAAATCCCGCGGCCAAGAGCCTGCGGGATTTTATGTTGCATATCCATTTTTAATATAAGAAATCAAATTCTCAAGCATTTCTTTTGTGGTCATCTCAGAGGACTGCTCACCAATGTCGTGCGCATGCATTAAAATCTTCAGAAACTCCTCTTGATCTAACTTCGTTTTCTTCATCATTCGTTTCCTTTCGGCTTCCATTAAATTGAAAACAAGATTATTATATGCTGTCGGGTGCTGTTTTGCAATCTCTAATACATCATTCGACACATTCGGGTTTTTATGTC
This sequence comes from Bacillus sp. FSL R5-0593, assembly GCF_038603755.1. Lineage (NCBI taxonomy): Bacteria > Bacillati > Bacillota > Bacilli > Caryophanales > Bacillaceae > Bacillus > Bacillus sp. FSL R5-0593. The sequence goes on from NZ_CP152011.1 coordinate 3,714,362, forward strand.
CTTTTTTAGGAAAAACTTTTTCCGGGCCATGTGTTGCGATATAATAGAGGAATTGGAATCTTTTTATTTTGTGACTCGTTAGGAGCGATAATCATGCTTCAGGATATGATTGCTAAAGAAGATGTGCTCGCAGCGGCTGAACAGCTTAAAGAACTTCTTCCTTACAATGAAGACAATGTTCAGCTGATGAAGAAAGCACTCATTTTATATCGGCAGGATTCCGTCTATCGTATACAGGTTCAAACCCCGACAGAGATTTCCGCATATGTGCAGGATGTTGTGCCTGTAAGGGTCACGCTGAACTTATTTTTCATGGTGAAAAGCGGCTGCGCATGCCCGTCTGAGGCGATCTGCCGCCACGTGCTGGCCGTTTTTCTTTACGTATATGCCCAATTCGAGCGGGTCGGTACCTTTACCGAACATTGGCTGGAAAGAGAAAAGCTTGAGGAAAGCAGGGAGCTTGTCCGCCGGCAGTTTCAGGAAAAAGTGCTGCCGAATGAAGAGTCGCTGTCAAGCTGGCTCGCTTTTTTTGATTCGGAATTCTCGCTGTGGGAGGCGCGGACGCCGGCCGGAAGCCAGACGATGCAGGGCCTTTATTACGGCTATCTGTCAGCGCTCAAAAAACACGCCCCGAAAAAACCCGAGCTTAAAAGCTTATATCAGATTCATTCGGCGCTTGCCGTCTGGCTTCACATGTTCACTTTGATTGAGTCAGGCAGATTGGATGCCGAAAAAGATTATTACAGCATCAATCCATACGTGGAACAGCTGATGGATACGATTTATTCCTCCATTGACAGACTGAAAACGTACGCTTTGTCTTTTTCACTCGATCCTTTTTTAGACCGGACGCCCCCGGTGCTCCGCAGACTGCTTGTGAAAGAAGAGCTTTTTCAATACGAACGCCTCCGGGTATTCGGTGAAATGTGGAGCGCGCTTTTGAACCGGCCGAAATGGGTCGCGCGTGAACAGGAGATTCTCGCACAGGAAAGCGGGCGGCGTTTTTCGCCGGAAGTGCGGTTCGGACGGCTTCATCTGGCCTTTTTGCAAAAAGATGATGAAGCGGTCTTTCAAGATATGTCCCGCTTCCCTCCTGAAGCGCTGCCGTATACCTTTCAATGGCTCGGTGAACTCACCGCGAAAAAAGACTGGAAACGGCTGAAAGCATGGTATGGCCGGATCGAGCCGCTTGCCGTGAACTATACGAAGCTTGATAAGCCGTTTAAAGAAATGCGCGACATTATCGGAGAGCTGTTTGCGCTATTGGCGGATTATGCGCGGCACTCACGGGATGATCAGCTGTTTGAACGGTTTGCTTCCGGCTGCCTTCCCTATACCTTTACCGAATACAGCCAGTACCTGTATGAAAAGCGACGGTACGCGGAGTGGGTGGAGCTTCACAGCCTCGTCGGTTTTTCCGTCTGGGAAATCGAAAAGGACATCCTGAAGGAAATTGCCGCCAGTGATCCGGAAGCGCTCATCCCCTCCTATCACCGGGCGGCGGCCTTTTTTATCGACCAAAAAAACCGCAGCGCCTATAAAGAGGCTGCGCGCCATCTGAAAAAACTGCGGACGCTTTATAAAAAGGCAAAAAAACAGCAGGTATGGGAGCGGTATATCAGCCGGCTGAGCGCAAGCTACAAGAGGCTGCGCGCCCTTCAAGAAGAATTGCAGAAAGGAAAGTTGATTGATGGCGAGTCTTAAGGAAATTTTCATTCATGTAGAACAAATGGAAGATTGGACATTTACGCTGTCAAGCCATGATGAGAAGGAGCAGCCGCTTACTCTCAGTCAGATGAAGACTCATTTGTTCCAATGGCATGAGTCCACCTTTTACGGAACGTTTCTTGAAGACGTCAGCTTCATCGGCACCCCGGCCGTTCTGCTCAGCCCGTGGATGACCGTCGAGCTGCTCGGAAAAAACTCGTTCAATTCATTCAGCACCGTGCAGCTGACAAAGGAAACGGAACCGTTAATCGAAGCGGCTTCGACGATATACGAATTTATTGCCGACGGCGATTTTCTTCCGGATTATGAGGCTTGGCAAAATGGCGTCCTGCGTTTCAAAGACCGCGAGCTTTTGCTGGAAGGCTTTACGGCAGACTGGTTCTCAGCCGCGGTCCAGGACTACATTCAGTACAATGATGACCTGCTGGAAAAATGGCGGCAGATCGAAACCCGCTCGCCGGCCGTTCATACGTTTAAAGGCTCCTTTTTGGATGAAGATGATTTTCTCGAGGGAATCGGCTGGCATGACGATCTGACGCCGTTTACCGTCGGGCTCCGATTAAACGAGCCTGATTTCGACGGTGACGACTGGAAAATCGAAATGTTTTTACGTGAGAAAAAAACCGGCTCCATCACCTTTTTTGACGGACTGAAGGGACTGAAAAAAGCGTGGCAGGGATACAGCGGAAAAATCGCGCGCGAACAGGACCGCTTCCGCAGAACGGTTCCCTGGCTTTCGTTTGATTCAGGAACGACGCTGATTTCTGAAGAAGAGGCTTGGATCTTCTTATCGGAAGCGAGTGAGACGCTTGTCGATATGGGTGTGGAGATTCTTCTCCCATCATGGTGGCAGATTGTCCGGGACAGCAATATGATGCTCAAGGCGAAAGTGTCATCCTCCCCGCGGGGCGAGTCCTTCGTCGGCATGAACGCTCTGCTTGATTTCAACTGGAGATTCGCCACAAACGGAATTGAGCTGACAGAGGATGAATTCAATGAGCTCGTCGCAAACAACAGACGTCTCGTCAACATCCGCGGCCAATGGGTGAAAATTGATCCGCAATTTATTAAACAGATGAAAAAACTGATGGAAAAAGCGGAATCTGAGGGCCTCCACATGTCCGACGTGCTGGCGCGCGAACTGATGGATCACGGGGAAAACGGAGCCGAGGACACGGACATCATTGACTCATCGGCATTTGCCGGGATCAAGATCGAATTATCAAAGCAGCTCAGAAGCCTGATCCGCAAACTGACGGAAGCCCGGGATCTGCCGGAGCATGAAGTCAGCGCCGCGTTTCAGGGCCAGCTCCGCCCTTATCAGATGTACGGCATGAACTGGCTTCTGTTTTTACGGGAAAACGGCTTCGGCGCCTGTCTCGCAGATGACATGGGACTTGGAAAGACGATTCAGATGATCGCTTATTTTCTCCATGTGAAGGAAAGCGGCCGGCAAAAAGCGCCTGCCTTAATCATTGCGCCGACATCGGTGCTCGGCAACTGGCAGCGTGAGCTCCAGACCTTCGCGCCGCAGCTGAAGGCCGTGCTTCATTACGGTCCCCGCCGGCCGAAGGGAGAAGCATTTGTCCCGGCCTATCAGGACGCGGACGTCGTTCTTACTTCTTACGGGCTCTCGCACGCCGATCAGGAAGAACTTTCTTCCGTGACATGGAGCACCATCTGCCTTGATGAAGCGCAAAATATTAAAAACGCGCATACGAAGCAGTCCCGCGCGATCAGAAAGCTGAAAGGCGTCCATCATATCGCGCTGAGCGGAACACCGATGGAAAACCGCCTGACAGAGCTTTGGTCGATCTTTGATTTTATGAACAAAGGCTATCTCGGCAGTCTGACCGGCTTTCATAAACGCTATGTGCTGCCGATTGAGAAAGACCGTGACGAAAAAAGAATCAACCAGCTTCAGCAGTTAATCCGGCCGTTTTTACTGCGCCGGACAAAACGGGATGAAGAAGTGGCGCTTAATCTTCCTGACAAGCTGGAACAAAAAGAGTTTATCCCGCTCTCAGCCGAACAGGCATCCCTTTATGAACAGCTTGTCAAAGATACATTTGAACATATGGCTTCTCTGACCGGGATGCAGCGGAAAGCGCTGATTCTGAGCATGCTCGGCCGCTTGAAGCAAATATGCGACCATCCCGCGCTCTATTTGAAGGAAGAACAGACAGAGCTGTTAAACGGGAGATCCGTCAAACTGGAAAAGCTGCTTGATTTAATGGCGGTGATCCGCGGACAAGGGGAAAGCTGCCTCATTTTCACCCAATACATTCAGATGGGCAACATGATGAAGCGCCTCCTGGAAAAAGCATTCGGAGAACCGGTTCAGTTTTTAAACGGAAGCCTATCCAAGCAGGAACGCGATTCTCTCGTCGAACGGTTCCAGAAGAAAGAATACCCGACGCTGATTTTGTCACTGAAAGCGGGCGGAACCGGCCTGAACCTGACGGCTGCCAATCATGTCATTCACTATGACAGATGGTGGAATCCGGCGGTGGAAAACCAGGCGACCGACCGCGCCTACCGAATCGGCCAGGAACGGTTCGTCCATGTTCACAAACTCATTACGACGGGAACGATTGAAGAAAAAATTGATGCCATGCTTGAAACGAAACAAACGCTGAACGATCAGATTATCCAAAGTGAAAATTGGATTACCGAGCTGTCATCCGCTGAGCTTGAAGAACTATTCACCCTCAGCGCATCGGCGCAATCACATTAAACGCAAAAAGGCCGGCTCTCTCAGAAGAGCCGGTCTTTTATGTCGTCCTTACTGTTACGCCGCATTTGCCATGAATGCGTCACGCCAGTCATGAACAGTATCGCCATACCTTTCACAGTAAATTCCTGATCATATGCGCAACGCCGTTTTGATCATTTGTCAATGTAACGGCATCAGCAATCTCTTTAATATCTTCTCTCGCATTCCCCATCGCTATGCCTTTTCCGGCCGCCTGAAGCATTGAATAGTCATTTAAGCTGTCACCGACCGCGGCGGTCTCAGCCATCGGAATGCCGAGCTTTTGCGCCAGCCGTTTGAGCGCCTGCCCTTTAGAGGCGTTTCGAGACGCCAGTTCGAAGTTGTGATCGGCAGAGCTGACAAGGGTGAGATCTTTCTGACCGCTGAATCGATCCCAGCCCGCTTTCAGCTTCCGCTCATCAAACGAAAATCCGAGAATATTATAAAAATCCAGATGCTCTTCTTTCTCAAAGAGCTCACGGTATGAATGAATGTAAGCAAAGCCGGATTGGCTGTATTGCACTGAAGCCGCCTGTTCCAAAACGGAAAGATCGGTTTCAGGATTGGCGCTTTTCACCCGGTCCATTTCGATATCGAGCAGCTGCCTGCCGGTTTCAGGCGTATAGATGGCTTTGTTTGTAAACACCTCATAGTAATATTGATTCTCTTCAAGCCATGACAAAATGCCGCGGGCTCTTGTTTCTTCAATCGCATCACAGTGGTACAGGCTGCCGTCAGGAGCATGAATGGCGGCTCCGTTTGCGCTGATGACCCACGTTTTTATGCCGAGCGGTTCGAATAGGGAGTGCACGTCAAAATGCGCGCGTCCCGTGGAAACCACGATTTCAATTCCCGCTTGCCGGGCTTCCCTTAAAGCCCGCTCATTTTCATCGCTTACTTGATGACTGCTGTTCAGCAGTGTGCCGTCCAGATCTATGGCAATCAGTTTCACATGTCCTCATCCTCTTCTTCAGATTCAGTTACAAGCAATTCTACGCCGTGCCGGTCGAGCAGATCGCAAAAATCCTGATCAGGCAGCTGATCGGTAATCAGCAGGTCAACCTCGTGCAGGTCTGCATACTGATAAAAACTCGTACGGCCAAGCTTGGAGTGATCGCTCAGCGCAATCACCTGTTCCGCCTGTCGGATCATTTTACGCTTTACCATGCCGTCTTCTTCATGCGGAATCGTCAGGCCGTTTTCCGAGATGCCGACAACGCCGATCAGCACCTTATCGGCGTGATAATCCCCCAGTTTTTCTACGACGGAAGCCCCGTATAAAAACCGGTGTTCCTTCTGGAGCTTTCCGCCGAGCAGGTGAATATCAATTCCCTCTTTTGCGGAAAGGATATCGGCCTGATTGATCGAATTTGTAATAACAGTGCAGCCGGTGACATTTAAATGCTCCGCGCAGGCCTGCACGGTTGTCGAAGTGTCCAGGATGATCCGGTCTCCTTTATGGATCAGGGATGCGGCCAGCTTGCCGATTTTGTTTTTCTCTTCAGAAACGGTTTTCAGCCGGCCCGAATAGCCCGGAACTTCCTGATTCACCGACGGCAGAATCGCGCCGCCCCGTGTTCTGATAATGGCCCCGCGCTCTTTCAGCTTTACAAGGTCCCTTCTTGCGGTATCTCTTGAAATATGAAGCAGCGAACATATCTGTTCAGCGGTAATCCGCCGATGCTGTTTCAAATATTCCATTATCGCAATCAGTCTTTCTTCTTGATACACGTCCTCATTCCCTTTTTCGTCACTTATCTGTAAGTAATTATAAGTTTTTATCCCGATATATTCAATGTTTTTAAGTGTTAATAAGCGAAATCACTTCTTTTTAACCATTTTTTAGCTCCCGCACAAAAAAACCAGTCTTTCGACTGGCGAGTGGGAAGGAGGTATTGCGGGGCCCGCTGAAAGGCGGGAAATCGAGGAAAAAACATGCTATTCAGCCAGCGGCTCTTTCTGTTTTTGATCCATAAACCGAACGGTATCAGCCATGACCTCGGTCACATAAACTTTTACGCCATCTGTCTTTTCATAGCTTCTCGTCTGGATTCTGCCGCTTACACCGACCATTGACCCTTTTTGGCAGTACAATGCCGTGTTTTCAGCGTTTTTTCTCCAGATGGTGCAGTTGACGAAGTCGGTTCCGGTTTCACCCGACGCGCTTTTAAAATTGCGGTTTACCGCCAACGTAATATGTGCGACGGGAATGCCCGCTGCTGTAAAACGGAGCTCCGGGTCTTTCGTCAGCCGGCCGACAAGCATAACGTGGTTAAACAAGCCGTATCCTCCTCTCTTTTTCGAGGCTGGCTTCATTGTAGTACAAGGGCTCGTGAAAGCAAAAAGCGGATAAAGCCGTTATTCGTTCAGGCTGCTCTTATGTTTTCGTTTTTCTTTCTGATAAAAAAAACTTTTGTTTTTGACCGCTTATGTAATATGTATTTTTGAGCAGCCGCGAGAAAAGTTTCGTTTTGAGCCAGTCTTTCTCAAACATGCGGACAAACTTTCCGCCGTCCCATGCGAACCAGTAAAAACTCAGCTTTTTATCAGTCAGTGAAAGCTGAATTTTATACTGTTCCATGCGGTCTTTTGTTTCATATAAAAAGACGACATTTCCCCTTCTGTTAAGATGCACCTCACAATCTTCCTTTTTGCATACCAAGTAGGAATGATCGTCTTTTCGCCTTGAACCGTCTTCTATATAGATTTCCTTCAGGCGCAATTGATTCATAAGCATCTCTCCATGACCATATTCTTTTACATTATAATGAAAAAATAGAAATGATTAAATGTTGACCGCCTACAAAAATGATGAAGCATGTCTTACAGCATTTTCCCGGGAAAAATGATATGTGTTATAATAAATGAACGAAAAACATGGACAACAGGGGTGAAAATAAGAGATGAAAACCTTTAAACTGGTTGATCTGAATGTGGAACGTTTAGATAAAGACGATCAGCCGATTGAGCAGTTTCCCCTTTTAGACGGATTGATTATCAATAAAGAGGACGGAGAAAATCATTGGTTAATTGAAGCACTGGTCCCGGCCGAACACTTGTCTTTTTTTGACATGCTGATGAAAAGCCAGAAAGAAGCGAAGGTGTTTGTAACGATTACGAAAAAAAGCAACCGCCCCGCCCAGCTGACGGGAAGCATCAAAAATATCGTCGAGCTGGAAAGAAGTATACAAGTTTTAATTTACGGTCAAATGGTGTCAAGAAACCACCCCGGATCAGAAAGCATTCTGGAGTCGCTCGTGAAAGAAGGCTACTCGGGCAGCCGGCTGATTGAAGCGTTTAAACAAAAATTATAATCATATGAAAAAGGCCGGACGTTAATCATCCAGCCTTTTTTTGTGCCCTAGTCATTGTGAGGAGCCCGCTGTTTCAGCAGATCTCTGATTTCAGTCAGCAGTTCTGTCTGCTGATCTGTGTCTTCTGCTTCTTCAGCCTCTTCTTCTGCTTCTTTTTTACGTCTCAGCTTGCCTATTGTGCGAATCACGATAAAAATAGAAAATGAAATAATGAAGAAGTTCACAATCGTTTGAATGAAGCTTCCGTACTTGATATGAGCATCGCCGAATGTCACGGCCAGCCCTGAAAAGTCAAGACCGCCAAGAAGCAGGCCGACAAGCGGCATGATGATGTCTTCAACGAGCGACGTCACGATTTTGCCGAAAGCGCCGCCGATGACGACACCGATAGCCAGATCCATGATATTGCCCCGCATCGCAAAGCTTTTAAATTCTGACCACATCACATTCACCCCTTTCTATACAAAATGGGCTTTTTATAAGCCCATTTGTTTGCTTTTATTCTCCGAGCGCAAAAGTTAATTCAGCTTCACACACGAGCTCGCCGTCAACTTTGGCAACGCCTTTGCCGCGTCCGATCGTACCGCGCGCGCGGGTAATATCAACCTCAAGCTCCAGCTTGTCACCCGGTTTTACCTGCTTTTTGAAACGGCAGTTATCAATCCCCGCAAAAAATGCGAGTCTGCCCCGGTTTTCTTCTTTAATCAGCATCGCAACCGCTCCGACCTGCGCCAAAGCCTCTACGATTAATACGCCCGGCATAACAGGGTATTCAGGAAAATGGCCGTTGAAAAAATCTTCATTCGCCGTCACATTTTTATATCCCGCCGCCCGTTTTCCTTCTTCGACTTCCGTAATTCTGTCTACCAGAAGAAACGGATAGCGATGGGGAATAATTTCTTTAATTTGCTGAGTATCAAGCATTCTCTTGACATCTCCTTCATCGACAATAGTATGTATAGAAGGCATATGTGGCAACCAATCTGTACATTTGGAAGTATATTATGAATCAATTTCTTTTTCAACCGCGCTGTAAACTGTAACCAGCTGGCAATGAGCCTCGTCCATTAATGTGTTATGATAAATAAAGATTTTTACCCTATGCAAAGAGGTTGGAAGATGATTGCTAAGTTTACTGAAAAACGTACGCTGGTGATGCTGAATGAGTGGTATGACGCCATGGGAAAACGCCAATTCGATCTAGCCCGTTCCCTTCACGAACAAATCAATCAGCATCTCCCCAAATTACAAAAGAATGCAAAGCTCAAACTCAGATATCAGCTGTTTTTCGCACGGTTTCAGCTGCTGTTTGAGAAAAAAGACGGTCTGACTAAATTGTTCTGCGAGCTGAAGCGGCGCAAAGATGAGATGGATCATGAATTAACTTATTATTTCTATTTTTTCAAAGGGTTATTCCATATGGTGAATGGCGCTCCGAACCGTGCTGTCTGCCGCTTTAAAGAAGCTGAACAGTACCTGCCGGCCATTCAGGACCGTTTCGAAGCCGCTGAATTTTATTATAAAACAGCGGGTGCATATTACATGATGAAGTCGCCTGCGCTCTCCATTCAATATGTCAATAAAGCGCTGGAAATCTATCAAGGTGAATTCGGCTACATCAAAAAAACGCTCAGCTGCCGGCTGCTTCTCGCCGTGAATTACATAGACGAGGCACGCTATGAAGACGCGGAACAGCTCTTTAATGAATCCATAAAGATAACGGACCGGATCAATGACAATAACCTGCTGTGCCACGCCTATTATAATTTTGGTTTTTTAAAGACAGCCCAGAAAAAAGATAAAGAGGCCCTCCCTTTTTACAAAAAGGTATTGGGCAATCAGCGTTTCGAGAAAGAGTCTCCCGTTTCCTACCTTCATTGTGTGTATGAAGCGGTCAGAGCACTTTTTAAAACCGGATCTGCCGCCGAAGGACAAACCGTGCTGCAGAAAGGTTTATACATATCTGAAAAAGTGCAGAACAAGATTATGAAATTGAAGCTGACCGCGCTCAACATACTGTACACCGCTCAGGAGGACCCGTACGACCGATTGCAGAAGCTCGTGCTGGAGCTGCAGAAAATTGAAGCGTGGGTGGATTTGGAAGTGCTGCTTCAGGATATTACTGATTACTACAAAAAAAAGGGCGATTTTGAGAAAGCCGCATTTTTTATCATGCGCGGCTGATCAAAACGCCCCTTCTTTTATCTGACTGAGTTGATTAAGCCCAGCATTTGGTCTCCCAATGTAATCGTGCGGCTGTTCAGCTGATAGGAACGCTGAGACACGATTAAGCCGGTCATTTCTTTTGACATATCGACATTTGAACCTTCAAGCGCGCCCTGCTCCATGCCGATTGCCTGCCGGTTTGCGCCGGTAAGTTCTTCAATCGCTGAAGCCCCCGCGCCGTTTACGGAAAACAGATTATCCCCTTCCGCATGAAGCGCCTGAGGATTATTGACATTGACGATGCCGAGATTAAACGTCTGCGAACGGGTTCCCGCCTGGTCTGAAGCAGTCAGCGTTCCGGTTTTGCTGATTTTCAGCTGAGTCAGCGAACTGTCAATTTGTATGGGCTGACCGTTCTCATCGAGAATGGGATTGCCTCCCGCTGTCATCAGCTGAAGCAGCCGGTCATTTCCGCCGGCCGGCTTGAGGGAAAGTGAGCCGTCCCTTGTATACACCCGCCGTCCGTCCGCTTCTGCCTGAAGATATTGATAAGGTGATGTGAACGCGATATCAAGGTCACGGTCGGTTTTTTTGATGCTTCCCTGCCCTGAGTCCAGCTGCGGAGTCATCACCGTTCCGGCGCCGAGACGCAGGCCGGGCGGCGTTTTCCGCATGTTCGGCGAATTTTCCTTTTTGTCATCTATATGGTCATACTGCTGTCTGATCAGCTCGGAAAAGCGGGAGTCCCTCGCTTTATAGCCTGTCGTATCACTGTTTGAAAGGTTGCTGCTGACTGTATCCATCTGCTGCTGAAGCTGATGTAAGGCTGTTGAAGCCGTCAGCATTGATCTGAGCATCATAATTGAATGTCCCCCATTTTGTTACACTTTGCCGATTTCATTTGCGGCTTTATCCATGCTTTTATCGTAAGCCTGAATGACTTTCTGATTGGCTTCAAATGATCTGTATGCTTCCGTCATCTCTGTATACGTGCTCGTCACGTCCACGTTTGAAAGCTCCGAGACGCCTTGCTTTAATGAATACGAAACTTGGGGATTCGCCGCCGCGCTCGGCAGTTCAGAGCCGTCGGCCGTGCTGTATAGGTCATTGCCGTCCCGTTTCAGATTGCGCACGTCTTCTTCCATTCTGATATCAATCTGCCCCGCCGGCCGGCCGTTTGTCGTGACCGTTCCGTTTTCTGATACGGTGAATTTTTCATTGTCGACTGTAATCGGCTGTCCGTTTGTTGATAACACAAGGTTTCCGTTTATCGTAAGCTGATTGTTTTCATTTAATGAGAAAGTGCTGCTTTTTGAATAGCGGACGCCGCCTGCGGTCTGGACGGGATAAAACAGCTCGGCGTTTTCATTCGTTTCGGCATTCTTGGGAACCTGATTCTCCATAAGCGCGATATCCGTCGGCTGATCGGTCGTTTTCAGGCTTCCCTGCGTAAACAACGGTTTCAGCTCCTGCATGTATACGCCTGTGTTGACGGAGCCGATTTTCGTTTTTTTGTCGCCTTCTATTCGGCTCAGAAGCATCTCGGGAAAGGCGCGGATTGAACCTTGATCCTCTTTGTACCCTGATGTATTCGCGTTTGCGATGTTATTTGACAGCATTTCCGTTCTTCTCTGCTGTGTAATCATTGCGGACGTTGCGGTATATAATCCTTTTAACAAGTCTTCCACCTCTGAAATAGCATTATTTCCAGTTGCCTCACCGGAACATTTGTTCTATAATGAAAATCAGCATTTTTTCTTATTATCGGATTTACATTCCCGTTCGTGAAGGGTTTGACAGAAAAAAACCCCATTCTTTTTCAGAATGAGGTTTTATCATCAGCTCAGTTTGCGTTTCGGAAGCTTGTCCATGTTATCCAGCATGACGCCGGTTCCGACCGCAACACAATCCATCGGGTTCTCAGCGACAAGAACAGGCACCCTCAGCTCTTCGGCAAGAAGCTGGTCAAGCCCGTTTAACAGCGCTCCCCCGCCGGTAATGATAACGCCGCGGTCGATGATGTCAGCGGACAATTCAGGCGGTGTTCTTTCAAGAACCTGCTTGGCGGCCTGCACAATGACGGCAACTGATTCACGGAGGGCTTCTTCTACTTCTTTGCTGTTTACTGTAATCGTTCTCGGCAGACCGGAAACCATGTCACGGCCGCGGATGGTGATTTCTTCATGACGTGCGTCTGGGAAAACCGTTGCGACCTTCACCTTAATATCTTCAGCGGTACGTTCACCGATCAGCAGCTTATACTCGCGTTTGATATAATTTAAGATTTCCATGTCAAACTTGTCCCCAGCCATCTTAATAGAAGAGGAGGTGACAATATCGCCCATAGAAATAACTGCGATATCTGTCGTACCGCCTCCGATGTCAACAACCATGTTACCGCTCGGCTGGAAGATTTCCATACCCGCGCCGATAGCGGCAACTTTCGGTTCTTCTTCAAGGTACACATGCTTTCCGCCGCTTTTTTCAGCTGCTTCTTTAATCGCTTTTTGCTCAACGGATGTAATATTCGTCGGGCAGCAGATCAGCATGCGCGGTTTTGAGAAAAGTCCTTTTACATTCAGCTTATTAATGAAATGTTTCAGCATGGCTTCTGTTACTTCGAAGTCTGCGATTACGCCGTCTTTCAGCGGACGGATCGCAACAATATTCCCAGGTGTACGTCCAACCATTCGTCTGGCTTCTTCACCGACAGCCAGCACTTTGCCGCTGTTTTTATCAAGTGCCACAACGGAAGGCTCATTCAGAACAATTCCTTTTCCTTTTACATGGATCAGTACATTTGCAGTACCGAGGTCAATTCCAATATCCCTTGCAAACATCTATTTATATCCTCCTTGATATCTGTTTCACAGTAAAATATCCACATTGTGCCCTAATTATATATATTATCATAATTTATCAAAAAAAAGCTGCTGAACGATATAAGTTCTTGACAAAATTTTGCGGATATTCGCGAAACCGCCCGGGAGGAGAAAAAAGGGCCCGGCAGACGTCAGGCGCTACGGCTGCTGAACGGGCTCCCCTTCAAGAATTTCATCCTTCTTGTACTTTAATTTCGTCGCCTCTCCCCCTCTTAAATGTCTGATGGATTTATGATAATCGAGTATTTCTTTTACTTCATTCGCCAAGTCAGGATTGATTTCAGGCAGGCGCTCTGTCAGATCTTTGTGTACGGTACTTTTGGAAACACCAAACTCTTTCGCAATGACACGAACGGTTTTTTTCGTCTCCACGATATACTTGCCAATCTTGATTGTTCGCTCTTTGATGTAATCGTGCACACCACTCGACCTCCCCAGTTGGATGTGAGAAGTGTGAAATGAGATCCGTATTCTGTAACAGATTCACTGATGATGCAGCTTCTTCGTTGTCCGATTATATAAGAAGGTTTTAGAAATATGCCCACGATCCCTCACCTCAAACACTCTCTTTGATAGGTTTGTAACAGTGTATTAGCAATGAATTGGGAATATGCTAAAAACTCAATAAGGACAAGGGGCGGGTCATAATTTTCTGCTTTTTGGTCGGGGGGTTTACATCCGCGTGATCCTGCTGTAGAATGAAACAGCACAATTAGTTACTTAGGTAAGTTTTTTGAAAAGGAGAACGGAAATGATCCACGTCAACAGACGCCTCATTCACCAAATCAATCAATGCGCCCGCCTGATTACGAAGAAAGCCAATGAACGGCTGGAACCATTCGGCCTGTACTCCTCTCAATGGTCAATCCTATATTGCTTAAAAACGATCGGACCGATGACCCAAAAAGAAATCTGGTCCTATCTGAACGTAGAGGCGCCGACCGTTACCAGAACGATCAAACGCCTTGAAGAAAACGGCTGGATTCAGCGGGAACAGGGAGAAGACAAGCGGGAAAAGCTCGTCGTCCTGACGAAGGAAGCTGAATTGAAATACGACAGCATCAATCAAGAGATGCTGAAGTTCGAGGAAGACATGCTTGCGGATTTCCAAGATGGAGATAAGGAAGCTTTTTCTGAGTTTCTGAATGTGTTTTTAACGAAATAGAAAAGAAAGGGAAGTGCTGTACTTTTGAGTAAATCTGACTCGATCTGGACCAAAGATTTTATTATGGTCGTACTCGTGAATTTATTTGTCTTTGTGTTCTTTTATACATTTTTGGCCGTGCTGCCTATCTATATGATTCAGGAGCTTGGCGGCAGTGAATCGCAAGGAGGGCTTTTGATCAGCCTGTTCCTGTTATCTGCTATTATCACCCGTCCTTTTTCAGGGGCGATTATTGAACGGTTCGGCAAGAAAAGAATGACGATTGTATCCTTGGCGCTGTTCGCCCTGTCTTCTTATCTGTATTTGCCGCTACACAATTTCTATCTGCTGCTCGGACTGCGTTTTTTCCAAGGCATCTGGTTCAGCATTTTAACGACGGTCACGGGCGCAATTGCCGCTGACATTATTCCCGCCAAGCGGCGCGGCGAGGGGCTCGGTTATTTTGCGATGTCTATGAACCTTGCCATGGCGATCGGTCCTTTTCTCGGGCTGAGTCTTGTGAAAGTCATCTCGTTCCCGGTTTTCTTTACGATTTTTGCCGTATTTGTTTCTTTAGGCTTGCTGATTGCTTTTATGATTCGTGTGCCGGATCAAAACAACAGCGGAACGACTGTCTTCCGTTTTTCTTTCTCCGACATGTTTGAAAAAGGCGCGCTTAAAATCGCGATTGTCGGGTTGTCCATTTCTTTCTGTTATTCAAGTGTGACTTCATATTTATCCGTTTATGCAAAGACGATCCACCTGTTGGATGTCAGCGGCTATTTCTTCGTCTGTTTCGCAGTGACGATGATGGCCGCCCGTCCTTTCACAGGAAAGCTGTTTGACAGAGTGGGGCCGGGAATCGTCATCTATCCGTCGATTATCGTGTTCTCCGCGGGGCTTTGCATGCTGGCGATGACAAACAGCGCCCTCATGCTTCTCTTGTCCGGTGCCGTAATCGGTCTCGGATACGGCTCTATCGTACCTTGTATGCAGACACTGGCGATTCAGAACTCGCCCGGACACCGTTCAGGCTTTGCGACGGCTACCTTCTTCACTTTCTTTGACAGCGGGATTGCCGGCGGATCCTATGTATTCGGCCTCTTTGTCGCTTCGGCCGGATTCCATTCGATTTATCTGGCAGCGGGGCTGTTCGTCCTGATTGCTTTACTCCTGTATGGCTGGAGCCAGAAAAAAAGAACGCCGCTTGAAGCGGACGGAAACGTTTCAATCGCAGACTGATATGACAAAAAGCCGGGGGCAGCCCCCGGCTTTTTTTATTCGGCCGCTCTTTCCCACGCGATTCGTCCCGCCGCTTTTGCATAAGGAGGATGAATATACATAAGCGCCGTATAACCGAGACATGACAAAATGACACCCGCAAACCAGGAGATATCATAGATGCCGGCGAACGCCGGGACGTACATCCCGATTAAAGAAATAAACGCGCCGAGAAAGGTCGCGGCAAAGGCCCGGTAATTATAGCCTTTGTAATAAGTGTACTGTCCGGTCTCCGAATAAAGGTCTTCAACTGAGAGCTGCCTTTTTCTTATGATAAAATAATCAGCCATCATCACCCCGGCCACCGGTCCGAGCATCCCGCCGATGAGCCCGAGAAACGCATAAACATTCGTGGCGCTCTCCATCAGCTTCCACGGTATTGTGAACAGGGCCAAAACGGCGGCCAGATACCCTCCCCTCCTGAATGTAATATATTTCGGCAGGACATTCGCCAAGTCATAGGCCGGTGACACGATGTTTGCCGCCACGTTAACCGAGACGGCGGCGATGCAAAGTGTGATGACCGAAAGAGCGATAACGAAAGGATTATCAAACCGGGCCAAAATCTCCACCACATCCCAAATCGGTTCTCCGAATGCTACTTGTGATCCGGATGTCACCGTGATGCTTGCAAACGCGAACAGCGCAAACGTTCCCGGCAGCCCGTAAAACTGGCCGCGAATCTGTTCTTTTTGCGACGCGGCGAACCGGGTGAAGTCAGGGATATTCAGAATCAGCGTCGCCCATATTCCGATAATGCCCGTCACTCCGGCGGCAAACGGCCAAAACGTTTCAGAAAAGGTGTGGAACTTTCCCGGCTGTGAGTAAATCGGTCCGAGTCCGCCGGCAATATCTATCGCCCACCAGACCATGCCGCCGAAGACGAGATAAACAAGCGGGCCCGCCCACACTTCAAATTTTTTGATCGATTCCATGCCGTGCCGCAGCACAAGCAGATGAATGCCCCAAAAGAAAATGAACGACAGAAAACCCGGCAGATGAAGCCCGAGTATATTCCAATCTCCGCCGAGACTCCCCCAGCCCGGCCATATGTTCAAAAGCAGAATGTGCAAAGCCGTGCTCCCGGCAAATGTTTGAATTCCGAGCCACATGATGGCTGTAAACGCCCTGAGAAGCGCCGGAATGTTAGCCCCGTATATTCCGTAAGAAGCCCTGATAATGACCGGAAAAGGCAGTCCGTATTTCGTTCCGGCATGGCCGTTCAAGGCCAAAGCGGCGGCGAACAAAATGAGTGACGCCGTCACGATAATGGCGAGCACCTGCCACGGAGAAAGGCCGATCGCAATGAGCCCGCCCACAGTCGCGTAGGTCGGGATATTATGAATACAACCCATCCAGATGGATGCAAAATTCACCGCTTTCCATGTCCGTTCGCCGTCTTCTAAAGGCAGTAAATCTTTATTGCTTAGCCGATCACTCGTTGTTTTTTTCATTTTCTCCCTCCCGCATGTGCGTTTTCCTTACATCACATGTGAAAAAATATAACTGAAAATTCCATAAATAACATTGGTCGCTGTCGACAATAATCGTTTTGATTTTTGAGCACATTACACAAAAAAAGAGACGGGGAGAGCCCGTCTCTTTTTGTTGCGCCTGTTAAGAGGCTTTTTTGAGGAGAACCGAAAACCGGAACGCCATCAAAAGGCTTACAGCGCCGACAACGATAAGAATCGTCCCAAGCATATGAAAATGGCCGGCGGTAATTTCTTTTCCGAAAAGAATGCCCAAAATGACAGAAGACAAAATCGAACCGAGATACCGGCAGGTCTGAAACAGGCCGGACGTTGTTCCGACCATGTCGGCGGGGCTCGTTGTCAGCATGGCCGCCTGAAACGTGACATTTCCGAAGCCGTAGCCGACACCCAGCACGGACAGGATCAGCCCTTTTCCTATCATGGGCGCCTGAAGAAAGAAAAACGTTAACAGTACCGCCCCGATCACGGTCAGGCAGGTTCCGGCAACAATCGGCTGAAGAAGCCCTTTCTTATCTATCCATTTTCCGGTCAGAGGCGACACCAGAATACTCATGCCCGACATAAACAGCATAATCAACCCGCTTGTCTGAACGGACAAATGCATTTCATCCTGAAAATAGCTCGGAAGCCCGAAAAAGATGCAGTAAAAGAATATATTCAGCAAAATAAATTGAATATACACCGACGATAGTTTCCGATGCGTTTTAAACAGCCTGACATCAATAAACGGCTTCTCCGTTTTCAGCTCGCGCCAGATAAACAGCCCGACAAACAAAAGCCCGAATACGCCTTCTGTATAGTGAGGCTTCGTACTGAAGGACAATAAAAACGACAGGAGAAGGATAATCGCTCCGGCAAACAGGAGTATCCCGATCGTATCAAGCTGGCGGAGCACGCCTTTCAAGCCGCCGATCTCGCGTTTTTCATCTTTCGGAAACATATACATTCCGAGAAAAAAGCTGAGAATGATAAACGGCAGATTGACGAAAAAGATTGCCGGCCACCCTCCCCAAACGATCAGAAAACCGCCGAGAGTCGGACCGAGCGCCGTCATGGCTGATGCAAAGATTGACAGGACGGCCAGCGCCGAAGCCTGCTTCTCCTGTATATTTGAACGGATCAATCCGACGCCGGACGGATATATCGCGCTGCTTCCGATCGACTGAAACAATCTCATAATTAACAAAGTCATAAAAGTCGGCGCAAACGGCGCGCCGACCGCTGAGACGGCAACAAGCAGAAGCCCGATCAAAAACAGCTTCTTCCTGCCGAGCATATCACCGAGCTTCCCGGTAACAGGCTGCGCCACCGCGCTGGCCAGATAAAAGGACGATATCAGCCAGGACACCGTTGTAAACGACAGGTGAAATTCATGCTGAATACTGTGAAGCGCAAGAGAAATCATCGACGAGTTCAATGGGTTCAGCATCGTCCCCGAAGCCACGGCTGTCAAGAACAGGACGCGGCTTTTTTTGGAGATTGTCATTTTGTCTGTGTGATAAATTCTTCCGTCGTCCGGCTTCTGCCGATTTTCGGGAAGATAAACTTGAGTGTCGCTTCGTGCTGTTCATCGCTGAATGTCGCCATCGCGTCAGTTACGAAAACTTGCTGATACCCAAGCTGAAAAGCTTCTCGCGCCGTGCTTTCCACACCGATGTTTGTCGCAATCCCGCATAACACAATCGTGTCGATTCCCCGTCTTCTGAGCTGAAGGTCCAGGTCCGTGCCGAAAAACGCGCCCCACTGCCGTTTTGTTACCGTATAATCGTTTTCTTTCACTCCGATGTCAGGCACAAATTCAGCCCAATCCGCCGGCGGAGCCGAATGGCCCGCCGCCTCTTCATCCGTCAGCGGCTTCAGCGCATCCGCTCCGTCATGAAAATCCACGTTCACAAAGCTGATAAATCCGCCTTTTTCCCGGAACACATCAATTAATTTTTTCGCGTTCGGCACAACGGTACCGCTTTTATCCATCTGCACAATGCCTTTTTGTAAATCAATAAGGACCAAAGCCGTTTTTTCAAATTGCAGATTTAATGATGTTGTCATAATGATTCCTCCTGATGCAGTTAGTGTTTCTCACCCCGTTTATTTTACTCTTCCCCGGACAGGATTTCTTCCGCCGTGCTCCGGCGCTCTTTTTATGGATATAAAGTCGCACGGCACCCATTTGAAAAAACAGTATTATGAATGCAAAAAACCATGTCAGATAACCTTACACGAAAATGTTTTATCGTTCTTTTTTCTCTATAATAATGAATTAATCACAATTACATTCTGAATGAGACGGAGGAATACAACATGCAGATGGGCGATACAGTATTTATGTTCTTTTGCGCTTTACTCGTGTGGCTGATGACCCCCGGGCTGGCTTTGTTTTACGGCGGAATGGTAAAAAGCAAAAACGTGCTCAGCACGGCGATGCATAGTTTTTCTTCTCTCGCCATCGTATCCGTCGTTTGGGTTTTGTACGGATATTCACTTGCTTTTGCCCCCGGCAATACATGGCTTGGCGGGATTGAATGGGCCGGGCTGAAGGGGGTCGGCTTTGAACCCGGAAGTTACAGTGATACGATCCCGCATTCCTTGTTCATGATGTTCCAAATGACGTTTGCCGTACTGACGACGGCCATTATTTCCGGAGCATTTGCTGAACGCATGAGATTCAGTGCTTTTCTTGTATTTTCCTTTTTGTGGGCTTCCCTCGTATATACGCCCGTTGCGCACTGGGTATGGGGCGGCGGCTGGATCGGCCAAATGGGCGCTCTTGACTTCGCAGGCGGAAACGTCGTCCACATTTCTTCCGGAGTCGCCGGGCTTGTGCTGGCGATTGTGCTCGGGAAACGCAAGGACGGCACGGCGGCTTCGCCTCACAACTTAATTTACACGTTCTTGGGCGGAGCGCTCATCTGGTTCGGATGGTTCGGCTTCAATGTCGGCAGCGCCCTCACGCTTGACAGTATCGCGATGTTTGCCTTCATTAACACAAACACCGCGGCTGCAGCCGGAATTATCGGCTGGATTTTAATCGAATGGATGCTGAATAAAAAACCGACCATGCTGGGTGCTGTATCGGGCGCAATCGCCGGGCTTGTCGCCATTACGCCGGCTGCCGGGTTCGTTACGCCGTTCTCTTCCATCGTGATCGGGTTCATTGGCGGGCTTGTCTGCTTTTGGGGCGTTTATTGGCTCAAAAAGACTTTCGGTTATGATGATGCGCTTGACGCTTTCGGCCTGCATGGGATCGGCGGGACATGGGGCGGCATCGCGACCGGTTTATTCGCCACCACTTCCGTCAATGACGGCGGGGCAAACGGGCTGTTTTACGGCGATCCGGGACTGCTCTGGAAGCAGATTGCGGCCATTGCGGCAACCTATGTATTTGTATTTATTGTCACTTTCGTTATCATTAAAATTGTAGGTCTGTTCATTCCCCTGCGCGCCAGTGAAGAAGAAGAGTCACTTGGGCTTGATTTAACGATGCACGGGGAAAAAGCATATCAGGACTTATAAAGTGAGGAGTGGCTTAGATGAGCGGTCAAATGTTCAAGGTAGAAATCGTTACGCGTCCGGCTAAGTTTGAAACATTGAAACAGGAACTCGGTAAAATCGGAGTCACATCGCTGACCTTCTCCAACGTACACGGCTGCGGCCTTCAAAAAGCCCACACCGAACTGTACCGCGGAGTCAAAATTGAGAGCAATGTGTATGAACGGCTGAAAGTGGAAATCGTTGTCAGCAAGGTCCCCGTTGATCAAGTCGTGGAAACGGCGAAGAAAGTGCTGAAAACGGGAGAGCCCGGAGACGGCAAAATATTCGTCTATGAAATCGGAAACACGATTAATATCCGCACCGGAGAAGAAGGACCAGGAGCTTTATAAACAGGCAGAACGCCCGGAGACAGAAATGTCCCGGGCGTTTTTTTCCAGCTTCATTAAAAAGAAGAAACCTTTTTTTCATGCGGGACAGGCCGCTTATGCCGTACGGGTTGTTTTTTCGCATATGTACTGATATTGACCAGTATGCCGCACAAAAACAGCGTCATAATTAATGAAGAACCGCCGTAGCTGATAAACGGAAGAGGCACACCCGTAACCGGGAGAAGTCCGCTCATCGCTCCCAAATTCAATACAACCTGAAACATTAATTGAAACGTAATTCCGATGGCAAGAAGCTTCCCGAACGGGTCATCAGCCCGCACGGCCGTTTTTACGCCGAGAAGCATTAACGCAAAATATAATCCCAAAACGATCAGAACACCGAATATCCCCAGCTCTTCGCTGATCACGGCCATAATGAAATCGGTATGCGCCTCAGGCAGATAGTTCATTTTTTCAACACTGTTTCCAAGCCCTCTTCCGAAAAACCCGCCTCCGGAAATAGCAAAATAGGATTGAATCAGCTGATAGCCGTCCCCATTCGCGTCACCAAACGGATTGGTAAAGGAAACGAGGCGCTTCACACGATAGGAAGCGGAAAATGCGAGATAAACAACCCCCGACACCGCCGTCGCGCCGAGCACGAACAGATGGCGCTTTTTCAAGCCGGCACATAATAAAATCGACCCGCACGCCGCCAGGATTAAGGAAGCCGTCCCTAAATCAGGCTCCGCCAATGTCAGCAGAAAAGCAGTTCCCAAAATCACTAAAGGCGGCAGAACCCCTTTCACAAATTGATGAATGTACGGCTGCTTTTTCGTATAAATCGAAGCGAAATACAAAATCATCGCGATCTTCGCCAATTCAGACGGCTGTACGACAAGCGGGCCCGCTCCCAGCCACCTGCGGGAAAAATTCCGCTCCAGCCCGATTCCCGGTATCAATACGAGCAGCAGCAATACCAGCGAACCGACCACAAACAGCGGTACAAGCCGCGCATACCGCTTATACGGCAGACAGGCGGCAAATAGAAATAAGCATAATCCGATCAGTAAAGAGGCACTCTGCTTATGGAAGAAATAGGATGGATCTCCGTACCGCTGAGACCCCATCACATCACTGGCGCTGTACACCATTAACAAGCCGAATCCGCAAAGCAGCATAATGACAAACACAAGCGGCAGATCGGCGTTTTTCAAACGTTTCAGCAACGGACAAAACTCCTTCGGCTATTCTTTTCCCGCATACTTGACGCACAGTAATACAGTCACGTTTCATTCTGTTTACTTTTTTATGATTATTTTTAATACCAATTGTGTCTCATAGAAAAAAGCATTACACTGTTCATATAAAATAAAGATAAAAGGTGATATTTGTGAATTACGAACTATTTAAAGCGATCAATGGTTTGTCGCACCATAGTGCCATTCTCGACTCTATCATGGTATTTATTACGGAATACGCCATTTACGCCTACGCCCTTTTCCTGCTTGCCATGTGGCTGTTCGGAAGCACAAAAGGCAGACAAAACGCCCTGTACGCGGGCTTCACGGGTGTTGCAGCGCTTATCGTCAACTACCTCATCACGAAAGTCTATGTCGAGCCGCGCCCCTTTGTCGAACATACGGTTCATACGCTGATCCCTCATGCCGCGGATGCTTCATTTCCGAGTGACCATACGACAGGCGCTTTGGCGATTTCAATTGCGATTCTGTTCCGCAACAAAAAACTCGGCTGGCCGCTTGTGATTTTCGGCCTTTTGACCGGCTTCTCAAGAATTTGGGTCGGCCACCATTATCCGATCGATGTGCTCGGAAGCATTATCGT
The DNA here is from genome assembly GCF_038603755.1 of Bacillus sp. FSL R5-0593. NCBI lineage: Bacteria > Bacillati > Bacillota > Bacilli > Caryophanales > Bacillaceae > Bacillus > Bacillus sp. FSL R5-0593. The sequence continues at coordinate 3,736,833 of NZ_CP152011.1, forward strand.
TTCCCTCATTGTCGGATTCCTGCTGTTCAGATTTTCAAATGTGCTTCGTCCGATTGTCGATCTGATCGTGCGAATCTATGAAAGTATCGTTCATAAAAGCAAATCGACAAACCATAATATATAAAAAAAGCCGGCGTCTGTCACAGACTGCCGGTTTTTGTATGTTTGGCTGTATGCTTTTTCCTTTGTAAAGCACAGAATGCGGCAATGCCGAGACTGTCAATCAGCACATCGCGAAGGCATCCGTTTCTGCCGAAAAAGAGCTGGACGATTTCTGTCAGGAAAGCGGCGGCCAATGCATACAGCACCGCCCTCTTCATGCGCCTGCGCTCTCTGAAAAACAAATAGGCTAGCACAAAAAATGAAAACGCGTGCCCGAGCTTTTGAATCGCCGCTTCCGGTATGGCGAGCTCCGCCATATCGAACACAAAGAAACCGGACACATCCGGATGCGGCGTGAAACGGAAGGACACCGTCTGCGACACAATCATATCGTGAAAGCTTTCAGTCAAAGCCGAAACGAAAACAAAGACGAGCCACCCGGCCGCCAGACATTTATTCATTCAGCATCTCCTTCGTTTTCTACTAGTATAAAGGCACATGCGGCAATATGAAAAGCGCCTATCTGAGCTGATAGGCGCTTTGGGATCAAGATTACTTGCCCGAATCTTTCATTGAGCCGTCATCTTTACCATCTGTCTTGTCTTTTGTGCCGTCCTCTTTGTCACCTGGTTTTTCTTCGGTTTCTTTTTTAGGCGTCACATCTTTTTTCTCGGAAGACTGCTGAATTGACCCTTCCGTTTCTTCTGTCACAGCGTTTTTCTCTTCAGCCGCCGCTTTTTCAATAGATGTTACCGGCTTGTCCATAAAATTGAGCGGGTTCATCGCTACGCCGTCCTTGCGGATTTCAAAGTGCACGTGATTTCCGCTTTCTTCACTGTAAAGATTTTTTCCGGATTTACCGATAACCTGGTTCTGCTTTACTTTGTCGCCCTGATCCACGCTGACTTCAGATAAAGACTGATAGACAGTAGACAGGCCGTCTGAGTGTTCAATTTCAACCACATATCCCAGTACCGGGTCTTTAGCAGCTTTAACAACCGTACCGCTCAGAGAAGCAGAAACATCAAATGATTTTCCGTCTTTCTCAGCTAAGTCAATTCCTTTACTGAGGCTGTACGTGTTATTATAGTTAACAAGTGCTGCTTCTTTCTCTTTTTTTGCGGCATCAGTTTCATAAAACTTTTTCACAACAGAAACATTTTCAGAATGAGCAGCCGGCATTGCGACGTTTTCCATTGACTTGCCTACTTCGACGGCATCGTCTTTGCCGCTGTCATACGCAGAGTTTCCGCCGTTGTTCGTCAGATTGTCCTTCACATCATTCGAAACGGATTGATACCAAAGGACAGCTGTTAAAATGACGGCCGCACTGACTAAGTAGATTGCAGGGAATATCCAGCGTTTGCGAAAAAACCGCTGAAGTTTTTTGACTTGAGAAGTTTTCTTTTCTTCCTCTCTCATTTGTTCATCACCTCAGCAACATTCTGAACACTTTTCTGAAAATATATACACATCCATAAAAAACTTTTTTGGAAATAGTATGTGCAGATTGCACTTGATTATGTAATAAAATGTGAAGGGAGATCCCGGAATATGAATTTGACCCTGCGCAAAGCCGTATTGGAGGATTTAGATGCGGTGGTGGCCATATACAACTCGACGATTGCCTCACGAATGGTAACGGCTGATACGGAAGAAGTGACGCCCGAAGACCGGATGGATTGGTTTCTGCGGCACACGGACCGGCGCCCGCTGATGGTCGCGGAAGATGAAACCGGCAAAGTGGCGGCCTGGATCAGCTTTGAAACGTTTTACGGCCGTCCGGCCTATGACAAAACGGCGGAGATCAGCATCTATCTGCATCAGGATTGCCGCGGCAAAGGAGCAGGAAGCTTTCTGCTGAAAGAAGCCCTGGCACTCGCTCCGGCAATCGGCATCCGCAGCCTGATGGCTTTTATCTTCGGACATAATGTGCCGAGCATTAAGCTGTTTGAAAAATTCGGTTTTACCGAATGGGGCGTATTCCCGGGTATCGCCGAAATGGACGGAAAACGATATGACTTGAACATTTTAGGGAGAGAACTGTCATGATCACCATCGATAAAGAGAAAGACGAAAACCAGCCGCTCAATAAAAAAGCCCGTTCCCTTGCCGACATCGCCAAATGGGGAAAGATCACCGCCGTGTTTCTGATCATCACGGGCTCTCTTTCCGCTCTGTCAGCCATTGTGACGCTGCTCGGAGCCATTCCGGGGGTTCTGCTCATCATTTCCGGCGTCATGCTGATGCGCTCGGCAAAAGCGGCTGCCGCACTTCAGGAAGGACTAGAAGAAAACGCGGAAGAAAATATGCTTGCACATTACGCGTCATTTATCAAAATGCAGTTTTTTTATGCGGCATCCAGTGTGGTATTGGGCATTCTCGCTTTTATTTTAGTCGTCATCTTCGCTGTCATCGGAATTATCGCTTATCACAGCACTGATACGTATGACACGCCTGATTCATATTACTATGAGAACGACCCGGTGTTTGAATGACAAAAAGAGCTGATCGCGCGTCAGCTCTTTTTTAATAAAGCATTTCTTTTTTCCGGTCTTCTTCCGTTAAAAATTCAATAAAGCTCTTCATCGCAGACGGCTCCTCGGCAATCAGCCGGGTATAGGCGCTTTTCCGTTCCTCGGACAGAATATCGCTTTTTCTGATTCTGTTCAGCATATAAAGGCGGATCGTTTTTTGCACCTGTTTCCGCTGATAGCCGGCTTCCTTAAAAAACGCAAGACCCAGAGCCGCAAGGAGGGCAAAAATGCCGGCCGATACGAGAGCTCCTCTCCCGGAAGGGGCCTGAATCAAAAGCGATGCCAGATGAAACAGACTAAAAGCGGCGAGCGGGAAAGCAAGAAAACGGTAAATGATGCTTTTTTTCATCAGCGGCGCGATGGCGATTTGTATTTTCTGAATTTCTTTTTTTATGAATCCCGGCAATTGTTCCGCATGCTCCAGCTTCATGCCCTCTCCCCTTTGCTGTCATTTTTGTCTTCTTTTTCATATATGCATATTTTACCGCACCCGGAACTTTCTTTGAAAGAAAACTGCATTCATCTTTGATTCCGGCTCTTTATTCTTTCAAAATGTCAATGTTATAATTTGAAATGGGAATCAGATTGCTGCACTTGTCGGAATACTAATGGGCACAGTCTTGATAAATATGATATAGCGGGGTTGCAAAGTGAGCATTTCATTTATTTTATTCGGATTTTTTTTCGTTTTAAATATACTTTTGGCCGTCATCATGATTTTCAAAGAAAGACGCGATGCCAGCGCTTCATGGGCTTGGCTCTTGGTTCTTTTTTTTATTCCCATTTTAGGGTTTATTTTATACCTGTTATTCGGCCATAACCTGAGACGCAAGCATCTGTTTCAGTGGGAAGACCGTAAAAAAATCGGGATTGAAAAGCTGCTGAAGTCTCAGCTGAAGGATCTGAAGTCGAGGCAATTCCAATTTAACAACAGGGCGACTGTGGATAATAAAGACCTCATCTATATGCTTGTCATGAACAACCACGCAGTCTTTACAGAGGATAATTCGGTGGAGATTTTGACGGACGGGCGCGATAAGTTCAAACGCTTAATGAAGGACATTTCCAACGCAAAAGATCACATTCACCTTCAATACTATATTTATAAAGGTGATGAACTGGGAAAAAAATTGCGCGATGCCTTAGTGAAAAAAGCACGCGAAGGCGTAAAAGTCAGAGTGTTATATGATGAACTCGGTTCAAGATCACTCAGAAAAAAATTCTTCAAACCGCTGCGGGACGCCGGCGGCCATGTGGAAGTCTTTTTTCCTTCCAGGCTTCGTCCGATTAATTTGCGGCTCAATTACCGGAATCACCGCAAGCTCGTCATCATTGACGGCGAAACCGGCTATGTCGGCGGCTTTAACGTCGGAGATGAGTATCTCGGCCTGAATCCGAAATTCGGCTACTGGCGCGATACGCACCTCAGGCTTCAAGGCACGGCGGTACACGCCATTCAGACACGGTTTATCCTCGATTGGAACCAAGCCTCCCATCATCATACGCTCACATACGTTCCGAATCATTTTCCGGAATGCGAGCCGAAGGGCAATGTCGGGATGCAGATTGTCACGAGCGGACCGGACTCAGAATGGGAACAAATTAAAAACGGCTATATCAAGATGATCTCAACGGCCAAACGGTCAATCCTGATTCAGACGCCTTACTTTATTCCTGACTCAAGTCTTTTAGATGCCCTCAGGATCGCCTGTCTGTCAGGCATCGACGTCAAAATCATGATTCCGAACAAGCCGGATCACGCTTTCGTTTACTGGGCGACTTTATCTTACATCGGCGATCTTTTGAAAGCCGGAGCCTCAGTCTACATTTACGATAACGGCTTTATTCATGCAAAAACGATTGTCGTCGATGATGAGACGGCTTCAGTCGGTACGGCGAATATCGACGTCAGAAGCTTCAGACTTAATTTTGAAGTCAACGCCTTTATTTATGACGTCACCATTGCGAAAAAACTCATTTCCTCATTTAAAGAAGATCTGCTCGTCTCCAGAAAATATACGTATGAAGAATATCAGGAGCGTTCGCTGCGGATCCGCATTAAAGAATCGATTTCAAGACTTCTTTCGCCGATTTTGTAATTCCCGGGGTGTTTCTCGGGAATTTTCTGATACAAAACGGACACGGCACGAAAAAACACATTTTATATTCAAAAGAATGACCCAATAGTGTATAAATGAAAAGTGAGTATTTTTTTGTAAAGGAGTGCCATAGTTTGAAACCTGAATCAGTGAATCGTTCGCTTATTGCTATTTCAAAATGGGGAAAAGCGACAGGTATTTTATTTATTATCGTGGGTGCGTTTGCGGCGCTGTCGGGCGCGTTTTTCTTTTTAATCGGAGCCATTCCCGGCGTTCTGCAGATCATTGCCGGCATTTTTCTGATGCGCTCGGCAAATGAAGCGGGACAGATGGCGGAGCAGTTCAATGAACTGACAGAGGAACATATGCTGGAGAATTATGCAAAGTTCGTGAAAATGCAGGGGATCTACCTGATTGTGACGGTCGGCTTGTCCGTTCTCGGTATCGTTCTCTTCATTGTCCTCATGACGCTCGGCATCGTGGACGGCGTGTTTAATAATATTGATGCCAATACATATTAAAAAGGAAAATCCCGGCGCATCCGCCCGGGATTTTTTCTTATTCCGCTTCTTCGATAACGGGAAAGTTTTTCTGCTCTGGATTTGCCAATACGGCGATGGCATAATAGCGCAGCTGAGACGCTGTCTGCAGATATTCTTTCAGACATTCCGGCTTCAGCCAGACGTGTCGCCGTCACATCAAAAAAACTTTTCCTCAGAGTTTCAACTGAAATCACTCAATTGTTCGACTGTTCCTGATCAGGTTTAGAAGCAAGAATTGTGATTCTGCAAAATAAGGATAAAAGCCCTGATGGAACAAGACCACTTATCATACAGTTTTTTGGGTCTTTGTAATTAAATTACAATTGTTCTTAATATTCACTCATGTATTCATGCTATTATATTGAAAGGAACGATCAAAAGCGTTGGCGTTCGTTAAATATTTACGAGTGCTGCCTCATGTAAAAGTCAGAAAAAATAGTATAGGAGGTAACATATGTTTAAGTTTAAAAAGAAATTCTTAGTTGGATTAACGGCTGCTTTCATGAGTATCAGCATGTTTTCGGCAACCGCCTCTGCAGCTGGCACAGATTACTGGCAAAATTGGACTGATGGGGGCGGAACAGTCAACGCTGTCAATGGATCTGGCGGGAATTACAGTGTTAATTGGTCTAATACCGGAAATTTCGTTGTTGGTAAAGGCTGGACTACAGGCTCGCCATTTAGAACAATAAACTATAATGCCGGAGTTTGGGCGCCGAATGGCAATGGATATTTGACTTTATATGGCTGGACGAGAGCACCTCTCATCGAATATTATGTAGTGGATTCATGGGGTACTTACAGACCTACCGGAACGTATAAAGGTACTGTAAAGAGTGATGGAGGTACATATGACATATATACAACAACACGTTATAACGCACCTTCCATTGATGGCGATAACACTACTTTTACGCAGTACTGGAGTGTTCGCCAGTCGAAGAGACCGACCGGAAGCAACGCTGCAATCACTTTCAGCAATCATGTTAACGCATGGAAGAGCCATGGAATGAATCTGGGCAGTAATTGGGCTTATCAAGTCTTAGCGACAGAAGGATATAAAAGCAGCGGAAGTTCTAATGTAACAGTGTGGTAACAGCTCATCTTTAATTAGGGGCAGCTAACGGGCTGCTGATCGTTCCTAGAGAAATTTTATAATCATTGTTAAGAGGCGAACGGTTTTGGCATTGCCGGAGGCAGGATATCATTTTTTGTTTAACTTGCTCACAGCTGACACCTTCACATAAGTCTTAAGCAAAATAAAAATATCCCGGCAACCGCCTCCTTTAGTTTCGGAGGATTTCTTCATTAAACAGATCGCAATCCGCATCCAGGCGTGTCTGAATATGGAGCCAAAACCGTGATTTCCTCATTATAACTTGTAACCATTTTTATTACACCTATAGCAGCATGAACCCATCTCTTTTTAACAAAAGAGATGATTCATTACATCATAAAGGGACTTGCTCGCAAGTTCATTCTCCATTGCCCGCTGTACGCTTCCGAACGTCTCATCGAGCGCGCGCTGAATATTTTTTCCGACCGGACAGTCGGGGTTCGGATTGTCGTGAACCGCAAAAAGCTCTTCCTTATTCTGCACCGCCCTGTAAACCTCTAAGAGGGTGATCTCCGACGGATCTTTTTTCAGGCTGGCTCCCGGAACACCCGCCCGGGATGTCAGAATACCCGCTTTTTTCAGCTGGCTGATCGTTCTCCGCACGACGACGGGATTGGTGTTTACGCTGCCCGCAATCATATCCGATGACGCCCGTTCATCCGTTGAGATCAGCGATAGAATGTGAATGGCCACAGCAAGACGGCTGTTAATCATGTTTTTCACCACCGTTGTAACCGCAATAGTTACATTTCATTTGTTTGTCAACTACTAATATACACTAAAACGGGCGGCAGGATGAAATCAAGTTGGCAATAGAGGGTAAACAGGCCGGCGGGAAACCGGCCGAAGAGGGATTAAAATAAGAAATAACGCTGTCCGAGCGGAACATAGCTGACGGGCTGGCATGCCAGCTCTTCTCCGTCGGCGAACACCTGATAAGTTTTCGGATCGACTTGTATATTCGGCATCGCGTCATTCAGCTTCATGTCGAGCTTACTCAGCTTACGGATATTCCGTACGGGAGAAATCATTTTTTCAAGGCCGAGCTTTTCCGGCACACCGTTTGCGATACCGGCCTGGGACATAAATGTAATAGAAGTATTTCGGTTTGCTTTACCGTATGATGCGTACATCTGCCGCATAAACACGGGCTCAGGCGTCGGAATGGAAGCATTCGGATCTCCCATCTGGGCGCGGGCGATCATGCCGCCTTTGAGCACAAGTTCAGGTTTGACGCCGAAGAAAACCGGGTCCCATAGTACAAGGTCGGCGAGCTTTCCTTTTTCAACGGAACCGACTTCATGGCTCAGGCCGTGAGTGACGGCCGGGTTGATCGTGTATTTGGCGATATAGCGTTTGGCGCGCACATTGTCATTGCCGTTTTCTCCTGATAGAGCGCCGCGCTGTTTTTTCATTTTATCGGCAACCTGCCATGTCCGGATAATCACTTCTCCCACCCTGCCCATCGCCTGCGAGTCAGATGACGTCATGCTGATCGCGCCGATATCGTGCAGAATATCCTCCGCCGCAATGGTGGCCGCTCTGATGCGTGAATGACTGAACGCCACGTCTTCAGGCACTTTTGAATCTAAATGATGGCAGACCATCATCATATCAAGATGCTCGTCCATCGTGTTGACGGTATACGGAATCGTCGGCGTTGTAGAGGACGGCAGGATATTGGCGTAAGATGCGAGTTTCATAATATCCGGTGCGTGGCCTCCGCCGGCTCCCTCTATGTGATATGTATGGATAACCCGGTCGCCGATCGCATCAAGCGTATTTTCTAAAAAGCCCGCTTCATTTATCGTGTCTGTATGGATCGCCACCTGAATGTCCGCCTCATCCGCTGCTTCCATGCAAGCTTTAATGGCGCTTGGCGTTGATCCCCAATCTTCATGCAGCTTCAGGCCGATCGCGCCTGCTTCCACCTGCTCGATCAGCGGCGCTTTATCGGATGCATTCCCTTTTCCTAAGAAACCGACGTTGATCGGAAACTCCTCGGCCGCTTCCAGCATTCTCGACATGTACCATGCACCGGATGTACAAGTCGTCGCTTTACTTCCCGTCGCAGGACCCGTTCCGCCGCCGAGAAGCGTGGTCACGCCTGAAGAAAGCGCGACTTCCATCTGCTGCGGGCAGATAAAGTGGATATGCGTATCCACCCCGCCGGCCGTTACGATTTTCCCTTCGCCGGAAATAACTTCTGTTCCGGCACCGATAATCATGTGCGGGTCCACCCCATCCATAATATCAGGGTTGCCGCTTTTTCCGACGCCGACAATCCGGCCGTCCTTCACCCCGATATCCGCCTTGACGATTCCGGTATAATCCAGGATAACCGCGTTTGTAATGACCAGATCAAGCGCTCCGTCTTTCCCGGTGATACGCCCGTTCTGCCCCATGCCGTCCCGGATTGTTTTCCCTCCGCCGAAAATCATTTCTTCACCGTAATTCGTGAAATCTTTTTCGACTTCAATCCATAAATCCGTATCTCCGAGTCTGACTTTGTCTCCCGTTGTCGGTCCGAACAGTTCTGCGTATTGCTCACGTGACATTTTCATCGGATCGCCTCCTCCATCCATCCGGCTTTTTTAAGATTTGACAGAGTCTTCTCTTTTCCCCGCTCATCCATATACGTATCGGCCATGCCGTTGAGACCTCTGACCGTTTTTCGCCCTCCGATTTCCACGAGCGTGACGGTTTTCTCTTCTCCCGGTTCAAAACGGACAGATGTGCCTGACGGGATATCAAGGCGCATGCCGATTGCTTTGTCCCGATTGAAGGAAAGGGCGCCGTTGGCTTCGGCAAAATGAAAATGCGATCCTACCTGCACTGACCGTGTTCCGTTATTGGTGACTGACACCTCCAGCGTCTTCCGGCCTTCGTTAATGGTGATGATCCCCTTTGCGACTTGAATCGCTCCCGGCTTCATGACTTCACCTCCGCTTTGATCGGCTGATGAACGGTGACAAGCTTAACCCCGTCCGGGAACGTCGCTTCCACCTGAATGCTGTCCAGCATTTCCGGAACGCCTTCCATAACATCTTTTTCCGTCAATACATTGCGGCCGGATTCCATCAGCTCAGCAACGCTTTTTCCGTCTCTCGCGCCTTCCATCAGATAACAGGTCAAATATGCGGCGGCTTCGGGATAATTCAGCAGAACGCCGCGCGCCTTCCGCTGCTTAGCGAGCTCTCCCGCCGTAAAAATAAGCAATTTTTCTTGCTCAACCGGTGTCAGTTTCATCTGTATTCCCCCTTAGTGATAGTCAAACACAATCCGCATGGTCATACCGAAACGATGCAGGCGGCCGTCACCCCCTTCACCTCATGAAATGTTAAGTGATAAAAGTTATTCGACGGTGAACGGCCCGATTCCTTTTGCAGAAATTACCGATTTCTCATTTTTTTCTTCAACAAACGTTTAATCAAATGTGAAGAAAGGTTACATTCTATGTGAATATTATAAAGAAATCGCCGGGGAATTTATAGAATATTTAAAAATTTAGTGAATATTAACCAAATGAACTGGAATTTTTGTCATTTCTCATAACAAAAAGCCCAAAATATTTTGGGCTTTTGCTGTGTTTCACTATCAAATTAATCATCACTGAGTTTATCTTTCGTTTTGCCGACACCCTTTTGCAGGCTGCCTTTCGCTTTGTCTTTTTTACCTTCCGCTTTTAAGTCGGACTTGTCTGCCATGTCGCCTGCTTTGTCCTTTGCTTCCCCTTTCATTTTGTTCATTCCGCCTTTTACTTTGTCTTTTAAACCGTTATCTTGACTCATGATCTCTTCAGCTCCTTTTTTGTTCTGTGTACTTGTGTTCTTCCCTCTCAGCCTGATAGCAAACATTTCAACTCTCAATTATTGATTTCACAGCGTTCCCCGTAGCGGAGCACTTTGTAAACGGCCAATCCGTCTGACAGCTTATTATCACCGTATTGCACCGGCAGAAGAGCAAAGAAAACATAATAAGTTGAAAAATAGACAAATTGGTAAAAAAATAAGTTTGGCTCGAGGACATCTTTCATGATCAGCAGATTTACTAAAAAGATAGAAGCGATATTAAACAGACAGCCTCCGGAATAGACGAGCGCGCTCGTCAGACGGTTATCTATCCGCAATTCGCCGAACTTGCAGAAAGAATCTATGAAGTAGATACGCCGAACCTGAATCGGCCCTACTTTTAAAAGACGTTTCCCCATTCCGATATCCAATGATGCCTTGCCTCCGAACAGCATGGCCATAAAGCTGTGCCCCGACACATGGATGACAGACACCATCGGCAGAATGATGAGAAAAGATACGAAAAACTTTATCATATCATTAAATCCGAACAACAAATCCCCCCCTCGCATATGCTTTTTTCTCTCTTTTGCGATTTTTCCGTTTTTTTCTATGATCAAACGTTATAATGTGCATAAAAAAATAACCATCTGCTGATCAGATGGTTAAGAAAATTATATATCGTATAAACACTGTTCTTTTTGAATGTTTTCTCTCATGCGAATCGCTTTTTCATAAAAATACGCCGCTTCTTTATATTGCTCATGTGCGCTTGTGTAAACGGCGGCCTCCAAGGCGAAATCTTCAATATACACATACAGCGATTTTTCATTCATATAGTCAAACACTTCATGGATTAACTCCATATTGAGCGACTCCAAATAAAGCGCTTGTAAAAACTTATACTTCTCTAAACTGAATCGATCGCCCCGTTCTTTCGCGATCATGACCCCTCTTTCATAATAGGTAAGGGCCGCTTGGTCATCATGCAGCCTGAAAAGGGTGTGCGTTAAGCTGAACAGCGCCTTCGGAAGCTGTTCAAGCTGATGCTCTTCAAAAACGGGAACCGCTTTTCTAAAGTACCGGGCCGCTTCATCCAGATCCCGCTTTTCAGAATAACAATTCCCCAGATTGTAAAGCGAAGACCCGATCAGGCGGGGCTGTCCTTCAAGCAAAGAAAGGCGGAGGGCTTCGTCTAAATGCTCAAGCGCTTTGTCGTAGTTTTTGCAGTCGATGTAGTTTCCTGAGATGACGAAATGGCATTGAATTCTCCGCACTCTGTAGAAATCGTGTTTCATATACGTATCCAGCGCTTGAATCCCGTGATTCATGGAAAAATGAGTCTGCTTCATGACATAAAACACTTCAGACATCTTGAAATGGAATTCCGCCCTCTCTATATCATCCTCGACAAATGAAAGGAGTTTTTCCGCTTTCCGGTAAAAAGAAATAGCCGCAACATAGTTATTGTGATCGAATTCATACATCCCTCTGAACAAATGGAAATAATACTCAGACAGTCCCGATATGCTGTCCGTGCTTTCGATCGTCTTTTGCAGCTCGCTGTACTGAATCTGTGATTGTTCGGTGCATTCCGGCTTGACGTAATCAAGCATAATATGATGGCGGTAGCTGATCAGCTGATAATATAACAGCAGCAGCTGGTCTTCCTCCATACGTTGTATATCCTCATCAATTTCCTCTTTCAGCTTTATGGCATCAGCCGCTTGAAACGCTAAAATGTGCTTGTACCATTTGTTGATCTTGACTCCAACTTGAGATGACGGAATCTCGTATGCGGTCATGCCCCTTTCACAACCTTTTCTAATTTCTATTGGTTATATTTTAACATATTGTATGGCTTTGGAATTGCATAACTTGATTGTCCTGCATCAAAATTCCTATCATATATTTCGGCTGTCACCGGTATTTTTTGAACAGACCGCTCTCATATTGTGAATAAAAAAGCCTGCCCTTGTCCGGGCAAGCTTTTCTTCATCCGCCTATATAAGACATTTCCACTTTCTTTTTCCCATCCGTTTTAGAAAGCGCGCGGTCAATTGAATACTGATCCGTGCGATTTCTCCAGACAGAAGCGATGGATTCCGTCAATTCATCATCGGTCAGACCGCCGCGCACGAGTTTCCGAACATCATAGCCGCTTGACGCAAACAGGCACGTAAACAGCTCGCCTCTCGCCGACAGGCGCGCTCTGTTGCAGGAGGCGCAAAATGCATCCGAGACGGAGGAAATCACGCCGATTTCGCCGGAACCGTCAAGATAGCGGAACCTGGAAGCGACCTCTCCTTTATAATTCGCTTCTATCGGCTCCGTCGGCATGTGCTGGTTGATCAGATCAATAATCTCTGCCTTCGTGATCACGTCTTTTTTATTCCATTGATTCGTATTGCCTACATCCATAAATTCAATAAACCGGAGAATATGACCCTTTTCTTTAAAATAGCGGGCCATCGGCAGGATATCTTTTTCATTGACGCCCTTTTGAACAACCATATTGATTTTCACACCGAGTCCGGCCGCTTTTGCCGCCTCAATGCCCTCAAGCACCTTGTTCACGGAAACCCCGCGGCCGTTAATGGCCTTAAACCGCTCATCCTCTAAAGAATCGAGGCTGACTGTCACGCGATGCAGCCCCGCCTGCTTCAGTTTTTCCGCATACACGGGAAGCAGAGAGCCGTTTGTCGTCATCGCGATATCTTTAAGTCCGGGGATGCGCGCAAGTTTTTTGATCAATTCAGGCATATCTTTTCTCATGAGCGGCTCTCCGCCCGTCAGCCTGATTTTTTCAACGCCGAAGCGGCCGACAAACAGCTTCGCAAGCCGCTCAAGCTCCTCGAAGGAGAGCAATTCCGTCTTTTGTAAAAATGGATAATCCGGTCCGAATAATTCGGCTGGCATACAGTACGTGCATCTGAAGTTGCAGCGGTCGGTTACAGAGATACGAAGATCCCTGAGCGGCCTTTCCCTTTTGTCTGTCACCCGGCGCGTTTCTGTATTCATAAGCCCAAGACCCCTTTCTATTGTTCAACCCGTTCAGGATGTGTGTATACGTTAAATGATCCGTTTCTGACAAAACCTATCGCGGTTATGTTCAGCTCTTCCGCCATTTGCAGCGCGAGCTCCGTCGGCGCCGATTTTGAAATGACAATCGACACGCCGATTTTTGCGGCTTTTAATAAAACCTCTGAGGAAATCCGGCCGCTGAAGACGATCAGCTTGTCACGGACCGGCATTCCGTTTTTCAAACAGCAGCCGTACAGCTTATCCAGCGCGTTGTGGCGCCCGATGTCCGTCCTCATGAAGAGCAGCTTTTCCGTATCGCACAGCGCCGCATTATGGACGCCGCCCGTTTCCCGGAAGGTGCCGCTCCCGCTTTGCATCTCCTTCATCAGGCGAAGGCACGTCTCAGGAGTTATGGTGATACGGCTGACGGCGGTTTTGGCCGTTTTCACATCCTGCTGAAAGTAAAAATGGCGGCCTTTCCCGCAGCATGAACCGATGACCCTCTTCGTATAGTCTTTTTGCTCAAGCACTCCGGAATTCGTCAGTTCAACATATGCAAACCCGAGACTTTCATCTATAGTAAAGCTTTTGATTTCTTTTTCAAAACGAATGACGCCTTCTGATGCGAGAAATCCGATGACGAGTTCCTCTAAATGGTCAGGCGTGCAGACGAGCGTAACAAATTCCTGTCCGTTCACCATGACGGTCAGCGGATACTCTGAAACCATCCGATCTGCCGTCTTTGTTAATACCCCTTTTTCATAGCGGTATATGTCTCTTACCGCTGTTGTTTTTTCATCCACTGTTTTCCCCTCCGCAGTATCCTTCTCTTTTATTCTTCCACAATCCCTGTATTTTGTCGAATTTGCGGTTTAAAAAAAGAGCCCTCTTAGGACTCTATGTTTCATTGCGATGATGTCTGCTCAGAATGGTGAATAAAATAACTGCGGCGATAATGGCCAATATACTGACGAATATGAAGGCGGCAAGCTTCAGAAAAATTCCCATCAGAACAAAAACGACTGCCGCCAGCACTAATATAATGCCTGCTCCTTTTAACAACAGCGTTCATCTCCTTTTATCCGTATCATTCCCGCGGTTCCGTTTTCTAAACAAAAAAGACGCCGCGCGGGCGTCCTTTTTTAACCTATTCTTTTGCTAAATCCTTTGCAGCGTCTTCCCAAGCCTGTTTGAACTCGTCCGCGCTGTCAGCTGAGACATATGTGCCGCCTCCCGCTTCCGCCGCTTTTTCAAGGCTTTCGCTTCCTTTCATGCCGAAGTTGAAGCCGATGATATTGACGATCGTGTTGACGTTCGCTTTACGGAGCTTTTGGATTTCGGCCTGAGGATTACCGCCGCATGTTTCTTCACCGTCTGTGATCAGATATACGACGTTTTTCCCCGTGGCGCCGGCCCGCTCAAATTCTTCACGCGTATCAGAAAGCGCTTTCGCAATCGGTGTCCAGCCGGTCGGTTTAATCTTGCTGAGTGATTGCTCAAATGGAGTCACGGCGTACGGCTGAAGGCCGTATAACGTTTCTGTCGCATTACATGATACGGCTTTGCCTGAGTTTTTATTATTGCCCTTATGCCCGAATACCCGAAGCATCAGATTCGTGTCTTCAGGAAGAACTTCCGCAAAAGAAGTGACAGACTCTTTCGCAACATCTATTTTACGCTCTCCCCCTGTTTTTTGTATCATGCTTCCGCTTGCATCAAACAGCACGGCAACATTTGTTTCTTCGTGCTTTTTCTCAGCTGCAAAAACAGGTGATCCGAGTGAAAGCGTCAAAAGTCCGACAATCCCCGCAGTGAACATTTTTTTCATTTCCTTCATTCCTCTCCGTTTGTTTTTGGCCGATGGGCCCCCGGCTCTTCTCTATGCTAGATGAGGAGTATGCAAAAAGATATAGGGCGGGATTCCTTTTGTATAAGCGTCTGTACACCGTTAAAAATGAACAGAATTATGCGCATCATCCTAAAAAGATTGGATAAATGATGACAGATTTAATGCCTTTTTCGCCCTTTTTGTAATATAAGTCCGGAATCTGATTCTTTTTACAGTTTTCTCTTCATCTTTTCTTGAAATTTTTGTTAAATAAAAATAAAAAAAAGGGCCGCTAAACGGCACCTTTCTATTCCGCTAATGAACTCGCTTCCAGGGTAAAGATGCGGTTCATATCCTTTTGGCTGTGAGCTTCGTAATATTTTCCTCCGCCCGCACCGGCAATTGCGTGAAGCTGTCCGTTGAAGCCTTCTTTAAAGTCAAAGCCGATCACGTTGACTTTAATATGATGTTTGCGAAGTTCTTTCGCTGTCTTAATAGGATCTCCTCCGCATGTCTCCTCACCGTCTGTCAACAGGTAAACGGATTTAAAGCCGAATTTATGAACGCCGTTAAAAGAAGCTTTCGCATCCTCTAATGCTTTTGCAATCGGTGTCCACCCCGTAGGCCCGATTCCGTTCAGAGAGTTGAGGAAGCTCTGTCTGTCAAACCTTTGGAATCCGTATACACCGCGAATGGATTCGCAAGATTGAACTTTTCCGGAGTTTTTATTATTGCCTTCCGAACCGAAAACCGTCATTCTGACCTGTGATGTAGACTTAATTCGATCCGCAAAACGGACAATTTCATCTTTTGCCATATTGTATTTAGAAACGCCGTCAATCCGTTTCGCCATACTGCCGCTCGCATCAAGCAAAATAGCGATATTGTTTTTAAATAAAAATGTCTTCTCGTTTGCATTCTCGGCAGCAAAAGCAGGAGATGCAGCAGTCAGCATCAATCCGAGCATGAGTATGAGTGAAAATGTTTTTTTCATTGCTTTTTCTCCTTTTCAATAGATTTACGTTCAACGCCGAACAATATTTATCGTAAATGAGATGAAAAGGGAAATAAATAGGACGGCGTTCCTCATTATTTTTGCGTATATTCACATAGAAGCGGCATTTTTATCAGTGATTTACACCCGGCGCTCAGCCTTCAATCGACATTTGTCAGCCTTTAGGCTTTCGTTATATGAGTCTGTTGGTTGCTTTACCGTTTATGGAATAGTTTTCAAAAAAACAGACGCTCATGAAAGCGTCTATTTTTTCGCCATATATTTGTTTAAAAATGAATCTGCTTCGGAAATGTCCACTCCCTGATAATAATGCTTGACGATGTCCGCCACTGATTTTCCCTGCTCCGCCATGTAATTGGCCCCGTACTGGCTCATGCCGACGCCGTGGCCGAATCCTTTTGTCGTAATGGTGATGCTGCTGCCGTTTCGTTTCCATTCAAAGTCGGCAGAACGGAGTCCGAGTTTTTCCCGGATGTCTCTTCCCTTCAGCTTTTTGCCGTTGATGACGGCCGTTGCCACTTGATGGCCCGGCGTTCTGGCTGTAATCTGTCCCACCGTGTTTTGTCCTGAGAGCTGTACGCCGAGCTTTTGCTGAAACTCCGGCACACTGAAGGTCTGGGTGGCAAGATATTTCGGCGATTGCTTATCCCACGGACTTTTCACGCTTTTTAAATAAGGAATGGCGCTTGTCCAATAGGCTTCCGCATTTTCCGTATACCCGTTGCTCGTAGAGAAGAAAGATGCCTCAATCGGCTTGTTATCGTACGTTAAAATCTTTCCTTGCGTGCCGGCGACCGCGTTTGTGATTTTCTTGAGGTTGTGTGCGTACTTAGAACCCCATTCTTTTTTCAGCTGGCTTTTGCTTTGATAGACTTGGAACATTTGCGTATCATCCACCAGTGATCCTTTCGGCGCCTGGACGGCTGAGTCAGCGACCATCAGTCTGACGATGAATGTCCGGGCGGCGAGCGCCTGGGCTTTTAAGGCCTCCGGTTTAAAATCTGCGGGCATTTCGGAAGCCACGACACCGATCACGTACTCTTCAAGCGGAATGTTTTCTACAGAATGATTGGATGTCCGATAAACCGGAATGGATACAGGTGATTCTTTCAATGTTAATGCTCCTTTTGTTTCTCGTGTGGTGTGTGCTGTTTTGTGTCCGGGCTCTCTGTTTACGGCTGCTCCTTTTTCCGCCTGAAACGGAAGGACGAGAATGGTGGGGACTAGAAGAATAAGTATACACAGCCCGGATAGTAGAAATACAATCGGTTTCATATATCAGCTGCCTCCTGCTTGGGATTCGACTCTACTTCATCTTATGGGCAGGGACAAGCTAATATGACTTCCTTTTGGACAGAATCTTTATTCCATTTTTCAAGCGAAAAACGTATTCTTTTTTGGAAATCAGAGCATAATAATGATGATAAACCATAAAAAAACAGTATGCCAGATTGACATACTGTTTTTACAGCCATTATGCGTTTAGGTCAGTTACGACTTCTTTGCTTTCTTGTTCAGCGGCCGTTTCATCAACGACACGCTCGATGTCAGCGCCGAGAGCCGCAAGTTTTTGATGGAAATTCACATAACCGCGATCCAAGTGCTTCAGTTCCGTGACGCGTGTATGACCTTCAGCCACTAATCCCGCAAGAATCAGCGCCGCGCCCGCACGCAGGTCCGTAGCGGCAACTTCTGCGCCTTGCAGCTGTACAGGACCGTTAATGATCACAGAACGTCCTTCAATTTTAATGTCGCCATTCATCCGGCGGAATTCTTCAGCATGCATAAAACGGTTTTCAAACACAGTTTCAGTAATCATGCTTGTTCCGCTCGCACGGAGAAGCAGCGCCATCATTTGCGACTGCATATCAGTCGGGAATCCTGGGTGAGGCATCGTTTTAATGTCGATCGGCTTCAGCTGGGCAGGACCGATGACACGAAGGCCTTCTCCTTCATCCGTAATTTTGACTCCCATTTCTTCCATCTTCGCAATTAAAGACGTAAGATGCTCAGGAACCGCACCTTTGACTAATACATTTCCTTCCGTGATCGCCGCAGCCACCATGAAAGTACCCGCTTCAATACGGTCAGGAATGATGTTGTGTCTTACGCCGTGAAGCTTCTCGACACCTTCAATTTTAATGGTGCCTGTGCCGGCTCCGCGGATTTTTCCGCCCATCGCATTGATATAGTTCGCTAAGTCAACGATTTCAGGCTCTTTTGCCACGTTTTCAAGCGTTGTTGTTCCTTCAGCTAAAGCAGCTGCCATAATCAAGTTTTCTGTCGCACCCACACTTGGGAAATCTAAATAGATTTTTGCGCCCTGCAGACGGCCTTCCACTTCTGCTTCAATAAAGCCGTTGCCTACTTTGATTTTTGCACCCATTGCTTCAAAGCCTTTTAAATGCTGATCAATCGGTCTTGAGCCGATTGCGCAGCCGCCCGGAAGCGCTACTCTTGAATGACCCGTACGGGCTAACAGAGGGCCCATAACAAGCACTGACGCGCGCATTTTGCGCACATATTCAAAAGGTGCTTCTGTTTCTAAAGCGTAAGAAGCGTTTACGGTAACTTCATTATTCTCAAAATGCACATCTGCTCCTAAATGACGCAACACTTCATTAATTGTATATACATCGGAGAGCGTAGGTACATCACATATTACGCTTTTTTCTTCACTTGCTAATAAAGATGCAGCGATAACTGGTAAAACGGCATTTTTTGCTCCTTCAACTTTCACTGTGCCGTTTAACTTCTGACCGCCGCGGACGATGATTTTTTCCAAGGTATTCCCCTCCGCGTCCCTATATTCTCTATATTAATATTCAGTCGTCACGATTGGTGTGCCAACCGTAACGGTATGTTTTTCGCCCATTCCCGCACTTCTAAGCGCAACTTGCACATTCATCTTATGTTTCGATGTCATGATGTAATCTGTCCACTTATATGTAAATGCAGAAACAGAAACGAAATGAGGCTCAACTACATGTTCAACTGGACTTGCTTCAAATTCTTTCATGAGCTGTTCTGCTTTTTTTTGCAAAACAATACTCATATTATCATTTAAATGACCCTTTAGACAAGTAAAAATAAATACTTTATTTTGAAATATGTCATGTGCCTGCCGTTCAAACTGTTCATATGTATCATTCCAGTTTTCCGGTTGCTCCGGGCTCATTTGCTCATATAATAAATACGAAGTTGGGTTCTGGTTTTTGAGGGTAGTGACGAGCTGCAGTTTAAAAGTTGTGTGATTTTTTTTGTCAGAATACGTGCCGACGGCCTTTACGATTTTATCTTCCCGCGCGGATTCCCAATGATATTGCGGATACTGCGTCTTCAGTTCTTTTACCTTGTCATCAAATTCACTCAGTGACAGGTTCAGATTTTCTTTCGCATGAAGCGTCCATTCATCTACAGTGACCTGCTGCCGCTCCATTCCTTCGGCAATCTGGGCAAGCGGAGACAGCTCACTTGCATGAATGGAATGAAATACCGCTATTAAGGCGCTTAAAAAAACAAAAAATAAGATGATGCGGCCTGCTCTTTTTTTCTTCATATCGATCTCTCCCCCTTACTCCCATTTTTGCCGGAGCCGGGGAAAGCGATACATGGAAAACTTCGTCAAAACTCGCCAAGCGGGTGAAGAAAAATTGGTTTCTCACCCAGCGATTCCCTTCATTTCAACAGACGAAACATCTTAAAATAAGTATGGAAGCTGTTTCGAATAGGTAAGATAATCTAAAAAGAAGTCAGCGACTGCCGTACCGATCGCAATGGTAAGAAGAATGATCAGCAGCCTCGCCTGCACTATTTTTCCTTTTCGGATCAGCGGATCAAAGTTGACGGCCTGAAGCGCCCACCATGTCACCGCAATGCATAGCAGGTGAACCAGGATGCTGATTGCGGCCTGCTGCCCCAATACATTCACAAATTCCATCTCCTTTCATTTTTTCCGCCCCTCATATCCTCTCTTATTATATAAGAAGAAGAGAGAAAGATGATCATTTTTACATCAGAATTTTTATCCAAAATTAGGGGCAATCCCCGCTTAAATGTCCGTTCTCCGGCATGATATACTTTTTTGGAAAGGAGATGGGAATATGAATCATTCCTTTTTTCATCCGGAAAAGCAGTATGGAGAAACACTTCCCGTATTTGACCACGAGTGGGAAGCGATAGCATTCTACTATGATTATAGACAGTCTCAAACAGAGGAACTGAAAGAATTATGTCAGTTTTTCAACATTTCTCTTGATTATTCACGCGGCAGCCTGCTGGAAGTGGAAGCTCTTTACTTCCGCAGCATACAAGAGCTGCTTTTGGCGGATTGGAACCTGCCGATTGACGAATTTGAGAAAATGCTCAGCGTGTATGTCATCGATTGTGCCATCAGACACCATGACGATGCCGAATGGGTCGTCAAACCTTATCCGTATACGGACGGCGCTTATACGACGGGTGTGCGGAGAGGAAACAAAACGTGGCACACCGACAACTGCTGCGAACATTTATATCTGCAAAAAGAAGAGGATCATCCGCTTATCGGCGTCTATGAATCTCTTATGCGTTAATATAGAAAAAGAATCCTTCTCAGACAGCCGAGAAGGATTCTTTTTTAGTTTCCTGCAACATCCAATCTGTTTACAGCCCGCTGTAGCGCAAGCTCAGCCCGACGAATGTCAGTATCATCTGATCGTTTGTTCAAACGGTCTTCCGCCCGCTTTTTCGCAGCAAGGGCGCGCTCTTTATCAATGCTTTCCGCTGTTTCAGCGGCTTGTGCAAGGATAGTGACCTGATCAGGACGGACTTCTAAAAATCCGCCGCTGACAGCCGCCAATTCGGTCTGTCCGTCTTTTTTAAGGCGGACAGCGCCGATTTTAAGCGGAGCCACGGTCGGAATATGGCCAGGCAAGATACCGAGATCACCGCTCTCGGCTCTTACACTTACCATTTCAATATCAGCATCATATACTGGGCCGTCGGGAGTAACGATATTGACTTTAACGGTCTTCATGCTTTTACCCTCCTAGGACCAGATTAAACTTCTACACCCATCTCTTTTGCATTCTCAATGACTTCTTCAATGCGTCCCACAAGACGGAATGCATCTTCCGGAAGATGGTCATATTTACCGGAAAGGATTTCTTTAAAGCCTCGTACCGTTTCTTTAACAGGCACGTAAGAACCCTTTTGTCCCGTAAACTGCTCAGCTACGTGGAAGTTTTGAGAAAGGAAGAACTGGATACGGCGTGCGCGGTGAACGACAAGCTTGTCTTCTTCACCTAATTCGTCCATACCGAGAATCGCGATAATATCCTGAAGTTCTTTGTAACGCTGAAGCGTTGACTGGACTTCACGCGCCACCGCATAATGCTCTTCTCCGACAATTTCCGGAGCAAGCGCGCGGGAAGTGGAAGCCAGCGGATCAACCGCAGGGTAGATACCCATTTCAGTTAATTTACGCTCAAGGTTAGTCGTCGCATCCAAGTGAGCGAACGTTGTCGCCGGAGCCGGGTCAGTGTAGTCATCGGCAGGCACGTAGATCGCCTGGATAGATGTAACTGAACCAACGTTTGTAGACGTAATACGCTCTTGAAGCTGACCCATTTCTGTCGCAAGCGTCGGCTGATAACCAACCGCAGAAGGCATACGGCCGAGAAGCGCGGAAACCTCTGAACCCGCTTGTGTGAAACGGAAAATGTTATCGATAAAGAACAGTACGTCCTGTCCTTGTTTATCACGGAAATGCTCAGCCATTGTAAGACCCGTCAATGCTACACGCATACGTGCGCCCGGCGGCTCGTTCATTTGTCCGAAGACCATGGCTGTTTTCTTGATAACGCCTGAATCGCTCATTTCGTAGAAAAGGTCGTTCCCTTCACGAGTACGCTCTCCTACACCGGCGAATACGGAAATACCGCCGTGCTCTTGCGCGATGTTGTTGATTAATTCCTGGATTAATACGGTTTTACCTACGCCGGCGCCGCCGAACAAGCCGATTTTACCGCCCTTGATGTAAGGAGCGAGCAGGTCAACAACCTTAATTCCCGTTTCAAGAATTTCAACCTCAGTTGAAAGCTCATCGAATGAAGGAGCTGATCTGTGGATCGGGTCCTTTTGAGCATCCGCAGGCAGCGGTTCATTTAAATCAATTTTATCTCCCAGTACGTTAAATACGCGTCCGAGAGTCACATCACCGACAGGAACGGAAATTGGCGCACCTGTATCAACAGCTTCCATTCCGCGCTGAATTCCGTCCGTAGATGCCATGGCAATTGTACGGACTGTATCATCGCCTAAATGAAGAGCAACCTCTAGCGTTAGGTCGATGCCTACTTCATTTTCGCCTGTAGCTGGCTGTGAAACTTTAATCGCATTATAAATCGCAGGCAAGTGGCCGTCCTCGAAACGTACGTCGACAACCGGTCCAAGCACCTGACTTACGCGTCCTTTCTTCATCGCTATCCCTCCTGACAAAATCTTTCTATTCTAAAGCGGCTGCACCGCCGACAATTTCGGTAATTTCTTGTGTAATCGCCGCTTGACGCGCGCGGTTATATGAAAGCGAAAGTGAATCAATGAGTTCTTTCGCATTATCAGTCGCATTTTTCATTGCTGTCATTCTCGCAGCGTGTTCACTTGCTTTACTGTCAAGAAGCGCGCCGTAAATTAAGCTTTCCGCATATTGAGGAAGCAGCACTTCGAGCACCTCTTCTTCATCCGGTTCGAACTCGTAAGAAGCCGTGCGCTTCCCGCCGCTCGTTCCGAAATCCGTTAAAGGCAGCACTTTTTTCTCCGTCACTTCCTGTGAAATCGCACTGACGAAATGGTTATACACCAAATGCAGTTCATCAAAAGCGCCGTCGATAAACATTTGAACCGTCTGACGGGTCAAATCTTTAATCTGAGCAAAAGTGACCTCGTCGCCAAGCCCCACTAACTCAGACAAAATCGGCATTTCCCGTTTTTTGAAGAAATCGCGGCCGACTCTGCCGATTGCAATCACCGTGTATTCATCTTTAGACTGATGGCGTTCTTGAATGGTGCGGTAAGCGTTTCGCAAAACCGAACTGTTAAACGCACCCGCAAGCCCGCGGTCAGACGTAATGACGAGATACGCCGTCTTTTTCACTTCTCTTGAGACAAGCATCGGGTGTTTCGCGTTTTTCGCGCCTTTTCCGACGTTAAACACAACCTCCTGGATCTTATCCATATACGGAGCAAATGACTTCGCGTTGGTTTCCGCACGGTTCAGCTTCGCAGCGGATACCATCTGCATGGCTTTTGTAATCTGGCTTGTTTTTTTCGTTGACGTGATCCTTGACTTAATATCGCGTAATGAGGCCAAAGATTTCACCACCTTTATTCTTCATTTGCGTAAAAAGAGAGAAAAAGAGAACCTTTTTCTCTCATCTTCTAAGGGTTAGTTGCTTGGTGCAAATGTGCGTTTGAAGCCTTCGATTGCAGCTTTGAAGTCTTCATCAGCAGGAAGGTTTCCTGTTTTCGCAATGCCGTCAAGCAGATCTTTATGGTTTTGATCAAGGTACATGTAGTACTCTTCTTCAAAACGTCTGATATCCGCAACCGGAATATCATCAAGATATCCTTTTGTCAGCGCATAAAGAATGGCTACCTGTTTTTCAACCGGAAGCGGTTTATTCAAGTCTTGCTTCAGCACTTCAACTGTACGCGCACCGCGGTTCAGTTTCGCCTGAGTCGCCTGGTCAAGATCAGATCCGAATTGGGCGAACGCTTCAAGTTCACGGTATGAAGCCAGGTCAAGACGCAATGTTCCCGCTACCTTTTTCATCGCTTTGATTTGGGCTGATCCGCCGACACGGGAAACGGATAATCCGGCATTGATCGCAGGACGCACGCCTGAGAAGAATAGGTCAGATTGAAGGAAAATCTGTCCGTCAGTAATGGAAATGACGTTTGTCGGGATATAAGCGGAGATATCTCCTGCTTGTGTTTCGACGAACGGCAGCGCCGTAATTGATCCTGCACCTTTTGCGTCACTCAGCTTGGCTGCGCGCTCAAGCAGACGGGAGTGAAGATAGAATACATCCCCAGGGAATGCTTCACGGCCCGGCGGACGGCGAAGAAGCAATGACAGCTCACGGTAAGCGGCCGCTTGTTTGGATAAATCATCATATACGACGAGAACGTGCTTGCCGTTGTACATGAATTCTTCACCCATTGTCACCCCTGCATACGGTGCAAGGTACAGAAGCGGAGCCGGCTGTGAAGCGGACGCCGTCACGACAATCGTGTAATCAAGCGCGCCATGCTTACGAAGTGTTTCCACTACGCCGCGCACTGTAGATTCTTTCTGGCCGATCGCTACGTACACACAGATCATGTCTTGATCTTTTTGGTTTAAGATTGTATCAATCGCAACAGATGTTTTACCTGTCTGACGGTCACCGATAATCAGCTCACGCTGTCCGCGGCCGATCGGAATTAACGCGTCGATCGCTTTGATACCCGTTTGCAGCGGCTCATGTACCGATTTACGGTCCATTACGCCTGGAGCCTGGCTTTCGATCGGACGTGTTTTGCTTGTCAGAATCGGACCCAGTCCGTCTACCGGCTGTCCGAGCGGGTTGACGATACGTCCGATTAATTCTTCACCTACAGGAACTTCCATGATGCGGCCCGTTCTTTTGACCTCATCACCTTCACGGATATCTCTGTAAGGTCCTAAGATAACGATACCTACGTTGGATTCTTCAAGGTTTTGAGCCATACCCAAAACGCCGTTTGAAAACTCAACAAGTTCACCGGCCATACAATTGTCAAGGCCGTGCACACGCGCAATACCGTCTCCGACTTGGATGACTGTACCTACGTCATGAACTTCAATTTCAGATTGGTAATTTTGAATTTGCTGCTTTATCAGCGTGCTAATCTCTTCAGCTTTGATGCTCACTTAGGTTTCACCCCTTCTATCGATTTCCTCCGGCAAGTTGACGTTCCATGCGCTCAAGCTTTCCGCTTACGCTTCCGTCATAAATCCGGTTTCCAATGCGGACTTTAATGCCGCCTATTAAATCCGTCTGCACTTCATTTCTGATTCTGAGCGAAGCGATTCCGGCTTTTTTTGCAAACACTTGAGACAATGATAACATTTCCGCTTCTGACAGCGGTTTTACTGAATAAACAACCGCGTCCTCTGTCTGACGGGCCTGATTGGCAAGTTTGATAAACTCGTCTGTGAGATCAGGCACAATCGAAGACCGGCGGCGGTCAATCAGAAGAAAAATCGTATGCAGCACAGACTCAGACAGTGCGCCGAACGATTGCTGAATCAGCTCTTTTTTCTTAGCGGCCGATACCTTCGGATGGCTTAACACTTCCTGTAATCCGGCTTCGTTCCGGAACACTTCTTTTAGTACGGTAAGCTCTTCTTCGATTTCATTGATTTGAGAAGTCTCAACGGCAATGTCGAAAAGCGCTGACGCGTATCGTTTAGAGACAGCAGATCCACTCATCGGCTTTCTCCTACCTCTTTAAGATAGTCCTGAATCAGTTGTTCCTGGGCTTGTTCATCAAGCTCTTTTTCAATCACTTTCGATGCGATTAAGACAGAAAGTGATGCGACTTGCTCGCGAAGTGCGGAAACCGCTTGTTCTTTTTCTTTGACAATTTCGGTTCTCGCCGCTTCTTTCAATCTTTCAGACTCGGCGCGTGCAGCCTGGATAATGTCTTCCTTCTGCTTTTCACCCAGTTTTTTCGCATTTTCAATGAGTGATTGTGATTCCTGTTTCGCTTCTTTTAAAAGAACGCGCTGCTCTTCAATCAGCTTCTGCGCTTCTTTATTTCTTTCTTCAGCGGACGTAATTTCGCCGGCGATGTGATCTTCACGCTGTTTCATTATATTTAATAGCGGTCCAAGAGCGAATTTCTTGAGAAGCGCTAATAAAACTAGCATAGCTAACAATTGGAATAGGATATCTCCGCCGTTAAACGACAGTCCTAATTCAAGAGGTAATTGAGACATCTACTACGGCAACTCCCTTCTGCAGGTTTTCTCTGCTGATAAAAAGCCGTTTTGGGACGGCGTGCTTATCAGACATAAAGCAATGGCGAAGGTTCTCTTAGAGTGATCTTCGCCATTTTTAGTTCATATAAGGCTTTTTTGCTTAGCCAAAGAACGCTAAGAACGCGATAACGACAGCGATAATCGGAAGGGCCTCAACCAATGCGATACCCATGAACATAAGAGTTCTAAGTTCTTTTCCTGCTTCCGGCTGACGGGCGATTCCCTCTACCGTACGTGAAACGATCAGACCGTTACCAATACCTGCACCAAGTGCACCTAAACCGATTGCAATTGCAGCTGCTATTAAATTCATGAAAAAGTTCCTCCTTTAAAATGTTATCCGAATGGATATATGATTTTAATGATCATGACTGATTTTGTGTGACATGTACACCATCGTCAGCATCGTAAAGATAAATGCCTGGATGGTACCGATGAACAAGCTGAACGCCTGCCATGCAAGCATCGGAAGAATGGCTCCGACTGTGCCGACCAAACCGAGAAAGAAACTGTTTGAGTAGAAATTCGTCGCCAGATTCGCAAGCAGGCCAAGAAGAATTTCCCCGGCGAAAATGTTACCGTAAAGACGAAGTCCGAGTGTCAGCGTATTCGCAAACTCCTCAATGATCTTCATCGGGAACATAAGCGGAACCGGTCTGAGGTAATCCTTAGAGTATTCCTTCAAACCTTTCATCTTCACGCCGTAATAGTGCGTTAACGACACAACCATAACGGCTAGAGTCAGAGTAATAGCCGGATCGGCCGTCGGTGATTTCCACCAAAGCTCGTGTCCGACCGTTACAGAAAACGGCAGCCCCAGCATATTTGATACAAATATGTACATCAGCAAGGTTACACCAAGCGCCAAGAAGTTAGCCCCTGTTTTTAAATCCATTGTACTGCCTATAATATTTCGGACAAAATCAACAATCCATTCCATGAAGTTCTGGGCTTTTCCCGGACGGATGGACAGCGTTCTCGTAGTGAGAATCGCAATCAGCAGCACAATCACACTTGCCACAGTAATCATCAGAATGTTTGTCAGATTAAAAGTAAGACCAAACAAATCAATAGTTCTGTAATCGTGATTCAATGGGTTTTCACCTCTCTTCCATTGATGAACGTTTGAGCTGAATAATGGAATCTATCATAATGACGGGATAAATTGTCATTAATCCAATAATCACACTTGCCACACTGACTTTATCGGGATATTTAAAGGCGACAGCCATCGCAAGTATCGCATTGCACCAACGCGCTGCGCTCCCGAGTGATCGTATGGACTTTCCTTTCGCCACGGCCTTGTCAAAAGCATTCATTCTTCTGGTCAAGAGCCACAAATTAAACAAACTGAAAACAGTTCCCAAAAAGAGGCCTAAAAAAACAGTTTTATACGCCGTAAGACCATATCCCAGCAAATAGATTGCTAAGATTACAAATACATATCTCCGTTGTCTGCTGAATGTAAGATTGGGATCGTCCATCAACTATCTGTCTCCTGATGAAAATGTAATATAATTCCTGGATACGGCAAAACATGCGGTTAACCCTTTGCAGAAGGCCTTTTTTTGTCCCGCAAAACGGCCTGTTCGAAAAAACCACTCATCCTCCTGATGCCACGGGATGCTGTTTCATTCGCTTAGATAAATCCTCATATAACGGGTTTTTTGGAGGATTTAAATTGAGGATGGATACTAGAAATGAAAGGAATGAAAACCTTCTCATAATACCCTCGTTTAGCATACAATAGCCCCTAACATGTGTCAATCTGTTTAAAGTTAAAAAACTTTTTATACCGAAAGCATACACAGAATGTTCACAAATTCACCTATAAATGTATGAACTCTGCCCATTCAGCAAATATCTGGATAAAAAAAGAAAACCCCCTGAATGAGGTTTTCCGATTTATTTGGTTCCGTACAGTCTGTCACCCGCGTCACCGAGGCCCGGAACGATATAGCCTTTTTCATTCAGTTTTTCATCAAGGGCGGCGATATAAATATCAACGTCAGAATGATGTTTCAGCAGCTCTTCCACGCCTTCTGGAGCCGCTACAAGACACATAAAACGAATGTTTCTCGCGCCGCGCTTTTTCAGGCTGTTTATCGCTTCCACCGCAGAGCCTCCCGTAGCAAGCATCGGATCCACGACAATAAATTCGCGTTCTTCTACATCAGAAGGAAGCTTGACATAGTATTCCACCGGTTTTAAGGTTTCCGGATCACGGTATAATCCGACATGTCCCACTTTAGCGGCCGGGATTAATTTCAGCATGCCGTCAACCATTCCGAGACCCGCTCTCAGGATCGGCACGATACCGAGTTTCTTCCCTGAAATCACTTTGGATGTCGCTGTTTGAACAGGTGTTTTCACTTCCACTTCTTTAAGAGGAAGATCACGTGTAATTTCAAACGCCATCAGTGATGCGACTTCGTCCACAAGGTCTCTGAAATCCTTTGTGCCTGTATTTTCATTCCGAATATATGTCAGTTTATGCTGGATTAAAGGATGATCAAATACGTAAACCTTTCCCATACTGTGTTCAGCTCCTTTTTTGTTGTCCGAGTGACTTTTTCACACTTCTATTGATTCTACAGAAAAAGACAAACAGTTTCAAGAAAATCATAAAAAAACCCGCCGGATTAAGGTTCCGGCGGGTTTCTTCCTTATTAATAGTCCAGTTCTTTATATAAAGGAAACTTTTCAGTCAGGGCAGATACGCGCTGTCTCGCTTCTTCAAGTTTTGCTTCGTCTTCATGATGTTTCAGCGCGAGGCCGATGATGGCGCCGACTTCTTCAAGCGCGTCACCGTCAAAGCCGCGGCTTGTCACAGCTGCCGTACCGAGACGGATTCCGCTTGTGACGAACGGTTTTTCCGGATCGTAAGGGATCGCGTTTTTATTAGATGTAATGCCGATTTCATCAAGAACATGTTCAGCGACTTTTCCGGTCAGACCGAGAGAACGGAGGTCGACAAGCACAAGGTGGTTATCCGTTCCGCCTGATACGAGCTGAATGCCCTCTTTGTTCAGAGACTCAGCCAGGCGCTTCGCGTTCGAGATGACGTTTTGCGCATACGTTTTGAAATCATCTTCAAGCACTTCTCCGAAAGAAACGGCTTTGGCCGCGATGACATGCATAAGCGGTCCGCCTTGGATTCCCGGGAAAATGGATTTATCAATCTTTTTGCCGAACTCTTCACGGCAAAGGATCATTCCTCCGCGGGGTCCGCGAAGGGTTTTGTGAGTCGTTGTCGTTACAAAGTCAGCGTAAGGAACCGGATTCGGATGAAGACCGGCTGCGACAAGACCCGCGATATGCGCCATGTCTACCATGAAGTAAGCGCCGACTTCATCAGCGATTTCGCGGAATTTTTTAAAGTCGATCGTGCGGGGGTACGCGCTCGCTCCGGCAACGATCAGTTTCGGCTTATGCGCCAGCGCTTTTTCACGCACATCTTCATAATCTATATATTGCGTGTCTTTATCGACACCGTATTCTACAAAGTTGTATTGAACGCCGCTGAAATTAACCGGGCTTCCGTGTGTTAAGTGGCCGCCGTGGGAGAGGTTCATCCCGAGCACCGTGTCGCCGTGCTCTAAAATCGTGAAGTAAACAGCCATGTTCGCCTGAGCGCCTGAGTGCGGCTGAACGTTTACATGCTCAGCTCCGAAAATCTCTTTCGCGCGGTCGCGGGCGATGTCCTCAACGACATCAACATGCTCACAGCCGCCGTAGTAGCGTTTGCCGGGGTAGCCTTCAGCATATTTGTTTGTTAAAACAGAGCCTTGTGCTTCCATTACCGCTTCCGTCACGAAGTTTTCAGAAGCAATTAATTCGATCTTAGTCTGTTGACGCTTACGCTCATCTTTGATGGCGTTAAACACTTGTTTGTCTTGTACAGGTAAATGTTTCATCAGCGAGATCCTCTCCTATCCGTTTCCTGTTCTTTATTTTTACCACCCTTATTGTACATGGTTTTTCAGGTGAATGTAACAGCTTATTTAAAAAAACCACAAAATTTAATTAGAAAACACGAACATTATACAGGAAAAGCATTTTCATCATTCGCATTCATAAACGGCGCGAATTCCGCCTATCAGCTTCGGCCTTGTCCGGGCCATCGTCACATGTGCTTCTCCAAGCTCACGGCTTGATATCCGGACAGGGACGGCAACGGGTTTCAGATGCATGCCGATGAACGTATCGCCGATGTCAATCCCGGCATCAGCCTGAATCGATTCGGCGAGCACGGGAGAACGCATCTGCCGGTATGCATAAGAGGCCATTGCTCCCCCCGCTTTCGGGACGGGGACGGCTGAAACAATGGGGAGTCTGAACCGCTCGGCCGTTTCCGCTTCAATGACAAGCGCCCTGTTTAAATGCTCGCAGCATTGAAAAGCAAGATGCACACCCGTTTTTTCCTTAAACCGGTTAAGTCCGCCGTATATCAATTCAGCCCAATCCCCGCTTCCGGCGGTGCCGATCCGGCTTCCGGCGGCTTCACTTGTACTGCACCCGATCACCAGCAGACTGCCGTCCGTCAGTCCTGCCTGCTCTTGAAACTCAGTCAGCATGTCCGTCCATTTTTGCTTCATCTCTTCCATTGTCCAGCACCTCTTACAGATTTTTTTCTTCGTAATCTGCGATTTTGCCGATCCGCCGTTCGTGGCGGCCGCCCGTAAATTCAGTCGTCAGCCAGACTTTTGCGATTTCGCGCGCCAGCCCCGGGCCGATGACGCGTTCGCCCATCGCAAGAACATTCGTGTCATTGTGTTCACGCGTCGCTTTTGCGCTGAAGGTGTCATGGGCAAGCGCACAGCGTATGCCCTTTACCTTATTTGCGGAGATGCTCATGCCGATGCCTGTGCCGCAAATTAAAATTCCCCTGTCAGCTTCGCCGTTCACCACTTTTTCCGCTACCGGAAAAGCGTAGTCTGAATAATCGACAGAGCCGGCGCCGCATTCACAGCCCATATCAATGTATTCAATCTGCAATTCATCCAAAAGACTTTTTATTTCTTCGCGGATATGGACGCCGCCGTGATCTGACGCAATAGCTACTTTCATTCATTTACCTCCTAGGTGTGGCTGGGCGAAGACAGCCCAGTGTGCTTGTCCTTTTTATTACGAAATCCGTTGATTTCATTCTACTCTTTCACATTCGTTTTGCAAATGACCTGTTTGCAGATTTTCTGACAGATTACTTGCTTTTTCCGTCAAGCAATTGATCAGCCAAAAGGGTCAGCAGCTCCTCCAGTTCGTCCCGCGTCTGTTTATAAACATCAAGCGGACCGCCGAACGGGTCAGAGATATCGCCGTTTTCCCCCGTTACGTATTCTTTAATGGTAAAGACTTTGCCCTGACTGTTTTGATATCGGCCTTCAATCAGCTGTTTGTGCTGTTCCGTCATCGCCAGCACCAGATCAGCCGTCTCGATATGTTCTTCCGATAAGGGAGATGAACTGTGATTGAGAGCGATCCGTTTTTCAAACAGCGCTTCCACGGCATGGGCCGACGCTTTTCCGTTCGGAGACGCGAATACGCCGGCCGAACTTACGCTGACGTCCAGCCCTTTCGTTTCTGCAATGGATTTAAAAAGAGCCTCAGCCATAGGACTGCGGCACGTATTGCCTGTACACACAAAGATTATTTTCATGTCCGTCACCTCTTACTGCCTATTATAAATGAAGAAAAAAGAAACGGCATCTTCGTTTCTTTTTTTACGTATCTTATATCGGTAAAAGCAGTTTCAACCCGAACCCGATCAAAATGGCTCCGCCAAGCGCTTCGCTGTAGGAGCCGAGCCACGACTGCACCTTTCTTCCCGCCAAAAGGCCCGCCCATGTTAAAACGGTGCTGAAGACCCCGAACAGCGTAACGGCCAGAAACGGATTGGAACCGTTCATCCCGAGACTGAGCCCGACAGAAAAGCTGTCCAGACTGACACCGACCGCAAACAGCAACAGTCCCGAGCCTGCCGGAGATATGAGCGGCCCGTCTGATTGTTTAAACGCGGCGATGATCATCTGCACCCCTAAAATGAAAAGAAGAGATCCGCCGATGTAAACGGCGAGCATCCCCAGAAAACCGGACAGCAGATGCCCGGCCGCCATTCCCGCAAGCGGCATCATGACATGAAACAGCCCGATGACAACCCCTATATGAAAAATCTGTTTTTTCTTCAGCTGAATCATTCCCATTCCGAGCCCGACGGAAAAGGCATCCGTCCCCAAAGCAAATGCCATGATGCTTAAGGAGACAAGTTCCCCGATGAATAGATTCGACATGAAATAAAAACCCCCTTGGACGTGCCCGCTTGTTTAGCTTATGCATGTCCGATAAGGGGTAGAACAAGTTAATGGATAACGGTGCCGCCTGCGGCTTTCATCAGCCTGTTCATAATGGCGAGCCCCACTCCGGTATCCGGAAAGGACTCAGAAATAATCATGTCCACTTCCGCTTCATCAAAGCTGCGGAGCGCATCGTATAAGGCGGACGCCACTGTTTCAAGGTCGGCGCGTCTGCCGCAGACCTTGATATAATCAGCCTGGTAACTATCGGCGTTCTCTTCTGTTGTCAAAATGCCGATTCGTTTTCCCCGGCTTTTATATACGTCTGCCAGTTCTTGAATTCTCCGGGCGCCGCCGTCGGCAATAGCCATCGGCGCAGAAGGCGCGTAATGTGTATATTTCATACCGGGAGAAATAGGAACCTCATCTTCTTCGGTCAGCCCTTTATCCACAAGAACCGGACCGGCGGCGGATTCAATCTGCTCTTTTGTCACGCCGCCCGGACGAAGCAGCACGGGCTGTTTCCCCGTACAGGACAGAACGGTTGATTCCACTCCGATTCCCGTCGCGCCGCCGTCCACAATGCCGGCAATGCGGCCGTTTAAATCATGGGCTACATGCTCGGCCTTCGTCGGGCTCGGTTTTCCTGATAAATTGGCGCTCGGAGCGGCGATCGGCAGTCCGGCCGAGCTGATGAGGGCTAATGCTACCGGATGATCAGGCATTCTGACCGCTACCGTCTCAAGTCCCGCGGTGACACGGGGTGACAGCACACCGGGCTTACACGGCAGAACAAGGGTCAGCGCCCCCGGCCAGAATAGCTTCATCAGCTTTTTCGCCGTCTCAGGAATATGGCTGATAAAACGATCAAGCTGGCTGATATGGGATATATGCACAATCAGCGGGTTATCGCTCGGCCTTCCTTTCGCCTCATATATTTTCGTTACGGCTTCCGTATTTTCAGCGTTAGCGCCCAGTCCGTAAACGGTTTCTGTCGGAAAAGCCACAACCTCATTCTGCCGGAGCAATTCCGCGGCTTGTGTAATCTGGGGATCGGTTGTGGATAATTCTGCGGAACAATCCACAAACCATCTTCTTGTTTTCATGTAGAACCAAACTCCTTATTTTAAAGCGGTAAAACTTTATTTTCTCTCGTGTATTCCTTTTGAAAGTATAAAAGATGTCCTTTAATAAAACAAGTGTTATCCACAAACTGTGGACAACACTTTTTAATAAGTGGATAACCTTGTGTATAAGTTAGATCAGGCAGAGGTTTTCACCATTAAAAACGAACCTTCTGTGCATAACGAGTTGCGGAAATGTTCGGACGTATACAGTTCATCAGGCGCATCGGCGCACGCTTCAAATCCCATCACATTCAGAAACTCAGCAGATGAGGGCTGATTGGCGACTAAGTAGACATCTTGAATCTCATGTTTTTTGCACAGCACATCCATACTTTGAAACAGTGTAACGATATGGCTTTGATTCAGCCTGCCCGACATGACGAGTGAACGGAGAAGCCCTTTTCCGCCGCTGAATTTTTCGATCCCGAGACAGGCGGCAATCATTTTTTCGCTGTCTTCCAGTAC
This sequence comes from Bacillus sp. FSL R5-0593, assembly GCF_038603755.1. NCBI lineage: Bacteria > Bacillati > Bacillota > Bacilli > Caryophanales > Bacillaceae > Bacillus > Bacillus sp. FSL R5-0593. Next base: position 3,770,821 of record NZ_CP152011.1, read on the forward strand.
GATAAACCGGCTGATCTGCTGATCGATTTCCGCATGTGCCGTATCAGCCTTTTTCAAAAAGGCCTCCAGCGCCTCCGCATCTTGATCTCTTGCCACTCTCAGCTGATAAAACATATATTTCCCTCCGTTTCGATCAACTCTTTCTTCCAATCTATGAATCGAATCCGGATTTATGCCTTTTACTTCAGGAAAATAGATCTGAAATCCAATCGACGAGGAAAAACTTCACTTCGGTATCATCGTCATCTTTATTTTCTTTCTTCGCTTTATCAGCCTTTGCTTTTACGTCATCCAGCACTTTTTTAGTCTGTTTCTGCGTTTCTTCCTGCTTCTGTCCGCCGTCTTCCTGATCTTTCACCGCTTCGCCGTTTGAGAAATCAAGGAAGCACAGCGGCGGAAACAAGACGCACCACCAGTTGGCGCCCTCGCCATTGCCGAGTGTAATTAAAATCGCTTCATATTTTCCGGCCGGATAGACCATATTGCCGTAAAGCTTTGTCGGAAACGAGATTTTATTGAATTGAACTGAAACGGATTGATGCGCACCCTTTTCTTTCATCGTCTGTTTGGCGATTTCTTTAATTTCAGGAAGCTTCGAACGAATGAGCCGCCGCGCTTCTTCAATGGAAGTGATATCTTTCACCCAGTCCGTAATTTGCTTGTTTACAGCATCTCTGATCTGGCGCTTGAGCTTTTGATCCTCATCGTTATCACTGTTGGCCAAAATTCTGAGCCGGATCGCTTCATCCGGTATGACGACGGGCTCATCGGCTGATGCCCGCGCCGTTTCTTCTTTTGTCAAACCCGCAAGCGCTCCTGATAATAAAAGAAAAATATATATGCAGATCATCATTGTCTGTTTCATCGGTCCCCACCGTTCCTCTCCGTGCTTTTTTTATCTAGTCCCATTATGGACATGACGGAAAAGGTTTAAACCAGCGGGAAGAAAAAAATCTAGCAAGCTGATAATCTGCATTGACAGATTCAAAATATGGTACGATATTATTTTGATAGGAGGTTTTCAGATGAAATATAATTACACCGTGCTGCTGTCGGCGGCATGTATGTCTGTCATTTATTCTATTTTGTATGTTCATCAATTCATTATCGCGGCTTTCATTTCGATGGCGTTTTATTTTTTGTTTCCTTATTTGATTTTTGCGCTGCCGCTTCAATACTTTCTGAATAAAAAGCCGAAGAGATTTCATCCGCTGTATTTTCTTTATTATTTAGGGGTGTCATTCATTGCAAACGGGATCATCTTCGGTCTTTTGCAGCCGTCAGGCCAATCTCTGTTTTCTAATTCAGCCTTTTATATCTTTGCGGTTTTAACAGCCGTCGTCTATTGGGTATGGGATTCCGTATTGCTGCAAAGACAAAATCCGGCTACAGAAGCGTAATCAGCAGACAGCCGGCTGAAGGGAGAGCGGCGCAAAAGAAAACGGCGGCCATCTTTAAACGGGCGTGCCGTCCTTCTTCTGTTTCAGAATGATAATTGGCCCGCTGCTCCGCTCCGCTTACGGCCAACCCAGAAACGATGATCGCTGTGACGATAAGAACAGCCGTAACGGCGCCGAAAATGATATCAACGCCAAACGGCAGAACAACCCCCGCCGCATAAGCTGCGGCGGCGAGTATACATCCGAAGGCGAACGCTTTTTTCAAGGCGGATGCCCCTTTCATTTTCTTTCCATTGTAACAAAAGCCCGCCGTGTGCGTCACCGGCGGGCTTTTTTCATGATGTGATGACCGCGGATACGGTTCTGTCTTTTCCGTTGATGTCCTGTACGACTTCCACTTCCGCATTCGGAAAGGAATGACGGAACAGGTCTTTCACGGCTTTCCCCTGATTATATCCGATTTCAAAGACGACAAGCGCTTTATCTTTCATGACAAGAGGCAGCTCCTCCATAAACCGCTTGTAGAATTTCAAACCGTCACCGCCGTCCGTAAGAGCATGAAGCGGCTCATGGAAACGGACGATATCCGACAAATCCGCCATTTCTTCTTCAGAAATATACGGCGGATTGGAAACAATAATATCCGCTTTTTTCCCTGATGAAATAAAAGGAGTTAACAGATCTCCCTGCAAAAAACAGACGTCCGCTCCGAGGTTTTGCGCATTTCTTTCCGCCACCTGCAGCGCTTCTTTTGAAATATCCGAAGCCGATACTGAAAAATGTCCGCATTCAAGGGCGAGCGTCACCGCAATGGCACCGCTCCCCGTACCGATATCAATGACGTTCAGTCGTTCCGCCTCGGAAAATACCCGCTTTTGTCTGTCCAGCAGATGAAAGACGACTTCTTCCGTTTCCGGACGCGGAATGAGAACATCGTCATTCACAAAAAATTCCCTGCCGTAAAACTGTTCTTTCCCGATAATATATTGAATCGGAATACCTTCTTTATGCATCTCCACGTGCCGCCTGAATCGATAAAGCTCGTCCTCGCCGACGGCCTCCTGCAGACTTGCGAGAAGCTTGCTCCGGTCCATTCCGGTATCATTTAACAACAGCAGCTCGGCCGCGTTTTTTTCTCTTCCCGCTTCGGTTAAATAAGAAGAAGCCCAGCTTAGGGCTTCAAAAACGGTCTTCATCTTAATTTTCCGCCTGCTGGAGCTTGCTTGACTGGTCTTCTACGATTAACGCTTCAACCACTTCGTCAAGCTTGCCTTCCAGGATTTGATCCAGCTTTTGAATCGTCAGGCCGATGCGGTGATCCGTCACACGGTTTTGCGGGAAATTGTATGTGCGGATACGCTCGGAACGGTCGCCTGAACCGACGGCTGATTTACGGGTCTGATCATATTCAGCCTGAGCTTCCTGCTGGAATTTGTCATAGATTCTGGCGCGGAGCACCTTCATCGCTTTTTCTTTGTTTTTAATCTGAGATTTTTCATCCTGACAGGAAACGACAACACCAGTCGGTAAATGCGTCAGGCGTACGGCCGACATCGTCGTGTTTACGCTTTGTCCGCCCGGTCCGCTTGATGCGAATGTATCGACGCGGATGTCTTTTTCGTGAATGTCCACTTCTACTTCTTCCGCTTCAGGAAGACACGCCACCGTCGCCGTGGATGTATGAATACGGCCGCCTGATTCCGTTTCCGGAACACGCTGTACGCGGTGCGCGCCATTTTCATACTTCAGCTTGGAGTATGCGCCTTTTCCCGTAATCATAAAGATGATTTCTTTATAACCGCCCGTTCCGGTCACGTTTGCTTCCATGACTTCAGTCTTCCAGCCTTGGATTTCGGCGTAACGGGAGTACATTCTGTAGAGATTTCCCGCAAACAGCGCGGCTTCTTCTCCTCCCGCTGCTCCGCGGATCTCCATGATTACGTTTTTGTCATCGTTCGGGTCTTTCGGGATGAGGAGCACTTTCAAACGCTCTGATAAGGTTTCCGTCTCTCCCTGCAGTTCGGAGATTTCTTCCTTCACCATTTCTCTCATATCGGCATCAAGCTTTTCCTCAAGCATCGCTTTCGCATCGGCAAGCTGTTCTGATGCGTCTCTGTATTGTCTATAGACTTCAACGGTTTCTTGTATATCAGATTGCTCTTTCGAATATTCTCTAAGCTTTTTCGGATCGTTGACCACTTCCGGATCACTTAAAAGCTCATTTAATTTTTCGTATCGTTGTTCAATTGACTGTAAACGGTCTAACACGGTCTTCACCTCTGTTTTCCTGTGCGTAACATTCTCATTATAGTATAGGGCTTATCGCCAGTCAAAAGCAATTCGCCTCTGTTATACTGAAGCAAAAAAGGAGGGGCGGATATGCTGAAATCCATCCACCATATAGCAATCATATGCTCTGATTATGAAAAGTCGAAAGCTTTTTACACCGAGATTCTCGGCTTCGGCATTATAAAAGAAACATACCGAAAGGAACGGGAATCTTATAAACTTGATCTTGCGCTGGACGGCGCGTACGCGATTGAATTGTTTTCCTTTCCCGATCCGCCCGAACGGCCGACCAGACCGGAAGCCGCGGGTCTCCGGCATCTCGCTTTCACCGTAAACGATCTTGAAGCAGCCGTCAGAGAGTTAAAGGAAAAGGGCGTCGGCACAGAACCGATCAGAACCGATCCGCTGACGGGGAAACGGTTTACCTTTTTCTTTGATCCCGACAAGCTTCCGCTTGAATTGTATGAAGCGTAAGTTTTTTGAAGAAATGCCGCTTTCTTTGGCGAATTCCTTCTTGTTTTGTCTAACATGAAGGGAACGCCGCCTCATGGTCGAATACCTAGCAAAAAGGAGGTATGTGATCATGAATACAAACATGGCCGCGAAAGAGCTCGGCGTCTCCGCAAAAACGGTGCAAAGGTGGGTCAAGCAGCTGAATCTTCCGGCTGAACGGAATGAGCTCGGACATTATTCCTTTACACCTGAGGATCTTGATGTGCTGAAATCGGTCAAACGGCAAATTTCTGAAGGCACTGCCCTTCTGGACGTTCAAGTGCCCCGGCAGCCGAAAAAACGGACGGGCTTCATTTTGCAGCGTCCGAAAATCAATGGCGGCGCTGAACAAAGATTGGCAGAGCTGGAGCGCAAACTGGACATTCTTACGAAAGAGAAACAAGGTGAGAACCATCTGCTTTCAAGGATAGAAGAGCTTGAACGCCAGCTGAAACAAAAGGCGGATGAAGGGGTGTCTTATCAGCTTCTTCAGCACAGGCGGGAAATTGACGACCTCAATACCGAATTGCAGACATTGGCCTCCCGCATCCAGGAACTTGCCCAGACAGCTCCCCTCTCAGAAACAGCCGCTTCTTCAGAACATAAGAAACCCAGAAAAAAAACGAGATTTTCGCCTTTTAAATTTCAATTCTAATCAAAAAAGCTCCCTGAAACAGGGAGCTTTTCATTATGCAGTCAGCGCAATGATGATCGGCAGTGAGATGAGAGATAAAATCGCACTGATCACGAACGCGGACGCAGTTTCTTCCTCTTGTTTTTCGAAACGTGTGGCAATCATCGCCGCTACCGCAGATCCAGGGAATGCAACGAGCAATACCGCTTTAGTGATCTGGTCAGCCGGAAGTCCGACTGCAAGAGCGATCAAGTACATCAGCGCAGGCTGAACGGCAACTTTTAACAAAGCGATACCGAAAGCTGGCAGACTGAGCTTAATATTGCGGATACCGACAGTTACACCGACGGCGAAGAGCGCAACACCTGATGTTGTGCTTCCGAGCTGATCAAGCATTTTTTCTCCCAAGCCAGGGAGTGTTACACCGCAGAGTACCAGAATGATACTGATAAGCGGTGCAGCCGCAAGCGGTTCGGAAAGACCGTGAAGAATAGACTTACCAGTCATTTTCCAGAAGTTCTCGTTTTCAGTGTCTTTTTTCTTAGATGACTCACCGACAGTAGCGATAATGATCGCAAGCGGGTCAAGGATGGCGTTAACCACGATACCCGTAACGGCGATAGGAATCGCTACTTCGCTTGCTCCGAATAAGCTTCCGAGTACGGGAATACCCATAAAAGCAAATGTCGGCTGTGCAGAGTTTAAAGAAAATACAGATGAATTCGTTAAATCATACTTGAAGATAAATTTGCAAACCAACAGAATGACGATAAAGAATCCGACAATCCCAATGATCAAAGCGACCATCAAAGGAACCTGTGATAAAAATGCACTTCTTGAAGTGGTTAAAATACTAGCGATAAAATGCGCCGGAAGCGCGTACTTCGTAACTAAGGTGCTTACCCCTTTTGCTGACTTCGCGTCATAACTTCCGAAGCGACCTGCGAACCATCCCAGCACGATCACGAAAAAGATCGGCGCCAGGAGGATTAAAATATCTAAGAAGCTCAAAATGTTCTCCTCCAAATCCTTAATGTCCGTATACTTTAGCCTTTACATAAAAGCTTTCCCTCGGACTGTAAAATTAATCGTAAAAATTATTTAGCGACAACTTGTTTATATTGCGGTTTCCACATTGCATCAAGAACGGCTTGTTCTACATTTTCAGGAATGCGGTTTGCCACGCCTTCTTTAATGGCAGTTTCCGCTACGGCGATCGCAACTTTAATTGAAACTTCTTGTAAGTCGCTCATGCTCGGCAGAAGGCCTGCACCCGGTGTTTCAAAATCAACGCTTTCTGCGATTGCGTCAGCAGTTGCCGCAAACATTGCAGGAGTAATCACTTTCGCTTCTACAACGATTGAACCGAGACCAAGTCCAGGGAACGCGAATGCGTTGTTAGATTGTCCGATTTCATGAGAAACGCCATTGTACTCTACATTGTCAAACGGGCTTCCTGTCGCCACAAGCACTTTGCCGTCAGTCCATTTGAAAAGATCGCTAGGAACGGCTTCAGCAAGCGGTGTCGGGTTAGACATCGGCATGATGACCGGACGCTCAACGTGTTTTGCCATTTCTTTGACGATTTCTTCACTGAACGCGCCGCTTTGGCCTGATGTACCGATTAAGATTGTCGGTTTCGCTTGACGGATCACTTCAATGAAAGGAATTTGTCCATTTTCATCGCGTTTCCAATCTTTAATTTCTTCAGCTGTGCGCAGGTACGGCTCTTGGAAATCAAGAATGTTTTCCATACCTTCAATTAACAAGCCTCTGTAATCCATTGTGTAGAACGCTTTGTTGGCTTCTTCTTCAGAAAGACCGGCAAGCACCATAGTGTCGCGGATTTGGTCAGCGATTCCGATTCCGGCAGATCCCGCACCGAAGACAACCACACGCTGGTCTTTAATAGACGCGCCTGTTTTCTTCATAGCCGCAAGCACCCCTGCAAGCGTAATCGCGCCTGTTCCTTGAATGTCATCGTTGAATGTAAGAATTTCATGGTTGTATTTCTTCATGATATTGCGCGCGTTTTTGTTTCCAAGGTCTTCCCAGTGAAGAAGAGCTTTAGGGAAATATTTAAGCGCAGCTTTTACATAAGCGTCAACGAAAGCTTCGTAACGTTCGCCTTGGATACGTTCATGGCGGTTACCGATGTATAAAGGATCGTTCAGAAGTTTTTCATTGTTCGTACCGACGTCAAGAACGACAGGAATAACGCGGCTTGGGTCAATACCGGCAGCAGCTGTGTATACCGCTAATTTACCGATGGCGATGTTGATACCGCCTACACCCCAGTCACCGATTCCGAGGATGCTTTCTGAGTCTGTCGCAACGATCAGATCAATATCTCCGGCAGTGGCATGAAGGTTTTCAAATGCCTCTTCGATTCCTTCCACGTTGTCGATAGAAAGGTAAATCCCTTGAGGTCTTCTGTACTCATGGCTGTATTCTTGAATCGCTTCACCGACAGTCGGTGTGTAAACAACCGGCAGCATTTCACGAAGATGGTTTTGAAGCAATTTAAAGAAAAGAACTTCGTTACGGTTTTGCAAATCATTCAAATACACGTTTTGGCGAAGGCGGTCCGGCTGAGCTTGAAACTGCTCGTATGCGCGTTTTGCCTGCTCATCAAGAGACAGAATTGTCGGAGGAAGCAGCCCGTCTAATCCAAGGCTTTTTCTTTCTTCTGCTGAAAACGCAACACCTTTATTTAAAGTAGGGATAGATAGAACTTCTTTTCCTCTTAAAGTAGTTTCTAAGTTGCCTTCCTTCGTTACTTTAATATTATTCAAGAAAATCTCCTTCTTTCTTCAAATAGTTAACAAAGTTAAGTAATTACCCATTTTGGCTAGTGTGATCGCGATCTGCTATATCTTTTTTTGACAATTATTCGAACAATGTCTCATAACTATTTACATTACTTAGTCATTTTATGCCTGTAAAAATGAAAATTCAAGAGATGAAAATTACTTAATTTTTTCATACTCTTTTTTAAGTTATTTAACTACAATTTTTGAAAAAACGTCAAAAAAACACCGGATTTTTTACCGATGTTTTCATGAAAAGGGTTATTTATCAGTCTGTTTTTTTCGGCACTTCGTGATGATGTCTGCATCTCGCTTCGTATGACTCCGACGCGCCGACTAAAATGACCGGATCATCATAGGAAGCGGGCTTCCCGTCAATCAAACGCTGCGTACGGCTTGCCGGCGATCCGCAAACGGAGCAGACCGCCTGCAGCTTCGTCACCGATTCGGCAACCGCCATCAGATTCGGCACCACGCCGAAAGGCTCTCCCCGGAAATCCATATCAAGTCCGGCCGCGATGACACGATAGCCTTTATCCGCAAGCGAGGATAAGTCGCCGATGATCGATTCGCCGAAAAACTGCACCTCATCTACCGCGATGACGTCCGTGCTTTCACTGATATGATCCCATATTTCAGCCGAAGACGAGATGACGTGGCTTGTCATGGATGTGCCGTTGTGAGAAACGACGGCCTCCTCACTGTAGCGATTATCAATGGCAGGTTTGAACACCTTGACCTCCTGCTTCGCATATGTCGCTCTTTTCACTCTGCGGATCAGCTCTTCTGATTTCCCAGAGAACATGCTGCCGCATATCAGCTCAAGCCATCCGCTTTGCTTCATTATGTACATAGGCTATCCGCTCCCCTTTTTTTCCTGTTTATGGGCATAAAAAACAGGCAAGAAGCAATTCTTGCCTGCCTGTAAAATCTATTATTACTTAAGACCGTATTTTTTGTTAAAGCGATCAACACGACCATCAGCAGAAGCGAATTTTTGACGTCCAGTGTAGAATGGGTGGCATTCAGAGCAAATCTCAACGCGTACCTCTTCTTTTACTGAGCCTGTTTCAAATTCATTTCCGCAAGCGCATTTAACTGTTGCTTTTTTGAAATTAGGATGAATTCCTGCTTTCATTGTATCCATCTCCTTCCGCCCTGAATCCCGTGTGGAAACAGAGTTATTATTCCGGAGTAATCCGGAACGCATATGAGAGAATTATATCAGTCATTTACTGCATTTGCAAATACATTTTTTATCAGCGGCGGGCTGATGATGAAAGGTTTGCCTGCTTCCATTCTTGGTTGATCAAATCGAAGAATTCCTGATTCGTTTTTGTTTTTTTCATTTTTCTCATAAACTTCTCTGCGAAGTCCGGAGAATCAGACATCGATTTGCGGATCGCCCATAGACGGTCAAGATGCTCTTTCGGCACGAGCAGCTCTTCCTTCCGTGTGCCGGAGCGGCGGATATCGATCGCCGGGAAAATCCGTCTTTCCGCAAGAGAACGGTCAAGGTGAAGCTCCATGTTGCCCGTTCCTTTAAACTCTTCATAGATGACGTCATCCATCCGGGAGCCCGTGTCTACGAGCGCCGTCGCCAAAATGGTCAGGCTGCCGCCCTCTTCAATGTTTCTCGCGGCACCGAAAAAGCGCTTCGGACGATGGAACGCAGCCGGGTCAATCCCGCCGGAAAGCGTACGTCCGCTTGGCGGGATAACGAGGTTGTAGGCCCGTGCCAGGCGGGTAATGCTGTCCATCAGAATGATAACGTCTTTTTTATGTTCAACGAGACGCATCGCCCGTTCAAGCACAAGCTCCGCTACCTTAATGTGATTTTCCGGCACTTCATCGAACGTCGAGCTGACGACATCGCCCGCTACGGAACGTTCAATATCCGTTACTTCTTCCGGTCTTTCATCAATTAAGAGAACAATCAATTCAGCGTCAGGCTGATTTGTCGTAATGCTGTTAGCGATTTCTTTCAACAGCATGGTTTTACCGGCTTTCGGCGGCGCCACGATCAGACCGCGCTGGCCGAAACCGACGGGAGCCATCATATCGAGAATTCTTGTTGAGAGATAATTCGGTTTCGTCTCAAGCACCATTTGGCGGTCCGGATAAAGCGGAGTCAGCGCAGGAAAATGGACGCGCTCTTTCGCAGATTCCGGATCGTCTCCATTTACCGCTTCAACGTGCAAAAGTCCGTAATAGCGTTCGTTTTCTTTCGGCGGACGCACCTTGCCGGATACTTTGTCACCGTTTCTTAAATCAAAGCGGCGGATCTGGGAAGCAGAAATGTAGATGTCTTCTGAGCTTGGCGAGTAATTAATCGGTCTGAGGAAGCCGAATCCTTCCGATTGGATGATTTCGAGCACGCCTTCCATAAACAGAAGATCCTCCTGCTCGGCGTTGGCTTTCAGAATGGCAAAGATTAATTCTTTTTTAGTCAGTTTGCTGTAGTAGGAGATTTTATAATGTCTGGCCAGTTCATATAGTTCTTTTAATTTCATATTTTCCAAAGAGGAAATAGATACGTCTTTCATAAAAACACCACGCTTTTCATAGTCAATGTATTGCTGTTTTCATTCAAATCGGCTGCTTCGCATGATTCCGCCAAAGCACATTCTTTTATAAAACGTTCAGGAACTTCTATCGGTAACACTTCCACCCATGATCGGCGCTTTTTTTAAAAAAGGAATGTCTTAATGAGTTTTGAAGGAAGCGAGGACAAAAACTTGAGAAGATCAATATTTATATCGTCTGTATGCGGTAGAATTTGAAAATTTCCCAGTACTCAAAAGAAGGAATGACACAGAAAAATCGCAGCACTCTTTATTTTTACCTCATTTCAAAAAATTATTCAACTTAAATAATGCTTTGACATATAAATGATAGGGTTGACTCTTTATTGCAAAAGAAAAGCGGGACTTTCCGTCCCGCTTTTATCTATTTATGGCCGGATCACAAGATTTGGTTTTTTCTTCAGGCTGTGTCTTCCGTCAACGAATCGGACCGTTCCTGATTTCGCCCGGATGACCAGACTTTCAGTCGTGCCGACGGAGCCTTTGAACTGAACGCCTTTCAGCAGCTCTCCGTCCGTGACGCCCGTTGCGGCAAAAATGGCGTCATCCCCTCTCACAAGGTCCTCCATCCGGAGCACTTTGGATACATCAAGGCCCATTCGCTCACAGCGGGCTTGCTCTTCCGCACTTTGCGGCAGAAGCCTGCCGATGATTTCGCCGCCGAGCGCTTTTAACGCAACGGCAGACAGCACGCCTTCAGGAGCCCCGCCTGAACCGAAGAGAATGTCTACTCCCGTATGGTCAAAGGCCGTATTGATGGCGCCCGCGACATCACCGTCGTTGATCAGTTTGATTCTGGCGCCCGCCTCACGCAATTCAGAGATGATCTTTTCGTGTCTGTCACGATTTAAAATGGTTGCCACGACATCTTCAATGTCTTTGTTTTTCGCTTTCGCAACGGCTTTTAAGTTATCAATGACAGGCGCTTCAATATCGATGCAGCCTACCGCTTCGGGACCGACCGCGATTTTTTCCATATACATATCCGGGGCGTTCAGCAGTGTTCCATGGTCGGCGACCGCGATCACCGTCAGCGCATTCCAGCCGCCGCTCGCTACGATGTTTGTGCCTTCAAGAGGATCGACTGCGACATCGACGCGCGGGCCGTATCCGTTTCCGAGCTTTTCGCCGATGTAAAGCATCGGCGCTTCATCCATCTCGCCTTCCCCGATCACGACCGTGCCTTTCATCGGCACCGTGTCAAACACGTCACGCATTGCGCTTGTCGCCGCATCATCAGCTTCATCTTTTTTCCCGCGGCCCATCCATCTGGCAGATGCTAAAGCCGCCGCTTCAGTGACTCGAACCAATTCCATCGATAAGCTTCTTTCCATTTCAACACGATCTCCTCTCAAAAGTCCGCATTTCTATGAATTTTGGAGCTGTTCTATCTCTTCGTCCGTCAGTCTTTGCCGCCAGATTGTGGCGCCCAGACCTTCGAGTTTTTTCTCAAGATTGCTGTAGCCGCGGTCTAAATGCTCGAGACCGGTAATTTCGGTTACGCCGTCAGCCATGAGCCCGGCGACGACCAGACAAGCGCCTGCACGCAGATCGCTCGCCTTTACTTTTGCGCCCTGAAGCTCGGCCGGACCGGTGATAATAGCCGACCTGCCTTCCACTTTCATGTTGGCCCCCATCCGTCTCAGCTCATCTATATGTTTAAATCGGGCCGAGTAGATGGTGTCGGTTACGACGCTCGTGCCGCTGGCTCTCGTTAACAGAGATGTCATCGGCTGCTGAAGATCAGTCGGGAATCCCGGGTAAACAAGCGTTTTTACGTCGACCGGTTTTATCTGCTTCTGCCCGCCGAGCATAAGAAGCTGATCGTCACTTGTCTCAATGTGAAAACCCATTTCCCTGAGCTTCGCCGTTAAAGACTCCAGGTGAGTCGGTATGACATTATCAATAATGACTTCTTTCCCCATCGCGGCGCCGGCGATCATAAAGGTGCCCGCCTCAATTCTGTCCGGAATGATCGTATGCCTGCATCCATGCAGCTCTTTTACGCCGTCGATTCTGATTACATTGGTTCCCGCGCCTTTGATCTTTGCGCCCATGCTGGTGAGCAATGTGGCAACATCAATAATCTCAGGTTCCTTGGCGGCGTTTTCTATCACGGTTTTACCTTCAGCCAGTACAGCGGCAAGCATGATATTGATCGTCGCTCCGACGCTGACGACATCTAAATAAATCCGTGCGCCTCTCAGCCTTTCGGCGCGCAGATAAATCGCGCCTTGTTCATTGGTGACTTCCGCCCCAAGCGCTTCAAACCCTTTGATGTGCTGGTCAATCGGCCGCGGCCCGAGATGGCATCCGCCCGGCAGTCCGATGACCGCCTGTTTGAAGCGGCCCAGCATCGCGCCCATTAAGTAATAGGAAGCGCGGAGTTTTTTCACTTTGCCGTTGGGAAGCGGCATGCTGATCATCGGGGAAGGGTCGACGACCATTTCTCCTTTTTCAAAATGGACGTTTCCGCCGATTTCTTTCAGCAGGTCACGCAGCGTTTCAATATCTGAGATCTCCGGAAGCCCTTCGATCGTTACTTCGGAATTTGCCAGAATGGTTGCGGGTATCAATGCGACGGCGCTGTTTTTCGCGCCGCTGATATGTACGGTTCCGTTTAACGGATCGCCGCCGGCAATATTCAACTTTTCCATGATAGTCTCCTTCCATAAGAAGATAGCTGCGGAGCGTAAATAAAATGGCATTTTATTCTGTCTCTGCAAATAAAGCTCTTGTCCAAAATGTAGCCAATTCGAAGAGAAAGAATACAAGGACATTATAAAATAACAGGAAGAAAATAGCGAAGCTTTGCGGGGCATTTTTAACACAGGATGCACAGAGGCCCGCCGGGTTCACATTCCGGGGAAACACACTCTTCACTTTGATACTGAAGGCCCGCTGCCAAACAGGAAAACATAAGGGTGCGGCAAACGGATCAACCGGTTCGCCGCCCTTTTCACCCTTATTTATTCCAGTCTGCCAAGAATTGCTCGATGCCTTTATCCGTTAACGGATGTTTCGCCAGCTGGTGAATGACTTTCAGCGGCATCGTACCGATATGCGCACCGCGTAAAGCGGCTTCAGTCACGTGCTGCGCATGACGGATGGAAGCTGCGATGATTTGTGTATCAATGTCATGAATGTCAAAAATCTGTCTTATTTCTGAAATCAGTTCAAGACCGTTATGGCCGATGTCATCCAGACGGCCTAAGAACGGAGATACATAAGTCGCCCCGGCTCTCGCCGCCAAAAGCGCCTGGTTGGCGCTGAAGATGAGCGTTACGTTTGTTTTAATGTTCAGGTCGCTCAGCGCTTTTACGGCTTTTAACCCTTCAGACGTCATCGGGATTTTCACCGTGATATTCGGTGCGATTTTCGCAAGTTCTTTACCTTCTTCAATCATTTCTTCAGCATTCAGGGAAATGACTTCCGCGCTTACTGATCCGCTCACGACTTCCGTAATCTCACGAAGTCTGTCATGGAAAGACACGTCAGCTTCTTTCGCCACTAAACTAGGGTTTGTCGTAACTCCGGCAAGAACGCCAAGTTCATAAGCTTCTTTAATCTCGTCAATGTTTGCTGTATCAATGAAAAATAACATAAGGAAAGCCTCCCCAGTAATAAATTTTCAGAACTGTAAAACATGATTGCGCTTTCTAAAGGTAAGACATAAAACCGCCTGTCAATCCTGTCAGGCGGTTTATGGATGTTACATTGGATTAAGCTTGGTTTGAAGAACCGAACTCACGCATTTTGCCGATAACCGTTTCTTTGATCGCTTCACGAGCAGGTCCAAGATATTTACGAGGATCGTATTCGTTCGGCTTAGCTGCCAATGTTTCGCGGACAGCTTTTGCAGAAGAAATTTGGTTTTCAGTGTTTACGTTGATTTTAGCCGTACCAAGAGAGATTGATTTTTTAATGTCGGCAGTCGGAATTCCTGTACCGCCGTGAAGTACTAATGGAAGGCCGGTTGATTTTCCGATATCTTCCATTTCTTTGAAACCGAGGTTCGGTTCGCCTTTGTAAGGGCCGTGAACAGAACCCAGTGCAGGTGCAAGGCAGTCGATGCCAGTGCGCTCTACAAGTTCTTGACACTCTTTAGGGTCAGCATAGATTACGCCTTCAGCGATCACGTCATCTTCCTGTCCGCCTACAGTTCCAAGCTCAGCTTCAACTGAAACGCCGTGGAAATGAGCAAGCTCAACCACTTTAGCTGTAGTTGCTACGTTTTCCTCAAACGGGTGGTGAGATGCGTCGATCATTACAGAAGTGAAGCCTGCATGAATCGCTTTCGCACAAGATTCAAAGCTTGAACCGTGGTCTAAGTGAATGGCGACAGGAACTGTCACTTTGTATTCTTCCATAAGAGCTTTAACCATGGCAACCACTGTTTTGAAGCCGCCCATGTAGCGTCCCGCGCCTTCTGAAACACCAAGAATAACCGGGGATTTTTCCTCTTCTGCTGCTTGTAAAATAGCTTGAGTGAACTCAAGGTTATTTAAGTTAAATTGTCCAACAGCATATCCTTTTTCTTTAGCTGTATTCAACATTTCCGTCATTGAAACTAAAGGCATGTCGAAAGTCCTCCTTATGTAGCCTGATTTGCTTCTTCTCGAAAAAAGCTTTCCACCTATAGCATGACCATAAAAACCTGTCATATGTAAAACAACAGATCGCTTTTTCTCCATCTCTAGGATACCAACTTTTCGACAAATCGGCAACACAATGACATAATTGTTTCTAATTTTATTAATTCGATTTTAGAGGTAAATATTTTTTCACCGCGTCTCTGATCTCATCAATGTCAAAAGGTTTCGCAAAATGGGTCAGCGCTCCGAGCTCTTTTGATTCCTTAATCATATCGAGTTCTCCGTAAGCGGTCATGATAATGACGCGGATAGATTCGTCGATCATCTTCATGCGCTTGAGAATTTCGATTCCGTCCATGCCGGGGATTTTCATATCTAAAAGCACGAGATCGGGCCGTTCTTTCGTTACGATGTCCAGCGCTTGTATGCCGTTGGCGGCCTGAAACGTCTGGTACCCTTCTTTATGAAACACTTCATTGAGCAATATGCGTATACCGTATTGGTCATCTACGATTAAAATCTTTTCATTCATCATTTTACACCCCAATATTATCATTTTCGTCAAAAGGAAGCAGTTGTTTATGTATTCTGTTTGATTTTCACATTTCCTTTAATTATAATAGTCTACTTTCCGACATTTTCTGAGCATTTTCTCTTTTGTTGTATACTGTTCTTGTATGTGTAAAGGAGGTTTCACTCATGTTAAAGATATTTACAACGCAGCTTGCAGGCATTTTTTCCCGCATTCAGGATAAGGAATCCGAAGCAATAGAAGACGGCGCGCGCCTGCTGGCGCAGGCAGCCGTCAGCGGCCATACCATTTATTTATACGGCGCAAATGAGATGCAGGGCATTTTGTGCGAGGCGGAACTCGGCTCAGAACCGATGCCTTCCGTCAAAGCGTTTCCGGATACAGCTGATTCGATTACAGAAAGCGACAGGGTGCTGATGTTTTGTTCAGCTCCGGGCACGGCTGAAGAACAGGCGCTGGCTCAAAAGCTTTATGAAAAAGGGATCGGCCTCGTTGGCGTATCTCCTGTCATCAAAGATCAAACCGGGATTGAGGCATTTTGTGATGTTCATATTGACAGCAAATTAAAAATGCCGCTTCTGCCTGATGAAGACGGGACAAGATACGGCTTTCCTTCATTAATGACAGGCCTGTATGTCTATCACGCACTGTCCTTTACGTTAAAGGAAATGATGCAGGAATATGCCTGATGCAGAAAAAAGACTTGCCGCTTTTAAAGGAGGCAAGTCTTTTTTTATTACTTCTGTTCTGCAGCTTGTACGGAAGCGCCGATAAAGTCTTTGAATAAAGGCTGAGGTCTTGTCGGTCTTGATTTGAACTCAGGGTGGAACTGGCAAGCGACATACCAAGGATGGTCTTTCAGCTCGATGATTTCCACAAGACGGCCGTCAGGGCTTGTGCCTGAGAACACAAAACCGTTCTCTTCCATTTGCTGTCTGTATTCGTTGTTGAATTCATAACGGTGGCGGTGGCGTTCGTATACCACTTCATCCGCATACGCTTCGAAGGCTTTCGTGTCTTCCTGAAGCTTACAAGGGTACAGTCCGAGACGAAGCGTTCCTCCAAGATCCTCGACATCTTTTTGTTCCGGCAGAAGGTCGATGA
This sequence comes from Bacillus sp. FSL R5-0593, assembly GCF_038603755.1. NCBI lineage: Bacteria > Bacillati > Bacillota > Bacilli > Caryophanales > Bacillaceae > Bacillus > Bacillus sp. FSL R5-0593. Next base: position 3,787,262 of record NZ_CP152011.1, read on the forward strand.
TCGGATAAGGAGTGGACGGATCGATCTCCGCAGAGTGAGCCCCTTCCAGACCTAATACGTTTCGCGCATATTCAATGGATGCAATCTGCATACCGAGGCAGATGCCGAAGAACGGAATTTTATTCTCACGCGCATACTTGGCGGCGATGATTTTCCCTTCTACGCCGCGGTCTCCGAAACCGCCGGGCACGATGATTCCGTCTGTGCCGCCAGTCAGCTCTTGAATATTGCTTTCTGTCACTTCTTCGGCGTTAATCCATTTGATCTTCACATCAGCGTCAAACGCATAGCCGGCGTGGCGCAGTGATTCAACGACTGAAATGTAAGCGTCCTGAAGCTCGACGTATTTACCGACGAGGCTGATTGTAATGGTTTTAGACAAGTTTTTCACTTTCGTGACAAGGTCTTTCCATTCCGTCATATCCGGGTCTTTGCATTCTAATTTCATATGATCGCAGACAAGCTTATCGAGTCCCTGCTCCTGAAGGTTAAGCGGGATGGAGTAAAGGTTGTCCGCATCTTCGCACTCGATGACCGCTTTCGTGTCAATATCGCAGAAGAGCGCAATTTTATCTTTCATATCTTGAGAAATCGGCATTTCCGTGCGCACGACGATGATATTAGGCTGAATACCGAGGCTTCTCAGCTCTTTTACGCTGTGCTGCGTCGGTTTTGTTTTCAGCTCGCCCGCCGCTTTGATGTACGGAACAAGCGTACAGTGAATGTACATCACGTTTTCGTGGCCGATGTCGCTTTTCATTTGACGGATGGCTTCAAGGAACGGAAGGGATTCGATGTCTCCCACTGTTCCGCCGATCTCAGTAATGACTACATCTGCGTTTGTTTCTTTGCCTGCACGGTACACGCGGTCTTTCAGTTCATTTGTGATGTGCGGAATGACCTGAACCGTTCCGCCGAGGTAGTCCCCGCGGCGCTCTTTTTTCAATACGGCAGAATAGATTTTACCAGTCGTCACGTTGCTGAATCTGTTCAGATTAATGTCAATGAACCGCTCATAATGCCCTAAGTCAAGGTCAGTCTCAGCGCCGTCATCGGTAACGAATACCTCACCGTGCTGGTACGGGCTCATCGTTCCCGGGTCAACGTTGATATAAGGGTCAAATTTTTGGATGGTGACGCTCATGCCTCTGTTTTTCAAAAGGCGGCCAAGTGACGCAGCCACAATTCCTTTTCCGAGTGATGATACAACTCCCCCGGTTACAAAAATATATTTCGTCATTTCGTTTGCTCCTCTCTTCGGTCTGCGCTACATTCCTTAAAATGTGCCGTTTTATAGAAAATCATTTCACTAAAAACAAATGATGTGTAAAAGAATTTGGGAGATGAAAATAAGAAAGCTCCCTTTCAATTTCTTGAAAGGGAGCGTAGCACTCTTATGAATTCTCTTCTTTTTGAAGAGCCCAAAATACATACTACATAGTTCGACAATGAAAGTCAAGATCGTTTTGCTGATATAAAATCAGTCTTTGCGATCCTCTTCCTCATCATCATAATCTTCCTCATCTTCTTCAATCATCTCGTCTTCGATCTCAAGCTCGTCGTCATCTTCTTCATCGATATCTTCGTCGTCAAAGCTGTCTGCGTCAAGGTCAATATCTTCTTCTATTTCATCGAGATCGATGTCATCTTCGTCAACTTCCTCGAATTCATCAAGGTCGAGATCTTCCTCAACGACTTTTTTCGCTTTTTTCTTTTTCGCTTTTACAGTCGGCTGTGTTTCTTCGTCCAGCTGATCGTACGGATACCAGCTGCGAAGCCCCCACGTCTGGTCTGACAGAGCAATAAAGCGGCCGTCAATGTTCAGGTCTGTATAAAATTGGGCGATACGGTCGCCCAGTTCCTCTTTCGTAACACCGAGCAAGGAGATCATTTCATTCAGCAGCTCCTGGAACGGAACCGGTTTTTTATGTTCTGAGAAAATTTCGTGAGCGATTTCAACTAAAGCCATCTGCTTCAGCTGTTCCTGAGAATATTGTTTGATACTCAAGGTCGGACACTCCCTTTCTATTACTTATATGTATCTGTTTCTATCCTATAATAAGAACGAATTTGTATTGTTTTGTTCATAAACCATACCTCTCATTATAAACAAATTAAAACAGAATATGCTACCCTTAACAGCGTAATTTAAGAAATTTTAGAGCTGTCCCTTCATAAATGGGCTGATGAGCGAAAACAAAGCCGCCGGCATATGCGCCGGCGGCCCGCTTCTTTCTATAAAGACTCTTGTTTTTCGGCGCCGAATACAGACATGGCGAGCAATTCACTGACATCATAAGTGCCGATCGCATCTTCGGCTTCTTTCGCTTTCGTACCGTCACCGAGCATGGTCAGACAGTAAGGACAGCCGGAGCTGATGACCGTCGGACTGACAGAAAGCGCCTGCTCAGTCCGGGCCGTGTTGATTCTCGCTCCCGTTTCTTCTTCCATCCACATGAGGCCTCCCCCGGCGCCGCAGCACATCCCGTTTTCGCGGCTGCGCTCCATTTCCTTCAATTGAACGCCCGGAATGGCTTTTAAGATCGCTCTCGGCGGCTCATACACTTCATTGTATCTTCCTAAATAGCACGAGTCATGGAAGGTAATCGTTTCATTCACCGGGTGAAGCGGTTTTAGTTTCCCCTGTGACACAAGCTCGGCTAATAATTCAGTATGATGATAGACTTCGGCCCGGAATCCGAAATCAGGATATTCATTTTTGAACATATTATAGGCGTGCGGATCAATCGTGACGATTTTTTTGATCCCGTGTTTTTCAAATTCGCCGATGTTGTGTTCCGCCAGCTCTTGGAACAGAAACTCGTTGCCCAAACGGCGCGGCGTATCGCCTGAGTTTTTTTCCTTATTGCCGAGAATCGCAAAGGATACGCCCGCTTCATTAAGCAGCTTTGCAAATGAGACGGCAATCTTTTGGCTCCTGTTATCGTAGGAACCCATTGAGCCTACCCAAAACAAATAGTCGAACTCTTTGTCTTGTTTTTTCATTTCTTTCACTGTCGGAATCTCTGTATCAGCCTGCTCCCGCCAGTTCTCCCGCTCTTTCCGGTTTAAGCCCCACGGGTTTCCCTGTCTTTCAATGCTAGTCATGGCCCGCTGCGCGTCGCTGTCCATCTTCCCTTCCGTAAGCACAAGATAGCGGCGCAGATCGATAATTTTATCAACGTGTTCATTCATGACCGGACATTGATCTTCACAGTTGCGGCAAGTGGTGCACGCCCAAATCTCCTCTTCCGTGATGACCTCGCCGATTAAGCTCGGGTTGTAATCAATGGCTGCGGCCGCTTCACGCGATCCTCCCCCTGAGGAAGCCGCGGCGAGCTGATTCGCTTTCGTGTGCTGAAAAACGGGCGCGGGCACCCACGGAGATTTTGACGTCACGGCAGCGCCTTTTTCCGTCAAATGGTCTCTGAGCTTTAAAATGAGGTCCATCGGCGAGAGCATCTTGCCCGTACCGGAGGCCGGACACATATTTGTACAGCGGCCGCATTCGACGCAGGCGTAAAGGTCGACAAGCTGAGAGCGGCGGAAGTCTTCAATCTTTCCGACGCCGTAGCTTTCTTTCGTCTCATCGGTGAAATCGATTTTTTCCAGCTTTCCTTTTGAATCCAGCCTGCTGAGGAACACATTCGCCGGACCCGCAATTAAGTGCGCATGCTTTGATTGCGGCACGTACACTAAAAAGCTGAGCAAAAACAAAAGATGAAGCCACCATGAAACATAAAACACGGCGGCGGCCGCCGGCGCTGAAAGACCGCCGAGCACAAACGCAATGGAGGAAGCGATCGGCTCCGTCCAAGACAGAGAATGATCGTGCCATAAAAGGTTCATGGCGTTCCCGAGAAGCACCGTCACCATCAGTCCGCCGATAAACAGCAGGACAAGCCCCGCTTTAAACCCGCGTTTCAGTCTGACGAGTTTTTCAATGTAGCGCCGGTAAAACGCCCAGACTACGGCGATTAAAATCAGAAACGTGACGATTTCCTGAAAAAAAGTAAACGCCGGATAAAGCGGACCGAACGGCAGATGGCGGTCAGGAAGCAGCCCTTTCAGAATAAAATCAATTGCGCCGAACTGAACGAGTATAAAACCGTAAAAAAACAGAACGTGGATGATGCCGCTCTTTTTATCTTTCAGCAGTTTTTTCTGTCCGAACACATTCACCCATATCTTCTGAAGACGTTCTTTCAGGCGTTTATCAAATTCTTCCCTTTGGCCGAGCTTAATATAAGCGATCCTCGTTCTGATCAGGTAAACGAATAAATAAACGGCGTAAGCGGTTACAGCTGAAAACAGCAGCGCGTTTACCATGAGAAATGCGTTCATCTTGTCTCCCCCTTTGTTCTGATACCCCTCTTCATTGTCATATCTTTACTTTATCATAAATAATGAATGAGTGTTCAGTCAATAATTAAATTCACATTCTCAGGGCACACTACGAATACTTCGGAAAGGAGCGTCGGTATGAAGGTCATTTTTGTGTTGCTTGTCATTTTTATCATATTGATCGCACTTATGCTGCTTGATATGCTGCTTGGCCGGGCGGCGTACAAAAAACAGGCGTATGAGCCCGTTTTTGACCCGAAAAAGAGTGATATCACACTCATTCACTGCGGCAGCGAGCTTGTGCGGCAGATGACGGCTGATATCCGCCAAGCCGTCTCTTCTATTCATATGATGTTTTTTATTATGAAGAACGACCAAGTCAGCCATGAGATGTTTCATTTATTGAAGGAAAAGGCCCAGGCCGGCGTCTCCGTATATCTGCTGCTCGATTGGGCGGGCAGCCGCCAAGTGAAAAAGCCTTCCATTCAAACGTTGAAAAAAGCCGGCGTTCACGTTCATTTTCTAAATAAACCGGCATTTCCGTTTCTATTTTTCAGGCTGCAAAAACGGAATCACCGGAAAGTGACCGTCATTGACGGCAAAATCGGCTATGTCGGCGGTTTTAATATCGCTGAAGAGTACCTCGGCAAAAAAGCGAAGTTCGGAAACTGGGAGGATTATCACCTGCGGATGACCGGAGAAGGCACGGCGGATCTTCAGACTCTTTTTGTAAGCGATCTGAAACGAAACACCGGAAAAGCACCCGGATCACCCGGGGTTTATCCGGCATTATCCGAAGGGAATATCTCTCATAGGACATATGCGTCTGACGGTTTTTCGCTTGAATCGCATTATGAAAACTGCATCCGTAAGGCGGAGAAAAAAATCATTATCGGCACGCCTTATTATGTACCGAGCAAAAAGCTTCAGGAAGCGCTTATTTCAGCCTGCCGAAAAGGCGTCAAAGTCATCTTGATCGTGCCGATGAAGTCAGACCACCCGTTCGTTCGGGAAACAGCTTTCACCTATTATCCCGAGCTTCTGAAGGCCGGCTGCCTCATCTATCGGTATTATCAAGGCTTTTATCATGTCAAAGCTTTCATTATTGATGACCGCATCAGCATTATCGGCACGCCGAATTTTGATAAACGGAGTCTGTTCTGGAATGAAGAGGTGAATGTCATCATTCATGATGAAGCCTTTACAAAGGAAGTGCTTTCAACCATAAAGCAGGACATCGAAAAATCCGAGCTTCTCACATTAGAAAAAGTGAAACAGCGCTCCGTCAGACAGCTTCCTGCAGAATGGCTGGGAAAGGCCATATCTTACTTTTTATAAAGGAGAAACCATATGCTGTTCAGATTCGGATTCGTCGCAAACGCCATGTGCCTTTGGGACGCGTCCCCCGCAAAAACCTTAACATATGCGCGCTATACCAAGCTTTCCCGCAGTGAGCGGAAAGACGCCCTGCTTTCTGTGACGAAAGCCAATCTCACCAATACGCTGCGCACGATCCACTATGTGATCAGCCACGGCATCCCGCTGTACAGGTTCTCAAGCTCGATTGTGCCGCTCGCCACCCACCCGGACGTGCTGTGGGATTTTGTCACGCCGTTTCGCCAGGAGTTTCGTGAGATCGGCGGGCTGGTCAGAAAATATGACCTCAGAACGAGCTTTCATCCGAACCAATTCACGCTTTTTACAAGCCCGAAACAGGAGATTACCGCAAATGCGGTCAAGGATATGACCTATCATTATGACATGCTGGACGCAATGGGCATCGCGGACCGTTCCGTCATCAACATCCATGTCGGAGGCGCTTACGGTGACAAACAAAGCGCGCTTGGCCGTTTCCGCGTGAATCTGAAAGAACTTCCCGATGTCATCAAACAGCGGATGACTTTAGAAAACGATGATAAAACATATACGTCCGAGGAAACACTCAGTGTATGTGAACAAGAAGGCATTCCGTTTGTGTTTGATTATCACCATTTTTACGCCAATCCGACCGATGACGCTGATTTAGATGACATTCTTCCGCGGATGATCAAAACATGGCAGCGGATCGGCTTAAAGCCGAAGGTCCATCTCTCCTCGCCAAAATCAGAATCAGCCGTACGCAGTCATGCGGACTATGTGGATGCGAATTTTATTCTGCCGGTGCTGGAGCGGTTCAGACAATGGGATACGGACATCGATTTTATGATTGAGGCGAAAGAGAAAGACCGGGCGCTGCTCCGGCTCGTCGAAGAATTAAGCGCCATCCGCGGAGTCAGACGCCTGGCGGGCGGAGTGCTGAAGTGGAAGGCATAACCAGGTTTATCATCCGTTTATATGGGGAATTTCCGAAATAACAGACCATCAGACGGAGGAGAAAACATATGAAAAACATTACATCTTTAAAAATAGCCGCTAAGAAGTTCACTTTACGAAACATGCTTCAGCTTTATCAGCTTTGCCACACGGGAGGCCACGAGCTGTATATCTACTCTAAAAAAACGATGTGCAAAATCAAAGATATCATTGAGCTGGAAACGTTCAGAATGGCCCATAAAGAACAAGAATATTTAATTGTAGTGGAAGGAAAGAAAGCGGTGCAGCTTGTTGACCGTTTCAAACATATCATCGAACCTGCGCAAAAAGAAGCCCATTAAATACGGACTACATAAAAAAAGGATAGACAGGAGGCTGCCCGGCCCCTTTTGTCTATCCTTTTTCTTTTATTAATGAATCAGCTCGCCGAATTGGGCCTGATGGAGTCTCTGGTACATGCCGCCGGATGCCAGCAGTTCCTTATGATGACCTTGTTCAGCGATGCCTTCTTTCGTGACGACGACGATCCTGTCCGCATCCTTAATCGTAGCCAGTCGATGGGCGATCACAAGCGTCGTGCGTCCTTCAGACAGCTCTTGCAGCGATTTTTGAATGGCGGCTTCCGTTTCTGTATCGAGGGCTGATGTAGCCTCGTCTAAAATTAAGATCGACGGGTTTTTCAAAAACATTCTGGCGATGGAAAGCCGCTGCTTCTGCCCGCCTGACAGCTTCACGCCGCGCTCGCCGATCACCGTGTTTAAACCGTCGGGATACCCGTTTACCAAGTCCTCTAAATGCGCCTGGCGGACGGCCTGCCAGATTTCTTCCTCAGACGCGTCCAGCCGCCCGTAAGCTATGTTTTCCCGCAATGTGCCGGAAAACAGAAAGACATCCTGCTGGACGACGCCGATTTGTCCGCGCAATGATGACAGCGTCATGTCCTTAATATCGATTCCGTCGATGGAAATCACGCCTTCAGACGGCTCATAAAAGCGCGGCAGCAGACTTGTCAGCGTTGATTTTCCCGCTCCCGAAGGCCCGACGAATGCGACTGTCTCCCCGGCATGAATGGACAAATTGATTCCCGACAGAACCGGACTGTTTTCTTCGTAACCGAACGACACACCATCATAACGGATATTCCCTTTTAAACCGGACACATGTCTCGCGTTCGGGGCGTCCTTGATATCAGGCTCCGTTTCCAGTATTTCTATAAAGCTTTTAAAACCGGCAATGCCTCTCGGATACATCTCAATAATCGCGTTGATTTTATCAATCGGACGGAACAGAACGTTCGTCAGCAGCACAAAAGCGACGAATTCCCCGTAAGATAACGATCCGCGGATCACGAACCATGTGCCGCACAATAAGACGAACAGCGTGACGAATCTTGTCAGCATGTAACTGATCGAGCCGTTTTTCGCCATGATTTTATAAGACGTCAGCTTTGTTTTGCGGAAACGCTGATTGTTCACGTCAAACCGCTGCGTTTCAAACGCTTCATTGCTGAAAGCCTGAACAAGACGGATGCCGCCGATATTGTTTTCAACCCTCGCGCTGAAGTCTCCGACGTCTTTGTTCAGTTTTGTAAATGCAGAGGTCATTTTTTTATTGAAATACAAAGCAAGCCATATGACGACCGGCATAATGATAAAAGTCAACAGCGCAAGCTGCCAGTTAATGAACAGCATCACACCGAACGCGCCCAAAATCGTCATGATCGCGATAAACAGGTCTTCAGGCCCGTGGTGGGCGGTTTCTCCGATATACATCAAATCATTGGTGAGCTTGGACATTAAACTGCCCGTTTTGTTGTTATCGTAAAATTTGAACGAAAGCTTTTGCAGATGGTCGAAAAGCTTTTTCCGCATATCCGTTTCAATGTTAATGCCGAGCATATGGCCCCAATACGTCACAACATACTGAAGTGCCGAGCTGAGGGCGTAGACCCCGAATAAAGCAGCGGAAGTCAAAATAATCAGACTCCAATCCCGCCCCGGGAGCAATGTATCGATAAAGTAATTGACAATCAGAGGAAAACTCAGCTCCATCAATCCGCCGGCGATGGCAGAAAAGAAGTCGAGAAAAAACAGCTTTTTGTACGGTTTATAATAAGAAAAAAATTGTCGCAGCACGATTCCGTCCTCCTTGTGCCTCGTTCTTAATGATAATATTTCTCAATTATACTATACACAAGGAGTTTTAAAAGCGTTTTTTATAAAACGCCGGAAAATAACCGTGCGAAGGATTCCTTCGTTCTTTCCCATAATGTGCGCTTATAGAAACGGACGGGGCTGATTTTTTCAGACTCCTTCATATCCTCCAGATAATGCGCTTCAAGATCTTTGATCGCCTCTTGATCCGTAAAAAAGACATTGACTTCAAAGTTCAGCTGAAAGCTTCTCATGTCCATATTCGCCGTCCCGACAGAGGCGAGGTTTCCGTCAGTGATGAGCACCTTTTGATGCATAAAGCCTTTTTGATAAGAATAGACTTCGATTCCTTCGCGAAGAAGCTCGGGGAAATACGATCTCGTCGCGTACTGGGTTAAAAATCCGTCATTGGTTTCCGGCACCATGACACGCACCCGGACGCCTCTGGCAGCAGCCTCCTTTAGCGCTGTGCGGATCGGCTCATTCGGCACGAAATAAGGCGTCGCGATCCATACAGACGATTCGGCCGCCGCTATCATGGCATAATACAGATCGCTCATCCGCTCCTTCATATCGGGGCCTGTCGGAACGACTTGATAGACGCCGCCGCTTTCTGCCGCAACCGGGCGGGTATATGCTTTCTGATCAATCAGCACCTCATCCGAAACGTATTCCCAATCAAGCATAAAAATGCTGTGGAGCGTCTGAACGATTTCTCCTTCGACTTTCATATGGGTGTCCCGCCAAAAGCCGACATCTTGGTCTTTGCCGATATACTCCTTGCCGACATTCAGCCCGCCGACAAAACCGACTTTCCCGTCAACGATGACGATCTTGCGGTGATTTCTGAAATTGAATTTTTGGTTGAAAAAACCGTATTTCAGCGGCAGAAACGGGACGATGTTCACACCCGCGCGTTTCAGTTTTTTAATATCTTTTCCGGCCAGCTTCAGGCTGCCGGCCGCGTCGAACAAAAACCGCACTTCCACGCCTTGACGCGCCTTTTCCATCATAATGTCCATCATCTTGTGCCCGAGCATGTCTGATTTGAACATGTAATACTCAATATGTATAAATGACGCGGCCTCCCGGAGCGCCTCAAACAGCTCCGGAAATGTTTCGTCCCCGTTTTTGAGCACCTTCAGCCTGCTTTTTGTATTGATATTCATATGGGACGCCTTGATTGAATATTGAAAGAAACGCTTCTGATTTCCTTTCAGCCCGGTCAGGTCGGGAGTTTGTTCCATATCAAATATCGTTCTCAGCTTTTCCCGGTTGTATGTCCGTTTCGACCTGAACAGCTTGCCTTTTTCATAAAGCTGGCCGGAAAAAAGGTAAAATAAGTACCCGGCGATCGGAAAAAACACAAGAATATGAATCCATAACAGCGTGTGCTGCGAGGTGCGGTTTTCAAGAATTAACGAATAGATGCTGAACAAAATAATGCTTGCATAGCAAAGCACCCCTCCGTAAAACTCAAGCCTGGAAACCGGAAAAAACCATATGACATATGCTCCGATAAGCATCATATATAAAAAGCAAAATTCCAGTCTCCTTTTCAGCATCCCGACTCTCTCCCATCTGATCCGATATCTCTGTATACCCTCTGTTTTCCGGCTTGTAAACATATGAAAAAGCCTCTCCGCACGAGCGGAAAGGCTTATGATGAAGCTTCCTGTGATTGGCCGGGTGTGATGTTCTGAAGCAATGCCGGATTGAGCGAGCAGCTGCCTTTGATTTTATTTTTGAAGATGCCGATGATCAGACCGGTGACCGCTATCGACACTAAGGAGAAGAGCCCTTTCAGCAACCCGACGGAAAAAATGCCGGCCAGCACGACGCCAAAATCGAAGAGGAAATTAACGGCACCCGGATTCCATCCGCAGCGCTTTTGCAGAAATAAAGCGAGGATATTGGCGCCGCCGAGCGATGCCTGATGATAAAACATGAGCGACAGGCCGAACCCGATCAGCGCCCCGCCGCAAATCGCCCCGGCAAGCGGTGAAACAGAGACCGGCGGCAGCCAGTGATCCGCGCCTGTAAATAGAGTCAGCACTGTGACTGCAAAAACGGTGGATAGAGTGAATTTGATTCCCATTCTGATGAGAGAAAATATATAAAACGGGATATTGATCAGAAAGAAGATAATCTCAAACGAGGAATGAAACAAGTATGACAGGCTTAGTGACAGTCCCGCTGTGCCGCCGGTTAATACTTGAGAATGTCTGAGTGTCAGGACGCCGGCGCTTGTCATCAGACAGGCGGCTAAAATGAGGAAAATCCGCTTCATTCTTCACTCTCCTTTTGTTGCTGTTATTTCCAAATAAAACATAACAGGAATCCCCGCCGCCCAGCCATTACCTTGGCAGAAAATATCTTATGTTTTTATTTTTTCACCATAAAAAATCCCCCTCTTGCAGGGGGGATTTTTACGTGCGTTTCCGATAGACAACATAGTTGCGGGTCAAATACTTTAGGGGCAGGCTGAACACGTGAACCAGTCTTGTAAACGGCCAGAGGATAAAAACGACGTACCCTATGATGATATGAAACTTAAACCATAGCGGGACACTTTCCATCAAAGAAGCGTCAGGCCGGAACAAAACAATTTCCCTGAACCACGGCCCGACTGTTGCCCTGTAATCAAATCCTTTCGAGTCAATGTTGAGGAACGTGGCCGCAACGCCCGACAGCATCATGAACAGCAGCAGAATAAGCGTCAGGATATCCGATGGCGAGCTGGTTTTGCGGATTCTTTTGTCAAACAGCCTTCTGTACGTCAGGATGACAAGTCCGGCACATGCAGCAATCCCCGCCGGCAGGCCTGCGCCGATCGCCATTTTGTGATACATATGCTCTGAAATGCCAAGGGAAGCATACACGCCTTCCGGGATCAGAATTCCCATGACATGTCCGCCGACAACGCACAGCAGTCCCCAATGAAAAAGTGTGCTGCCAGCCGCGAGTTTTTTCTTTTCTAACAGCTCGCTTGATTTCGCCGTCCAGCCGAATTGGTCATGCTGATAGCGGTAAATATGCCCGCCGATAAAGATCGTCAATACAATGTATGGCATAACGCCCCACAGGATCTGCCCGCTCATGCCTGAACAGCCCCTTCTTCAATGCTTTCACGTACACCGATGTTTTCCAGTGCGGCCTGCAGTACGTGCAGCAGCTCAGCATAGATGCTGTTATTTTTTTCGAGGCGGGAAGCCAGCTCCCTCACATTGGACAGGTATTTCTCAAACACGCTTCTCGCCGCTTCAATCTCCGCAACCGCGGCGAATTCCAGCATCAGCGGCAGGTAATCAGGCAGTTCTTTCTCTGTCGGCAGGAAACCGGATTGCTGGTAGGTGTTTTTTAAATGCAGCAATTCAATGCCGCGTTCCCTTTGTTCGCCTGAGTTAAAGTAGGTGACGTACATATTCGTTTTTTTTCCGAAATCGAACGTATACACATAGTGTTCAATCAGCGCTTGCGGAGAAAAGCCGGCTGCCGCCTCTAAAAAGTGCAGCAATTTCTCCCGGATTTGATGATTGGTGATGTCATGGATAAGAGCCTTCCAATCGGGAATCTCGGCTCTCCACTCTTCATCCGGATAAGAGAGAAGAACGGAAAGAGCGGAGAACGTCATTTGCCGGTCTGTGGTGTTCATGTTATTACACCTCATTTATGAAAAATTAGAAACAAGAGCCCGGGCCGCCTGAAAATGATAAGCCGCAGCTCCCTTGTTCAGCATATAAATCTGACACTTCTTCTCGATGGCTGCTCGGGATCACAAAACGGTCATCATATTTGGCGATTGCCAGCAGCCGATACATGTCTTTAATTTGCTGTTCTGTTAAGCCGACACTGGAGACCAATGCCGGGTCGATGGATTTATTCGTCTGAACCGCCCTCATATACTGGCGCATGACAGACATTTTCTTTAACGTTGACCGAATATGATCCGTATCACCGGCTGTTAACAGCTGCGCCAAATAGTCAATCGGAATTCTCATTTGGTCGATAGCCGGAAAAATAGCTTCCGCCGTTTGCCGGCTGCCTTTTCCTTCAAAGAGATTCATAATCGGGCTGAGCGGCGGAATGTACCAAACCATCGGCAGCGTACGGTACTCAGGGTGAAGCGGAAGCGCAATCTTCCAGTCAATGATCATTTTATAGATCGGCGATTGCTGCGCCGCTTCTATCCATTCAGCCGGGATGCCTTGTTCTTTTGCCAGTTTGGCAATCTCAGGATCATTCGGATCAAGAAAAACGTCCAGTTGGGAATGGTAGAGATCCTTTTCATTTTCAACAGAGGCCGCTTCCTCCACTTTGTCCGCGTCATACAGCATGACGCCGAGATAGCGGATTCTGCCGACACACGTTTCGGAGCAGATGGTCGGCAGTCCCGCCTCCAAGCGCGGAAAGCAGAGTGTGCATTTTTCCGCTTTGTTCGTTTGCCAGTTAAAATAGACTTTTTTATAAGGACAGGATGAGACGCAATATCTCCATGAACGGCATGCGTTTTGATCCACAAGCACAATGCCGTCCTCCTCACGTTTGTACATGGCGCCGGACGGGCAGGAGGACACGCACGCCGGATTGATGCAGTGTTCGCAAATACGCGGCAGATACATCATAAAGACTTCATCGAATTCTGTTTTGATCGATTCCTCCATTTTTTGCACGTTTGGATCTTCAAGCCCTGTAATATGGCCGCCCGCGAGATCATCCTCCCAGTTCGGACCCCATTCGATATTCATAAAATCCCCCGTCAAGGACGATTTCGGCCGTGCCACCGGCTGGTGCTTTTTTTGCGGGCTGTTGGTTAATGTTTCATAATCATAGTTCCAAGGTTCATAGTAATCATCAATCGTCGGCTGGTTCGGGTTATAGAAAAGGCCTGCAAGCCGATTCGTTTTCGGGCCTGATTTCAGTTCAAGCTTCCCTTTTTTCAATGTCCAGCCGCCTTTATATTTGTCCTGGTCCTCCCATTGCTTCGGGTAGCCGATGCCGGGCTTTGTTTCTACATTATTAAAATACATATATTCCGCACCGGAACGGTTTGTCCACGTGTTTTTGCAGGTGACGCTGCACGTGTGGCAGCCGATGCATTTATCCAAGTTCATGACCATCCCGATTTGCGCTTTAATCTTCAAGCCAATCGACCTCCTTCAGCTTGCGGATGACGACATTCAGATCGCGCTGATTCCCCGTCGGACCGTAATAGTTAAAGCCGTAACTGAGCTGGGCATAGCCCCCGATCATCTGGGTCGGCTTGACGTGAATCCTTGTCGGGCTGTTATGGGTGCCTCCGCGGTTATTCGTCAGTTTTGTGCCGGGCACATTGATGTGGCGGTCCTGGGCATGGTGCATAAACGCCATTCCTTTAGGAATCCGGTGAGACAAAACCGCTCTTGCGACGACAACGCCGTTTCGGTTGAAGCATTCAATCCAATCGTTGTCTTTGATATCCGTGTCCTCTGCGTCATCTTTATTCATCCACACGGTCGGCCCGCCGCGGAACAGCGTCAGCATCGGCAGAGAATCAAAATACATGCTGTGGACGGACCATTTATTATGCGGCGTCAAATAATTAAGAACGATTTCTTTGCCCTCTTGATCAGGCCGCTTGCTTAGGAACGGACGGTGCTGGAGGATCGGTTTAAATGTCGCCATCGTTTCACCGAATTCCATCATCAGTTCATGATCGACATAATAGGATTGTCTGCCTGTCAGCGTCCGCCACGGAATTAATTTTTCCACATTCGTCGTAAACGGCGAATACCTGCGGCCTCCTTTTTCAGAGCCGGTAAATGCCGGAGACGTGATAACCGTTTTCGGCTGGGCTGTAATTTGTTCGAACGTAAAGCATTCTTCCTCGCGCTCTTCCGCCAGGTCTTTCAGCTTCAGGTTTGTGATGTTTTCAAGTGATTCCCATGCTTTTACGGCGACCTTTCCATTCGAAGTGGATGATAGGGTTAAAACCGCTTCTGCCGCCTGCTTTGCTTCACTTATATTCGGGCATCCTTTGGCAACGCTGTTTGAATCGGTTTCTCCCAGTCTCTGTTTGAGTGATTCATATTCATCCGCAATCGACCAGCTCATCCCTTTTGTTCCGCTCGGTTTTAAAGCCGTATTAGGGCCAAGCGCGGTCATTTTATGAAAAATGTGTTTGTAATCCCGTTCAACGACTTGGATGTTCGGCATCGTTTTTCCCGGAATGGCTTCACATTCGCCCTTGCTCCAGTCATTGATTTTGCCGAACGGCTGGGCCAATTCCTGCATGGTGTCGTGGAGGAGCGGCGTTGCGACTACCTCTTTCACCGGCTCCATATCGACTTCTTCCGCCAGATCGGAAACGGCTTTTGACAGCGCCTTAAAAATATCCCAGTCTGACTTCGATTCCCACGGCGCCGAGATGGCCGGAGCAAATGGATGAATAAACGGATGCATATCCGTACTGCTGAGATCGTGTTTTTCATACCATGTCGCCGCCGGCAGCACGATATCGGAATACAGCGCCGTACCCGCCATTCGAAAATCAAGATTGATTAACAAGTCGAGCTTGCCTTCCGGCGCCTGCTCCCGCCATTTGATTTCTTCAGGGCGGATGCTGTCGCTGTCGTCATTCATCAGACCGTTCGTCGTCCCCAGCAGATGCTTGAGAAAATATTCATGCCCTTTCCCTGAGCTCGAGATCAGATTTGCCCGCCATACGAAGAGATTCCTTGGGAAATTCACTTCATTGTCAGGGTCTTCAATCGCGAATTTCAGTTTTTTTTCTTGAAGCCGTGAGGCCACGTACGCACCTATGTCTTCAGGTGTCGCCGCCCCCGCTTTCTCAGCTTCTTTGTACAGATCAATGCCGTTTTGATTGAATGTCGGGTAAGACGGAAGCCACCCTAATCGCGCCGCCAGCACATTGTAATCGGCGTGATGCTTGTAGCGGGATGACGCGGCGATCGGTGAAGCCAAGTCACTGATCGGCTGGTCTTCATAACGCCACTGGTCTGTCGCAAAGTAGAAAAACGAGGTGCCGTTTTGCAGTTTAGGCACGCCTTCCCAGTCCTTTGCGGTTGCAATCGTCTGCCACCCTTCAGCCGGACGGAGCTTTTCCTGCCCCACGTAATGGGCCCAGCCTCCGCCGTTTACGCCTTGGGCGCCTACGAGTAAAACAAGATTTAACACCGCACGGTAAATCGTGTCGGAGTTGAACCAGTGGTTGATCCCCGCCCCTACGATAATCATGGATCTGCCGTCTGTATCAATCGCATTTTGGGCAAACTCCCTGGCAATCTGTATAACGGCTTCTCTTTTAATTCCCGTGATCTGTTCCTGCCAGGCAGGTGTGAACGGACGGGGATCATCATAGGATGCGGCTGATTGTCCGCCGATGCCCCGGTTCACGCCGTAGTTGGCCAATATCAAGTCAAACACGGTCGTGACGTACGTCTCTTCACCATTCAGATCCAATTTTTTAATAGGAAGATTCCGCTCAAGCACTTTGTTTCCGTCATTTGAAAAATACGGAATGCGCACCATTCCGATTCCGTCCTCTATTCCGAGCACGGAGAGACGGGGTTCAATCGGTTCCCCGGTGTCTTCGTCGATCATGTGCAGATTCCATTTCTGCTGCCCGTCCCAGCGGGAGCCCATTGTGCCTTGCGGTATGGCAAACGCACCTGTCTGTTCATTCCAGACCGCCGGCTTCCACTGATCATTTTTTGTCTGCCGCCCGATGTCTTTCGCATGCAGAAACCGTCCCGCTGTGTATACGCCATTTTCTTTTGACAGAGTGACGAAGAATGGAAAATCGGTGTATTGCTTCGCGTACTCAATAAAACGTTCAGTTTCTTGGTTCACGTAAAATTCCTGCAAAATGACGTGACCCATCGCCATCGCAAGCGCCCCGTCAGTCCCTTGGCGGATACTCAGCCAGTCATCTGCGAACTTTGAGGATTCCGCAAAATCGGGACTGATCGAAATGACTTTAGCGCCTTTATAGCGGGCTTCCGCCAGAAAATGCGCATCAGGCGTTCTCGTTAACGGAACGTTGGAGCCCCATGTGATGATATAGCCTGAATTGTACCAATCACTGCTTTCCGGAACGTCCGTCTGGTCGCCCCAAATTTGCGGGGACGCCGGCGGAAGATCCGCATACCAGTCATAAAAACTGAGCATTGGGCCGCCGATTAACGACATGAATCGCGAACCTGATGCGTGGCTGATCATGGACATCGCCGGGATCGGAGAAAAACCGACATTCCGGTCAGGCCCGTATTTCATCACTGTATACAGCAGAGAGGCTGAAATCAGCTTCAGCACCTCCGGCCATTCCGCGCGGACAAAGCCGCCTTTCCCCCTTGCCTGTTTATAGGACTTCGCTTTTTCAGGGTTTTCGACGATCGATTTCCAGGCATCCAGCGGATTTTGATGCGTCTGCAATGCTTCCCGCCACAAATTGATCAGCACACCTCGCACATATGGATATTTCACACGGAGCGGGCTGTAAATGTACCATGAAAAACTGGCCCCCCTCGGGCAGCCTCTCGGTTCGAAATCAGGCATATCCGGGCCTGTTGATGGATAATTCAAGTTTTGTCCTTCCCACGTGACAATTCCGTTTTTCACATAAATATTCCAGCTGCAAGAACCCGTGCAGTTGACGCCGTGGGTGGAGCGAACGACTTTGTCGTACTGCCATCTGTTTCTGTATACATTCTCCCAATCACGATCTTCGCTTGTCGTTTGGCTATGGTTATTTGAATGATGTTCGATAGGAGAAAAATAGTTTAATCTCCTGAGCAACGGACTCATTTTCTTTTTCTTCATGATCGTTCACTCCTTCCGAGTCAGGTGATGCTATGTACACTATAAACAGAGACGGCGCATCACCTTGTGAACTTTGTCACACACTCTGCTTTTTTCACAAAACATTCACACAGAGCAGCAGGAAGGATTTTCAAACGATATGGGGACGCCCGGCGTCATCAAAAAAAACCGGTTCTGTTTAGGAACCGGGTTCGGCGTTTTCATCCCGTGATGTATGCAGATACCGCAAAAACAACTGATAGGAACAGAAGACATTTTGCTGAAGCATCGCCAAAAAGTTCATTTGCAGCCTCGGATGGTAAGACATCATTTGCTTAAATACGGAATATGGAATATGGAGTACCAGAATATCCGGTGAGGCATTGACTGAGATAAAAGGCGATAAAGAGAGCCCGCCTTTTTCATCAATCGGAAACACATCGCCTTTTTCCCACAGCGCAACGGTTTGCGACCCTTCAGGGAGCCTGCTGTCCGTAAAACGGATATTGCCTTTTAATACAATATAAACGGATTGTGAGTGAAGAAAGGATGGAGATTGGTCAGATGAGCCGCGGATAAACGTCCCGTTTTTCAGCAAGGTTTCGACAATGGACAGAGGCACTTCATTAAACATAGGAAGTTGTTTCAGAAATAATAAATAGTCACACTGATTCATAGGAAAGCCTCCTGTGCTAAGGATAGCTTTAGTGTAGCCCGATTGAGCCCGCGCGGCAGTGATGTATTTCACAGCTTGTATGATAAAAGTCACTTATCAGGAGAGTGTATGTACTTATAATGAAATAAAAAGGAGGGTTTCGATGAAGGCGATGATTCCGAAGCAGCACGGCGCATGGGCGATGCTGCTGATTCCATTTTTACTCGGCATGATCAAGGGAGGCCCGGTTTTCTGGCATATTCCGCTCTTTCTGGGCTGGCTGTTCCTTTACTTGACGGTTTATCCCGTTTCGCTCGCTTTGAAAAAGAAACAGCTTCAGCCCTATCAAAAGTGGATATGGTATTACGGTTTTCCGGCCTGCTGCTTTTTGATCATTTCTGTCTATCATAGGCCGCAGCTCGTCTGGATCGGCGTTTTTTTATTGCCGCTGTTTCTCATACATACACATTATGCCCGCCGAAAAAACGAACGGGCGCTCACGAATGATATTGCGGGTGTTCTGTTCTTTTGTTCAGGCGGGCTTGCGAGCTGCTGGCTGGGAACGGGAACCCTTGACGGCTGGGCTTGGTTTCTATTCTTGCAATCCGCTTTATTTTTTGTCGGGAGTTCTTTTTATGTGAAATCGGTCATACGGGAGAGAAAAAACAGAACCTTTGCATACTGGTCGTGGGGATATCACCTCTTGCTCCCCTTTTTATCGGCTCTTCTCGGGGCAGGCTGGGCGTTTCTCGCTTTTATCCCAAGCAGTCTGCGGGCCTGGTTTTTTCACGGAAGAGACTGGCCGGTGAAAACGATCGGCATTCTGGAAATCATAAATGCCGGCTTCTTTTTCGCCGTCATGTGTATATGTATCACAAGCTGAAAAACAAGGACACCGGCTGCCCTTGTTTTTTTCAGTCAATATTGCAGATCTCAAGCGGACAATTTTCACACTCGATCTCGCATCGTAAATAGTCCCGCTTGTGCAAAATAATTTTTCCGGTTTCGTCTATCGAAATAACCCCTTGTTTGCGGAGGTCTCCCAGCATGCGGTTGACGCTCTCCCTTGCCGCCGCGCAAAACTTGGCCAAATCCTGATTTGTCAGCACAATGTTAATCAGAATCCCGTCGCTTCGTTCCACCCCGTAGCTGTTTGATAAGCGGATAAGGGTGGAATAGAGCGCCCCCTTTTTGCCGTGAAGAAGCAGGTCCCTGATCTTGGACTGGATTTTTCGAAGATGGGTGCTCATCCATTTCATAAATTCAAACGTCAAAACACCGTTTTGGATCAATTCCTTTTCCAGCTTGTTTTTATTAATGACGAGCACCTCGCCATCCTCTAACACTTTCGCACTGAGCATATATCTCGGCTCATCTGTGAATAGCGTCAATTCCCCGACAATATCGTTTTTTTGGCAGATTCTAAGCGTCAGGTCTTTTCCGTCAGACGTCAGCTTGCCGATTTCAATGAGTCCTGATTGAATCAGATAAAGCTCTTTTGCATCCATTCCTTCTTGAAACAAATAAGTGTGTTTTTTCATTTTCCTTTTCGTACTGATCGATTCCAGCAATTCATGCAGTTCGCGGGAAAGAAGTTCTTTATCAGATTTTCGGACAGAGAGAATATTCATGAGCTCACCTCGAAGAAAGTCACGTTGCGTATGTATATTGTAACGTGACTTGATTTGCACTCACCCAGAAAAAACTAACAATCTTGTGAATGGATCATTATGAATTGAGGCTCTGACTGTTTCTCTCCGTATGTGTTTTCATTCTTTCCTGCCAATACATCCAGATCACAAGAACAAAGCTGGCTAACGCGACCTCTGAAAGCGCCATAAACCCGATCGCGTATTGGCCTGTTGCCTGAAATACACTTGCCAGAATCAGCGGAGGGAAAAAACCGCCCAGTCCGCCCATAGCTGAAACAATTCCGTTGGCAATCCCCGCTTGCTTCGAAAAATAGAAAGGCACCAGTTTAAATACCGTCCCGTTTCCAATCCCTGAGCAGACTGCCACCGTCAGCGATCCAAACGCATAAAGGCCGATCGTCGGGGAGAATGACAGCATGACCCCTGACAGCGTAAGCCCTGCAAAAACGAACATCAGAATGCGGAGCGGGCTCAGTTTATCTGCAAGAAACCCTCCCACAGGCCTGAGCAGCGTAGAGACCGCAATAAAGCCGGCCGTCCGCAGACCGGCGTCCGCAGGGCTCAGCCCAAAATGCTCAACCAAAAAATTCGGAAGATAGATGGTAAAGGCGACAAAGGCGCCGAACGTAATAAAATAAAACAGGCTCAACATCCACAGCACATGATTTCGGTAAACGGCTTTCATTTGTGTCTTTATGGAAACTTTGACTTTCTTCTCATGCCGGTCGCCGAACAAAACGTGCAGTAATGCGAAAACAGCCAGCAAAACAAGATACATCTGCACGGTTGCTTTCCATCCCGCGGCTTGAGCGATAACCGGCGCCGCAAAGGTAGTAACGGCGGTCCCGATGTTTCCGGCACCGTAAATCCCATTGACGACTCCGTGCTTTTCTTTCGGATAATATTTCGGGAGGGACGTCACTCCGATGGAGAATACCGCTCCCCCGATCCCTAAGAAAAAGCCGCCCGCGATTAAATCAAATAAAGAATCCGCGATACTGATCCAAAATACAGGAAACAAAAGCAGGATGAAGCTGATCATAAACATCAGCCGCGCGCCATACCTGTTCGTTAAATATCCTAAAGGAATACGGAGAAGCGATCCGAGAATAACGGGAATCGCCGTCACCAATGAAATCTCGCCTTTGCTTAAATGAATATCTGATGTCATTTGAGAAATGAGCGATGAAATCAGCACCCACACCATAAACCCTGCCACTAAGCTTAATGACTGCAACGATAATTGAATATGTTGACGATTGATCATTCGGCTTGCCCCTTTCACTGATTCAATATCAGTCTTATCATACAAAAACTCAGTGTACGGGATTGTGAATTACATCACACGCTTTATATACAAAAAAAGAACAAAGCCCGAAGACTTTGTCCTTTGATCATCATTACATTTTTTCCGGAGCGGATACGCCGATCAGCTGAAGCGCATTGTTCAGCGTAATTTGCGTCGCTTTCATTAAAGCGAGACGCGCGCGGCTCTTCTCTTTATTTTCCGGATCGATGACTTTCTCCGCATTGTAGAAGCTGTGCAGAGCGGAAGCCAGATCATAAATATAGTTTGTGACACGGTGAGGAATGCGTTTTTCCGCCGCTTCTGCCACTGCCTCAGGGAAGCCGCCGATCGTTTTCAGCAGGTCATATTCTTTTTCTGATTGAATATGGCTGAAATCAAGATCTGCCGCCGGTTTAAGTCCCTGCTCCTCCCCTTGGCGAAGCATGCTGCAAATACGTGCATGTGCGTATTGTGCATAATACACAGGGTTTTCGTTAGATGTGGATACGGCAAGATCCAAGTCAAAATCCATGTGCGTATCAGCGCTGCGCATCGCGAAGAAATAACGCACGGCATCCAAGCCGACTTCTTCAATCAAGTCGCGCATCGTTACGGCTTTCCCCGTACGTTTGCTCATCTTCATTTTTTCGCCGTTTTTGTATAAATGAACGAGCTGAATGATCTCAACTTCCAATGTGCCTTTCTTGTAACCGAGCGCTTCAATTGCCGCTTTCATACGCGGAATATACCCGTGGTGATCCGCGCCCCATACATTGATGAGCTTGTCGAATCCGCGGTCAAGTTTGTCTTTATGGTATGCGATATCCGGCAGCAAATAAGTGTATGAGCCGTCTTTTTTGATCAGCACACGGTCTTTATCGTCGCCGAACGTTGTGGAGCGGAACCATGTCGCGCCGTCCTCTTCGTATACATGGCCCTTTTCGCGAAGCGCCTCAAGCGCCTGATCAATTTTTCCGTTTTCGTACAGTGACGTTTCAGAATACCATACGTCAAACGGCACGCGGAAATTTTCCAGATCGGAGCGAAGTTTATCAAGCTCGTACTTTAAGCCGTATTCACGGAAAAACGCCTGACGTTCGCTCTCCTCTTCATGTACGAAACGGTCGCCGAAATCTTCGGCAAGCTTTTTCCCGATGGCGATAATATCCTCGCCGCGGTAGCCGTCTTCCGGCATCGGTTTCTCGAGACCGAGCGCTTCAAAATAACGGACTTCAACGGAAAGCGCCAGGTTGTTAATCTGGTTGCCCGCATCATTAATATAGTATTCGCGGCTCACATCATAGCCCGCTTTAGAAAGAACGCTGCACAGCGCGTCACCTACCGCCGCGCCGCGCGCATGGCCTAAGTGAAGATCTCCCGTCGGGTTGGCTGATACGAATTCGACCTGAATCTTTTCGCCTTGTCCGATGTTTGTCTCTCCGTAATGTTCACCCGCTTCAAGCACGGACGGGATCAGTTTTGTTAAGTAGCTGTTGTTCATGTAAAAGTTGATAAAGCCAGGTCCCGCAATATCCATCTTTTCAATGGAAGCTTTGCCTTTATCAAATGACGCCACGATCTCCTCAGCGATTTGGCGCGGCGCTTTTTTTGCGATTCTCGCCAGCTGCATCGCCATGTTTGTGGAATAATCACCGTGTGTTTTTTCTTTCGGCGTTTCTAACAGTACGCTTGGAATCTGGCTTTCGTCCGCCAGGCCCGCTTTCAGAACGGCCGCTTTGATTTCTTCCTTCAGCACGTCCTTCATTTGTTCCGCAATGTTCATGCGTGAGTTCCTCCCTCATACGTGATCGTCATATTATGTAAATGCTGCTGCCCGTCTCCGACATGCATGTCATATGCGATGCTGATTCGGCCTTTTTCTTCACCGAGATCAGATTGAATCGATTTTGTGCTTGTTTCCAGCTCAAGCTCACCAAATGACATTTTATATTTCGCAATTGTGGAAGCTCCCGTTATGAAACGCTGATTCATTTTAACAGCGCCTGACCTCATGATCAGGACTTCGCCTTCGCTCACCTTCACAATCGTTTTTACTTTGCCTAGGTCGTGTTCTTCATAATAAGATAGATACACTTTTTGTTGTTTTACATAGTAAAATCCGGTAGTACGGAATTCGATGACTTCATCATTTCCGTCATCCTCGATCACAGACTTCACATGGAGTGTTATCGGTGTCTCTTGCTTCATTTTGACACGTCCTTTTCATCATTCCACTTTGACTTGAATAGTATAATCATTCAGCTTGTAAACTTCAACTGCTTCTATCTTACCATCATTGCTCATTAGATTTGAAGATAAACCTCATAAAAAGCAGTTCCTTATGAGAAGAGAAAATCATATCACTATGTCACCCAATCCGTAAAAAACATGACAGCAGCTTATCAGAAACTCCCACAGTCTCATCGAAGCTGCTGCGACTTCCAGCAACATAGATTGTGCAGCAGAAATGCCAACGATGTCAAAGCGCTGCGTGACAGCGATAAAAACGTCCGCCAAACACACGTGATGGCTGCTGTATTATGCCAAGTCATCATATTCGGCTGCGTGTTCGAAATCGTCAAAGCCGTCCCTTTCCGCTTTCACACGCCCCTTGCCGTATCAATGGGACTCGCGGTGTTACTGATTTTGTATTTATTGTATTTTATGCGGACGTACTTGCTGCAGCTTTTCCAGCATGTCAGCCTGTTCAAAAAAGGGCATGCGGGAGCGCTGACAGGAGCCGGGGTTTGGCGGATGCTCAGTTTCACTGTAAGTGAACTGCTGTTTTTAATCATCCTGGCTGCCATCCAGCAGATCGGCTCATTTATTTATAAACGATTTTTTTATCGCAGCTCTGCTTCTCTCAACCTGTGAAATAAGCTACATCGCAATCGCTGACGGACCAGTCCCAACCGGAATCACCGTCATGGCTGTATAATCACTCGTGCGGTACACGGTTACGGTATTGTCGTCGGGCTGTGCTGCATAAATGTACTGATTATCAGGTGTTACGGCGAGGTCAAAGGCGCCGGGCAGAGACACGTTTGCAATGATCCTCTGTCCAGCCGTATTAACTACGTATAAGTTATTAATGAGAAACGGTTCACTATATGGCTCTAGAAAATAAGCCCTAGTGCTATCGCGAGAAAATACAATCGTCCTCAGCGTTTCAAATAAACGGTTGAAGTCGCCTCCCCTGCTTAATGGTGACAAACTGATCTCCGTTACACCTTTCGGCAGCAGCTCACCATTCAACACATACGCAAAATTTCCAGCGTAAGGAGTGGCAATTAAACTGGGAAATTCAAATGTATCTATGATACTTTCTACCAACTGCCCAGTATTTACATCATATTTATCAACCGACCAACTGCTTCCATTAGCGGTATAGACATACTGTCCATTCGGATCAAGAGCAAAGTCTAAAGCGCCGGGTATCGGAATGACATCAATGACCGATTGAGAGGCCATGTTGATCATATATATAGATCCGGCGGCCATCACGTACGCGAACTCATCTGTTGAATCAAATTCAACCTTTCTCGGCCCTCCTCCAACAGTGATGGTATTTATGATGGTTAATGTTTTATTATCTAGCACTGAGACAAGGTTGGTATTCCCATGGAGGACATACGTGAAAGCTTTATCGAAAGTAACGCCTAGATTAGTTGGCACGTCAGAAAAAGGGATTGTTTTTACAACAGTGTTTAAATCTGAATCAATAACCGAAACCGTGCTGTCTCCTGAATTGGCTGTAAACACATACGATTGAGGGTCTGGCGGTGGCGGTAAAACAAGTGTCCCGGTCACCGTAAGCGGACTGCCGTAGAAAGGCGGTACAATGAGAAGATCTTCCACTGTTATCTGACTGAAATCAGGACAGCGGCCAGACTGCGCTGCATAATAAACAACTTGATCAATCTCTTCAGTATGAATCACAGAAACAGACCCGTCCCCTTGTCCATATTGATTTCGTACAGGCGACACACTGACAAGAAGCGTAACGGTCCCTTTTACTCTCACGGCATATCGAATACCGATATCTTCTGGTTCCGGCCCAGTCTGGATTAAGCAAGGCTCACTGATACATAATAAATGAGCAGTACTCCATGTAACCGTCGCAGCTGCTTCGGCAGAATCAATGGTGAACCCCTCGGGAATGTCAATCGGCACTTGAAACGGCGCTTCTCTGCTAATTTCCTCATCACAAAAACAGAAACAATTTTCCTGTAAAGCAGACAGATCATTCTTTTTCATGAATTCACGTCCTTTTAGAAATGTACAGCATGCAGTTGGTTAAATCACAATATCTCCCGGTGAAACCCCAAGAGATATCACAGTTTCCACAGAATAATCATCCGTGTTGTAAACAGTGATGTTCTGCTCTAAAAAATGAGCAGCATACAGAAATTCGCCATTCGGAGTAAACGCAAAGTCTCTTGCCGATTGCGGAACATTTCCTATAACGCCTGCACCATTCGGACTGACAGCATATAAATTGCCAGTGAAGCTGTCATGTAAATACACCTCTGATCCACTCGTAAACATTACATATTGGCCATCAGGCTCCAGCTCTTGGGTAATGCTGACCGTAAACGTATTTAAGTCAATAACCGTCAAATAATTGAATAAGAATTCTTGTTCTAAGACATACGCATACCGCTCCGGCCAATTTGTTTCTATGGATGATACGATAAGCTCTCGTTCAATCGTTCCTGTGACTTCACCGGTGAATAGGTCCACTTTTTGCACTAAACCAAAATCAAGAACATAGGCGAATAACCCATTGGGATCAATTGCAAAATCAAATCCTTCCACAGGAATCGACCTATCCACAGTTAACGTATCAATTCCAATCACATAAATCGCAGTATCGCCGAGAACATAAGCAAACTCATGATTTGGGATACATTTTATCGATCTAGGCGGCTGATCCAGCAGTATGGATGCTGTCACTGTTAAAGTGTCATAATCGATGACAGAAATCACATTATTGTTGAAGTGCAAAACAAACACAGCGCTTTTATCCGGAGTTATTTCAATACCTGTCGGCCGGTACGGTAGAGCAATTTTTGTCACAACGGTGTGAGTGTTTGTATCTATCACAGAAACCGATTGATCGTTTGGATTCGCTGTAAACGCATAAACGGGTTCCGGTTCGGGCACAAGCACAATCGTGCCCGTCACCGATAAAGGACTGCCATAGAATGGCGGAACGACAATAAGGTTCTCGATCGTAATGTCACTGACATCCGGGCAATCATCAGGCTCATCGGAATAATAGACGACTTGGTCAATCTCTGCATTGCGGATGACAGAAACAGACCCGTTCCCTTGTCCATATTGATTTCGCACTGGTGAGACACTGACGAGAAGCGTAACAGTTCCCTGCAGGCGCACTGCGAATTGAACACCGATTTCATCAGGCTCTGGCCCCGTCTCAATGAAACAGCGTTCAATGACACAAGAAAGGCTGTCTGCATTCCACGTCACGTTTGCAACAGCTTCAGCCGGATCAACAACAAATCCCTCAGGCAATTCAATCGGCGCTTGAAACATCGCTTCACGGCTTGCTTCTTCCTCGCAAAAACATAAACATTCTTCTTGTGCGGCTCCTGCTTTTTCTTTAAAGGAAAGCTTGTTATTTCTCATATCTTCACTTCCTTTTCAGACATACACTGCTCACGCAGATACAACAGAATATGGGAAGGTGTATTTGTTTGCTTGTACAAATTGTGGGGATAATAGCGGATTTTTGAAATGATATCCGCAGACATGCGGTTTTAACGAAAGAAAACATTGCGGTATTTTTGCGCTATCCTTCCGAATGAAAATGATAAAATATGTCATATACATAACGTGGAAGGGAGGGATTCGGAATAGTGGCGAGTGTTTTATCGTCTTCAGCGGTTGGAGAAAAAATCAACGAATGGTATATGTACATTCGAAGGTTCAGCATCCCGGACGCCGAGTACTTGCGGAGAGAAATCAAAGAAGAACTTGCAGGTCTGGAAGATGATCAGGATCTTCATCTATACTATTCTCTCATGGAATTCCGCCACAATCTGATGCTCGAATACCTCGAACCGCTTGAATCGCAGCGGATAGAAGAACAGCCGAGACTATCGGATCTGCTCGCGGATATTGATAAAAAGCAGGCCCGGCTGACCGGACGCCTTGATTATTATTTTAATTTTTTCCGGGGGATGTATGAGCTGGAATGCCGTGAATATCTTTCAGCGATTCAGTTTTTTAAGAAAGCTGAAAGCAAACTCACGTACGTTAAAGATCATATAGAAAAAGCTGAATTTTACTTTAAAATGTCAGAGTCCTACTATTATATGAAACAGACTTATTTTTCTATGGATTATGCCCGGCAGGCTTATAAAATTTATCATAAGCAGGAGGCATATAATATAAGGGTGCTTCAGTGCCATTCATTGTTCGCTACCAACTTTCTTGACTTAAAGCAATATGATGAAGCAATTCAGCATTTTAAAAAGGCTTATGCCATGGCAGAGGCAGAACAGCAGCCACAATTAATGGGCCGGACTCTATATAATATCGGACTTTGTTTTAACAGCCAAGAAAATTACAAACCAGCCATTGATTACATAAAACGGGCAATAGCTGTTTTTGAAGATGGGAACATCATCACTTCTCTCCCGCAAGCCTATTTCTTAATCACACAAATACATTATAAAATCGGAAATATGGCCATAGCCAGACAATATCATGACAAAGGGGTATCTTATGCAGAGGAGGCAGAAGATTCCCTATATATCGCCGAGTATGAATTTTTAGAATCTTTATATGTCGGTGAGCCTGATGAAGAAGCAATCATGGAATGTTTTGACTTACTCAGAGATAAATCGATGTATGCTGATCTTGAAGATTTTGCCTTAGATGTGGCAAAATATTATCATGAAAGAGAAAATTTCGAGAAGGCTTCCGCATATTTTTTAAAGGTGGAAGAAACAAGACAGCAGATTCAAGGAGGTGTGAAGTTGTATGAAATTGAAGTATAAATTAGCACTTACTTGCTTAGCGATAGGTACTATTTTTGTTTCAGCCGACATTGCAAGTGCACCGGAACATCAATTTGAAGTTGCTCAGCGCGGAATGATTTAAATGATGATTACTTTTAGGCTTGCAGGTTAAACTGCAAGCCGTTTTTTATATAAACAACTAATTTGCAAAAACAAAAAGTATACCTTGAAATTCAAATGTGTAAAAAGTATTTGACACATATACATATATTATTTAAAATAAATATATATAAATTTGAAAATTTAAAGTAAAAACAAAAATATTTAAGGAGGGTTTTAGTGGATAACAATATAAAAAAACTTAGAACAGCAGCTGATATTTCACAAAATGATCTGGCTAAGCTCTGCAATGTGACCAGGCAAACCATCAATGCAATTGAAAATAATAAATATGACCCGACTTTAAGTCTGGCTTTTTCGATAGCTCACGCATTAAATACGGGAATAGATAAAGTATTCAACTATAACGCCAAAAAAAAGTAAGGGAGCGGTTCTTATGAAGAAAATGGATGAGATGCAAAAACACCAATCGGGTATAGCCGCCAGAATAGCATTTAGTTTTTATACTGTCGCTTTACTGATATGGTCATTAATAGATTATTTTAAAAACGGAAATACAGGATGGCAATTTCCAATACTTTTAATAGGCTGCGCGCTCTATTTATGGATTCAAGTTTATCATAATCGAAAAACAAGGTAACAATTCCAATACACTTCCGGAGGATTATACAGCAATGTACGAATATAAGTTTATAAAAGTAGAAGTAAACCGATGGAAAGGAAAGCCTAAAGAAGACTATAAAGAAATTATTGAAAAGTATTCGCAGCAAGGATGGAAGCTGGTTCAAATATTTGCTCCTCCTATTTCAGGTTATGGGGCAGCCGATTATTTTGATATTATTCTTGAAAAAAAAGTATAAATGTTTCAGTACAAAGAAAGCCGGATCATACATATGGTCCGGCTTTCTTTGTACTAAAATAAGCCAGCAGATACCTTAACGGATTTCACCTCTTAAATATTTTTTCGGAAATCCGCAATTCAAATAGCTTCCAATATATTTTATTATTTAACTTGCTGGGGATATTGAAAAAATTGGAGGAAAAAATGAGTCTACTTTTAAAAACACAAAATAGTAAAGCGATTTTTACATTAGTAGCATCAGGAATCATTGTTCTCGCTCTTTTCAGTATAAAACATAATCATTTAAGCATGGATGTCATCGATATTTTAAACAGAGCTGGAATAATAGCTCCTAGTTGGATTGTCAGTGCTATCACCGCAACGGGTTCAGTCCTGGCTATCATTACTGTTTTAGGATCTCTTGGTGCAGGCTTGCCTTTAGCCGTTTTAGAACAATTGGCTGCAGCAAGTACAGCAGCAGCTTAACATAAAACATTAAATTCAATATCCCTGGCAGTCCCTTAAACGAATGGATGAAAATACTTTGTTTAAAAAGAACGTTTTAGTCAAATTGTACATACTCTGTCTGATCTTATTTTTAATTGCTTTATTTACAGCATATTTTTATACAGATCCCGCTTCAAATGTAAATAATCTAAATCGAAATATCCGTCCGGATTTTTTTCAGATTTTCTTTAATAATATTAAAGTAGCGAGTCTGCTTGTTTTTTTAGGCCCGTTGACGCTGTCACTCGGCACGATTGCAGTTTTAATTATTAATGGATTCATTTTAGGAAATGCCATAGGAAACATCAAAGACAATTTAAACCTTTTACTGCTTGTTATACCCCATGGAATAATTGAAGTCCCGGTATTGCTTCTTGCAGCTTCTGTAGGAATGAAATTAACTTTGGATTTATTACTCCTCAAAATAAATTTAAAATTCACTTTTAAATATATTGGTATTATATTTCTCGGTTTAATGATAGCAGCTATGTTAGAAACATTTCTTACACCTATCTTTATAAAAGGAGTCTCTTAGGATTATGCAAATTGAATTATCTTCATTTAAGGACCGAAACATTAATTTTTTGTCCTCATTTTTGTTTTATATTATCGGGTTAGCTTTTTATTTAAGTTCCCTATTACCTTTTATGAAAAGTTTAATTCCCAAAAACATCCCTATACAAGTTGTTGAGCAAGTAAAACATTTAGATTATATCATTGCGATAGCCGCACTGTTTCTTTTAATGTTCGGGGTGATTTTTGAAGGATTTGTATTATTTCTCATTATAAATTTTCTTGGCGCTCAAATTAAGATTAAAACCTTTTATTCTCTATTTATGTTTTCTAACATCCCGGTCGCAATTAAGTTTTTTCTTATATCATTCAAAAACATTTTCGCAGAACATCCAAACACTAGTTTATTTTTCACAAGTAATCATTTGATTTTTTCTATCTTTGATTTGTTCAATATTGCATACTTATTTCTTTTGTTTATTCTTCTGAAATGGAGAACAAATTTGAACTACCTGACAATCTCAGTTTTTATTTTTACGGCATTCCTGTATAGAATGTTTTTTTAGCATATATAAATAAACCCCCTCAATAGGGGTTTTTCTTTCATTTCGTTCACTGTATACAATTCCTTTTATATGCTTCCGAAACAATACCGACTCTAGTACTCACATTCCACTTTTTACAGAGACCGGCTATGATATATTCGACATTACGCTGCGAGTAGTTTAATGACTTAGCGATCTCTTTATTAGGTTTTTCAGCAATTATCAGTTTAATTACTGAAATTTCAATCTTTTTTAATTCCAATTCATTTTCTACTGCTGTTTTCATTCTAACTTCCTTTCTAAAAATGTATTTACTAAATAATACCCTATTATATAATTTTTATCAATAACATCAATTATTAATGGTAAAATAATATGTTGCTTTTACTAACTTCTAAGTAGTTTATATACAATATAAAAATCCCCCGCGTGTTTCAAGCGGGGGAAATTCTTTTATTTCACAAACCCAAGCAGCATTTCACGAATCATCTTGCTTGCCGTGTTTGCGGTTTGTTCTGAGTGGTCATAGACCGGCGCAACTTCTACGAGGTCAGCGCCTTTTACATTGACTTCTGAGCGCGCGATTTCATGGATGGACGCGAGCAATTCTTTAGACGTGATGCCTCCTGCGTCAACCGTGCCAGTTCCCGGCGCATGAGCGGGATCAAGAACGTCGATATCGATGGTGACATAAACAGGGCGTCCCGCAAGCTGCGGCAGCACTTTTTTCAGCGGCTCAAGCACTTCAAACTTAGAAATGTGCATGCCGTTTTCTTTCGCCCATTCAAATTCTTCCTTCATTCCGGAACGGATGCCGAATGAAAATACGTTTTGCGGCCCGATGAGCTCGGCCGCTTTGCGGATCGGAGTAGAGTGGGAAAGCGGTTCGCCTTCATAATCCGTGCGCAGGTCGGTGTGCGCGTCAAAATGAATGATGGCAAGGTCCGGAAACTTCTTATACATGGCTTTTATGACAGGCCATGATACAAGGTGCTCCCCTCCCATGCCGAGCGGGAACTTTCCTTTTTCTAAAATGCTGTCCACGTATTCTTCAATCATATCAAGGCTTCTTTGCGGATTGCCGAACGGAAGCGGAATGTCTCCGGCGTCAAAGAAATTCAAATCAGCCAAGTCACGGTCGAGATACGGGCTGTATTCTTCAAGACCGATAGACACCTCGCGGATTCTCCCCGGCCCGAATCGTGAACCCGGACGGTAGCTGACCGTCCAATCCATCGGCATGCCGTAAAGGATGGCGTCCGCCTCTTTCCAGTCGGGGCGGCTTGCGATAAATACTTTTCCTGAATATGCTTCATCAAACCTCATGATAAAACCCTCGCTTTCCTGTAAAAAAGCGCAAGATTCGCTCCTGCGCCGTACGTTTTTATTTGATTAAGTCGCTCACAAATTTCGGAAGAACAAATGCCGCTTTGTGAAGCTCTTTCGTGTAATATTTCGTGTCGATGTCAAAGAAACGGCTGTCTTCCACTTCAAGCGGATCGTACTTTTTAGAACCGATCGTAAATGTCCACAGGCCGCTCGGATACGTCGGGATATTAGCCGTATACAGACGGGTGATCGGGAAGATTTCTTTCACGTCACGCTGTACGTTTGTAATCAGCTCCGGTGTAAACCACGGGTTGTCCGTCTGCGCGACGAAGATGCCGTCTTCTTTTAATGCCTTGGAAATTCCGGCATAGAAGCCTTTTGAGAACAGATTGACGGCCGGTCCGACCGGTTCTGTTGAATCAACCATGATGACGTCATACTCATTCTCTGATTTCGCGATGTGCATGAAACCGTCATCGACTCTCACGTCGACGCGCGGATCATCAAGCTTGCCCGCAATGGACGGAAGGAATTTTTTAGAGTATTCAATAACCTTGCCGTCAATGTCGACCAGCGTCGCTTTTTTTACGCTTGGGTGCTTCAGAATCTCTCTGATGACACCGCCGTCTCCGCCGCCGACAACGAGGACGTTTTCCGGATTCGGGTGCGTAAATAACGGGACGTGCGCAACCATTTCATGATAGACAAATTCGTCTTTTTCAGAAGTCATGACCATTCCGTCTAAGAACAGCATGTTGCCGAATTCTTCTGTCTCCACCATTTCCAGATGCTGAAATTCCGTCTGTTCCGTATGTAATGTCTGTTTCACCTTTAATGTAATGCCGAAATTCTTCGTCTGCTTCTCCGTATACCAAAGCTCGCTCAATTGTCATCTCCCTTTCAAGGCTTATTTCATTTATTGTAAGCGTCTGTATCGCTTTTATTCCGGTTAAAATCTCATTTTCACCTAAGGAAAAAGTATAGAGGATGGAGGGGAAAAAGTAAAGAAGTGTCCGGTTTGATATGTTTAAAAAACCCCCTTTTTTCACATAATAATAGAATCATGAAAAAGGGGGTCCCCAAAAGTGGATAAAGTATCTGGAAAACAGCTCAGAATCACATTCAAAATCATCCGTGCCTGCATCTTTCTGACACTGATCGGCGGAATGCTGGCCGGCGTCTGCTTCACATCCGTTCTTCTTGCAGCGAAATGGCAGGGGGCCCCCTCCGTCCGGGTTCCTCAGTCTACGATTCTTTATGCAAATGACAGCTCAAAGCTAGGTGAGACCGATTTCGGGGAAAAGCGCTACTGGGTGCGGTTAAAAGATATCAATCCGATAGCGGTGCAGGCCGCCATTGCGGTGGAGGATCAAAACTTTTACAATCACCACGGTTTTGATTACCGGCGGATGGCCGCCGCCGCGCTGGCTGACATAAAGGCAATGGCCAAGGTTCAGGGCGCAAGCACCATCACCCAGCAATACGCGAGAAATCTCTACCTTGAGCATGATAAGACATGGAAACGAAAATGGAACGAAGCATTTTACACGATCCGCCTTGAACAGAACTATTCTAAAAACGAGATTTTAGAAGGTTATGTAAATACGATATATTACGGCCACGGCGCATATGGAATTGAAGCCGCCTCGCGCCTGTATTTCGGCAAACACGCCAAAGATCTGAACGATGCGGAAGCCGTGCTTTTGGCGGGCATACCGAAAGGCCCGTCCGGCTATTCGCCATATGTCAGCGAAAAGAAGGCCAAACAGCGCCAGGAAACCATTCTCCGACTGATGATCGGCCAAAAAATGATCTCAAAAGAAAAGGCGGAAAGGCTTAAGAAAACGCCGCTTGCCTATCAGCCGCTGAAAAACAGGACCGCAGCGAAAACGGCGCCTTATTTTTACGATGATGCGATGAAAGAACTCGAGAAAAAGCTCGGCATGACGCGCGAACAGCTCGCAACGAGCGGATTGCGTGTTTATACGACGCTTGATAAGCGCATGCAGCGGATTGCGGAAAACACTGTGGCACATACGATCCGTACCGGCTCTGACATTCAGGTCGGCTTTTCCGCGATTGATCCGGCAACAGGGCGCGTGCTTGCGCTTCTCGGCGGACGTGACTACGAAAAAAGCCCGTTTGACCGGGCGACACAGGCGAAACGGCAGCCGGCTTCCACGATCAAGCCGCTTTTGTACTACAAAGCGATTCAAAGCGGCTTTACACCGGTCACGCTGATGAAAAGCGAAGCCACAGAGTTCAAGATTGACGACAACGGAGATACTTATTCTCCAAGCAATTACAACGGCTACTACGCCAATAAACCGATTACGCTGCTTCAGGCGCTTGCATTATCAGACAACATTTATGCGGTGAAGACCCATCTCTTTCTCGGCATGAATAAGCTCGTGTCGGCGGCAAAGGAATTCGGCATCAGCGAACATTTAAAGCCTCTTCCGTCTCTGGCGCTCGGAACTGAACCCGTGCGCCCGATTGAGATGGTTAATGCCTACGCGATGCTCGCAAACGGGGGAAAACAAATCACCCCTTCCTTTATCACAAAAGTGACGGATACCGCCGGCAACGTCTTGTATGAACAGCCGCGCGGACATCAGCAGACGCTTGATAAAAAAGCCGCTTTTGTGACGGCGAGCATGATGACGGGCATGTTTGATCAGGATTTAAACGGCTATACTTCCGTCACGGGACGCACCATTTCGGACCGGCTGACCCGAACCTATGGCGGTAAATCAGGCACGACAAGCGCAGACAGCTGGATGATCGGCTTTAACCCTGCTCTTGCCGCCGGTGTATGGACAGGTTATGACAAAAGCAGCACGATTGATTCAGTAGAAGAAAAAAGCTATGCGAAGACGATTTGGGCGGACTTTATGGAGAAGGCGCTCGAAGGAGAACCGGAAATAGCGCTTAAACCGCCGAAGGGCGTCACGGGCGTCTATATCGATCCCGCTTCCGGCTACACTTCGGGACCCGGCTGCGCCGCAAAGCATTATACGTATTTCATCGCAGGCACTGAGCCCGCGGATGTGTGCTACGGACCGGAACCTTCTAAAAAAGAAAAGGAACACGCCCCCGCCCGCAAAGAAGCTCCGCGCAAAAAGTGGTGGGATAAGTGGCTCGGCAAAAAAGACTGAGCCCGGTGCATTGCGCGCCGGGCTTTAATCCGCGTCTTCCTCAAGCACCCATGGGAGCAAGAGTGAAAAGTCGAGATGGATAATAGGGTCAGGAAAACCCTTCGGTATAAAAAATGTTGTACTCGGCAATGAAAACGAAAAGCGGATATCTCCCGCCCTCTCGATATGAAACTTCGGCCAGCCTTCCCTAAGCCTGCCGACAATCGGATAGCTGCCCGCATAATGATGCAGGCCGTTTTCCTTTCCATGCTCCCCCAAGTCGTGACAGACAGCCGGACGAATCCCAAACTGCGTAAACAATCTTGTTTTCTCGGCGGGAAGGAGATTCACCGCCTCGGAAAAGTTCCGGCAGCTCCCGCAATCGCAAGGATCAGGCCATGATTTTTCGTATTGTTTTCTCGTTTCCTCCGCATCTGCTTCAATGACCCATGGCCCGATTTCAAAGACGGTGAACATGATGAAACCTCCGCGTAAACATGAAAAACCCCGAGTCTTGGTTCGGCTCGGGACTTTCCATGTCCTGATTCTGTATCAACAGTTTACTCAGTACAATTGCAAAATAGTGCAAATATTTATAAAGTTCACAAAAAGTTCACAAATTATTTTTCTTCCGGAAGCAGACCTGTTTTCAATTCATCGGATGAACGTTCCCAGAGCCCTTGGTCATGCTTCTGCAGAAATTCAGCAAGCACCTGCTTTGAGCTGGCGTCCATTTTGTCCACGATAATGCAGCGCTTCATTGATTTATCCATTAAATTCACATGCTCCGGCAATGACTTATAGCCTCTGCGGATACTTCTGTCTACGGTCATTTCACAAGCCGTCACACCCGCGTAATAAGGGCCTTCTTCTTTTCTGTCGATGGTGACCCACACGAGCCAGTACGGTTTTCCGTTCGGCACTTCATCTTTGTTCGGCAGGAATTTGATGCCTTTTTCAACGACACTGCGGGCATGCATGGCGCCGATGTCAACGAAGGCTTCCTTCTCTTCCACATCGACAAATACCGGAGAAATATTGTCAAGGCTCAGCGCCCCGGCGCCAAAACCGCCATGTCCGTCGGTCGGATCACTTTTAATAATATTAAATCCGATTGTTTTCTTCTTTTTTTCTTCCATGAAAATACCCTCCTACAAAAGCGGTTGAAATATAATGGCAAATACCTTGAGAATCCAGTCTCTCCCCTCACTTAACAGCGGCCACACGACATAGGAGCCGACCGGTGTCACAAACAGCACGAGAAACACGATAATCCCGTAGCTCTCAAACTGAGTCATTTTGGCGCGCACCCGCGGCGGCACGAGATCCTCAATAATCCGGTAGCCGTCAAGCGGAGGAAGCGGCAGCAGGTTGAATAAACACAGCGCGAGATTCAGCTGAATCCAAATAGAGAAAAAGCGGTCAAGCCCCATGCTGAATGCAGAAAGCAGCTCCATTCCGTAAGCATGCATCAACACTAGCAAAAAGAAACCGATAAAGGCAAGAAGCAGGTTGCTTACAGGCCCGGCGACGGAAACCAGCACTCCCGCCAGCCGCGGTCTTTTAAAGGCGCGGCGGTTCACCGGCACCGGACGGGCCCAGCCGAAACCCGCGACCAAAATTAGAATCGTTCCGAAAACATCAAGATGTTTAATCGGATTGAGCGTTAATCTGCCCTGTCTCGCCGCGGTATCGTCTCCGAACCGATACGCGACATACGCGTGCGCCAGTTCATGCATCGTAAATGCCACAATCAGCGTAATCACGACATAGGGCATAAGCTCCAGCGGATAATATAAAAATCTGTCCAAATGTAAAAATCCCCTTTTTTAAAAAATGCAAGATTGTCCTTCATTCAGTATACTATAAGTGACCTCTCTTCCAAAGAGAGGAAACGATAAAGGAGGATCAGCACCATGCCGCTCGTAACCGTTAAAATGCTTGAAGGCCGCACAGATGAACAAAAACGGAATCTGGTTGAAAAAGTGACAGAAGCCGTAAAAGAAACGACAGGCGCAGCCGAAGAAAAGATCATTGTCATGATTGAAGAAATGAGAAAGGATCATTACGCCGTCGCCGGCAAACGGATCAGCGATACGGAGTAATCCTTGATAATGGCCGGCGCTGCTATGTCAGGCCGGCTTATTTCATTACTTTTTCAACGAGGCTGAAAAAGGTATTCTTTTCTTCTTCTGTCAATGCTTCGAACAGCTCGTCAATGAGCATCTGCCGGTTTTCAATCATTTGCATGGCCGCCATTTTTCCCGATTCGGAAAGCGTCATCCATACCGTGCGTCGGTCTTCGTTATTTCTCGACCTTTCCACGAAACCCTCTTTTTCTAAATGATTCAGAGCGGTTGTCGTGGCTGAAGGCGATAATGTAACTTCCTGCAATATATCTTTAATCGTGCACGTGCCGTGCCGGTAAATAATCCTGAGAATAAATCCTCTGATATTGTTTATACTCTTCGGAATTGTCGCCTCATCAAGCTTTTTCGTGCTCTTTAAATATTTCGTGAGCGCGTAATCCAGTACATTTGCTTGCAATATATCATGCTCCATGCAGAAACTCCCCATTTCAAGATGCATCCATCATCATTTGATTGTTTTTTATTACATTTTACTGATACCTCGCGGGGAAAGTCAAAATTTCGGCCGGAAAGCCCGCAACTTTTATCCTGCCCTATACAGACTATTATCTCCTGCTTTTTCACCCATCCCTTTTATGCAATGCTGGTTTTATAGACATGATTCAGGTAAAATCATTAAGGGTGACTGCGTTTGACGGAAAGGATAATCTGATCGGATGCGGCAGACAATATGACTGGAAAAGAAACGGAACAGACGGGGAAACAGAACACAGGATTGTCGATTACACAGAAGATGTGACACGGGTAAAAGCCAAAGAGGCCCTCTTGGCTTTTACTTTTGGATGGAGGGATGCGTGTTGCGGAATATCCTACAAAAAAAAGACATCACCCAGCTGCTTGAACAAAGCAGAAACAGGCAGACTGCCAAAACGATGGGTGGATTTGATTTAACATTACTGGGCATCGGCGCCGTCATCGGGACGGGCGTCATGGTTCTTACAGGCATTACGGCCGCGAAAAACGCCGGGCCTTCCGTAATCTTTTCTTTTATCATTGCAGCCGTTGTCTGCAGCCTTGCAGCATTATGTTACGCCGAAATCGCTTCTGTTCTCCCGGTTTACGGAAGCGCCTATATTTACTCTTATACCACCATGGGAGAAATTGTCGGCCATTTAATGGGCTGGACGCTCTTATCCGTTTATATGGTGACGGCGTCGGCGGTGGCAAGCGGCTGGTCAAGTTATTTTAATAATCTGTTAGCCGAAATCGGCATGCCTTTGCCGGACAGTCTGCTGCACGTGCCGAGCCAGGGGGGCATCGTCAACCTTCCTGCCATCATCATTACTCTATTAATTGCCGTCGTTCTGTCACGCGGCTCCAAAGAGAGCAAAACCTTTAATAATATAATGGTTCTCGTGAAAATCGGAATTGTTTTGCTGTTTATCATCACAGGAAGCTTTTTTGTAAAGCCGGGCAATTGGCATCCTTTTATGCCTTTTGGGATCAAAGGCGTCATTACGGGGGCTTCTGCCGTCTTTTTTGCGTTTCTCGGATTTGACGCGATTTCCGCTTCGGCTGAAGAAGTCAAAAAACCGCAGCGCAACCTGCCGATTGGTATTATCGGTTCACTGGTAATCTGTACATTTGTATACGTCATCGTCTGTCTCGTCATGACGGGTATGGTTCCGTATTCACAGCTTAATGTGCCGGAAGCCATGTCTTATGTGTTACAGACTGTAGGACAAAACGCGGTGGCGGGCGTTATCGCTGCCGGTGCGGTGATCGGACTGATGGCCGTCGTTCTCGCCCATACCTATGCGGCGACCCGTATATCTTTTGCGATGGCAAGAGACGGAATGCTGCCGAAAGTCTTTACCATTGTCGGAAAGAAATCGGGAGCTCCGATCTTTAATACGTGGCTGATCGGACTGATCAGCGCCTGCATCGCGGGTTTTGTTGATCTGAAAGAGCTGTCAGATCTCTCAAACATCGGCGCGCTATTGACATTTGCCATGGTCAGTCTGTCCGTGCTGATTCTGCGCCGCACCCATAAGGATCTGCCGCGGGGATTTAAAGTGCCTTTTGTACCCGTACTGCCGATTTTGGCCATTATCTGCTGTTTGTTTTTAATGATCAATCTGCCGCTGAAAACGTGGCTTTATTTTGCCGTCTGGCTGATCATCGGCGTCATCGTTTACTTTTTATATTCGTACAAGCACAGCAAATTGAGACAATAAACAAAACCAGGCCCGCTTTATCGCGGCCTGGTTTTTTCATCAAAAAAGACGAAATCCATCGCCTTTAACAAATGTGTTTCAGCTCTTCTATGTAGTGAAGCGCCTCATCATATTCTTCATCTGTATATTTCTGTTTGCTTTTTATCGTAAACACTTTCTCTTTCTTTTCCTCAGCTTCAAGGCCGTCAAAATACAAAATCGTAGACACCAGCTCCAAAAACCGGGATGAGCGGCTGTTGACGCTGTCGATGTACTTCTTCATATCCGGCATCGTAAGCTCCGCATGATGTAAAAACTCGGCTCCCGTCTCCGTCAGCGAGTACCGGTATTGAAAGTAGCCGCCCTTTTTTTCCTTCACCTCATCCAGAAACCCAAGATTGCACAGCTCTTCAATTCGAAGCGTCAGTTCTTCGGAATACGGGCCGTAAAAATGAAAATCATATTTTTCGTAGAAAGGATACTGCATTTTCTTCGCGATATAAATGATTTTCTGCAGCTTTTTCCGCCCGATGATTTCTCCAGAATCCGAGAACACCTTCATCAGTTTTGCATGTTCTTTCAACAAATTCCCGACATCTCCTTTTCCTTCTTTACCAAAATCCTTCTATGTCAGTCCCAGCAGCTGCCGGATTTTTAATTTTGCTTCAGGGTTTTCTGAATCGTCACAAATGAGGTCCATCGGATAGTAGAGCTTATGGTCCGTCCGGCGTTTGCCCGAAATGGATTCGACAATGGCGGACTGCCTGGACAGCTCTTTGATCTGGCCGTTCTGCGTTAACAGGTGAATCGGCAGACGCTCCTCCTCTTCACCCGGCCGGTAAAAATCATACGGCAGATCCGATGAAGAATCGACCACTAAATAGTAATTGGGATCAATTCCCGCCTCTTTAAACAGAGCGGTCAGTTCAAAATAAGCCGACATTTCCTCATTGGGGTTAAATTCGGCATATTGAAACAGCTGGCGGTTAATGAAGCGGCGGCACAAGTCGGACAGAATCGGGTCCTCTTCTTCCTCCCAAGCCTGGAAATAATATAAAATGATGGCTTCATCAAGCTTCAGATAATCCGCAAGCGTCAG
Source organism: Bacillus sp. FSL R5-0593 (assembly GCF_038603755.1). Classification (NCBI taxonomy): domain Bacteria; kingdom Bacillati; phylum Bacillota; class Bacilli; order Caryophanales; family Bacillaceae; genus Bacillus; species Bacillus sp. FSL R5-0593. The sequence goes on from NZ_CP152011.1 coordinate 3,827,852, forward strand.
CTTCCCTTCAAAAATGGAATAAAAATGAACGGGAGCATGAGTGAAGATATACCCTTCTTCATGGAGCTGCTTCGCACGGTGGAGAATTTTCGTCAATATGACTTCAGCGCTTCTCGTCACGGGATGAAAATACACCTGCCAGTACATTTGATAGCGGCTCATAATATAGTCTTCGACGGCGTGCATGCCGCTTTGCTTAATGACGATCTGGTCCTCTCGCGGACGCATCACCCTTAAAATCCGTTCCATATCAAAATGTCCGTAGCTGACGCCCGTATAGTATGCGTCCCGCTGAAGGTAATCCATCCTGTCGGCGTCAATCTGGCTCGAAATCAGGCTGACCACCTGTTTGTTTTTGTATGTTTTGGCAATGACTTCGGCAACATCCTGCGGAAATCCCGGTCCCGCCTTTCTGAGAACCTGATTCACCTCGGTGTCGCCGAGAATAATTTCCCTCGTATAGTCTTCATGATCCAGATGAAAAACCTTTTCAAAGGAATGCGAAAACGGCCCATGTCCCAAATCGTGCAAAAGCGCGGCGCTGAGACAGAGTTCGCGTTCATTGTCATCCCATTCAGGACGCCCTTTAAAAACATCATCAACCATTCGTCTGACAATCTCATAGACGCCGAGAGAATGGTTAAAACGGCTGTGTTCCGCGCCGTGAAACGTCAAATACGTCGTACCGAGCTGTTTGATCCGGCGCAGCCGCTGAAATTCACGGGTGCCGATCAAATCCCAGATCAGCTTGTCCCGCACATGAACATAGCGGTGAACGGGATCTTTAAACACTTTTTCTTCTGATAATTTTCCGTTTGGATACGCCATCGTCATTCCCTCTTTTTTTTAGCCGTGATTCTATTATATCGGCTCTGTAATTTGAAAACATCCTTGAATTTGTCCGGCGTTTTGTTCCAGTTTTCCGTCATTGATTTTTTGAAGCAAAAAAGCCTGACCCATCGGGCGAGGCTGTCGTAAAAATACACATTTACTTTTTGATCTTCTTTTTCACTTTCTCAATCAGCTCGTCCTCAGTCGGCGCCGACAGCGGGCGGTTGTTTACGAAAGCAAACGATTTTTTGCGTCCGGGCCCGCAATATGACTGACATCCGACCTCCACTTTTGCATCCGGGTCAGCTTCTTTCAAACGCGGCAGCAAAGTCTTAATATTGGTGGCCTGGCAATCATCACACACTCGGAATTCATTAGTCATGATGTACGCTTCCCTTCATTCAATGTTCCTCTATGTTAAATCTTAATTTTAAAAACGAAAAAAATCACATCACATTTCATTGTACAAGGATTCATCTTATCCTGCAAGGCTCTGCGTATCTCTCATTCTTTCAGCCAATTTGTATAAATATTTTCCAATCTGGACATTCTAATACCATCAAAGATATTGGGGGTTGAGAACATTGACAAAACAAAGACAGGACGCCTGGTCGGAGGAAAACGACCTGCTGCTCGCGGAAACCGTGCTCCGTCACGTTCGGGAAGGAAGCACGCAGCTGAACGCCTTTGAAGAGGTAGGCGATAAATTAAACAGAACGTCGGCAGCGTGCGGTTTCAGATGGAATGCCGTTGTCCGCCATCAATACGAAAAAGCGCTTCAGCTCGCCAAAAAACAGCGGAAACAGCGGATGCGCGCGCTCGGAAACGGCCAGCCGGCCAAGAAGAAACTATTATATCAGCCGCCTGCACCGGATGCGGATATCATGCAGGAAACCGCAGCCGAAGAGACGGTTCAAACGGAAGCGCCAAAAGAGGATCGGCAAGCCGTCATGTCCGGCGAACATATGCCTTATGTCGATGAAAGCTTCAAGGAAGAGTTAGCTAGTTTATCACATTTGCTGGCGCCTCAGCAGCCGAGCCAAAAGGCGGAGCTCACAATGGCGGAGCTCACAATGGCAGATGTCATTCAATTTCTGCAGAGCTATGAAGGCAGCGGAAAGCAAACTTCCGCCCTGCAAATGGAAAATGACCGTTTAAAACGGGAAAACCAAGAACTTCAGTCTAAAACCGAGCAGCTGGAAGCGGCCGTCGAAAAGCTTGAAAAAGATCAAAAAACCATTCAGGAAGACTACGAAACCTTGGTGAAAATTATGAACAGAGCCAGAAAACTAGTTTTATTTGAAGACGACGAACATGCCTCTCCGTCCTTTAAAATGGACCGGAACGGCAATTTAGAAAAAATGGCCGAATAACGAAAAAACCCCTTTCCTTGTCATGGAAAAAGGGGTTTTTGCCATTTGTCAATGACGCGCATCCTGATCTATATTAATGTAAACATTGTTCAGGAGGCCTTCTTCCCGCAAGGGGTGCGCATCTCGGTCCCCGCCCGCACATAAGCATAAAGATTCAATTCCTCATCCCAAATGGTTCTTGGGAATTATTGATCGATTAGCTACTGTGCAATACACTGTATAGAGAATACAATTATTAGATATGATGGGAATGATAGTAAATGAGTAGCCAATTACGAAAAGGAGCATTGGAACTTTGTGTGTTGTCCCTGCTTCTTTATGAAGATTTATATGGTTATGAATTAATCAAGATCATAAGTGAAACGTTCCCTGTATCGGAGGGCACCATCTACCCCATATTACGAAGACTCACAAAAAATAACTACCTAAAAACGTATACAGCAGCTTCCGATCAAGGCCCGTCACGCAAATATTACAAAGTAACAGAAGAAGGCGCCTTTTATCATCAAACATTAAAATCGGAATGGCTTGATCTGTCCGAAAAAGTGAACAGCATCATTAAGGAGGGAAAATGAATGTGTAAAGACCAATATTTAAAACATCTCCGGCGGGAAATAAAAGATCTGCCGGAACTTGAACAAAAAGAGATACTGGCCGATATCGGCGAAATATTCCAAATGGGCAGCGCTGAAGGAAAAAGCGATGAACAAATCGCGGGCAATTTAGGAAACCCCAAAACACTTGCGCGCGCCTTAAAAGCGGATATTTTCATCAGTGATGCCGAGGAGCAGAAAACATGGAGCTCCTTTTTCAAAGCATTCGGCCTGATGCTGGGGATGGGCATGTTCAACTTCATGTTTATGCTGACACCGTTTCTTTTTGCCTCTGTTGCGGTGTTAAGTTTGATGGCGATCGGCCTGATGCTGATGACCGGATCATTCTTTCTCCTTGTAAAAGTGCCGATTGTAACAGCCATTTTTAACGGATGTATGGTTCTTGGAGCGGGTATGGCGGTGTTTATGGCCGGATTTGATCTTTCGAAACTGATATTCCGCATCTTTTTGCGCTATTTCAAATGGAATGTCAGCGTTGTAAGGAGGGAAACCATTGAATCGAAAAATGTGGTATAGCATTGCTCTCATTTTAATCGTTGCCGGCCTGATCGGAAGCATGTTCTTCGGTTTTGACGGCTTTTACCCTAAATCATAAGGAAGGTGTGCAAAAATCATGACTGAACCAGCCCTGATATTAAAAGATGTCTCTAAAACAATCAATCATACCCCTATTGTACAGTCAATTTCTTTCGATGTGAGAAAAGGTGAGATATTCGGCCTTTTAGGGCCGAACGGCTCAGGAAAAACCACTATTTTCAGAATGATCGTACAGCTTATTAAAAAAACAGAAGGAGCCATTTCATTCAGAGGCAGACCGGACAGCGACTTTGAATATTTTATGAGACATATCGGGGTTATCATTGAAGGCCCGGATATGTATCCGAATATGACCGCTTTGCAAAACCTAAAATATTTTACTAAACTGCGCAGCACCTCGCTGCGAACGGATGAGCTTATGAATACTCTTACAAAAGTCGGATTGGAGCAGGCTGCCCGCAAAAAAGTGAAACATTTCTCATTAGGTATGAAACAGCGCTTGGGGCTCGCTTATTCTCTTCTTCACAATCCCGGATTATTAATTCTTGATGAACCGATGAACGGCCTCGATCCTAAAGGAATGAAAGAATTGCGCACCATTCTTTCCGATTTAGCGAAGCAAGGGGTTTCCATTTTATTATCAAGCCATTTATTGTCGGAAATGGAGGAGATTTGCGATAGGGTTGCCTATATTAAAAAGGGACGGATTTTAGGAATTGAAGACATGAAGAACAGACATGACCTTGGTCAGAAAAAACTGTTTACCGTCACGGTCGATCATCCGGCAAGGGCGAAAGAAATATTAGAGCAGGACGGTATTCTTCAAGTACAGCAAAAAGACAGCCGCATCATTGAATTGGAAGCGGAAGAAGATACCATCCCGTATGTCATTAAATCTTTGGCAGAGAAAGAGATTCTGATTTCCCGCGTTTCTGCAAGAACTTTGTCATTGGAAGAGAAATACATGATGATTACAGATCAGGAGGACGCGGTATGAGCATATTTCATCTGGCGCAGAACGAATTCATAAAAATAACCCGAAAAAAAGGCACACTTTTATCTCTTTTTTTCCTGTTTCTCATCGTTTTGCTAGCCGGCCTTATTATGAATCATGAGTTAGATGCTTCCTCGGATAACAATTGGAAAGAACGGCTTCTCGCCGAAAAAAAACAGGAAGAAATTGATAAACCCGCTGAAACGACAGGCGTTTATTATTCTGCTGATGTTAAGAATAAAGACTATTATTTGGAGCATAACATCAACCCTTATGAATGGAACGGCTGGAGGTTTTTCGGCACGGTTACTTCAAACGGGCTTGAGATTTTCGTAAGCTTAACCGCGATTTTAACCGTCAGCGGGATTGTTTCTAAAGAGTTTGCCCTTGGAACGATTAAGTTTATCGCTACAAGCCCGAACCGAAGATGGCGGATTTTAACATCGAAATTTCTGGCCTCCCTTCTGTTTACCGGTATGATTTACTTATTTTACTGTGTGAGCTGTTTGCTGATCGGCGGCGTGTTATTCGGTTTTTCCAATGCTTCATATCCGCTCGTCTATACTCATTTAAATGACAGTCTGTATACCATCAGTTCAATCAAAGCATCCGGAATCATTCTGCTTTTTCGTTTCATATCAATTATAAGCATTGTCACCATTGCGTTCACTTTGTCAGTATTGTGCAAAAGCCAGGCGCTCTCCCTTTGCTTATCCATTTTACTGCTGTTTGCCGGCAGTATATTGGGCGGAACTGATTTGCTTGCCCAATTTACGTGGTATAAATTTACGCTCTTTCCGCATTTAAATCTCGTTGCTTATGTAAATAAAAGTGCGGGTGATGCGATTTCAACGTTAAACATCCCCTATTCCATGACGGTTATAGCGATCTACTTTCTTATATGTTTATTGATTTCTTTTTCCGTCTTTCAAAAGAGAGACATTACAGCATAGACAGAGAGGCGGCGGCATAATGAGCGGACGGCAGGAAATACTGCCGGTCCAGCAATTTGCCGCTGACCGCCCCTTGGTCCATCGCTAACGGATTCAAATAACCGAAGCTCCCGCTGCTTCGCTGCTGAAAGCGTAGAAATTCCCGCCCTTCCCGTATAAAAAGCGCCTCATCGAATTGGAGAAATTTCATAATGGCTGTGTATTTTGCAACGGCGTCAATGTGATACTTTCTGCACTCGGCTAACATTAAACCTGAAAAAGCAAAGTCTGATGTTTTGTACCATTCCGTGAGAAAAGGCTGCAATTCATTCATTTGCAAATAAGTGACGGCATAAAGGGCATCCGCCTGTTCTTCCTGCATGCCGCCCGGTGCCATGAGCAAATCGGCCTCACGTTTCATCCCGGTTTCTAAGAACACGATCAGTTCTTCCGGAGTCACCGCCCCAAAATAAGACCCTAACACCATGAGGATCATAGAGGAGGGCTCTGATTTCAGTTCCTCTTGTAAACCGCGGGCCATTTGTTCAAGTCCGTTATGAAAAAAGATGCTTTTTGCGGCATCTATCCTGCGGTACACATGATACGCATACGCGAACAGGACCGGATGGCATTCGTGTGTTTTTTCTCCGAAATAACGGTCTAGGAATAGAATAACTTCTTCTGTATCCTTTCTGCTTTCAAAATGATGACATGCCGCTAAACCGCAAAACAGGTGCATGAGATCATCTGCTTCCATTTCTTCCGGCTGCAGCTGAATGTTCTTCCAAAAACCCAGCAGCCATTCTTCTGTTTTTTTTATATTAAAATGTTCCTTGACTATCTGCATGTTCCACACTCCAGATTCAGAATCTCAATCGCCGGCAGAAGAGCCGGAGCACAATGAATGGATGGATTCTCGTTATTTATTTGATGAAGAGCCGCTTGACAGCCATAAAAAAATGGATCGATACACGATTGGATAAATAACATATTGCACAGCTGTTTCATTTTTCGGCTGCCGAGACAAAATACAAGCCATTTTTGAATGGACACCTTCAAGCCGGGATGAAGCAGATGCTCTCCCTCATTCAAATGAAGAAGACAGTACTCGACAAACTCCAGCTCGTTTTCAGCTGTTCTTTTCCATGCGTCATGGAGCAAAGGCTGAAACATCGAATTCTTGTAAAAGCGCACTTTTTCATGGTCAGTTGACATTCCCAGCTCGCTCAGCAAACCGACAAATTCGGCGTATTTAAAATAAGGCCATTCTTTTTTTATAAGATAGCCGTTTTGCAATCCGTGACGTATGACCTGATCATCCGAATCCATTCCCTGCTTCTTTTTATAAGCTTTTGCCGTTAAATAGATATGAATCAACTCATTGACAATGGCCGTGTTACAGTGAAACAGATCTTCCCAGCATGACTTATCAACGAAAGCGGAGGCAATCCTTTCAGTATGTTCTTTTACAGCGGAAGAATGGCTCGTCTTCCTGTAGTACTTGCAGAAGCCGGCAAACAGCTGAATGCTCTTTTGATCCGGAAGCGATTGTTCAGCAAAAGATAATAAAAATTGATCTGTCTCTTCAGCTAATCTATTCAAGTTAATCGTTCCTTTCTGCTCTAAGACAGGCATGCGCGGCACCAGCGGCGACAAGTGTTGTATGATAGCAATGTTTGAACACATCTTCTCTTCGCTGTTCACCTGTCAAACCGGGTTTATGTTGATAGGTGATGCTCGGGACATTCCCCTCTTTCATTCGGCCCTGATAGATTTTATTCCAGGCTGCTTCATAGAGCGGTTTATGGTTGTCCTTATCCATGTTGATATGTAAAAAAGAGCTGCACATCAATAATTCACTGGTAATATCTAAATTCTCAAGACAGATATAGATCCCGAGAAATTTCAGGACCTTTTCTTTTAAGGACGGCAGATGATACTCTTTATCCGTAAGCGAAGAACATCCCATGTCTGTTATATAAAAAATCGTATGAGTGATGCTGTACGCATCATGATCCGTCATATATGTATTTGGGATATCCTGACCAGCTGCTGTGTAGTGATATAAGTCAGAAAAATCCGTTATTTCTGAGGTTACGCCTGCTCTTTGCAGACTGTACTTCAGATCCATTTTCCGAAAGGGAACTTTAGCAAGGCTGCAATCAAAACGCGCTGCCGTGAATTTTTCCAGCTCCCATATCACCGAAGCCCGTGACGGGTGATCAGTCAAGGTAAGAAATTCACCCGCAATAGCCAATCCGGCGAGACCGTCCGGATCAAAATGAATAAATTCTTCAAGCTGATCATTACGGAGCCTTTCTGTAATAAACTCCGTTAAAACAGCAACTTCCTTATCATCTGCCTGATTTCTGATCAGGTAATTGGTAAGAAAAATGAGTTCTATAAATGTTTTAAGGCGCCACCTGAAATCATTTGCTACTTTATGATTCATATCAAAATAATGGATATTTTTAACAATCCATGACAGTGCTCCCCGCTTAATTTCTCTTATATACTCTTGTGTCACACTCTCACCGCCTCGTCTCAGATGTGTAGGCTCCAAACAGTGATTATCCTACTTTTGAGCGGCTAAATCAGAGAAATTCAAATTCGGGTTTTGATTGTCTTCTTGGCTCGGCACTACAAGCACCCAGCCGCTCCAAGCGAAAGAATTGCCTGATTGTTCCGCATCTCCGGCTAACAAATGTGTCGGGATCGTGATTCTTTTTTCTTCTTTTATTTTTTTAAAGTTCATATCTCCATCTCCTTCAGTTTATAGAATTATTTGGAACCTACATAAATATATTAATCAAATAAGGTATATAATGTAAACTAGTTTTGATATAACGATTCTTTTTCACTATAACTAAATAGTATATAATTACCAAAAACAAAAAAAGCCCGGACTTAGTCCAAGCTTTCCTGCGTGCCGAACACCTTCTCATTCCGTTCCAGCATTCGGGTCAGATTTTTTTCAAATACCATTTCCTCTTCCGGCGATAATCCGGCTGCATACAGGCGTCCGCTGAGTTCCTTCAGTTCAGTCAAAAGCGCCAGCATTAAGTCCTGCACGGTAATGTCCGTTTGCAGCAATTCGCTTAATGAAGCCATCGTTTCGGGCCGGATATCGGGATATACGCCTTTTGTATCGTTGCTTTTGTCTTTTAAAGCGGCTTGATAGAAACGTCTGATCAGATCGGCGCGTTCGCTTCCGCTTTTATCGGCGCAGAGGTAAATCTGAACCGCGGTTCCGCCCCGCAGGCGTCTTTGTGAGATTCCCGCGAATTTTCGGCCGCCGATGCTGAGATCATAGCTGCCCGGACAGTACGATCCTTTAATTTCATATGCTTCAATTTCGGCATGGTGCGGACGCAGCATCCTCCGCACCAGTTCTGTCATCGCCTCGTAGCCTCTGTCGATGTCGATGCCTTTTTTCTCGTCTTCAAAAATAAGCGAGATATTCAATACGCCTTCGTCCAGTACGACGGCGAGGCCTCCGGAATTGCGGACAATGACACGGTAGCCTTCGTCCTCCAGCAATTTCACGCCGTCCTCTAAAAACGGCAGGCGCGTGTCCTGAATGCCGAGCACGATCGTCCGGTGGTGCACCCAAGAGCGTGCCGTCGCAGGCGATTCCCCTTTGCCTACGGAGGCGCACAGCGTATCATCCATTGCGAATGACTGCTTCGCATCAAAATAAGGGCCGAGGCTGGATTGGTCAATGATTCTCCAGCTCGGCTGCATCAGTAAATCAATCGGTTGCTTTCCCATCTATATTAAATCCCTTTCGTCATAGGCTTTCCATGCATTTATTATATCACTCCGCTTGTGATGATTGAAATTGGCTTTTCAAAAGAGCGATGAAGATTTCTTTGTTTTTTGTGTTCTCCATAATGGAAGATTGGATGATAGACAGTTTCCGTTTTAAGGAGAATCCTTTTATCTCAAGCACGGAAATGCTGCCGTGAAGCAGATCCTTTTGCAGCACGCTTTTTGACAGAACGGAAAGACCCATTCCGCTGATCACGGCTTCTTTGACGCCCTGGTTGCTGCTGATCGTCATCATGGATTTCGGCCGCAGTCCGTTTGATTGAAGGACATGGTCTAAATATTCCCTCGTTCCCGAACCCTTCTCCCTCGTCACCCACGCTTGATTTTGCAATTCTGCAGCCGGGATGTTTTTTCTGCCGGCGAGCGGGTGTCCGTTCGGTGCGGCAATGCACAATTCATCCTCCATAAACGGCTGAATGTCCAGCTCGTTTTTCCCCGTATGCCCTTCAATTAATCCGATATCGGCTTGAAGCATCCGAACCGCTTCGCTGACCTCCTCCGTGTTTCCGATCATGACGTCCAGGTTCAGCTCGGGATACTCGTTATGAAGCTTTGCGAGAAGCGGCGGCAGAATATATTCGCCGATGGTAAAGCTCGCGGCGATTTTGAGCTTCCCTTTGACATAATGATGATGGGCGTAAATTTCGGATTTCGCCTGTTCGTACAAAAAGACCATCTGCTTGGCGCGCTGATAGAGAATGTCCCCCGTCGGCGTAGTCGTAAAGTGCTTCGGAGAGCGGTTCAGCAAGGCGGTTTGAAATTCTTTCTCCAGGTTTTTAATGTGAAGGCTGACGCTCGGCTGAGAAATCATCAGCTTCTGCGCCGCCTTTGTAAAGTTTTTTTCTTCCACGACGGCAATGAATGTTTTCAGTTCCCCATAATACAAAAAGCATCGCCCCTAATCATTATTTTTCCTAATCGTTTAGATCATATAAATATATTTTACTAATGATTAAGACCGCAGTAAAGTGGAGTTATCAAGATAATGGGAAGTGACTGAGATGAAGATGGTAAAAGGTGTTTCAGTTACCGCAGGAATTGCGTTTGCGGCTTTCTATGTCAGCCGCCTGCCGTTTTTGCATATGTTCGGAATGCTTGTCCTTGCAATGCTGATCGGCATGCTCTGGCGCGCCGTATTCGGACAGCGGGCGGCATTAGAGCCGGGGATCGCGTTCTCAAGCAAATACTTGCTGAAAGCAGGCATCATCCTGCTTGGCATGAGACTGAATCTGGCGGATATCTATCATGCGGGCTGGCACGTATTTGCAATTGCCGTCTGCTGTATGATGTTTGCGGGTGCCGTTGTATACGGACTGTCCCGGCTGTTCCGTATAGATCAGACACTCAGCACGCTGACAGCCTGCGGCACAGCGATCTGCGGAGCGGCTGCCATTGCCGCGATCGCGCCGCAGATCAGATCAAATGAAAATGCAACCGCCATCAGCGCGGCCGCCGTTTCGTTATTAGGAACCGTTTTTACTGTTGTATATTCTCTTGCTTATCATGGATTGGGCTTTTCTCCTGCGGCTTACGGAGCCTTTTGCGGGGCAACGCTTCACGAGGTGGCGCATGCGGCGGCGGCCGGCAGCGCCGGAGGAAAAGCAGCCGTCGAGATGGCGGTGATCGTCAAACTGACCCGGGTCGCGCTGCTCGTCCCGGCCGCATTCATGCTCGGAATGCGGGCGCGCCGCAGCGGAAAGTCAAAGACGGCTTCTGCCGCTTCGCTCCCCATCCCTTGGTTTATCTTCGGATTTCTCGGAATGAGCGCCATCCATACATCAGGCGTTATTTCAGCCTCGTTTTCCGCGTTTCTTGTTCAAGTGTCTTATGTTTTCATCGGCATGGCGATGGCGGGTCTCGGTTTGAAAGTCCATATATCGGCGTTTCGTCATAACGGCTGGCGGGCGCTCGCAGCAGGCTTGATCGGTTCTCTCTGTTTGTCCCTGTTCGGCTGGGCCGCAGTGACGTTCTTTCTATAAAAAAATGCCGGCCCTCGTAAAGGCCGGCTTTTGCGGATTACAGCGCTTGAGCAGCCGTAATTAACGCAAGATTGTAGACGTCTTCCGCATTACATCCTCTGGAAAGATCGTTTACAGGCATATTTAATCCTTGCAGAATCGGTCCGACCGCTTCAAAGCCGCCTAAGCGCTGAGCGATTTTGTAGCCGATGTTTCCTGCTTCAAGGCTTGGGAATACAAATACATTCGCGTCTCCTTTAATGTCGGAGTCCGGCGCTTTTTTCTCCGCGACAGACGGCACAAATGCAGCGTCGAATTGGAATTCGCCGTCAAGCGTAAGCTCAGGCGCTTTTTCCTTCGCAATTTTCACGGCTTCAGCCACTTTGTCCGTCTCGTCTGATTTCGCCGATCCTTTTGTAGAGAAGCTGAGCATGGCAACGCGCGGGTCAATGTCAAACATTTGAGCCGTATTGGCGCTTTCAATGGCGATTTCGGCAAGGTCCTGGCTGTCAGGAGAAATGTTGATCGCGCAATCAGCGAACACATACTGCTCGTCACCGCGGGCCATGATGAAGACGCCTGATGTTTTTTTCACGCCTTCTTTTGTTTTGATGATTTGCAGTGCAGGGCGCACCGTATCAGCAGTAGAATGTGCAGCTCCGCTGACAAGTCCGTCTGCGAGACCTTTGTACACAAGCATTGTGCCGAAATAGTTTTCGTCCAGCAAAGCTTTGCGGGCCTGTTCTTCCGTCGCTTTGCCTTTGCGGCGTTCTACGAAAGCCTGAACGAGTTCTTCCATGCCTTCATATGTATGCGGGTCAAAAATGTCCACGCCGTCAAGCGTAAGATTTAATTCTTTCGCTTTTGCTTGAATGTCTTCTTTATTGCCGACTACGATCGGCTTTAATACCTTGTTGCCCGCCAAGTTGTTGACCGCAACCAGGATACGTTCGTCCAACCCTTCAGGAAATACGATTTTCACATCTTTTCCTGCGACTTTTTCTTGTACTTTTGTAAATAAATCTGCCACGATATACCCTCCTCTATGTTGACAAAAAACGCTTACTTTTACAGCATACTCTTCTTCCAGCTAAATTCAAATAACCAACTTCTATTATAGCGCTTTCAAAAAGAAATCTTATTTTTCTAACTAATTTAATTGACCGTTTGTTCACGGCATAGTTTCTGACACAAGGCTTCGGATTATTCAAGGTTTCTCCACAGCCGAAACGGTTAAACTGTGATATAGTGAGAGCATCAATGTAATGAAAAGATATAGGAGTGAAGATACATGAGTGAGCAGCAAAAAACGAACGAAGCCGCCCAAACGCTTGACGGCTGGTACGCGCTTCACGATTTCCGCACAATGGACTGGACGTCATGGAAGATGTTATCCAGCGATGAGCGCCTGTCGATTATTCACGAATTTACGGGACTGCTTGAAAAATGGGGCGTCGCCCAAAAAGAAGGCAAAGGCTCGCAAACGATCTACAGCATCGTCGGACAGAAAGCTGATTTTATGCTGATGATTCTTCGCCCGACAATGGAAGAGCTGAACGAAATCGAGCTTGAATTTAACAAATCAAAGCTTGCTGAATTTACAATCCCGGCTTATTCTTACGTGTCCGTGGTTGAGCTGAGCAACTACCTCGCAAGCGGAGAAGGCGATCCGTATGAAAATCCGCATGTCCGCGCCCGCCTGTATCCTGAGCTGCCGGAAGCGAAATACGTCTGCTTCTATCCGATGGATAAAAGAAGAAGCGGCAATGACAACTGGTACATGCTTTCTATGGATGAACGCAGAAACCTGATGAGAAGCCACGGCTTGATCGGACGGAGCTATGCCGGCAAAGTCAAACAGATTATCACGGGATCTGTCGGTTTTGACGATTACGAATGGGGCGTCACGCTCTTCAGCGATGATGTGCTTCAGTTCAAAAAACTTGTTTACGAAATGCGCTTTGATGAAGTCAGCGCGCGCTACGGCGAATTCGGTTCATTTTTTGTCGGAAACCGCTTGTCTCTCGACACGCTTCCGAAGTTTTTGCACGTGTAATAACCACCCGCCTGTCCGGCGGGTTTTTTCTTTGTCAGAATTTAATTAAAATTTGCTATTTTTATCATTTTTTTTTACGATGTAAAGGAGATTCCATTTTGGTAAAGGGGTGCAGACAGTTGTCAAAACGGACCGCATTTATTATGGGAGCCAGTCAGGGGATCGGCAAAGCGATCGCTCTGAAACTGGCGGACAATGGCTTTCATACCGTCATTAATTCACGAGTTCCCGAAAATATCGAATCGGTAAAAGAAGAGATCCTCGCCAAACATCCGGATGCGGGCGTCACCGTTCTGGCCGGGGATATGTCGGACCAGAAAACAAGAGCCGGCATTTTTGAAGAGATCAGATCACAATGCGGACGGCTTGATGTATTGATCAACAACATTCCGGGCGGCTCGCCGGATACCTTTGAAAACTGCGATATAGAGGATATGACAAATACCTTTACGAATAAAACGATCGCCTATATCGACTCTATGAAAACGGCCGCAGCAATCATGAAACAGCACGAATTCGGCAGAATCATTAATATCGTCGGAAACCTATGGAAAGAACCCGGCGCCAATATGTTTACCAACAGCATGATGAACGCCGCTTTAATTAATGCCAGCAAAAACATCGCCATTCAGCTTGCGCCTTTTCACATTACTGTCAACTGTCTGAATCCCGGGTTTATCGCCACAGACCGTTATCACCAATTCGTGAAGAATGTCATGAAGCAAAACGGCATTTCTAAAGCGGAAGCGGAAGAACGGATTGCCTCAGGCGTCCCGATGAAGCGTGTCGGAACTGCGGAAGAAACCGCGGCGCTGGCTGCCTTTCTTGCCTCTGAAGAAGCCTCCTATATTACCGGACAGCAAGTATCAGCCGACGGCGGCAGCATGAAAAGCATATAATAAAAACATCCCGCTCTCAGCGGGATGTTTCTTGTAATGAAGGAAAGGACAAACCGAGCTTTTGAATCCGCAGCACGAATTCCCTTAAATCACCCTGTTTTGCCACCATTGATATTCTGACATAACGCTTTCCGCCGCTGCCGAAAATCTCGCCGGGCGTCACGACAACATGGGCATGCTCCAGCAGATAGTCCGAAAACTGGTGTGAATACTCGAATTCATTCGGAATTTCAGCCCATACATAAAAAGTCCCTTTCGGTTTTTCAATGCTCCAGCCTAATTCCTTTTCACATAACGCCGTGAAAAAGTCAATCCGTTCTTTATATGTGCGCTTCAGACGCTCCGTATGCTCAGGATTTCCTGACAGCGCCGCCGCTGCCGCCTGCTGAAGACCGCCGAACATGCCGACGAAGACGTGATCCTGAAACTCATTGACCGCCTGAATGATTTTCTCATTCCCCACGGCAAATGCCATTCTCCAGCCTGCCATATTGAAGGTTTTCGAAAATGAATAAAGCTCCGCGCCGACCGTTTTCGCTTCTTTCGCCTGAAGAAAGCTGGCCGGGTTCTGATCAAATTCGAACGCGCCGTATGCAAAATCGTGAATAAGGTGGATGTCATGTTTTTTTGCAAACGCTGCCGCTTTTTCATAAAACGCCTGATCCGCAGTCGCGCCCGTCGGGTTATTCGGGTAATTCAAAAACATCAGCTTGGCTTTTTTCAGGACGGCGGGATCAATCCGCTCAAAATCCGGCAGATAGCCGTTTTCCGGATGAAGCGGCATCTCATGCAGCTCCGCTCTGGCCATTGTAATTCCCGATAAATACTCAGGGTAGCCGGGATTCGGGACTAAGGCGATATCGCCGGGATTCAGCAGGCATTGCGTCAAAACGTACAAACCAGCTTTCCCTCCGCCGAACAGCGCGACTTCTGTCTCCGGATTGACCGATACCCCGTACTCTCTCTCATAAAATTCCGCGATGGCTTCTTTCAGAAACGGATAGCCTCTGAACGGGCCGTATCCGTGATACGAAGGATTCAGCGCAGCCTCCCGCAATGTTTCAACGATATGCGGCGGTGTGGGGAGATCGGGATTCCCCTGCCCGAGGTTAATGATCTGGGCTCCCGTTTTCTCCATCTCTTTTACCTTTTGAAAAACGAGCGAAAATTCCTGTTTCGGAAGTGTCTTGATGACGTCGGACGGTATGATTTCCATCTGAAAGGCTCCTTATAAATGAATTTGCTCTGATTCGTTATTCCGTTCTGAAAAGGATTTATTGACCAGTTTTGTATGCAGAAACAGCCCGCTGACCAAAAGGACGATAAACGCCATGATGACTGCCGCGTCTACAATGTTGATCAGCATGGAACCGACGGCGATGCACAATCCGATGGAGGCCTCCGCCACCGAAAAAATCCGGCCCTGAATCTGGTTCGCCGCGTTCTCCTGAACTTTGACCTTCGCCAGCACTTCACCGTATTCCATTGCGATAAAGAAAAGAATGGCGGCAATGACTGACACGGCGAAAATCGGGGTAAACAAAAACAGCGCAAGCGAGACGATCGATAACACTGTAAAATACATCAGCCCTTTATTGTTGTTAAAGCCCCATTTGCTGACAAGAGCGGCGCCGATAAAGCCGCCGAAGCCGATACAGAACGTCAGGATGAAATTGCCGATTTCACCGTCCCCTAAAAAGCGGCTGACAATCGGGAAATAGCTGTAGACGACACCCCACAAAAGCGCCATCGTAATCATCGTGAACATGGCGTTTAACACAAAAGCATTTGTTTTGATTTCCTTCAGGCCTTCTTTAAACGACTGAAAAGCTTCTCTCACGTTTTCTGACTGAATCGGCACGTATTGAAGCTTAATGCGGCTGATGAAAAACGCGGAGACAAGATAGGTCACCCCGTTAAACGCGACGGCAAGCTCCACAGAACCGCCTAACAGAAAAAGTCCGCCGGCTGCAGCGCCGACAATAATCGAAATCGTCGTGGCTTTTGCAAACAAAGTGTTGATATTTTTAATATCCGCTTCTAAAGACGACATGACCGCGAGACGTGCCGGGTTAAAAAACACGCCGCTTCCGTAAGAAACAAACAGCAGCGCCAGAAAAAGCAGCGGATATTCGCCTTTCGGGAGAAATGTCAGCCCCAAAAAGATGACACCTCTGATCACATCCGTCCACAGCATGATTTTCACCCTGTCGAGCCGGTCCACGAGCACGCCTAAAAACGGCTGAAACACCATCGGAATACTGCGGACCGCGATGACGCCGGACGTCACCCAGTAGTCGTGATAGTATGTAGACAAAATGAGCAGAGCCGGGAGAACGCAATAGTCTCCCATAAACGAAAGCGCCTGCCCGAAAAGCAAATACTTAGAGTTCGGTTTCAGCTGTTTCATACCGGTAACGCATACTTTGCAGTCAGCTTCGCCTGCTGCTGAATTTGTTTGATTGATTCGGCCACGTCACCCGAATTGCTTCCTTTCAGCTCGAACGCCGCAATGCTGTTGAACGCTTCGAACAGCCGCAGATCCACGGATGTACCCGTCTCGGCCGCCGAGAAAGAAACGATTTCGGTGTCTCCCTTTAAGACGCCGTCGGGAATGTCAATGCTTTCAATGACGAAATCGACAGCCGTCTCAGGCAGCTGGCCGTTTTCTTTGAAATGCTGAGGATACAAGTGGCAGTCGGCAACATAGCATGGCTCCTGCTCCAATAATCCTTTCGGCAGATCGGCTTCTTTTCCGAAACAGAGAACATCCAATAACAGCTGCGCCATATCGACGCCGAAGACCTTTTTAATATTCGGAATCATGTTCCAGCCCGCAAATCGTGCCGCTGATTCAATCAGTCCGGCTTCCCGGTTTTTCATTAATTTAATCTCTGTATGGGTTGCGCAGTTTTCGAGGCCGAGTCCTTCATTCGCCTTTTTGGCTGCTTCGACGATTTTCCGCTTCGCGTCATCATCCAGGATGGACGGCGTAATATGCGATGTCTCCGTGAATCCGATTTGCGGTGTTTTATCATGAATCGCGACAGGGAAGTATTCTCCGTCGGCCATGATGCCTTCTATGCTGATATAGTCGGAATAACCGCTTGTTTCGTACCAGTCGTCATACTCGCCCTGCAAAAATTCTTCCGCGATAAACGGCGCTTCAAACGTGACCGCTTTCGGTACGTTAATCGACTTCAGGTATTCATTGACTCTGTTAAATTCGGCTTCTGCCGTTTCCCTCTCTTTGATGAGCGTCACGCCGATGGAGCTCGCCAGATATGTAGGCTTCAGAATGAGCGGCGTTCCGATTTCCTGAAGCGCGGCGCGGAAATCTTCCAGCGTCGTCACCCGTTTGTTTTTGATAGACTTGACGCCGGCCCGGTTGAAGGCGGCTCTCATTTTGTTTTTATCTCTGGCATTTTCAGCGGCCTGTACGCCCGCTCCCCGCAGGCCGAGACGTTCACACGCTTTTGCCATCGGAGCGATAAACAGTTCATTGTTGGTCGTAATGGCGTCAACCGCGAACATGCCGGCCACCTTGACGATTTCTTCGACTACTTCTTCCTCAGGTTTGTCATGATCTTCATGAGCCCAGTAAATCGAATCGGGATGCTCAAAATCAGCCAGACTCTTAAAATAGTCTTTATCTTTTATGACCGCGACCGAGTATTTTTCAATTAATGCCGCATGAGAGGCTGTAATTGCAAAAGGTCTCGGAATAAAGCTGACGAGGTTGTATTTTTCGGCTGCGCTTTTGTAAAACATATGCGGCGGGCATCCCCCAAGGTCAGCGATAACCAATACTGTTTTTCTCTCCATATGTAAACACTCCTTCTCTATTGTGCGGTGTATCCACCGTCTGCGGTGATCGCGCTTCCGGTCATATAGCTTGATAAATCCGACGCGAGAAACAGCATGACGTTCGCTATTTCTTCAGGCTTGCCGAGTCTCAGCAGCGGATTGACTTTCGCTTTTTCTTTTTTGATTTCTTCAAGCGTGCCTTCGTTGTTTTCAAGGAACGACTTTTCATTCAAAGGTGTATCAATGATTCCCGGGCACACGCAATTGACGCGGATGTTGTGTTTGGCGTAATCGACGGCCATCGAACGCGTCAGCTGCAATACGCCGCCTTTAGAGGCGTTATATGCGGGAATGTCGGGCCATGCAACGACTCCTCCGACGGAGCACGTATTAATGATGTTGCCCTTGCCGCTTTTGAGCATATACTTGAGCGCGTGCTTGCTCATAAGAAACATGCCCGTCAGATTGACGTTGAGCACCTTGTTCCAATCGCTCAGCTCCATCTCATGAATCGGGGCGACAATTTCGATGCCGGCGTTATTGATTAACACGTCCAATCCGCCGAACTTGTCCGCCGCTGACCGGATGGCGTTTTGACATGCCGGCTCATCTGTAATATCCGTCTGCACAAAATGCAGCCTGTCATTGTTTTCTTTCCTGATCATCGCTTCTCCCTGCGCCTCATCAATATCCGCGACGACCACATTCGCCTGCTGATTCAGAAACGCCTGAACCGCGGCATAACCGATGCCTGATGCGCCCCCTGTGATGAGGACGGTTTTATCCGTCAGGTTCATGACTCTTTCGCCTCTAATTTTTTCGCTTTTGCTCTGTTATAGCGCGGAGGGAAAAAGATATTGACTGATTTTGAATCTTTTTCAAATCTGTTGATGGCGCCGTGATCTTCTCTCGGATCGCAGAAATAAGCTGTGCCGAATGTCATATCCACTTTGCAGCCTTCAATGGTCATATCATAGCCGCCGCCGATGCAGATGCCGATCTGTTCATTGCGGTGTTTATGGAACGGCATTTCTCCCCCGTTGCCCGGAATGTTGGCAAGCATGATTTCCACCCAGTCTTCCACGAAGAACGTGACTTCCATACCGGGCAATAAGTCTCTCGTTTTAAAAATATTCAAAAAATAATCTTCAGGGCTTGTGTAGGTTTCACCGGCTTTCAGGCGTTTAATATCAATGGCGATCACTTCTTGATCCGTCTCATTTCTTGCGCCGTGAGGCACATTAGGAGGCGCGATATAGGCTGATTCCAGCGCTGTCATCTTTCTTGTGACATCTCCGACAGTCATGGACAGCTCCCCGGAAACGACAAGGCCGATTTGGACTTCCTTATGCTGATGCGGTTCCACGTTTGTATGCGGCGGAACGTAAGAAAGCAGAACTTCCGTATCTCCTCTGACGGACGAATATTGTCTTACTCCGTTATCCCATTCTATTAATTTAGGCGTCGGGAAATAAAGTTCCTGCAAATCTTGTTCAGTTTTCATCATGAATCTCTCCTTTTCCAAATAATGACCAGCTCATGGGAATGCTTTTAAATGTTTTGACAAAGTGAAGGCCGTACTTTTGTCTGGCCAGCTCATTTGTCAGCGCGATGTCGGACAAACCGTCCTTCACTCTTTTCGCGGCTGCGCTCGTTGAGTTCACCAGATCAAACGTGACATCTTTACGGGTAAAATACTTAATCAAATTGATAGGAGACGGGTGGGATACGATGACAGTCTGATCAAGCATGTCATCCGTATATTCAAAACCGGGCCGGACAGCCAGGCCGTACATCGGGGTGTCGCACCTGAAAATTTGCAGAAGCTGCAGATCCGGTCTCATGTAGAAGTGCTTAATGCCGTCATACGCGTGAGGCACAATTGTGTATTCCAGCGGACTTTGAAGCGTTTTTTCAATGCACGATTCAAATGTATCATGCAGTGATAATTTGCTGTTCACCCCTTGGAGAAGGGTAAAATTGGTGATGAAGTTTTTTGCTGCGTACTCACTGCTTGTCCCTTCAGGACCGAGCGTGTTGATCGTAATCAGTTTAGATATTGAATAAGCCTTGCTTTTCGTTTGAATGCTATTATCCAATATAATCATGAGCACCAACCAATCTGTTAAATTTTAAGTAAATATTATCCATAGACGTTCAAGCTGTCAATATTATTTGAAAATATTGATAATTATTCCTATATATTAAAAAACACCTTAAGATATAAGGTGTTAAAAATTAACATTTGCAAAATTATAGAAACTTTATTTTACCGATACAATGATTGGTCGGCCTGATGCTCATATTTCCCATACCTTCTGTATGCGAAAACGCTGAGGACAAAGCCGATGAGGGTGACGGCCGCACAGATAAATCCAACAGCTGCATATCCGTATCCGACATAGACCGGACCCATGACAGCAGAACCCAAGGTGACGGCCAAATTGGACGCCAGGCTGTAAAATGCCATGATTTTGCCCCGGCGGCTCTGTGAGCAATCACTTAAAATGGTGCTGAGCAAGGTCACCGTCAGGCTTTGCATCAATCCCCAGACGAATAACCCGATGACCAAAAACGGCATTGATGACGGCGCATAGGCGAGACAGGAAAGCCATATGCTGATCACGGCCAATGCCGCCATCAAAGAGCGCATTTTCCCCGCCTTATCTGCGATTTTTCCGGTGAACACGCTCATGGAAAAACCGATTCCGTACACCATGATCAGCAGCCCTGAAGCTGTATTCCCCCCCGGCAGCACGCGGTGAAGATATGTGCCGAGAAAGGAATACATGCCGTAAAAACCGATCATGTTGCAAAAAGTGATCGTGAGGTATACAGGGACACGGGGCACCTTCAGCGCATCCCGGAAAGTGCCTGCCTGCCGTCCGTTTTCCTCTTCTGTTTTATCCCCATCCGTCGTGCTGCGGCGCGCCTCAATGAAAATGAGCGAAGCAACGAGGACAGACATGAGGGCGAAAATCCAAAACGTCCACCGCCAATTTAAAACGCCGCCGATAAAAGAGCCGATCGGAACGCCGAAAATCAAAGCGAGCGACCAGCTTGACACGATCAGACCCATCACCTTGCCGCGGTACGCATAAGGCACACGGTCGCCGACCACCGCATAAGCTGTCGGCACAAACGCACCCGCCGCAAGCCCGGAAAGCGCCCTGCCCAGAAAGAAGAAAAAGAGATTGTGCGCCAGCGCGCAGATCACCGTGCCGGCCGTAAATATAAGGAGCCCCGCCATCAGGCTGAGCTCCCGGGAATATTTATCTCCCAGCGGAACGAGAAGCGGCGCGCCGATAAAAATCATCACTCCGTAAATACTGATGGAAAGCGCCAGCACACTGACATCCGAGCTGAAAGCCCGCGCTAAATCCGGAAGCAGCGGAGAAATCACCAGCTCTTCAGAACCGGCGGCAAATACGCCTAATGTCAAAGCAAGCGCGAGACATATCGGAAATCGGCGTTTCGTTTCGATGTGATCGGTTTGTTTGCTGTTCATGCTCTTTGAACACCTCTTCCGTAAAACTTTTCTACCTTTTGTTGTTTTATAGTTTAGCATCCTTATATTCCATTTTACATTTCACATGAAAACTAATTCTGTTTTTTTATTTACATTCAGATTTTAAATAAAATATTTAGTTTGTATTCAACAAATGATATAAAATACGTCGTCCGGTTATGCTATAGTGATAGAATCATTTGTTAAGGTGGGGGTCATGAAATGAATAACGCTGATTCAAAGGCCGCCCGCGCAGGCCTCGGCATGGTACTGATTCTCGGGACGCTCGCTTCATTCGGGCCGCTTTCGCTCGATATGTATCTGCCCGCTTTGCCTGAGGTGGCGGCCGATCTTCATACGACAGCGTCACTTGCGCAGCTGAGCCTGACGTTTTGTCTTTTGGGGCTGGCGGTCGGGCAGATCGTTGTCGGGCCGCTCAGTGATATGATCGGGCGCCGGAAGCCGCTCATTCTGTCATTGCTGCTTTATACGCTGTCTTCTTTATTATGCGCCTTCAGCCCTTCTGTTTCGTTTTTAATTGTCATGAGGTTTATTCAAGGATTCACCGGGGCGGCCGGAATCGTCATCGCACGGGCGTCCGCGCGCGATATGTATTCCGGAAAAGAATTGACGGCTTTTTTCTCATTACTGATGCTCGTCAATGGGGCGGCGCCGATTTTAGCGCCGATTACAGGGGGACTTATCCTTCAGTTTGCCGGCTGGAAAATCGTATTTGTCGTGCTGGCGGTGATCGGCTGTATCATTACTGCCGCCGTGCTTACGGCGTTGCCTGAATCACTCCCGCCGGAAAAGCGGACAAGCGGCGGACTCCGGGAGACGCTGATGACGTTTCGGGGCCTGCTTGGCGACCGGATGTTTATGGGATTTGCGCTCAGCCAGGCATTTGTGATGACCGGCATGTTCGCATATATTGCCGGATCGCCGTTTGTACTGCAAAACATCTACGGCGTATCGGCCCAAATGTTCAGCCTGCTGTTCGCCGTAAACGGTACGGGAATCATATGCGCCACCCAAATCACCGGACGGATGGCCAAAACACATGATGAACGGAAGCTGTTTGTCTCCGGACTGTTGATCGCCGTCATCGGAAGCATCGCTTTGCTTTTATCACTTGCGTTTGGTTTAGGCCTGACGGCGGTCTGCATTTCTTTATTCATCATTGTTTCTTCTGTCGGGATCGTCACGACGACGGGATTTTCTCTGGCTATGCAGAAACAGGAGAAAGGCGCGGGAAGCGCTGCGGCTCTTCTCGGACTCCTGCCCTTTATCGGCGGTGCGGCTGCCGCTCCCCTTGTCGGGATTGCCGGAGAAGAAAATGCCTGGCCGATGGCCGTCAGCATTTTCGGTTTTGAGTTCTTTGCCGTTCTATCCTATGTGCTGTCGGCCAAACGAAAAACAAAGTAAAGCCCGCCGCTTTTTGCGGAGGGCTTTTTTTCTTATCCGGCAGCGCCTTTTTTCGAAGAAGCCGGCTCACGATTCAGGCGTTTTTTAATACCGAAGTGATAATACGCGTAACAGATGATCATCAGCGGGACGCCGCAGTACAGACCGATACGCTGGTCGGGGATAAAGATGAGACTGATTAAGATAAGACCGTAAACCGAAAATCCGAGAATCGGCACGATCGGATAAAGAGGCGTTTTAAATGCCAGGTCTTTCAGGTTTCCTCCTTCAGCGAGAAAGCGCCTCCGGAAAACGAATTGTGAAGCGCAGATTGACATCCACGCGACGACCGTAATCATACCGGAGATGGAAATGAGCCACACATACACCGTTTCAGCCGCGAATACACTTGTCAGCAGGGATAAACCGGAGATAGCGATGGTGATGGAAAGAGCTTTCAGAGGCACGCCTTTTTTCGTCAGTTTCGTTAAGGAAGCGGGGCCCATCTTAGTTTTTGATAGGGACCACATCATTCTGGACGAAGCGTACAGCCCGGAATTCGCCACCGACAGCATGGCGGTCAGGATGACAAAGTTCATGATATCAGCCGCATAGGGAACGCCGATTTTATCCAGCACAGCCACAAACGGGCTTTCGATGACGCCTGCCGTTTGGTACGGCAAAATGGACACGAGAACAAACATCGCCAGCACGAAGAAAAACAGCGTCCGCCATATGACGTTTCGGATTGAGCGGGGAAGCGTCTTTTCCGGATTTTCGCTTTCTCCCGAGGCGATTCCGACCAGCTCGGTGCCCTGGAATGAAAAATTCACCATGACAAGGGTAAACAGCACGGCTTGGGCACCGTTCGGGAAAAGCCCTTTGTCCGTCGTAAAGTTTGACAGATACGGAGCCGTCTGCCCGCCGTTAAAACCGACAAAGCCGAATACCGCAGCGCAGCCGAGAATAATAAACAATACAATGGCCATGACCTTAATGCTGGAAAACCAAAATTCCATTTCCGCAAAACTCCGCGCAGACAGCGCGTTAATGGAAAAAATGACGACGCCGAATACAAGGCACCACACCCAAATCGGAACGGCCGGAAACCACCGCTGCATTAAAATCCCCGCCGACGTCAGTTCAAGCCCCACTGTATTGGCCCAGCTGAATGCGTACATCCATCCGATCGTAAAACCCGTCGACGGCCCGAGAAACTTTGCCGCATACGCCTGAAATGATCCTGCGACCGGCATGGCGACCGCGAGCTCCCCCAAACAAAGCATCACCAAATACATTAAAAATCCGCCGATCACATAAGCCAATATCGCGCCGATCGGTCCCGCTTCACTGATCGTAAAACCGGAGCCCAGAAAAAGCCCCGTCCCGATCACGCCGCCGAGGGCGATCATAAACAAATGCCGGCCCTTCATCGTGCGCTGCAATTCAGTTTGATTGGTATCTCCCTGCATATACATCCCCCTTATTCTGTTATGTCAGCCATTTGTGCGTATGTCTAATCGGTAGCTGTGCAAAAGGTGCATTGTTGTCTGCTGAATGAGTTCCGGCAGCACATGGAATGTGTACGGCTTGTACACGCGTTCCGTCCATTTATGGCCGTCCTTTCCGTATACCCCTATATTGACCGACGGAATATTCAATTCCCTGATTTCTTTAAAAGGAATCGTCCCGATGACATCCCAGCCCGGAAAATTATCGGTAAAGGCGGAGACCTCCTCGTCTGTTTCATGCAGCGATAAAAAGCTTCCGTCCGCTAAATAAGGGAAAAACTTTTTAAAGGCGAATGTTTCTCCGGTTGACGCCGCTGTTTTATCGACCGCTTCTTGAATGACATGCTGCAAAAGCCGGTCCCGTGTGCTCTCTTCTTTCAGATAATTGTGCGGAAGGTAAGGCGGCGCATAGAAAATAATGACCTTGGCTCCCTGCTCAGGATCGAGTTTTTGCAGTTCCTCGACGGCTTTAAAGCATCTCATCCGCAGTTCAAGATGTTCATATGTTTTAAATGCCTGCCCGATACACTGTGCAGGGTCTATCCCGCGGCTTCTCAGCCTTTTCAGGTAATCTTCCAGACTGTACACTTGAACGTTCCATGACATCTCTTTTTTCGGCAGGCTCGTTCTCTCACAGTATTCGTCGTAATAATCAGATAATTTTCGTTCTGTCTCTTTGCAGGCTTCGTCAGCCACGGCGGTCAGCTGATCCATGACTTCTTTGGCGGTTTTCTCGTAAATAAAATAATTAAAATAGACATAGCTGCTGACGGCGGTCTGCACGTTATACGCTTCCTTGTTGTCACGCTGGTACAGGCAGGTCGGCGGAAGCACAAGCTCCCCTTCAATGTTTTCCGCCATATGAATATTGTTGTGAATTCTTCTGGTGATTTCTGACGCGATCAAATTCGGATCGATGCCGGACAGCGTATCACCGACATGCACCTCCCGCCCGTAAATCGCAAAGCAAGGCAAAAGCTTTCCTGCCGCGCCCGTGTAGATGTACCTTGTCGTGTCACCCTCATACAGCGGGGTGATAAAATCGTTATTAATCGCTGCTAAATAACGAAGCTGCTTTTCTTGTTTCAGCCGTTTTAATTCAGAAATGCTGGTTAAAATGCCGGAATGCTGGCTTTCTTCATCCGGGTTTGCCATGAACAGAATATGGCCCGGCAGCTGATCGCGCCGTTCAGAAAAGTGAAGCAGATTGGCGAGATGAACGGCAATACCGCTCTGCATATCAACCGAACCCCTTCCGAACATCCACTCGCCTGAGCGGGCGTCCCGCTGCACATCCCGATCAAATTCATAGTTTGAGAAATACTCCGCGAGACGGTCGGAATCAAAAGCGATATCTTTTAAAGGGCCGAAATCCTCGATGCCGACCGTATCAAGATGAGCGTGATAAATGACCGTATTCAGGCTTTCGCCGTTTCCCTCAATAAATGCGAAAATATTTTTGCGGCCGTAAGGGTCCTCAGGAATCGCCTGCTCCCACACATGTGACGGATTCTCCTGAAAGTAGGGAAAGCTCTTGATCATATCTTTGATATAGTCGGCTTTTTTTCCTTCTCCCAATGTGCCGTTGATGCTGTTTAACGCCACCAGTGATTTCGTAATGGCTTCTATTTTCTCCTCCGGAAGCATTTTGCTGAGCTGCTGATACATATTCCATCCTCCTTACCCTCATATAGAGAAAATAGCGCGACTCTCTTTTTCATCGCGCTATTTCCGAAAGATTAATAGGCTTCAGACGTTGTTTTTGCCTGCATATGAAGAATCAGATAGTCAGGTCCTCCTGCTTTTGAATCGGTTCCTGACATATTGAAGCCGCCGAACGGCTGGTATCCGACAATCGCTCCCGTACAGCCGCGGTTGAAGTATAGATTTCCGACGTGAAAATCTTCGCGGGCGCGTTCAATGTGCGCGCGGGTTTTTGATAACAGAGCGCCCGTCAGTCCGTAATCGGTATTATTGGCAATCTCAAGCATATGGTCGAAATCACGGGCTTTTGAGATCGCGACGACCGGCCCGAAAATTTCCTCCTTCATCAGGCGGGCGTTTTCATCAACATCCGCAAAAATGGTCGGCTGAATAAAGTATCCTTTTGAATCATCACCTTCGCCTCCCGTCAGGAGTTTTCCTTCTGTTTTGCCGATTTCGATATAACTCATGACTTTATTATAAGATGCTTCGTGGATGACTGGCCCCATGTATGTATCAAAATCTTCCGGACTTCCGACAGTGAGTGATTTTGTTAAAGCGACGGCTTTTTCAACAACTTCATCATAGACGTCCTGATGGATGACCGCACGGGAACCGGCTGAACATTTTTGGCCTGAGAATCCGAAGGCGGAATACACGATTGAGGAAGCGGCAAGATCAAGATCAGCATCTCTGTCTACAAGCACCGTATCTTTCCCTCCCATTTCGGCAATGACCCGTTTCAGCCACTTTTGGCCCGGCTGTACTTTTGCGGCGCGTTCATAAATACGGCATCCAACCGCGCGGGAACCTGTAAACGACACAAATCTCGTCTTCGGATGCTCAACCAGATAGTCGCCGATTTCTCCTCCGTCGCCCGGTATGAATTGGAGCACGCCGTCCGGCAGGCCCGCTTCTTTCATCACTTCAACGAATTTCGCCGCCACGACAGGCGCCGCATCCGCCGGTTTCAGCAGTATCGTGTTGCCTGTTACGATGGCTGCCGCCGCCGTTCCCGCCATGATCGCAAGCGGGAAGTTGAATGGAGAAATGACGATTCCCACCCCAAGCGGCTCATAGTGATACTGATTATATTCTCCGTCACGGCTCTTTACAGGAGAACCGTCTTTCAGTTTCAGCATCTGACGGGCGTAATACTCTAAAAAGTCGATCGCTTCCGCCGTATCCGCATCCGCTTCCTTCCACGGTTTTCCCGCTTCTTTCACTAGATACGCGGAGAATTCGTGCTTTCTTCTGCGGATGATCGCCGCCGCTTTAAACAGCACATTCGCGCGGTGTTCCGGCCGTACTTTTTTCCATGTTTGAAATGCCTGCAGCGCAGCCTGCATGGCCTTTTCCGCAAGTTCTTTTCCGGCGGCCGATACAGAACCGATCACTTCTTTTTTATCTGCCGGATTGACGGAAATGATCTTTTTATCCGTTTCAATCGCTTCACCGTTGATAATAAGCGGATAATGCTTGCCGAGCTGTGAATTCACATAAGCCAGCGCTTCCTGAAACGATTGTTTATTTGTCTCTTCCTGAAAATTTGTAAATGGTTCGTGTGCGTATGAAACTGTCATTAGAATTCCTCCCCGTATTTTGTAATGTGTGCTCACGCTTTATGATGATGCAAGAAGCATACCAGCATAGCAATTTGTGATAAAAATAAGAAAATCTTTGCCGAAAGCGGACGAAGCTTGTCCGAATCTGTCAGCTGTAATCTGAAAACGCAAAGAAATTTTGCGATCCGCTATATAACTGATGCAAAATCTCTTTGCGGATAACACTTATACCCAGCCGCGGAACCGGGCCGCTTCAGCCGACTTTCTGATGCCCGTCATATAGGCGGCTAAACGCATATCGACTTTGTGGGTATGCGCTGTCTGATAAATGGATTCAAACGAATTCACCATGACGCTGCGCAGTTTTCCGGCGACTTCCTCCTCAGACCAGTAAAAGCCTTGATTATTTTGCACCCATTCAAAATAAGACACCGTCACGCCGCCGGCGCTTGCCAAAATATCCGGCACGAGAAGCACGCCTCTTTCATTCAGAATTTTCGTGGCATCTATCGTTGTCGGGCCGTTTGCCGCCTCCACAATGATTGAGGCTTTAATGTGATGGGCGTTTTCAGCCGTAATCTGATTGGAGATTGCGGCGGGCACGAGAATATCACAGTCCTTTTCCAGCAGCTCCCTGTTCGTTATGACATCCGAGAAGAGATTCGTCACCGTGCCGAAGCTGTCCCGCTTATCCAGCAGGTAATCAATGTCAAGGCCGTCAGGGTCATACAAAGCGCCGTGGGCGTCTGAGATGCCGATCACCTTGGCACCGGCGTCATGCATAAATTTAGCGAGAAAGCTCCCCGCATTTCCGAACCCCTGAATGATGATCCGCGCATTTTCCAATGGAATCCCTTTTTTCTTAACGGCTTCCTCAATACAAATCGTGACGCCTTGCGCGGTCGCCGTCTCCCGCCCCTGTGAACCGCCGAGAACGATCGGTTTGCCCGTAATGAATCCCGGTGAATCAAATTCTCTCAGGCGGCTGTATTCGTCCATCATCCATGCCATAATCTGCGAGTTGGTATATACGTCGGGAGCCGGAATATCCTTTGTCGGACCGACGATCTGGCTGATCGCACGCACATATCCGCGGCTCAGCCGTTCCAGCTCTCCGAATGACATCGTCCGCGGATCACAGATGATGCCGCCTTTTCCGCCCCCGTAAGGAAGATTTGTGATGCCGCATTTTAAAGTCATCCAGATGGAAAGCGCCTTAACCTCTTCTTCACTGACTTCCGGATGAAACCGCACGCCCCCTTTTGTCGGGCCGACTGCGTCATTATGCTGTGAGCGGTAGCCCGTGAAAACCTGTACTGAGCCATTGTCCATTTTGACAGGGATGCGGACGGTTAAAAGCCGCATCGGCTCTTTCATCAGTTCATACATATTGTCAGGATAGCCCAGTTTGCGCAGGGCTTCTTTTATGATCGATTGTGTTGACAAGAACAAATTAAGAACTTCTTTTTCTTCATCTTTCTGATTGCTTTTAGAAAGCGGGTTGGCTGACATGTTTTATCACCTCATCGTATTTTACGTGTAAGCTTCAATTACCGGCAGAACAAAATGTAAGCGCTTTTACACCAAAACCCATCAATCCCTTTCACATTGTCGTTACGCCCTTTTTATATGCAAGATTCATGCCAGGTTTTTTGCGCATAAAAAAAGAGGCTGTTGTCAGCCTCTTTCATCCTGGATTAACGCGGGTCAATAACCAGCTTTGTTTCGGCATAAAGACTGCCGGCCCCCAAACCGTTTACGTAATCGCCTTTAATTGTATACGCGCCCGCGCGCGGAAGGTTTTTACGCACCAGGACGAGATTGTATTCAGACGCGCCCAATAAGTCAAGGGTAAGCGGAAGTCTGACCGTTTTTCCGTAGTTGAGAATTTGCGTTTCTTTCAGTGTTCTTCCGTTTACAGAGTCCCTCACAGTGGCGTTGAACCCGTCAGGAAATTGAAATTCAACGGCGCCGACGGCAAGCAGCGCATTCGGCTTGTATGTGACTTCAATATCAGACGTCGCGTATTCTTTCGTACTATTGACGGTTTTCGCTTCAATAACGGCAGATTGGGCGTTCGCATGAAAAGATGGCAAGAACACAGATGAAAATACCGCAGCACTGATGAGAAAGGCCGAAAATGATTTTCTTTTTAACATCATGAATTCCTCCAGATCATATGGGATTCAGAGCGTCCTCTGCCGGAAAAGCGTGTCTGATGATTCCATTCGCGAATTGGGTTTCTCTTTTCCTGAGAATAATCTACCACCTTTATCCATGGAAGTAAATTATTTTTTGGAATATTCTATCATTTATTTTTCACGAGATGAATCAGCACAAAAAACGAAGACATCCGCTGTCTTCGTCTTGTGCGCTATCGGTGAGCCGTCTGCCAGTCAAATCCGATGGTGTCATCATTCCACGGGATTCTTTTTTCGTCAGGCTGATCCGGATTGTAGGACATTGTCGTGAAATAAATAATGGTCAGCGGGGTTTCACCCAGCACTCTGTACCCGTGTGCGACGCCTTTGGGAATGAGAAGGAGCATCGGATTGTCTTCTCCCATGTAGTAGACATCCGTTTCTCCCTTGGTTGCAGACTCTTCGCGAAGGTCATGCAGCACGACCTGGGCGTGGCCCGTCGGAAAAAACCATAGGTCATCCTGTTTCTCATGATAGTGAAACGCTTTAATGACGCCGGGATAGCTTTTGGACCAGGAAGCCTGCCCGAAACGCTCTAAGAGATGTTCATCGTCACGGACGAGTTCTGAGAAAAAACCCCGGTCATCGCTGTGTTTGATCAGCTTTTTGATTTTTACGCCTTCGATCACTTGCACTGTCCCTCCCTTTGTAAATAATCATGCAGCGCTTCCCGCCAATGCCTCATGCCGAGCCCCTGCCGTTCAATCGACTCAAGACTCAACACCGAGTAAGCGGGGCGCGGCGTCTCATTTCCGTATTCCTCCGTCGTGACGGGCAACACGGCGGCGGTTCTGCCGCTTTCTTCAAAAATAGCCTTGGCAAATTCATACCAGCTGCACACTCCGCTGTTTGCGGCGTGGTATAAGCCCGGCGGCCTGTCAAACAGACCGATCACCGTTTCGGCTAAATCTTTTGTGTACGTCGGCGCCCCGACTTGATCGTTAACGACACGCACCTGATCATGTGTATCCGCAAGTTTCAGCATCGTATTGACAAAGTTGTGCCCGCCGCTGCCGTACACCCACGATGTTCTGATAATGGTGTGGTTTTTCCCCGTTAACCGGATCAGTTCTTCGCCGAGTTTTTTGCTTTTTCCGTAAATCGTGCCCGGATCTGCGGGATCATCGGTCTGGTATGGCCGTGTTCCTTTGCCGCTGAAGACGTAATCGGTGCTGATGTGAATGAATTTCGCGCCGGTGTTTTCAGCCTCAAGCGCGGCATAATAAGCGCCGATTCCGTTTATTAAATACGCTTTGTCGAGCTCCGTTTCACATTTGTCAACGGAGGTGTATGCCGCCGTATTGACGACGATATCCGGCTTGTAATGGCTGAACGAGTGCCGCACCGAACGCTGGTCAGATATGTTCATCATCGCTTTTGTCAAGGCGATCACTTCATACCCTTCCTGCTTCAGCTGGCGGCATAACTCCCGCCCCAGCTGGCCGGCCGCTCCGGTTACTAATACCTTCGTCAATCGGATCCCCTTCTTTCCGATTAGTCTTGGCTGTCTGTATACCAGCGAATGGTTCTTCTCATTCCTTCTTCAAATGTGACGTCCTGCCGCCATCCCAGCTCATTTTTCAGCTTTGAAGCATTGATGGCGTAACGGCGGTCATGCCCTTTTCTGTCTTCGACATGAGCAAACCGTTCCTCGACACCGAGCTCCTTCATGATAAATGACGCAAGCTCTTTATTCGTCCGTTCATTTCCTCCGCCGATATTGTAAATGTCACCGAGTGTTCCTTTTTCCAGCACGAGCTTAATGGCGCGGCAATGATCTTCGGCAAACAGCCAGTCTCTGATCTGCATCCCGTCGCCGTACAGCGGAACCGGCGTGCCGTTTACGGCATGCCTGATAATGGTCGGAATCATTTTCTCGTGATGCTGGTACGGCCCGTAATTGTTGCTGCATCTCGTAATGATGGCTGGAAGCTTATGGGTTCTCACATAAGACATGACGAGCAGGTCTGAGCTTGCCTTGCTGGCCGAATACGGGTTGTTCGGAGAAAGCGGCGTCGTCTCCGTAAAAGCGGGATCATCCGGCGCCAAATCTCCGTACACCTCATCTGTGGAAATGTGAATCAGCCTGCCGGCTTTTCCCTGTAACACCGCGTCCGCCAGTCGGTATGTGCCCATCACATTTGTTGTGATGAACGGCTCTGCCTGATTTATGCTTCTGTCCACATGGGATTCAGCCGCAAAATGAATGACAGCGTCATACATTTGGGAAAAGACTTTGTCAATGTCCTCTTTTTCAGAAATGTCACCTTTGATAAAACGGAAACGGCCGTTCTTTTTTAAGGCTTCTATTTCAAGCGGCCTGCTTGCATACGTGAGATTATCCAGGACGGTAATCTGCGCGTCCGTTTCTTTCAGCATCATCTTTGTAAAAGTAAGGCCGATAAATCCGGCGCCCCCTGTAATTAAATATGATTTTGGCATGATTAATGCTCCTGTCCTTTCTGTAATGCCTGATGCGCCAGGCTTCCGGCGAGGTAGAGCGATTCATGCGTGCCCGCATCCACCCACCAGCCCGTTAACACATCATACGTCAGCTCACTTTGTTCAATGTATAAATTATTGACATCCGTAATTTCCAGTTCGCCGCGTTTTGAAGGGGAAATTTGTTCAATATAGGAAAACACTTCTGCGTCGTACATGTAGATCCCTGTGACGCATAGTCTGGTCGGCGGCTGCTCCGGCTTTTCAACGATCGACTTGATCCGTTTGTTTTTCTCATCAATCTCGGCGATGCCGAAGCGCTCCGGATCGTCCACTTCTTTCAGCAGCACTTTCGCTCCTTTTCCCTGCTTTGCGAAACGCTCCGTATAAGGTTTTAATGAATCTTCAAAAATATTATCTCCCAAAAGCAGAACGAACGGATCGCGACCTGTAAACCGCTTTGCGTATGATAAACCGTCGGATATGCCGGATGCGGCTGGCTGAACCTGATATGTGATTGAGACGCCGAGCTCTTCTCCGGTTTCGAGAAGTTTATGAAATTGCGGAATATATTCTTTTTGCGTAATCAGCAAGATATCTGTAATCCCCGCTTCTTCCAGCTTCATGACCGACCAGTAAATCATCGGATATGGACCGACAGGGAGTAAATGCTTATTGACCGCTTTTGTCAGCGGCATAAGGCGTGAGCCGGTGCCTCCGGCTAAGATAACACCTTTCACATGAACACTTCCTTACGTGTGGTTTTATCACAAATCATAAAGAATCGCCGCCGCCCGTTTGATGCCCCTGCCGTCAACCAGCGGCTTTCCGTTTTGATGAAGTCCGGTCCGCATCGGATAATCAGCGGCCATGTCAGACATATGCCGTGCGAGAACGTCCGGTGATATGCATTCACCAAGGCCGAGATGAACGGCGGCCCCCCGTGCGGCGAATTTTTCCGCCGTCTCAGTTTGATGCTCCACTTGAGAAAGTACGATACAGGGCACACCTGTACAAATGGTTTCATATAAAGTGATCCCGCCGGACACGACGGCCATATCAGCCCTCGAAAGAAGCGCGGCCATGTCATTTGTCTGCCTTACCATCTCGGCATAAGGCATTTGTGTAAGATGCGCGCGCACGTTATCAGCATGAGGCGCGGCGCCGCCCATGACGATGATCACTCGTTTTCGCTGAATGCCGGGGATGCGGCGGCATGCTTCCATCACTTTAAAGACAAGCTTCTTCGGGTCGCTTCCTCCTAATGAGACCAATATGGTCCGGCATTCTTTTCTCAGCTGATAAAGCTGTTTGGCTTTTTCAAAACCCGGATGAAGAATCATATACTCCGGGCCTTCATATACAGCGGCGCTGCCCATTTGGACCGTCCGGCTTTTCAGCCCGCCGTAAATGCCGTTTATAACGGCATCGCATAAATGAATGACATGTTCCCGTTTT
The DNA here is from genome assembly GCF_038603755.1 of Bacillus sp. FSL R5-0593. NCBI lineage: Bacteria > Bacillati > Bacillota > Bacilli > Caryophanales > Bacillaceae > Bacillus > Bacillus sp. FSL R5-0593. Next base: position 3,861,477 of record NZ_CP152011.1, read on the forward strand.
TCTTCAAATAAGACGATGCGTGCCGATGAATGATTTTTGACTTCCTCTAACCAGTCACACGGCATCTCGAGCAGATCGAATATAAGAAGGTCAGGAGCCTGCCTGTTTATTTCCCGGACAATAAATTCCTTCTGTCCCTTGTCAGGCTTGATGATCACTTCCCATTGGTCAGAAGACAGATAAGAAGACAGATAAGAAGAAGCCTCTTTATTTGTGCAGAACGTTATTGAGCAATTGTTCTTAATGACACCGGCAAGCAGCTTCATCCGGACCGCGTGCCCCATGCCGATGTCACGGCCCCCGTCAGCGAAAATCAGAACCCGCATGCTAATCAGCCTCTTTTTGCCGGATCATTTGATTAATGGCCCTGAGCTCCGGATCACGATTCAGCAGATGGATCAATTCTTTTGCCGGAATATCAGGACGCGAGCCCGCTTTTACGTACAGCTCGCGGGCCAGCCTGTAGTCCTCTTCTGTATCGACGGTCATCCGCAAGTGAGGAGCCCGGAGTTCCTGCGGGGGCTCAGGAAAGAGAAGCCGGTACCTCTCAGGAGATTCTCTTATTAAAAGCGTGACATGTTCCTGGTATTTGTCCGCCAGCGTTTTGTCGGCATTGATCTCCGTTAAAAGTCGCGCGTTTACCGCCTCGCCGCCGATGCCGAGCGGTGTACCGCAGATATACGTGTAGTCCGCGTGCTGATCTAAATGCGATTGAATCAGAAAATCAAGCAGTGAAGGGTCGACAAACGGGTTATCCCCCGTCAGTCTGACTGCGATGTCCGGTTTTACTCGTTCGATGACTTGTGCAAACCGGTCAAGCACGCGCTGCTCGCTGCCGCGGTGCACACGGTAGTTCTTGCTGAGGCAGTGCGCAGACAAAATGTCGTCGGTCTTGCTGTCAGACGCGGCGACGATCAGATTATCCCGCGATTGATCATAATACGCGCTTTGCCGAACCCTTTTGACAATCATATCGAGAATCGTATACCCGCCGATCGGTTTCAGCACTTTGCCGGGAAGACGCCCGCTTCCCATCCGCGCCTGAATGATAAACAAAATGTCAGTCATCATATGGGCTGCCTTTCGTCAAAAGGTCATCCCAAGTGATGCCCGTGTCAGCGGGGATATCCCTGACCGCACGCGTCCCGTCAGTTAAAAGTTCAAAATATCTCGGGTGGAGCCCCTGCGGTTTTTGGCCGGGACGAAGGACGGCAAGGTTTTCCGCCGTAAAACATTCGCCTTTTTGAATCGGCGCTGTTGAAAAAATGCCTCTGTAAGCGAACCTTCTGATATCTCCTTCAATCGGTGTCGTGGTTTTATGGGAGCTTCCCGACAGCACTTCCGGCACCGAAGCGTGATGCCCCTGCCGCAGCTCCGCTTCAACTGAGCGGATCGCCGCAACCATTTGTTTTAATTCATCCGGATTGAGGGCGAAGGAGTGATCAGCACCGGGCAGGTTTTTATCGATCGTAAAATGCTTTTCAATCAGTTTCGCTCCGAGCCTGACCGCCGCGCACGGCACATCATACGGATGGGCGCTGTGATCGGAGAAACCGATCACTGCATCCGGGAATGCGGCGGCAAGCATGGGAATGACGCTCAGATTGCTGTATTCAGGCGGCGCGGGATATTTCGCCACACAATGCATGATCGCAATTTCTTTGTTCCCCTCGCCGGTAATGGTTTGATAAGCCTCCTGAATATCTGAAATATCAGCGCCCGCGGTGGAGAAGATAATCGGGGTCTTCAGCCCCGCGACATATTTCAATAACGGCAGATGGTTCAGCTCGTAGGAGGCGATTTTAAAAGCTGAAGGGGAAGTCGCATACAGTAAGTCGGCAGAGCCTTCGTCACATACCGTGCTTAAAAACAGCACGCCTTTTTTCTTACAATATTCAAGCAGCGGTTCGATCCACTCAGCGGGCATTTCCATTGATTGCACTAAAGAAAATATCGAGACGTCTTTTCCCGCAGCGGTTTTGTACAAGCCGGGGTCTTTCTGATACATTTTGTCAGCCTGAAACATTTGGAACTTGACCGCGTCCGCGCCGGCCTCACTGGCCGCATCTATCAATTCAAACGCCTGGCTCAGTTTTCCGTCATGATTAATTCCAGCTTCGGCGATGATGAATACGGGCGAACCTTCGCCGATTGACTTCGTTCCGATTTGGCATGATGCCATCAGTCCGCCTCCTTCCCGGGCCACACATGATAGTAGTAATAGGACGCATCCGCTTTAAATCCCATTCTTTCATACAGGCGGATGGCTCTTACATTGTGGAGCTGCGTTCCCGCTGATACAGTCTTATGCTGAAAGCGCAATGATTGTTCAATAATGTGCGCCGCTAAATGGAATCCCGCTCCTTTCCCTTCAAAGCCCGGCTTTACCGCCATCAGATCAAGGACGAATTCATCGCCTTTAGACAGCCCCTGAATAAAGCCCACGGTCTCTCCCTTATATGTGGCGGCGAATTGTAACGAAGCTCTGCCTTCCGCGTTATTCCGCGCCCACTCTTCAAACAGGCGGTTTGCACTTTCATAGCTGAGGCGGGGATCTTGGTAATACCTGCTTTTTGTAAAGGCGTCGCGGGCCAGCCGGCTGATCGCTTCCGTGTCGCCGGGTCCGGCTTCTGTAATCTCAAACGGCGGTGTGCTGTTATATACACGCACCGGACTGACGAGCTTGAGCAGACTCCCTACAAAATAAGCGTTCGGAAGCTGCTGAACGACCTGCATCGCGCCGATATCTTCAGCCGGTATTTTAATAAATATAAAATCAGTGCCGTCCGCCCGCCTTGCCGCGTAAAATTCCTGAAACAGCCTTTTGAGCTGTCCGGCGCTGTTTGCGGCTGCAAGCTTCACATTGATGATATTTTTTCGGAACAATTGACTTTCCCACGAAGAGTTTTCATATAAAATCACGCCTTGAAGGCTGTTTTCTTCCAATAAACAGAGCGACGATTCATAGGCTTCCGGCTGAATGCCCTTCTGATGCAGGAAGGTATGAATCATGTCCTGCGCAAGATTTTCCCTCAGTCTGTACACCTAATCAGCCCCTTTGACGATATCCGTAACGGCTGCAATGACGTATTCAACGTCGTCATCTGTCATTGACGGATAAAGAGGGAGTGACACGGTGCGGTGATAATACGCTGCAGCGGCCGGAAAGTCAGTCTCCTTATACCCGTACGTTTTTTGATAATACGGATGGAACGGAACCGGAATAAAATGAACACTTGTACCGATATTATATTGGTCTTTTAAAGCGGAAATCAGATCGTTCCGGCTGACCCCGGCCTCCTGCTCCTCTATTTGAAGAACATACAGATGCCATGCATGCCGCCCGTCATCACTGACATGCGGGATGGTCAGCCCTTTCATGTGTCTGAAGGCGTCCTGGTAGCGGCTCGCAATGTCGGCTCTTCTTTGCTGCATGCTGTCAATCCGTTTCAGCTGATGAAGCCCAAGCGCTGCCTGAAGATCAAACATATTCATTTTATAGCCGGGCGTTTCGACCTCGTAGTACCAGCTTCCGTTTGAAGAATAGCGGTTCCACGCGCCTTTGCTCATGCCGTGAAGGCTGAGCACCCTGATCTGATCGGCGAGCCCGTCATCGTCCGTCGTCAGCATGCCGCCTTCACCGGTTGCCAGGTTTTTTGTCGCGTAGAAGCTGAATGCCGTCGCATCGCCGATTGATCCGATCATTTTCTGTTTATACGTGGTATACACGGCATGTGCGGCATCCTCTAAGACAAATAACTGATGCTTTTCGGCAATGGCCAGAATCTGATCCATATCACACGACTGGCCGGCGAAATGAACGGGTACAATCGCTTTTGTCCGCGGGGTGACGGCCGCCTCAATTTTTTTAGGGTCCGCATTCAGCGAAAGCGGATCGATGTCAACAAACACCGGAACGGCGCCTGTGTGCACGATTGTATTGGCCGTTGAACTGAACGTCACGGCAGACGTGATGACCTCGTCGCCGGGACCGATCCCTTTCGCTTTCAGGGCCAAAAACAAAGCGGCGGTACATGAGTTCAGCGCGATCGCGTGCTTTGCCCCCGTCCAGGCGGCAAAGGCTTTTTCAAACGCCTCTACTTTCGGTCCCTTTGAAAGCCAGCCCGATTCAAGCGTATCAATAACCTCCTGAATTTCGTCCTTCCCGATCATGGGCAATGAATAGGGAAGAAAAGCTGATCTTTTTTGCACCATTTTCTTTGCGCTCCTATCTTTTTTATGAAGGGTCAACCCGTCTGAAGCTGACTCCGGTTTTTTCCTGAAGCACTTGGCATAAAGCGGCAAGCGAATCCTGAACCGGGTAGTTCGCGGCGACAAAAGCACGGCGCGCCTGTTCCGCTTTTTGATATTCTGCGGGGCTTTCGCATATCCGGATTAATTCCTGAGCAAGTGCCTGCGGGTCCTCAAAAACAAATTCTCCAAGTGAATGATAATAAGGGTATCGGCGGGTTCCCGCTGATTTTCCGATCAGCACGGGCTTTTGAAACAGCATCGCTTCAAGACCGACCGTTGATGTCTGTGTCACCGCAGCGTCAACATAAGGGAGAATATCATACAGCTCCATCTCTTTTTTGATGATTTTTCCTGCTTTATATTTCCGCAGCACCTGATTGTAAACATCCAGCTTGTTTTTGCCGATTTCCCACGGATGCGGTTTAATAATGAGCTGCATGTTCTTTTGGCCGGCAAGCTCTTCAAGCACGCCCGTATAAAATTCATCAGAAAACGGCTGCGTGGCGATCAGCACCGTCCGCTTTGACGGGAGAAAAGAAAGTTTGCGGTAAAACGTGTCCTGATCTATCGGCTCTCTTGAGAAAATCTCGTCGAAACGGGGATGCCCCGTAATGATGATTTGTTCATCCCTGCAGCCTTTTGCTTTATACCACTCCGCTTCATAAGCCCCGAATACGGCCTGATAGTCCGTAAATACGGGCAGAAACGCTTCATCTCCCATGAGCGCTCCGTGCTGCAGACAGATGCTGACGGCGTTTTTTTTCGCGGACATCAGCGCCAGCACACGGCTGTAAATATCCTCCGTCGTGCCGACTACAACGGCGGAAATCTTCTCGGCCGTAAACAAAATATCAACGGCGTCAATCGCTTCAATAAATAATGGAATGTCTTTATACAAACGTTCCTGAAATTCTCTGTTTCCGAAAGCGGGATGGCTGTGAAGCTCTTTCAAAATGGAATGGGCTTTTTCAATATAAGGGACGGGATTCCCTTTTTGCTCCATTCCCGTCAGCTCCAATTTGCAGATAACGGGCAGCCCGTAATGGTCAGGCAGACTCCATCTGGCCAGTACCGCTGTTTTTGCCGGATCAAACTGCCGGTAGTTTCCCTCGGTGAACCGAAGATGATCGAAATGCAGAATGACCTTTCCGTTTACCGGTTTCTCATCTGTTTTCTTAATGTTTTGCCTTTTTTGATCATAATATGGCTGTATACCGGCTTCAGAAATATGCTGATCAGCCGGACCGAAAAGCTCTGGGTTCTGCTCCATGCTCTCCCGAAGCGCCGGACTGATATATTGATAAAAATTACTGATCAATGCGAGCGGGATGTCTTTGTAGCGAAGTGACTGAAAAAGGTCAATATACTGCCGGTACAGCACCCAATAGTTCGCTAAGTATGCCGACAAGCCCTCACCCCTTTCCAAGCTTTTTTAATGATTCCCTCAGCTCCCGGCACGTGGTCTGCTGCGGAAGGCTGTTCACAAACTCGTTTTTCTCCGCCGCGAAAAGCTGATAATGGATGGATTGATCGGTAATATAATTGATATCAAGCTCCTCAGAAATCGGGTAAAACGGATAAAAATGATTCACTCTCCAGAAGAAACGGGCGTCACCAATCCGGTAAAACGCCGGGCTTTCATCCCAATAGGAACCGAATGCCGATTTGACCTGTTCCAGCACGGAAAACCGGTGCATGACCGAACAATGGTCAATGGCGCACGGCGCGTTCCACACGATCCGTTCGGCGGGCCTGGCCGTCTCCTTCACCGTCTCTTTCCGCTGATTCAGATGATAGGTTTTGGAACTTGAATACACGACGGCTTTTTCCGGGTCTTCATCAAGCTCTTTCACCATTTTCTCAAGCCGTTCCGGCACATACGTGTTGTCGTCGGTCGCATACGTCACGTACTCGCCCTCCGCCATTTCTATTGCCTGATTAATCAAGGCGGCGTAGCGTGTTTTTTCCGTTCTTTCTTTGACGCCCGATACATCGCTTTGATAAAACCGGATGCGGTCATCCGTGAGAAAAGGACGTATTTCCGCCAATGTCGCTTCATTTGAGTTGTCATCCATAATGAACAGCTCAAAGTCCGTAAACGTCTGAGACAAAATACTTTTAATAGAGCGGGCCACATAGTCACTTTTGTTATAGCTCGTCATGATCACTGACACTTTAGGCAACTCGTCACCCCCTTTTCGCACCTGAAACTACCGCTATCATATGTTCCTTATGCGGAAGATGCGCTAGGAATACAGACTATTATGTGAAAAGTCAGCATTGCGCGCACAAAAAAAGCCGGCTCTGATGTCCGGACTCATTGGAGCGTATTTTCTTTTTTCGCATAAATCTTTCTTTGGGCTCATATGGTGGAATAGATAAAAACAGCAGCCGCTCTGTCGGCTGTCTGATACTTGTCAGGAGGTTTCAGCATCAAGAGGTTTTCATCAAAGGAGGAAAAATATGAAACCGAAAAAGAATCAATATCAGCAAATGCAAGGGATGGGGATGGGAATGGATATGCAAGGATACCAGCCGCAGCTCGGGCCTAATCCTTATCCGCAGCCTCAGGGCCAAGGATCACAAATGATGCCGATGCAGCAGCAAATGACAATGCCGATGCAGCAAGGCCAGCAGAGCTTCGGCGGGGGGTTCCCCGGCCAGCCGCAGCAGCAGGGCGGCGGCAGCTTTCAGATTCCGTCAGGTCCATCATCGTCACAAAACGTTCCCGGCATGCTGCCGATTGAAGAGTCATACATTGAAAATATTCTGCGGTTGAACCGGGGCAAAACGGCGACGATTTATATGACATTTGAAAACAGCAAAGAATGGAATTCAAAGATTTTCCGCGGTGTGATTCAGGCGGCGGGACGTGACCATATCATCATCAGCGATCCGAAAACGGGCACCCGCTATCTGCTTCTGACCATTTACCTTGATTACATCACGTTTGATGAGGAAATCGCTTATACTTATCCGTACTCCATGTCTTCTTATTCTCCGAGATAAATCAAAAAGCCAATCGCTCACTTGACAGAGGATTGGCTTTTTTTCTTTATAAATATTTGACGGCCGCGACGATAATCATAATCCAAGAGATGATAAACGCCACGCCGCCGAGCGGTGTAATCGCGCCTAGAATGGAAATCTGCGTCACGCTCAATACGTACAGGCTTCCTGAAAACAGAACGATGCCCGCAAACATCAGCCAGCCCGCAACAGAAACACTGCCTGCGCCAGAAAGCTTTTCGGCCAAAAACGCGACAGCCAGAAGACCGAGCGCGTGATACATATGATATTGCACACCTGTGTGCCACACCTGTAAATATTTATCGGGGATTTTCCCTTCAAGCCCATGCGCGCCGAAAGCGCCCAGCGCCACGGCCAATAAAGCGTTAATCGCACCAAGAATAATAAACACTTTCATCTATTTTTCTCCCGCCTTTTCGTTAAAGTTTCCAATTCAATCATAACCCAACATCGGCAAAATTCAACGTCCGCCGTCCGATGACACGAGATTGTCGGATTTTTTCTTTTTGATAAGCTGGATTCGGTCAATCGCTATCGCCAGCAGCGTCCCGAGCACAAGACCGTTGCTTAAGAGCGAAATCAGTATCGGATGCATTCCCGATAACGCGCTCTCCGGCACAAACATCACACCGACTCCCGTCAGGAGCGCCAGACCGATAATGGAACGGATTCGTTTTTGCTCCGCTTTCTCATAAGAGTCAAACTCCGTAAAGGCAAGACCCGCCATCGTGGAGAAAACGACGAAGTTTACCGCAAAGCCGACCGGTGAGGGCAGACTCGCAAACGCATTCATAAATAGCGGGATCATACTGATGATCACGACAAATACACTTCCCAAAAGAAACGGCTTTTTCGAAGGAAGCTTCGTCGTCTCAATAAAACCGGCCGCCCCTGAAATCGGCACAGGCGCAATGCCCCCTGACAGTCCGCTCAAAAGGTGGCTGATCGAAGCCGCAAACCCAGCCGGACGCTCACGCCGTTTCCCGACGGTGCCGCCGAATTTTTTCACCGCCGCTTCTACAACCCGGATGCTCGCGAGCATGTTGACAATCAAAAGCACGGTAATGAAGAGTGATGTAATAATCAGGCCGCTGTCAAACACGGGTTTTCCAAACGGAAAAAGAGCCGGCAGCTGAATCACGCGGTCCGGTATTTGAATCGGTTTGGCAGCGCCGAAGACGGCGAATAAGATCCATCCGCCGGCAAGCGAAAGGAGAATCGCATACTGTCTTAAGAACGTAACATTCGATCGGGACATGATGAACATCGCCGCCGTCACAACCATGGCGAGCCCGAATACAAGGCCGTCGACGCTGTTTTTTAAATAGCCGATGCCCAAAAGGCCTTTCACAATCGGCTGACTCAGCTGCATGACCAACAGCAGCAGATACACACCGGTCACAACCGGCGTAAACAGCACGGCCAGCCGTTCAATCACTTTAAAAAGGCTGAACAAAAAGAAAAAGACAGCGCTTAATAACAGCGCCCCCTGCAGCGCCCGCAGCGTCTCGCCGAATGTCGCAAACACCGTGCCAGTCAGTCCGCCGTAAATCGTGTATACGCCCCACCATAAGCCTGCCGGGCTTTCATTAATCGGCAGACGATGTCCCTGGAGACATTGGATGACCGCGGCGACGCCAAGCACAAAAAATGTGCTCTGAATCAATGCGGCAGAATCGGCATGGTTCAAGTGAAATGATTGTGCGATGGCGACAGGAACTACAATCGCAGCCGCAATCATAAATGCCGTCCATTGCAAACCCCCGAGTATCAGTTTCAAGTCAATCAACCTCTCCTGTTAAAAATCGAAAATGGAATCCCCGTTTCCGTCTTCCTCACGTTCGTCTTTCGCTTTTTTCTGATATTGGTTCAGCCCGGCGCTGCCCATCATTTTTTCAAGCAGCAGCGGGTCTGTCGAAGGAGACGCGGAAGGTTTCGGCGCCGCTTTCGGAATCGGATTCTGCACAGGCGCCAGAGCGGTGTGCGTCTGAGTGCCGAGCACGACATCACACAGAGAGCGGATGGCGGCCGCGTGCATTTTGACCTCCTCGGTGCGGGTCGCCGTTTTCGCCTGCCTCAGTTCTTCTTCCATCTTCTGAATCAAAGCAGAGATATGTATGTTCATGAGTAAATCCTCCAGCAGTAATTTGTCTTCTTCCTGCATTTTATCAAATTTCTGAGCGAATCGCAGAATTGAGTTTGTTATTTTTTCTGACGGCATACCGCCCGGAACGTCAAAAAAGACGCTTCCGCCGGGCGGAAGCGCCTCAAAAAAACCGTTTATTGCGGCAGGTCGGGGATGCACCAATCGATCGGCTGCTCCCCCATTTTTTCAAGGGCGGCGTTTGTACGGGAAAACGGTCTGCTCCCGAAAAAGCCGTTCCTTGCCGAAAACGGGCTCGGATGAGTCGATTCAATAATAATGTGTTTCGATGTGTCAATGCGCTCTTTTTTCATCTGCGCGTGACGCCCCCATAGGATAAAGACAATCGGCTTCTCTCTTTCATTCACCACATCAATGATGCGGTCAGTGAGCCGCTCCCATCCCTTGCCTTTGTGGGAATTGGCCTGACCGCGGCGAACCGTAAGCACTGTGTTTAACAAAAGCACTCCCTGCTTCGCCCAGCTGACGAGCGATCCGTGGTTCGGTACGGAGCAGCCGATATCGTCCTGAAGCTCTATGAAAATATTTTTCAAAGACGGCGGCTGTCTGACCCCGGGCTGAACGGAAAAACTAAGCCCGTGCGCCTGTCCTGGCCCGTGATACGGGTCCTGTCCGAGAATGACCGCTTTTACATCCTCATAGGGCGTATAATGCAAGGCGTTAAAAATATCATGGCTGTCAGGATAAATCGTTTGGCTGCTGTATTCTTGTTTCAGCATTTCTCTCAGCTCTTGATAATACGGTTTGTCAAATTCATCTTTCAGCTGATTCCACCAGCTGTCTTTTAAAAGCTGTTTCAAACTGTCCGTCCCCCTTATGAACTGTGCAGTCTTGAATGGACGGGCTTTCCGTCCCACACAATGTCAGTCGGCGCCTCCCGCCTCTTCATGTCCGGCTCTTCAAGAAGAACCGCGAAGTTTTTCGTCGGGAGCTCCCCAAGCCCGTGCTTTTCGCTTAACCGGTCTAAGTACCGCTTCCGTTTGCCGCCGAGATCCGCGGACTGATTGCCGCCTCCCTCAAAAAACGCATATATGACGCTCGCGCAAGGAACACGCTTCACACGGTGCTGTTTCGCGGCGCGCAAATAAAAGTCCCAGTCCCAATAATTATGGACATCCGGATCAAAATACCCTAACGTGTCATGCAGAGAACGCCTGTACATGCTGCCTGACGGAACGTACGTGGAAAATACCCGCATATCCGCATAATCCGCCGTATAGGCGAACGGCTTCCGTGACATCGGATATCTTGTGCCGCCCCGTTCTTCAAATGACACAATTTCCGCGTCAGAATGGACAAAATCCGCATCAGCAAGTGCAGCCGCCATTCTTTCCAAATGGCCCGGCGTAATGAAATCATCATCATCGCACAGCATGATACAATCACCCGACGCTTTTTTCACACCTGCGTTCCGAGCTTCCACATGTCCGGCATTCTGTTCTAAATCAATAATCTGAATCGGCAGATCGCTGTACAGCTGCTTCGCTTGTTCGACCGATTCCCCGGCATCATTTACAATGATCACTTCATAAGGCTTTATGGTCTGCATGGAAATCGACTCCAGCAGCTCACACAAAGCCGGAATCCGATTATACGTGACTATGACAATTGATATATTCATGATCCGCTCCTTCTGCTTTTTCTCATGTTCTATTAAAACATAAAGCGGCGGAGAGATCAGGGGGGATTTTTGATTTCGGCCCATTCAGAAACAAATCCAGGTCATGCCCGCCAGCAAAACGAGAATGATCAGAAGGTCTCCCCAAACAGTGCAGACCGCCTTGGCATTAAGTCTGCCCGCCTCCATGGCGTTCCAAAGTTTTGATTGATAAACAGGCACCAACACCATCGCATAGCATGTGCACAAACAGACGAAAGCCGGCGGGACAAGCGCACATCCATCCTCATCCCAATCATGAATCAGTTCCGGTATACTCACCCCGCTGTCAATGTACAAGTATAATATACCCGCCAGCGGAATGAGCGAACTGATCTGCAGCTCGAAAAGTTTCACTTTCCACTCCCGTGCAAATGAAACAGCCCAAAGCCACCCCAGCGCATAAAATAAGAGAAGGAACAAAATCCCGAAAACAGCAAAAAAAGCGTCTTGCAGCGTGTTCATTACCATAATAAAAAGACTCACAACAGGCAATACGAGAAGCAAGCTGAAAACGGTAAACACGGTAACGGCTATTTGGGCGCACGCGCCGTATATCCACGAACCCAGTCTCATTTCATCACTCCTATATAGAAATTCTATGTATATAGTGAAAAAAATCAGGCAAGTCTCTGCCTGCCTGCGTAAAAACCCAATTTTCCGCAAAACGGAAAACAGACCGTCACAACGGCGCATACTGCCGCAAAACTCGGTGTGACCGCCGAAGGAAACAGCCCAGCCGGAACCAGATTGAACAAAAAGACAAACATAAAACATAGATTCGGCACCATTGAAGCCCATACCGTCCGCTCAGCAAGCTTTTTGCCGCCAGCCCCGAACTCTTTGCCAGCTTGATAGCCGATTTGGAACCAATACAGCACATAACCGATCATGATCAGCCATACTGACACGGAAATCCCTTTCCACAGCGCGTCAACAGCGGGATGAATTCTCCACGCGTGCATCATCGTAATCATCGCCCCCATCACAAAAAGACCGCAGTTGCAGAACAGATAAAAGAGCATAAAAGTCCGCGCGGGCACCGCCGAAGCTTTTTGAAAAGCAGAGATAATCTCAGACGGAGTCCCTACTTCCCGCAGAATAAGCGCCATCGCTTCGCTTTCGGTTTTGCCTTTTTCCAGATGATCACAAATGGCATGATGAATATGGCTTTCGATTTCTTTTAATAATTCACGGCTTCCGGACTTGCCTTCCAGCCCTTTTCTGATTTCCTGCACATAAAGGTCTTTATCCATTCTGCCCGCCCCGCTTCAGCATCCGGTCCATCAGAGCAGAGAACAGATTCCATTCCTTCGTCCGTTCGGCTAGAATGTTTTTTCCTTCATCGGTGATCCGGTAATATTTTCGGTCCGGCCCTTTGGTCTGCTTTTCCCAGTAAGAAGAAATATAGCTTTGGCGTTCAAGCTTATGAAGCGATGGGTACAGCGTGCCTTCCTTCATTTGCAGTTCATTCCCGCTTCTTTTCTCCATTTCTTTCACAAGTTCATACCCGTACATGGGCCGTTCATTCAGCAGCGTCAGCACCAGAATGACCGTGCTTCCCTTTACAAGCTCCCTGTTGAGCATTTATTTTCTCACCCTTACCTAGTATTCTTATGTAGGTATTGTACGCACATCCCCCGCGGCTGTCAAATCATTCCTCCAAGCCTTCCGTATTGTGATCGGAAGAAAATCTAACTATAATGAGATATAAAACACTGATGGAGGCCATTGATATGTCAATGCACAAAGCACTTACTATTGCCGGTTCTGATTCCAGCGGCGGCGCGGGAATTCAGGCCGATTTAAAAACATTTCAAGAAAAAAACGTATACGGAATGACGGCTTTGACCGTGATCGTAGCGATGGATCCGGAGAACAGCTGGGATCATCAAGTATTTCCGATCGATGCCGATACGATTCGCGCACAGCTGGCGACGATTGTTGACGGAATCGGCGTAGACGCCATGAAAACGGGAATGCTCCCTACCGTGGAGATCATAGAGCTTGCGGCGAAAACGATTAAAGAAAAACAGCTGAAGAATGTCGTTATCGATCCTGTCATGGTCTGTAAAGGAGCGAACGAAGTGCTGTATCCGGAGCATGCCGAAGCGCTTCGCACCCAATTGGCGCCTCTGGCAACCGTCATCACGCCAAACCTGTTTGAAGCAAGCCAGCTGAGCGGTATGGATGAATTAAAAACGGTGGAAGACATGAAAGAAGCGGCCAAGAAAATTCACGAACTCGGCGCGAAATATGTATTGATTACAGGCGGAGGCAAATTGAAACATGAAAAAGCGATCGACGTGCTGTATGACGGAGAAACCGCGGAAGTATTAGAAAGCGAAATGATTGATACACCTTACACGCACGGAGCCGGATGCACATTCTCCGCCGCCGTGACGGCAGAACTGGCCAAAGGCGCTGAAGTGAAGGAAGCCATCTACGCGGCAAAAGAATTTATCACCGCGGCAATCAAAGAATCCTTCCCGCTGAACCAATACATCGGACCGACTAAACATTCGGCGATGCGTCTTAACGGAAAATAAAATAAATATCCCCCTCATTACCCGAGGGGGATTATTTCATTTTTTTCGCGGATGACCGCAAAAACATCTCAATAGACTGCACAAACAGCGCATATTCCTTCATCTGTTCATATGTATGCATCAGCCGATCACTCCATTCATTGTGCGGCTCAGCTCTCTTGAGCATGCGATTCAGCTGAAGCAATACTTCTTTATATTCTTCCCGCTTATCTTCCACTTGCTCTGCGGCTTTGACAAGTAAACATTTCGGCGTCATCTTCTGATTTTTCAAAACTGAGAAAACAACTCCTTTTATTCCTGGAATCATAGGCTTCCGTTTGAAGAATAGCACAGATGGCATAGGTTTCACATAAGAAAAAAGAACGATTTTCTACAAAAGTGTCCAAATCGAGCCATTTATTTCCGTTTTTCCTGCCGAAGTGACGGTTACGTCATCATTTCCCGGGAAAGGAAAATATCTGGCGCTGAATACCTCTTCTCCATCATTCAAAAACAATTCAATCGAGGATGCATCCAGAAAGAGCTGCACGGAATGCACCTCGCTGATGGCGCAGCTTCTCTTTTCTTTTTCTTCTCCGCTGAAAGCGGTGCGCTCCAGCACAGCCAGCCCCTCTTCCTGATGAAATATAAACCGGGCCGCGCCCCGAATTGAGATTTCAAAACCGGATTCGCAAGTGATGTCCTCCAGCAGCACTTCAGCCCGGGACGCATCTTTCACCGGGAGGCTTACAGACGAGCAATTCAATTGAAGACGGTGCTTTTGTTCATCCGTGCGGCGTGATTTCATTTCCGAAAGCGGGCGCTGTATGATTCTGCCGTTGGACAGTGACAGCTGTCTCGGCATCGTTAAGCAGTGAATCCAGTGATACGCATGGGTCGGATGTTTGTCCTCATGCTGATCCGGAACGCCCATCCACGCGAACAGAATCCTCCGTCCCTTATCATCTTCCAGCGTCTGCGCCGCATAAAAATCAAATCCTCTGTCAAGCTCCGTAAATTCACCGTGCTTAAATTCTGGCGGCTCTGTATGCAGCCTGCCGAGGAAATAGCCCGCCTGGTGGCTGTTATGATATTTTATCCCGTCGGCTTCAAGCCCCTGCGGACATACGAGCAGCACGTCGGTTCCGTCAAGGGAAAACAAGTCGGGACATTCCCACATATAACCGAATGACCCGAGACCGCCGGAGTCCGCTCCCGCAATCGCACCGAGAAACGTCCAATCCGTCAAGTCCTCTGATGTGAACAACACAGCGCTTCCGGTGAGTTTTTCTGTCTGCGCGCCAAGCACCATGTAATACGCTCCGTCTTTCTTCCAAACCTTCGGATCACGGAAATGAGCGGTATAGCCTTCCGGGAGACGCGCGACAACTCCTTTTTTTTCAAATACGATCCCGTCTTCGGATACGGCGAGGCATTGATACGTTTCCCGATTGCCTTCTCCGTCACGGACATTGCCTGTGTACATCAGGCAGAGCCGCCCGTCTTTTTCGATGGCGCTTCCGGAATAGCAGCCGTTTTTGTCATACCACTCACCCGGCGCAAGCGCGATTTCTTCCTCTTTCCACTCAACGAAATCCTTCGTCGTCACATGCGCCCAAAATTTCGCGCCGTGCCCCGTATGAAATGGCTGCCATTGAAAAAACAAGTGATATACGCCGTTCCATTGGATCACGCCGTTCGGATCATTTAAAAGCCCGACCGGCGGCATAATATGATAGTTCTGGCGGTATGGATCTGACGCGGCTGTTTCTCCCCGCTTCTTTTTCGCTTCCTCAGCCTGCAGGCGCAGCTCTTGATCCGGTGTCCTCATTTGACGGCCTCCTTTTCTTTAGCTCCCATAATGTAAGCGGCAATAAACGCCGAGACAGAGGCGATGCCCATTCCGATCAGATAGTTTATAAGATTTCCTAAACCGAGCGGAGCCGTGATGGCAATCATCGGAATTCCGGTCAGACCGTAGGCATTGGCGGCGACACCGGTCACCACGACATAGGCTCCGCCCAGCGCTCCGCCGATCATTCCCGCGATAAACGGCTTGCGGTATCTTAGGTTCACACCGAAAATGACTGGTTCGGTTACACCGAGAAAAGCGGAAAATGCGGCCGGCAGAGCGATTTCTTTCATTTTCGCTTTTTTCGTCAGGAAAAATACAGCCAGTCCCGCCGCGCCCTGAGCGACATTCGCCATCGACCAGATAGGAAGGATATAGTTTCTGCCCAAATCAGCGATGAGGCCGGCCTCAATCGCATGAAAGCTGTGATGCACACCGGTAAGCACAATAAGCGGATAAAGACCGCCGAAAAGCAGTCCGGCAACAATGCCCGCATGATCATACACATATGTCAGCGAGACGGTAATGCCTGATCCGATCGCCCTGCCAAGCGGACCGATTGCGATAAAGGTGATAAATCCTGTGACAATCACCGTGACAAACGGCGTGACCAATAAATCGAATGCGTGAGGCACAATTTTTCTCGTGCCCTTTTCCACTTTGCTCATAATGTAAACGGCTAACAGTACGGGGATGACCGTCCCTTGGTAGCCGAGCAGCGCAATGTCGAAGCCGAAGAGCTGCATAAAATCAGGCGATGCATCCGCAAGCCCCCACGGATTCAAAAGCGCCGGATGGATCATAATTCCCCCGAGCACGGCACCAAGATAGGCATTACCGCCAAATTCCTTCGCCGCGCTGAACCCGATGAATACGGGCAGGAAGATAAACGCCGCGCTTGAAAACATGTCTAAAAGCTTAAACAGCGATGATTGTTCAGACACCCAGTGAAAAGCCTTCATCATGCCGAGCAGCCCCATTAAAAGTCCGCTTGCCACGATAGCCGGAATGATGGGAACGAATATGTTAGACAGTGTCTTCGCAAATCTTGCGGCCGGATTCAGCTTTTTTTTCGCTGCGTCCTGATGTGTCTCACGATCCTCCCGCCCCAAATCGGCTTCTTTTGAAAAAGCGTCATACACTTTATTCACGAGGCCGGTGCCGAATATAATCTGATATTGCCCCGAGCTGCTGAAAGCCCCTTTTACGCCTTCTATTTCTTCAATGCCGGCCTGGCTGATCTTCTGTTCATCTTGAATGACGAGCCTGAGCCGCGTCGCGCAATGTGTCGCGCTGATGATATTTGATTTCCCTCCGATATGTTTGATAAGCTGTTTTGCCGTTTCTTGATAATTCATGATGTATCCCCCTTTCTAAAATCAAAAAAGACCTAAAATTCGCCAACGAAAAAGGTCAGCATGATCCCTTTTTCATGTACGCAAATTTTAGGTCTTGCCTGCATTACCAGTCACAATCCCGCCGGATTCAGTTTTTTTAATGCGCTTTCATTCTATTTCATGATAGCGCTTTCGTCAATATATTTTCAAAAAAAAAGTCTGTTTCTCGAAACAGACGCGTTATTCCGGGTTTTTTTGCAGACGCTGGACATGCAGCGTGATATAGCCGGCCTCGGATTCCGGCAGCTTCAAATCATATTCAGTTTTTAAAAACGCCGCCAGTTCAAGCGCACACCGATAAGCAAACGGATACTTTTTTTGGATGAAATAAAGCATCTCCTCGTCCATGGAATGGAGTGCTTCATTTGAGTCCAACCGGCTGACCGCATACCGTAAGTGCGTGACGAGGCGCTGATAGGAAATACTGTCTTCATCCACCTTCTGTTCGAAAAAGGATTCGATCTTTTCGATCATTTCTTTGATCATGGTTGTATGCTTCATCGCCGAATACATGCTTTTGGCATCCGCCTTGGCAGTGTGGATATGAAGCGCGATATACCCCGCCTCATCATCAGGCAATGATATACCGAGGGTTTGTTTCACGTGTTCAACCGCCCAGCGGCCGATCTCATATTCTTTTTTATAAAGCGCCTTAATTTCATGAAGCAATCGGTTATGCACCTGAAGGCCGTTTTGAATCCTTTCGATCGCAAAGGATAAATGGTCCGCCAGCGCAATGTGGATGTGATCGCTCAAAGGTGCCGCAAGCTCTCCCTCCGCATGGCTGATGATATCTTCAGCCGCCTCTATATGCTCTTCGGGAAGCGTTTCTAACACTTGTTTGAACTTTTCATTTTCGTCGTGCACGACAAATATTTTTTCAATTTTATGTTTTTGAATCACATCATTTTTTCTCTTTTGAAAAGCGATTCCGGGACCCATTACGATCTTTTCCCGTCCGTCTTCTTTTATTAACGCCGCATTGTTATTTAATACTTTGTCTATTCTCAAGAGGTTCGCTCCCGTTCATATGTTTAGTGGGATTGTACCCTCTTTTTCATATGATGTAAAGGTGCCGGACCCGCGCGCTCCCGTTTCGGCAATTCTTTGCGGACAGGCATCCATCGGTTTTTATCCAGCCTGCCGCGGGCCGATTTCGTTTCATCGGTCAAATCCGCCGATCGGACACGGCTCACAAACGAAAAAGCCCCAGCCGTCCGCTTCGCTTTCTTATAATAAGCCGCTTGGTTTCCGTACACGGCGGCTAATGGATATCTTCCGTTACCCGGCGCCATCCAGTTCATCAGAAAGACCATCCACACCCGTAAAGATACTAGCAAACGTTTCATTGCAAATCATCCCTCCGCTTCTTTTTGACAGACAGCTTGTTCGCAGGCCTGTTTTTCTCTCCGCTTTAACGGAAAAGGCGGCCGATCCTTCTCCGCTAAAAACTAGCGGGTCTAGCAACCCTATGACTCTATGATAGACGCGGCCGGGCGAATTGTTTGTCACAATATGAGTGAAAAAACAAACTAGTTTTCAGAAGTTTTGTTGAAAGCTGATGGAAATGACCTGAAAAATGGAAAAGCCGATAAAAAAAGTTATACACACCTTATCCCTTGGTTAAGCACAGCTTAAACACAGGGTATATCCACATATCCACAAATTCGATCTATATTTTGTATAGGAACACTCGTTCCCAACAATATATATACACAAATTTATTCAGTTATACACAAGATTCTGTGTATAACTCCCTCCTTATTCACAGACCAATTTCCATAAATGAGTCATATGTCACAAGGATTATTTTGAATTTTCAAGAAATATATACTAGATTTCTAATTTAGATAAAGAAAAAGGGGGAAACACGATTGAAAAAAGGAATCATCCGTTATCTGCTTCCGGCTTTTGTCTTATCCTTTACCTTATCCACAAGTTCACAGGCTGCGCCGGCTTCAAAACCGCAAACTCCTGATCTTGAGAAGGCTGAGGTGTTCGGTGACATTGATATGACCACCGGCAAACAAACGACAGTCATCGTGGAGCTGAAGGAAAAGTCACTGGCGGAAGCAAAGGAACTCGGCAAAGCACAGACAAAAAGCCAGCTGAAAAGCGAACGCGCAAAAGTGAAAAAGAAAGCGCTCAAAACCATTAAACACGGAAAAATCAACAGGGAATATGAGCAAGTGTTTTCCGGCTTCTCCATGAAACTCCCGGCAAATGAAATCCCAAAACTGCTGAGTGATCAGGATGTCAAAGCGGTTTATCCGAATGTCACCTATCATACCGATCAGCTCAAAGATAAAGACATCACCCTATCTAAGGATGCCGTGTCTCCGCAGATGGATGACAGCGCGCCTTATATAGGGGCAAATGACGCATGGAAGCTCGGCTATACGGGTAAAGGCGTCAAGGTTGCCATTATTGACACCGGTGTCGAATATAAACACCCTGACTTAAAGAAAAATTTCGGACAATATAAAGGATACGATTTTGTGGATAACGATTACGATCCTGAAGAAACGCCGTCCGGTGATCCAAGAGGCGCGTCGACTGACCACGGAACCCATGTCGCGGGCACGGTAGCGGCAAACGGAACGATCAAAGGCGTCGCGCCGGATGCTACACTCCTTGCCTACCGTGTGCTCGGTCCGGGCGGAAGCGGAACAACGGAGAACGTCATCGCCGGCATCGAACGCGCCGTACAGGACGGAGCGGATATCATGAACCTTTCTCTCGGCAATTCTGTGAATAACCCAGACTGGGCGACAAGCACGGCGCTTGACTGGGCGATGTCAGAAGGCGTCACGGCCGTTACATCAAACGGAAACAGCGGGCCGAACAATTGGACCGTCGGCTCTCCGGGAACGTCCAGAGAAGCGATCTCCGTCGGAGCGACCCAGCTGCCGCTGAACGAGTACGCCGTGTCCTTCGGTTCCTATTCCTCAGCGAAAGTAATGGGCTACAACAAAGAAGATGACATAAAAGCACTGAATAAAAAAGAAACAGAGCTCATAGAGGCGGGTATCGGCGAGCAAAAGGATTTTGAAGGCAAAGATCTGAAGGGAAAAGTCGCTGTCGTCAAACGGGGCAGCATCGCCTTTGTGGATAAAGCAGACAACGCCAAAAAAGCGGGCGCGATAGGTATGGTTGTGTATAACAATGCCCCGGGAGAAATTGAAGCCAACGTACCGGGCATGTCCGTGCCGACGATTAAGCTTTCATCAGAAGACGGCGAAAAACTCGTCAGCCAATTAAAAGCGGGCGGCACAAAAGCGACATTCAATTTATCCGTGGCTAAATCGCTCACTGAACAAATGGCAGACTTTTCGTCACGCGGTCCGGTTATGGACACGTGGATGATTAAACCCGACGTCTCCGCTCCCGGCGTAAACATCGTCAGCACCATTCCGACCCATGATCCGGCCGACCCGTACGGCTACGGATCGAAGCAGGGAACGAGCATGGCTTCCCCGCATGTAGCCGGCGCAGCTGCCGTCATCAAGCAGGCCAAACCGAAATGGAGCCCGGAACAAATAAAAGCCGCTCTCATGAACACGGCCGAAACCTTAACGGACGCGGACGGTGACGTATACCCGCATAATGCGCAAGGCGCCGGAAGCATCAGAATCATGAAGGCGATCAAAGCAGACTCCCTTGTCGCCCCGGGAAGTTATTCTTACGGAACGTTTATGAAAGACAAAGGCAATGAAACGAAAAAAGAAACCTTTACGATTGAAAATCAATCGTCCATCAGAAAATCATATCAGCTCGAGTACTCTTTCAACGGCACGGGCATTACCGTTTCGGGCACAGACCGGGTCGTGATCCCCGCTCATCAAACCGGAAAGTTCAATGCGAAAGTAAAGGTCAATGCCAAAAAAGTAAAGGCGGGCACCTATGAGGGAACCGTCACAGTGCGTGAAGGCGGAAAAACAGTCGCAAAAGTGCCGACGCTGCTGATTGTAAAAGAGCCGGACTATCCGCGCGTGACGTCAATCGACGTGCAGGACGGCACAACGCAGGGAACCTACCAAATTGAAACCTATCTTCCGGCGGGAGCCGAAGAGCTTGCCTTCCTTGTATATGACAGCAATCTTGACTTTGTCGGCCAAGCCGGCATCTACAAAAAGCAGGATAAAGGCTATCAATATTTCGACTGGAACGGCAAAGTCAATGGTGACAACGCACTGCCGGCAGGAGAATATTATATGCTGGCCTATGCCGCGAACAAAGGGAAATCAAGCCAGGTGCTGACTGAAAAACCTTTTATCATTGAATAACCGAACAACCCTGCTGGAGCATCAGCAGGGTTTCTTTCTGATCATTCGGCAAAAGCTTCTCGAAGCAGGCGGTATGACTGAAGTTTATCTTCAAAATGATGAGTAATGGTTACAGCCATCACTTCTTCCGTTCCGTATGCTTTACTGAGAGCCAGAATCTGTTCTTTCACTTGTTGCTTCGTTCCGATGATCATTCGATTCCGATTATCGGCAATTCGTCTTTGTTCATACGGTGTGTACGTATTGCCGCGGACGGTTTCGTAAGACGGTACGCCGTGAAGCGGAATCCCCTGTTCACCCGCAAGCAGCGTATAATCCATGACGGCCGCGAGTTCCTCCGCTTTCTCCTCCGTGTCCGCGCACAGCACAAACACCGCCACGGCTGTTTTTGGTTCTTTTCCTAATGCGGAAGGTTTAAATCTGCGCTTATATTGTGCTGTCGTGCTTTCTCCGCCTTCACCATTAATAAAATGGGCAAACATATAGCCTGCTCCCATTTCTGCGCTCAGAATCGCGCTTTCCCCCGAAGAACCGAGAAGCCAGAGTTCCGGCGCCGTCTTAATAAGGGGTGATGCGGTCAGATTCGGAAAACGGTGATTGTCATCAGTTGCATCATGCAAATACATCGCCAGCTCACGAAGCTGCTGCGGATATTGATCAGCGTTACGCTTCCCGCCATCATTCAGCGCCCATGATGCGATCGGCATTCCGCCCGGCGCTCTCCCTAATCCGAGATCGATTCTGCCCGGCGTCAACCCTTCAAGCACGCGGAAATTCTCCGCCACCTTATATGCACTGTAATGCGGAAGCATGACACCGCCCGAGCCTACACGAATCTCATTCGTTTTCGCCGCAATATGGCTGATCAGCACTTCAGGGCTTGAACCCGCCAACCGCTCTGAAAAATGATGCTCTGACACCCAAAACCTCTTATATCCGAGCTTTTCCGCCTCCTGCGCCAGTCTTACTGTATTCCGCAGAGCATTTTCCGCAGAAGACCCTTCTGATACAGGAGATTGATCTAATATGCTTAATGAAATCATCACTGTCACCTCATCAACATCGTACCACTGCTAAGCCGTTTTTTCTTTCTGTATGCTTATAAGCATCCCTGATGATAAACATATATATACCTTGTTCCATTTTGTCGAAATATGTTACACGTGAAACATAAAAACCTCTCCCGGTCGGGACTGACCCCATAATATGAGAAAAACAAAAAACACCTTCAAGTTTGAAAACGGATCGTTGTTATCCGAAATTAGACTTGGAGGTGTTTTTCTATGAGGGCAAGAGTGAGTTATCCGGTTGAAGTCAAACAGAAGGCTGTAGAAATGAGATTGGCGGGCGTGCCTGTGAAGGAGATCATGCAGGAATTGAATATAAAGAATAAGACGCAGGTGCAGACATGGGTCAGGTGGTATAAAGCTGGGGACACACATCGATTCGAACAACCTGTCGGAAAGCAATATTCTTATGGAAAAGGTCCAGAGTATTCTTCCGAATTAGAGAAACTGCAGGCAGAAAATCGTTATCTGAGACAACAGAATGAAGTGTTAAAAAAGTACAACGAATTGGAAAGGAAGCTGATAGCGAAACGCCAGTCGAGCTTGTAGAAGCATTGCGCGGCACAATGACCATACAGGATATCTGTATTCATTTAGGTATCTCACGAGCATCTTATTATCGTTGGAAGAAGAATCTGATGAAAGATAACCCTAAATACCATTTAGAAAAACAAATCGGCACGTTGTGCCGAGAACACAAGTATCGATATGGCTATCGGAAAATCACAGCCATATTAAAAAAGGGAATGCGTATTAATCATAAAACGGTTCAGCGCATTATGCAGAAAAATCAGTGGCAATGCCGGGTTAAGGTGAAAAAGCGCAAGAAGAATGGGCAGCCATATGCCGTGGCCGAGAATATATTAGATCGGAACTTTCAGTCTGATCGCCCTCTTGAAAAACTGGTAACGGATATCACATATTTGCCTTATGGGCAGAAACAATTGTATCTTTCCAGTATATTGGATTTATACAATGGAGAAGTGATTGCTTTTACGATTGGCGATAGACAGGACACAGATTTTGTCTTACACACACTTGATCAGCTGCCCGTACTGCCAGAGAACTGCGTGTTACATAGTGACCAAGGTTCTGTTTATACATCTTATGAGTATCAGAAAGCTGTTAAAACAAAAGGCATTACCATGAGCATGTCCCGTAAAGGGACACCCGCTGATAATGCCTCCATCGAATCGTTTCATTCCTCACTAAAGTCTGAAACGTTCTACCTCGACAGGTTGGAAAGCACTACGACGACCATCGTAGAGCAAACTGTCGAAACCTATATATACTATTATAACAACATTCGTATTCAAACGAAACTAAACAACCAGCCGCCGGTCACATACCGACAGCTGGCTGCTTAAAGGTGTTTTGATCCCTGTCTCAAAAACGGGGGTCAGTCCCGTCAGGAGAGGTTTTTTCTTAATTCTTTTGAAAACCTTTATCTTTTACATATTGATTTAAATAGGTTCTCGGTTTTTGTTTCATGAACTGCAGGATTTGATCAGACCACGTTTCAACCCGCTTGCCGTTTGTCCGTTTATCATAATAAGCGGAAATGGTTTCATCATATTCCTTCATATAACTGCGGAAGTGTTCTTCATTCGTATCGTACGTGTTTTCATGATATACGGCTTGTTTCGGCAGGCGCGGCTTTTGACCGGACGGATGAGCGGGATGACCGACTACCAAGCCGAACAGCGGCAGCACATGGTCAGGCGTTCCAAGCACTTCCGTCACCTGATCAAGTTCATTTCGAATGCCTCCGATATAACAAATGCCAAGTCCCATTGATTCCGCGGCAACACTTACGTTTTGTGCGGCAAGTGCGGCATCAATGACGCTGACCATAAACATTTCCGTATTCTCAAGAAGCTCGGTAATATTTTCGCCTTTTTCCTCAGCAAGTTTTTTATGGCGGTACAAATCAGCGCAAAACACAAACAAGTGCCCGTTATTCTCGACATAAGGCTGGTTTCCGGCCAGTGCCGCCAGCTTCCGCTTTTTCTCTTTATCAGTTACGCCGATGATGGAGTAAGCCTGCACGTAACTGGACGTTGACGCCGCCTGGGCGCTTTTCACTAATGTATCTATCTCTTCTGCTGTCAGAAGCTCGTCAGTAAATGATCGGATCGACCGATGATTAAGTATGGTTTCAATGGTATTGTTCATATAAAAGCCTCCTTCTCTCTATATCATATCCGAAAGGGAATCATGTCAAAAGCGAAATGCTCTAAACAAAAAAAGACAGCCCGAAGAACGAGCCGTCTCACATTAAGAATTGAACAAGTAGCTTTTATATTTCGTCAGCTGCACACTTGCGTTATATACGATCCCGAAGCTGATTAATGTAGAAAGCACCGAGCTCCCCCCATAGCTGACAAACAGCAGCGGAATACCGGTAACCGGCATAATGCCGATATTCATCCCGATGTTCTGGAAGGTGTGAATCACGATAAGTGCAGTAAATCCTACGCAAAAAAACGCGCCAAATCGGTTAAACGCATGCAAGCGGTCAATCAGCACCACAAGCCTGTAAATTAAAAAGAAAAACATGACAACCGCAATGGCGCAGCCTAAAAACCCAAAACTTTCACCCAAAATCGCAAAGATAAAGTCGGTCTGTCCCTCAGGTACGTACACCTTCAGATTATGAACGCCGTTTCCGGTAATGCCGCCCGATCCGATCGCCATAACGGCCTGATCCACCTGCCAGCTTTTATCGCTCTCTGCCTGAGTCGTTGCCGCACTGGAGTCAGACATCCACGATGTAATCCGGTTAATTTGATAATCCGCAATGCCGATTGAATTCGCCACATGGGGAAATTCAATAACGAGAACTAAGAAAAGGCCAAGCACAAGTGCGGCCGAACCGCCGATAATGGTGATCAGCTTCCAGTTTACACCTGACATAAACACCATCACCATAACGATAAACAGACAAATCGCACCCGTTCCGGCATCCTGCAAAACGATCATCCCGATCGGAATAACCGTCCATGCCGCAATTTTCAAAAGCAGGTTCACATCTTCCCTAAGTGACCTTTGATCTTTCGGGCCCGCCTTCGATATAATGGACGCGACCATCATCATAATTCCTATTTTCGTAAACTCAGAGGGCTGGAGGGTAAAGTTTCCGATTTGAAACCAGCTCTTCGCTCCGTTTTTAATCGGCGCGATGGATTCCGGCGCCACACGCAAAAGGAGCAGCGACAGCACGCCGGCAATCAATACGTACAGACTCAGTTTTTCAAGCTGCTCTAAATCAAAGTACAGCAATAATCCGATGAATCCCGCACCTATAACATAGAAGACAATCTGTTTCATCCAGGCACTGCCTCCGTACTGCCCGAACTGTCCGGCCGCATAAATCGCGGCAACACTAATTATTAAAAACACACCAAATATAAAAATCAAATCCCCCTGATAATAGGGATTTTGCTGTTTCTTATATCGACTCATTCTATCCCGCCTTACATTTTCATCGGAAGTCACTATTGTTTATTATACATGAACACCGTTCAAGAAAACATGTTGAGGTTGCTTCCTTTTTATTTTTTACGGTTTGGGGACTACACGACATATGACGTGTCAGAAAAGGAAATGTTTCGGTCATGATGAAACTTTTCCGATAAAAAACCCCTTCTCGTCAGAAAAGGGGTTTCAGCCTATGTTTAACGTCATAAACAAGCTGTTCGGGTCCTCTTTATAATGTGCAAACGGATCACAATATTGAAACCCGGCTTTTTCATACAGGCGTCTGGCGGGGAGAAAAGCCTCCATAGAACCGGTTTCCAAGCTGATCCGCTGATAGCCCCGCCGCCTTGCTTCTTCAAGCATATGGCGGAGGATCCGGTTGGCAACGCCTTTTCTGACATGATGCGGAGAGGTTTTCATTGATTTGATCTCACCGTGCCGGCTGTTTAGCTCCTTTAAGGCACCGCAGCCGAGCAGGATGCCGTTTCCCCTCGCACTCCAAAACGTAACGTCAGGCTGACGCAGCCGGTCCGCATTGAGCGCATGTATACTTTCCGGAGGAGAATGCATGGTCATGCTCTTCAGATGATCCTGCAAAAGCGCAATGACATCCGGCGCTGTGACATCTTCTTTCCTTACGTCCACTTCAAACCACCCTTGCTGTGCATGTTTCTTTGACCATAGCAAAGGTTCACAGCCTTCGCCATTCCATTGTCCGGAAATGTGACAGGGTATTTGGCCTTTCCGGTTTCTTGTACCTATCCAAAAATGAGGCAATAGTTGCAATACATTTCTCGAAAAAGCGGTATCAAAAATTGGAAAACATGGTATAATAATTGTAACAAAATGTTCAAAAAACGACCACAAAACAGACACATTTTATTCTCTGTATTTCATTTTGGAAACGCTCCCATAAAATGAAAGGAGACATGTAAGATGGACATGTTTTTTGCTTATTTACTGGTCGCAAGCGCAACACCCCTCTTTATCTGGCTGGATAACAAAAAAGTCGCTCTTTCGGCCATACCGCCAATTATTCTCATGTGGGTTTTCTTCTACTTTTACGCAACCAGCAGCCTATCCCCTCTCGGCCACACACTTATGATCATCCTGTTTGCCGTCAACGTCATCGTTGCCCATATCGCCGCCTTTATCATTTACGGCCTTCCGCGCCTGCGCCGGAGAAGAAGCCAATAAAGGCACAAAAAACCCTCTTCGCATAAACGAAGAGGGTTTCTTTTTATTCCTGATGTTCGGAATGATGCTTCGCACCGCCAGGAGGGTTTCCATCCATATGGTCACCGTGATGGTAGTGCGCCGCAAAGATCCAGATGGAACCAAGGATGATAACAATCGCTCCGAAAAATCCGAAGAGCGTGTTTCCGACTTGAATTCCGCCGTTTTCGCTTTCTGTCATGTGCATGAACATGAGAAGCTGAAGACCGGCTTGGATAAATGCGAATCCGAAAATGATCCAGAGTTTTGCTGATGGGCTTAATTCCGTATATACTGCAACCCAAAGGGCCAGCAGGGTCAGAATAATAGACAACGCAAAACCTACGATATGCTTCCACGGAAAGTGGCTGTGTTCAGCAGATTTGTTTGCCATATTATAGTCCCCCCAATCCGATGAGATAGACGCCTGTAAAGATGAAGATCCAAACAACGTCTAAGAAGTGCCAGTATAAACTTGAGATAAAGATTTTTGAAGACGTCTGCGGCGTTAATCCGCGTTTCTTCAATTGCAGTAAGATGCCGGCAATCCAGAAGATACCGATCGTTACGTGCGTTCCGTGCGTTCCCAGAAGGACGAAGAATCCAGACCAGAAAGCACTTGTACCGAGAGATGCTCCTTCATGTACATAGTGGATGAACTCGTTAAGCTCACATCCGACGAAGCCCGCGCCGAGAAGAAGCGTAATGATCGTCCAAATGACGACGCCTTTTAAACTTCCGCGACGCATTTCATGAACAGCGATCCCGCAGGTGAAACTGCTGATCAGAAGCAGGAATGTCATGATCATGACAAGCTTCACTTCAAATAATTCAGCCGGTAAGACTCCTCCTGCTGTTCTTCTTTGAAGAACGAAGAAGGTTGCAAATAGTGTTGAGAACAACACAATCTCTGCCCCTAAAAAGATCCAAAACCCGAGAATATTGAGTCTGCCGGTTTCAGATTGATATTCCATAGGCGCGTTAGAATTGCCGTGTTCTGCATGTTCCATAAATCACGCCTCCTTTATTCGGAAATCTTTCTTTCCGTCTCTTTTATTTCTTCAACAGGTATATAGTAGCCATTGTCATATTCAAATGAACGAAGCACCATGCAAAGCAGAATGCCGATCAAGCCGACAATGCCCATCCAGAACCATTCAAATACAAGTCCGAAGCCTGCAATACCGAACGCCACTGACATAATAAGCGGTCTTCCGGAGTTGTGCGGCATATGGATTTTCTTGAACTTGCTTTCCGGATGAATATCCGTTTTGTCTTCTTTCAATTGCAGGTACGCATCTTGAGATTTCACTTCAGGAAGCACCGCAAAGTTGTAATGCGGCGGAATCGCAGATGAAGTCGCCCACTCAAGCGTACGTCCCACGCCCCATGAATCTCCGCTGATCTCGCGAGTAGAGTAGCGGAAGCTGTAGTAGATGTTGTAGCAAAGGATTAAGAATCCGACACCCATCATGAAGGCTCCGACAGTTGAAATAAAGTTTAATGCAGTCCATCCGTCATTCGGTCCGTAAGTGTAAATACGGCGAGGCATACCTTGCAGCCCCAAGAAGTATTGAGGGAAGAAACATACATTAAATCCGATCATAAAGATCCAGAAGAACCATTTTCCGATTCTTTCGTTCAGCTTGTGGCCGAACATTTTCGGATACCAGAAAATAAATCCTGCGAAACATGCAAATACCGTACCCGCGATCAGCACATAGTGGAAGTGAGATACGAGGAAGTACGTATTATGGTATTGATAATCGGCTGCAGCCATCGCAAGCATAACCCCTGTTACCCCGCCGACAACGAAGTTCGGGATGAACGCGAGCGCCCACAGCATCGGTGTTGTAAAACTGATCCGGCCTTTATACATCGTAAAGAGCCAGTTAAAGATTTTAACCCCGGTCGGAACCGAAATCGCCATCGTTGTAATCGAGAAGAAAGAGTTAACAGACGCACTGTTCCCCATTGTGAAGAAGTGGTGAGTCCATACAAGGAAACTCAGGACGGAAATGGCGATAATTGAGCCGACCATCGCTTTGTAACCGAATAACTGCTTTCTTGCAAACGCTGAAATAATTTCAGAGAAAATACCGAATGCCGGTAAGATAACGATATATACTTCAGGGTGTCCCCAAATCCAGAACAAGTTAGCCCAGAGCATCGGCATACCGCCGGCTTCCAGCGTGAAAAAGTGAGCGCCGAACAAACGGTCAAATGATAACAGCGCCAATGCCACTGTCAAAACAGGGAAGGCGAATACGATAATAACCATTGTAATCAGCGTCGTCCATGTGAACATCGGCATACGCATCAGCGTCATGCCTTTCGTACGCATTTTCAGGATCGTCACCATAAAGTTGATACCCGTCATCAGCGTACCGATACCGGCAATCTGAAGACCGAGCAGGTAGAAGTTCTCACCAGGCCCGGGACTCATGTCGTTGCTTGCCAGCGGCATGTAACTCGTCCAGCCTGCGTTCGGAGAACCTCCGATAACGAAAGAAATATTGAAAAGCATCGCACCTACGAAGAACGTCCAGAAACTCAGGTTGTTCAAGTAAGGGAATGCTACGTCGCGCGCACCGATCTGCAAAGGTACGACAACGTTGATCAGACCGATTAAAAACGGCATCGCCATGAAGATAATCATGATCGTACCGTGAGTCGTAAAGATCTCATTATAGTGGTTTGAGTCTAAAAAACTGTTATTAGGAAGCGCTAACTGGGCGCGCATCATCAAGCCGTCGACCCCGCCGCGGAACAGCATGATAACAGCAGAGATAATGTACATGATTCCAAGTTTCTTATGGTCTACAGACGTAAGCCATTCAGACCAGAGCCACTTCCACTTTTTGAAGTATGTGAGTACAACGATGATAGCAATAGTGGAAAGCGCAATGGAAACTTGTGCGCCCAGAATTAATGGGTCACCTGTTACAAAAAATTCATCCCATCTCAATTTCATTCGGGCTTCCTCCTTTCTTGTTCAATTTCAATCTTGTTTATCGTCGGATACTTTAAATTCGTTTTTCTTTACATTTTCCCACGGATCTGTTTTAGAGTGCGGTGATACGGCTTTGTAGCCAAGGCGTTTGCGCGCCTCCATCGCATATTCGGCATCTTGGCCGTGGTCAACGTATTTTAAGTGTGTAGAAGAGAACGTTAATTTACCGACATTCTCCGGAAGCATCAGTTCGTCATACTTCTCTTTCGTCAGCTTTGGAGAATCGCTTTGGGCTTTTTTCACCCAGCTGTTAAAGTCTTTTTGCGTAACAGCTTTTACGTTGAATTTCTGGTCGGCAAAGTGTTCGCCGGTGAAGTTCGCGTTGCGGCCTTCATATGTTCCCACTTTGTCAGCCTGTAAGTATTGATCCATCAGCATTCCCGCCATCGCGTATTTTTGTCCCCCAAGCTGAGGAATCCATAGCGATGCCATTGAATCGGCTGAAGAAATTTTAAATAAAACCGGACGGTCTACAGGAATGTTCAGGTAGTTAACCGTCTCAATATCCTGCTCTGGGTAGCTGAATACCCATTTCCAGTCTACCGAAGTAGCATAAACAACAAGAGGCTCTTTATCCTTTGTCGCTTCAGGCGCTTTTTCTAACGAATATATCGTCTGTACGGTAGGCACAGAAAGTGCAATAACAATTAAAATTGGGATCACTGTCCAGACTACTTCTAAGAACGTGTTGCCGTGCATCTCGGGCTTGTAATTTCCGCTGTCTTTGCCTTTGCGGTCGCGGTATTTCACTAAAATGATTGTAAATAGTACGAAAACGACGCCGACAATGAACAGCATAAATCCGATTGACAAGAGAATCAGATCTTTCTGCTGGTCTGCTACAGGTCCTTTCGGATCTAAAACGGAAATGTCGCTGCATCCGCCCAGTACGAAAACAACAGCCAACATCGCTAATAAAAGTAACGGTTTAAATGCTCTGAACAAGAAGATCACCATCCTTCCTATTGATGTAGTGAATCTGAAATGTACTTTCTCAAAATCTTTTCTCTATCTACCTTGTTATGCTATCAAAATCTGCCCTTATTAGCTTTATTTTTTTCTAAAGTTCATCTTTTTTTCGACCTAATGTCACAAAATCGTCAAAAAATGCATGAACTTTTTCCACTTGCGCAAACCAAACATAAAAAGTTTTAGATCATTTAGCATATATAGAGAAAAAAGATAGTGAGAACGAATAATACCAAATAAAGGTTTACCATAATAAAAAACGCTGGTCAACAAAAAGTTTCATTTTGTTAAACATTCTACAAAAGAAATATTTTTTCCTTTGCTCACACCTTTTCACACGGTTTCCATTTTAACGCAACGCATTATGAAAAAAAAGACCGGAACGCGCCTTGATATGTTCATTATAAAAAACGCATTCATATGTTTAATATGGACAAAACGAAGGAAACATATAGGCATAAATAATAAAAAATAGGAAGTGATATTTATGGGTTTTATCGTATCTCTGATTGTCGCTATTATTATCGGCTGGATCGGAAGTTTATTTGTAAAAGGCAGTATGCCCGGAGGAATCATCGGGTCAATGATCGCCGGTCTGATCGGCGCATGGATCGGGCACGGACTGCTCGGCACATGGGGTCCTCAACTTGCCGGCTTTGCCATCATTCCGGCAATCATCGGAGCTGCGATCGTGGTATTCTTATTCAGCCTGATCGCCAGAAGCAGAGGATAAAAAAAAGCCTCGTCCCTTATGGGATGAGGCTTTTTTCCGGTAGAGCGCCCAAATGGCGGATAAGCCGCCGGAAAGCCGCTCTGCCTTCTTCTGTCTGTTTAAAGACGCCGGCATGCTCCAGTATCCGCGCAAAGGCATGGCCGATTTCCTCTTTCAGAATCTGTTCCGCGTTTTCTTTCGTTACCTTCCGCTTATGCAGCACATTGAGCGCCCAATCTTTATGCTTTGCCGCAGAAGGGTCTGCCGTTAAGACCGCTTCCGGGTCCGGTGAGCACAGCGCTTCAGCCGTGTATTTCATTTCTTGTTCAAGGCGGCCCGGCAGAATCGCAAGCCCCATTACCTCAATCAGTCCGATATTTTCTTTTTTCAGGTGATGAACTTCCTGATGGGGATGAAAAATTCCCAGCGGATGCTCATCAGAGGTGCGGTTATTTCTGAGGACGAGATCTAATTCGAATAAACCGTTTCTCCGCCGGGCAATCGGCGTAATTGTATTGTGCGGTGTTTCTCCTGAACAGGCGAGGAGATCAGCCGCCTCATCGGAATAACCGCGCCATGCCCGCAGGATGGCATCCGCCGCGCCGGAAAGCTCAGACGCGCTCTCGCTTTGCAGGCGGATGACCGACATCGGCCACTTCACAATTCCCAACACCGTTTTCGGATAGTCAGGCAGCCTGTACCGGCTTTCTGTCTCCGCCCGCGCCATCGGGAATTCATAATTGCCCCCCTGAAAATGGTCGTGGCTTAAAATACTGCCGCCGACAATCGGCAGATCAGCATTGGAACCGAGAAAATAATGAGGATACTGGCTGACGAACGACAGCAGCCGGTCAAACGTTTTTTTGCTGATCTTCATCGGTTCGTGCCGGTCTTTCAAAACGATGCAATGCTCCCGGTAATACACATACGGAGAAAATTGCAGAAACCACTGCTCATCGCCGAGAATTACCGGAATGACACGAAGGTTTTGACGCGCCGGGTGATCCGGTCTCCCCTCGTACCCGACATTTTCTTTACAAAGAACACATCTCGGATAATCGGATTGAGACTGCTCTTTGGCAGCGGCAATTGCTTTCGGATCTTTTTCCGGTTTTGAAAGGTTGATCGTGATGTCCAGCTTTCCGTAAGCCGTCTCAGCCGTCCACCCGACATTCCGCTGTATTCTGTCCGAACGGATATAATACACATCCTCTGAAAATCGGTAAAACGCCTTTGTCGCCTGCTCCGGCCCGTGCACCGCCTTTGTTTCTTCAAAACGACGGACAATCTCGGACGGCTGCGG
This sequence comes from Bacillus sp. FSL R5-0593, assembly GCF_038603755.1. Taxonomy (NCBI): domain Bacteria; kingdom Bacillati; phylum Bacillota; class Bacilli; order Caryophanales; family Bacillaceae; genus Bacillus; species Bacillus sp. FSL R5-0593. Next base: position 3,894,404 of record NZ_CP152011.1, read on the forward strand.
GGCAAAGCAGCCCATGATCTTCGCGCTCAGCAGGTCGCGATAGGTGTCTGTATCGGCTGCAATCCGGCCCGTTTCTGCCGCCCATTCATAAATCGGGGCCAATATGTCCGGCAATGATGCCGCCGATTCATTTTCTTTCTGTTCTGAAACCTCCGGATGGGTGATATGCAAAGCTTCATATAAACGGTTTCTTGTATATTCAATATCAAGATAGGAAATCAGCTCTTTTTGCAATCCGTACCGGATTAAACGTTCCACGTGCCGCTCAATTGCCATCGTCATCCCCCTTTAGTTCTCTCGCTCCGGCTCCGACATCCGCCGTGTAAAAGTCAGCTTTTCTCCCTGTCTTTTCCTCATAGCGGGCCCCTGCCGTTTCAATAAAATCCGAAACCGCATCGTCCTTGACGATACTGACCGTACAGCCGCCGAAACCGGCTCCCGTCATCCTTGATCCGATCACCCCGCCGTGGCGCCAGGCCGCTTCAGCCAGTGTATCCAGCTCATGACTCGTCACCTCGTAGTCATCGCGTAAAGAGAGATGCGAATCCCTCATTAATTCACCGATATGATGAAGCTGATTGTTACTGAACATGTCGGCGGCCTCTATTGTGCGGTGATTTTCATAGACGGCGTGTTTCGCTCGGCGTCTGTTCACTTCATTCTGAATCAGCTCCGCATGGGCGTCAAAAGCGGAAGGGGTCAGATCTCCCAGTGATTGAACGGAAAGATGCTTCTGAAGATCACAAAGCGCTTCCCCGCACTCCTTGAGCCTCGTATTATAGCCTGAGTCTGCAAGCGTTCGTTTTTTATTGGTATTTGCAATAACGATCGACAGCCCCGACAGCCCGAGTTTTGTATATTCAAAGCTGAGCGTCCCGCAATTCAGCAGAATCGCATGATGTTTCTTTCCCATTCCGATGGCGAATTGATCCATCATTCCGCAGCTGACGCCGATAAAGGAATTTTCCGCCGTCTGAGCGAGCTTCACCAAGTCGAGCATATCCGCCTCAAGCTCATGGCATTCCTTGAGAATGACCGCCGTAACAAGTTCAATCGAAGCCGAAGATGACAGCCCCGCGCCGTTCGGGATGTTTCCCCAGAACACAATATCGAAGCCGTGCGGAAGGGAAAAACCGCTGCCGAGACATTCTGCCATGACCCCTTTCGGATAATTGGCCCACCCGTCCTCTTTTTGATAACGGATATTATCGAGACTGCATTCCTTTATGCCCGCTTCCTTAAAATGATGAGAGTACATTCTGACGAGCCTGTCCCCTCTCTCCCGGACGGCTGCATATGTACCGATCGTCAGCGCGCAAGGAAAGACGTGGCCCCCGTTATAATCCGTATGCTCTCCGATGAGATTCACTCTGCCGGGCGCAAAGAAAATGCGCAGGTCCTCCGATTCCCCGAATACATCAGCAAACGCTTTCTTTATTTTGTGCTTCATACGCATCCCCTTTCACTATTACACTTTCCCCCGGGGCGCGGAAAGAAACCGTTATGACACGCCTTCTTCTTTCGCTTTTCTGAAGACAATCCACTTGCTGGCCGCATAGTTGACGACTACGATAATGACGTTATCTGCGATTTTCGCCAACGTTTCGTTCATATGAAATTGACTGACCAGAAGAATCATCATGGCGAGATCGATGGCGAGAGACAATACCCGCACGCTGAAAAAGGCCGTCAATTCTTTCATCAGACTCCGCATCCCCGCGGTCTTTTGCTGAAATACATACAGTTTATTCGTGACATATGCAAATAGAACGGACAGAATCCAAGCAGCGACGGTCGCCGCCTTGTAATCCATCTCAAATGCCGACGTCAGAAAGTAAAAACTGACGATATTCACGATGGTCGTGAATATCCCCATAATGATATACATCATAATTTCTCTGTAGCGCATGGCAGTTCCTCGCTTTCTGAAAGACTTTTCTAAACCTTTTGTCAAATCAAGAAGAACGTTACCCTGATTTTCTGCCGCTGACAAAAACATAGAGCGCTTCAAACATGCTGCGGAAAGTAACCGGCCTTCCCAGCACATTGGATTGCTTAATCATCCCGTCGATGAGCGCGCACATCATTTTAGCGGTATGCTCGGTATCTATATGGTCTTCTATTAAATTTCTCGATTTGAGCCAATTTATGTACATGGTGCTTTCTTCTATCCATAACTTATAAAGACGGATATAAGCTTCATATTCACTGACGACTTTGTAAGTAGGCATATGAACGGCAAAAGACACAACATTCCAGGCAGGCTTGCTGTTTACAAACCGCATCAACAGGCTGGCCGCGCTTGCCGCAGCTTCACAAAGCGTCAACGGCCGCGCTGTTTGCTTTTCTAATTCGTCGAGATAGCCAGTGATAATCCTTTTTTTAATCTGACGCCTGTCTAACAAATGCTTCAGAAAATCTTCCTTACTTTCAAAATGAACGTAAAACGCGCCTTTGCTGAAACCCGCCGCTTTACTGATGTCATCGATTGAGACTGAATCGTAAGCTCTTTCAATCAGGAGATGAAGGCCTGCGTCAATAAAACTTTCAAATGTTTCTTCTCTCTTAATTTGAAATTTGTTTTTTTTCATTTTTTACCCCAGCTGTTTGATCATTCACTTTATCTTACACCGAATCATTCTTTTGCGGTATTTTTTATGCAAAAAGAATATGCTAGTCGACGCTTTGAGGGTAAATATTAATAGGTCATATGATTTATTTTTATTTGCATACTATCCAGTCAGTATTTATTTGTTTATTATTATATGTAAGAATTCTTGAAGGATTTTGGTTATTTCAGTCATTTTCTTAGGGAATAGGTAGGTGAATTCATCTTCAATTTGGGATTACCGGCCAACTATGTGTGATATTTGTTATACATTGGCTGCTGTAGCTGGGCAAATCAATTTTTCAATTGGAGGTTCTTATGAAAACTCATGTAATGAAAGATATAGATCAAGATTGGCAATTGTTAATTCAAGAGGCTAGAATCATGGGTTTGCACATTGACGATGTGAGGCGCTTCTTAAATACTGAAAAAGCGGTGAAGAAAAAAACACCAATGAAAAACACCATCCGCCAGCGGTAAGATTACAGGCGGATCCTTTTACTATATGACCTGCCACAGTCCGCCCGCACCCGAGTTTTCAAAGGAACATCCGCAATAAGAGGGGAATCAGAGAACAAACCGTATACCGGATAACCATTCCCGTCCGCATTCCGCAATTGAACAGCCAAACATGGTGATATGAGATCCCCCCGCTGCATATCTTGTGTATATGCCCATTTATGAGGTGATACACAGATGGATACGAATCCCTATTATGATGAAAAACAACAGAACTACTACGAAGGCCTGAATCCTTATTTATTGAACAAAATAGACGAAAACTGGCGGACAGTGCTTGATGTCGGCTGCGGCACAGGCAATTTAGGAGCGGCGATCGAAGACCGCGGAATAACGGTTTACGGCATTGAAGCGTATCCCGAAGCCGCAAAAAAGGCGGAAAGCAAATTGAGCCACGTGCTTTGCGGCGACATTGAATCCGCCATTCTTCCGTACGAATCAGAACAATTCGACTGCATGCTGTTCGGAGACGTTCTTGAGCATCTTGTCGACCCGTGGTCCGTGCTGAAAAAGCTTCGCCCGTATGTAAAAAAAGACGGCACGGTGCTTGCATGCATACCGAATGTCGGCCACATCTCAGTGGTGCTGGAGCTTTTAGCCGGCAAATGGACTTACAGTGACGCCGGATTAATGGATCAGACCCACCTGCGTTTTTTTACCCGTGAAGAGACGCTTTCATTATTTAAAGCCGCCGGCTATGAGGTGAAACGCATTGAGGCGATCCGCGTTGATCACCCCTCTTATCACAAAGCCATCGCATCATTGCACGAAGTATGCGTACAGCTTGGCATAAGGCATGACTTTATGACAGAAGCATCGGCGTATCAATATGTGATTGAGGCCGAGAGGAGCATGTAATGGATTCACATTCATTTCTGTTTGTCGTCTGTGTGAATGACGAGCCGCTCTACTCCCGGTGCAAGAGCCATATCATGCAGCTTACCGTCCCCCCTTCATACTCCGTTGATATCATGCCGATATACGATTCAGCAAGCATGGCCTCGTCCTACAACAAAGCGCTGAGACATCCCTCCAAATATAAAATTTATCTGCATCAGGATACCTTTATCATTCATCAGCATTTCCTTCATGACATGCTTCATATCTTTCAATCTCATCAGGAGCTCGGCCTTCTCGGTGTCGCCGGCTGCAAAACCCTGCCGCCGAACGGCATTTGGTGGGAAAGCGGACAGCGGATGGGAAAAGTGATTGAATACCGGGGGAATGCTTATCACCCCTTGGACTTTGAGCACGGTGATGAAGACGGCCTGTTTATGCCCGCTGCCGCCATTGACGGCTTGTTAATGGCGGCTCAATATGACGTGGAGTGGCGGGAGGATTTGTTTCGCGGCTTTCATTTTTACGACACATCACAGTCGCTTGAATTTCAAAAACACGGATATCAAGTCGGCGTCGCCTGCCAAAAAGACCCTTGGTGCCTTCATTTTTGCGGCGACTCATTTGACGCCGCGGCATATGAAGCGGACAGACAAACATTTGTCAAACACTATATGGCAAAGCCCTCTCGCTGATCGAGAGGGCTTTTTTCGGGTTAACGTTTATTCAGTTCCCGCTCAATGATTTGTTCAAAGGTTTCCTTTCCCGCCGCGCCAGGGATTCTCTCATCGCCGATGATAAACGTCGGCACTGCCGTAATGCCGGCTTCCTCATAAGCATGGCGGAGCGCTTCCCGCTGTACGTGTCTGTACGCTCTTGTCTCAAGCGCCTCTTTGAAGGCAGCGCCGTCAAGTCCTGCTTCTTCCGCAAGCTTTGTCAGCACGCCAACGTCACCGATATTTTGTTCTTCCTGAAAGAACGCCTGAAAAACGCGTGTATGGTATTCGCTTCCTTTCCCATGTTCCTTTGCGAAATGAAAGCCTTCAAATGCCAAATCCGTGTAAGGATGCGGTGACACGCGGGGGAATGTGATTTCAACGCCTAACGACTGCGCCATCGGCTCAATGGAGTTTTTCCACATCTGCTGCTTGGCGGGATCATTCACCGGATCAAGTTTCGGCGAGGGGCTCGGACGCAATTCAAACGGCATCCATTCCACCTGTACGTCCTTGTCCTTGATTGCTTCTTCAAACGCCGCTTTGCCGACAAAGCAAAACGGACATACATAATCAGAATATACTTTAATCTGCAGTGTCATTGTAAGTCTCCTTTCCTTTTCATTTTAAGTTGTAACACATATAGTTACAAGTGTTTTTTTAAAAACACCCTCCATATGGAAGGTGTCACGATTCCAGCAGCCTTTGGGCGATATATTCTCCTTTTTTACAGCCGCCGGGACAGGCGAATACGGAAGAGCCGATCGTTTGTGTGTATTCATTCAGCGCATCCTTTGCCGCCAAAGCCTTCAGCATCGGGACAAATTGGCGGTCCGGGTCTTTTTGAAAGCAGATAAACAGCAGGCCTGCGTCAACATAGCCCGTCTTCTGATCAATTCCGTCCGTATAGGAAAATGCCCGGCGCAGAATCTGTCTGCCGGTTGATTTTGCCACGCTGACATGCGAGTCGGCGGGAATTTGATTCAGCTTCACGGGATCGGTTTCCTTTTTTTGTCCGAAAGGCGCGCCCGAGCTTTTCACCCGCCCGAACGTGTCCTCTTGCTCCTTCAAGGATGAACGGTCCCATATATCTAAAAACATCTTAATTTTCCTAAATGCCATGTACGTGCCGCCCGTCATCCAGTCAGGCTCTCCTGATTGAACCCAAACGATCGAATTCATCAGGTTTTCATCCTTCGTGCTTTGGTTGCCGGTGCCGTCTTTAAACCCGAAGAGGTTGCGCGGTGTTTCTCCGTTTTTCCCGCCGCTTAAGAAACCTTTATTGAGAAAGCGGACTTCGCACACCCCCGATGCCTGTTTCATCAGGTTGCGCACCGCGTGAAACGCCGTTTGTTCATTATCCGCGCAGACCTGTATGACGATATCACCGCCGCCTTGTTTCTTATCGAGCTTGTCGTTAGGCATCGGCGGAATATCGGCGAGGTGCTTCGGTTTTTTATCTTTCAGTCCGAAGCGGTCCTTCCCGTCTTTCTCGAAAAACCCGGGGCCGAGGCCGAAGGTAACGGTCAAATTCGCCGGTGCCAGATCCTGCGACTCCCCGGTATCCTGCGGAGGCATATAGTTATTTTTCTGTTCGCCCGACGGGACGGCGCCTGAAGTCAGCAGCTGCGTCAGGCTTGTCCATTGTTTGAAAAGGGAGATGACATCGGCTTTGTCGCTTGACATGACATCAAGCGCTGCAAAATACACATACGTCTGATGCGCCGTTGTGATTCCTGCTTGGTGCTTTCCGTAAAAAGGAACGATTTGATCACGATCACTTTTTTCATCATTCTTCTTTGAAGCGGTGGCCGCCGGTTTGAAGAGCGGCGCGAGTCCTCCGAGGCCGCTCGCTCCGACAGCGACGGCGGCGCCCGCGACGGCGCCCCACTTCAGGACATCCCGTCTGTGGATCTGTTTTTCCTTGTTTTGTTCATCGCTCATGCTGCGTCTTAACTCCTTTTAAAGCACATCGGCAATCTTCGACATGGTTTCAGAAAGAGCCGTCAGCTTCGTGCTTATCTCTCTGATTTGATCTGTACTTAATGTATCACAAGACATATACGATTGATCGCACGTTTTGTATTTCGACATCAAACCTTCAAATTCGCTGAATTCCGCATCAAGTTTTTCCGTGACGTCGAAATGATCTCTCACTGCGCGCTTTTCACTGTTTATAGAGGGCTTTTAAGCCTTCGGCGCCGGTGGTGATTGGTTCAGGCGTCACTTTGAGAGAAGCGATAGAGCCGTCAAACGTTCCGGTCGATATTGCAAGCTGATTGCCCTGTTCTTGACATACGGCTTATATTCTCCAAGTCCGTCACTGCCTTTTTGCGCACACAGAAAAAGGGCCGCCCTATCGGGACAGCCCTGCTTTGGAGCGCCGAATTTCCTCTGAAAACTTGCGCGCTGCCGCTTTTGGATCTTCAGCTTGGCTGATGGCGCTGATCATGCTGACGCCGTCTGCACCCGCTTCAATGACGGGCGCCGCGTTGTCAGCCGTAATGCCGCCGATTCCTACAATCGGAATGCTGATGCCCTGACGCCGCACCTCTTCAATCAATGTAACGCCCTGCACGGCTTCAGCATCTTTTTTTGTTTCGGTCGGATAGACCGGGCCCATTCCGACGTAATCGGCTCCGGCTTCTTCCGCCCGCTTCACCTCGGAGACGTTATGTACTGACACACCGAGTATCATATCGCCGATTGCCGCTCTCGTTTCTTCGGCGTCTGCGTCATCCTGCCCGATATGCACTCCGTCCGCCTCAAGGCGCAAGGCCAATTCGACATCATCATTAATGATGAAAGGAATCCCGGCCTGCCTGCAGACATCCTGTACCTGCTTCGCGAACAGGACACGTCCCTCCCCTGTTAAAGAACCGCTCCCCTTTTCCCGAAATTGAAAAAGCGTAGCGCCGCCCTCAATGGCTTTTTTCACCACGGAAACGGGGTCTGCGCTTGTATTGTTTGATCCCATAATAAAATAAACCGATAACATATCCTTCATCATTTCCCGAGAAATACGCGTCATTTTTCTGTCACCCTTTCAATTGCGGCAAGCTCGGCCGCTTCTTGTTCTGAGATGCTTGCCAGCTTGTTTAAAAGCTCAATCTGGAAGCTGCCCGGCCCCTTATGGGAGGTGTCCAGAGCGGCAAGCTGAGCGGCGCTTCCGTATACAGAAACGGCTGAAACGGCCGCTTGCAGAACGTCCTGTCCCGCCGCGCAGAAGGCTCCGATGACAGACGTCAGCAGACATCCCGCCCCCGTCACCTTCGTCAGCAGTTTATCACCGTTATGTACGGCATATGTGTCGGTGCCGTCGGAGATGACGTCGGTTTTTCCGGTAATCGCAATGACCGTCTTCAGCCCGCTTGCAGCCGTCTTAGCGAGCTGAACCACATCTCCTCCGGCTGCAATGACCGTCTTCAGCCCGCTTGCAGCCGTCTTAGCGAGCTGAACCACATCTCCTCCGGCTTCCCCCGCATCCACGCCTTTTATCTTCCAATCAGGGGCGCCGGCAATATTGGCGATTTCCGCGGCATTTCCGCGAATGGCGGACAAGCGGACCTCCTGTATGATCTTGCGGGCTGATGCCGTCCGAAACGGCGTGGCGCCGGCGCCTACCGGATCAAAAATGACCGGAACACCGTTTTCATTGGCGGATTTTCCGGCCGCGATCATAGCTTCAACCGACGCCGAACTGAGGGTGCCTATATTCAGGACGAGCGCTCCTGCGATTTTCGCCATGTCGGCGGCCTCCTCAATTGCATAAGCCATAACGGGCGATGCGCCGAGCGCGAGCAGTCCGTTAGCGGTGAAGTTCGTGACGACATTATTGGTGATACTGTGAACGAGCGGGTTTTGATCCCGCACTTTACTCAAGTGTTGAGCTGCGGTTTGTGCGTCCATGCTTAATCATCCTTTTTTCTCTTTTTCGGATTCCATAAATACGATTTCGTATGCTCCAGCCAGGCTCTGGCGGCAAAGGACATATAGCGGTCTTTCCGCCAAATGATGGCTAAATGCCACGGAATGACCGGATGAACGAGCGGAATGGTTCTGACTTTGTCCGGATCAAGACCGCGGCAGATTCTTTCCGGCAAGAGGCCGATACCGAGATTGGCGGATACCATTTCGCTGATAAAGTCCCACTGTGACGTTTCATAAATGACGTGCGGCCTGAATCCGGCTTTCACGCATTCCGTCATAATTCGATTATGAAGGACAAAATCCTCCCTGAAAAATATGAACGGCTCTTCTTTTAATTCGTGAAGACTGCATTCTTTCTCGTCAGCGAGCCGATGTGACGGATGGACGACGAGCATAAGGGTTTCCTTGACGATTGTGAACGTATGAAAAATCTCTTCATTTGCGGGAAGCACGACGACCCCGATATCAAGCGAGCCGTCCTCCACCCCTTGCTGCACTTTAATAGAGCCGTCCTCAACAAGCTGAAACGTCACATCGGGATATGTGACGCGGAAGTCACCGAGCACTCTCGGGAAAAAGCCGGACCCGATCATCGGCGGAAGACCAATGCGGACGTGCCCTTTCTTCACTTCCATAATATCGTTCAGCTCTGACGTCAGGTTTTGGAATGACTTTGTGATTTCCTGCGCCTGCACATACATGCTCTGCCCGGCGTCAGTCAGTTCAACTTGCCGGCCATTGCGGTAAAACAGCTTAATGCCGAGCTCCGTCTCCAGGTTTTTAATCATTTTTGAGATTGTCGGCTGTGAAACATACAGCGACTGTGAAGCCTTCGTAAAGCTTTTCAAACGGGCCACTTCCAAAAAATACGTTAAGTGCCGGATATCCATTACATTTCATCCTTTCTATAGACAAAAGGAATACACATTATTCTTTATATGTATTTTACCTATAGCAAAACCTTCTGTACAATATAAATATAAGGGAGGCATCATTATGAAAAAATTGCTGCTTACCGTTATTCAAATCGCTCTGCTGTTTATATTTGCGCGTCTGATCAATTGGGTCACGGCGGCTCTTCATATAAATATTCCCGGCAGTATAATTGGGATTGTGATTCTTTTCACATTATTGCATTTCAAGATTATCAAACTTGAATGGATTGAGCTTGGCGCAGCATGGCTCCTCGGTGAGCTGCTGCTGTTTTTCATCCCGTCTGCCGTCGGAGTGATTGAATACGGAGATATTATGTCTAAATTCGGCGTAAGCATTTTACTTGTCGTCGTCATCAGCACATTTGTCGTGATGGTTTCAACAGGTACGCTTACACAGCTGATAGCAAAAAGAAAGGAGAAAAAACAAACGTGTTCATCGGAGTCATAAGTTTATTCTTAACTGTCTTAGTATATTTGGGCGCGAAAAAACTCTACATTCGTTTTCCGCGGGTGTATACGTCGCCGCTTCTGATTACGCCCGCTGTTTTGGTCGTACTGCTGCTTCTTGTCAATGTCCCGTATCAGACATACAATCTCGGCGGCGGACTGCTGACCGATATGCTTCAGCCGGCAACAGTGGCGTTCGCCATCCCGCTTTATAAATATTTCCCGATTTTAAAGAAATACGCCGTGGAAATTATTTTGAACGTAGCGGTCGGTTCATGTATCGCCATTCTGTCAACGGCCTTTATCGCGAAATGGTTCCATCTCGGCAGCAGCTTAGTCGACAGTCTCGTGCCGCGATCCGTGACGACGCCGATTGCCATGAACGTTTCAGAAATGATCGGCGGGATGCCGGCCGTTACAGCGGTTTTCGTCATTTTAACGGCTTTATTGGGAACGATCATTGGGCCGATGGTCATCCGCTATTTCCGCATTGATAACGAAATTGCCCGGGGCGTGCTGCTCGGAACTAGCGCGCACGGAGCGGGAACATCTAAAGCATTTGAGCTCAGCTCCGTATCAGGAACGATCTCAAGCGTGTCCATGATTCTCGCCGCAATTATGACGCTGTGCGCGGCCCCGATTTTGCTTTCGTTTATGTCATAAAAGACTGCTCCTTACAGAGCGGTCTTTTTTTATTTGCCACTCAGATGGATTTGTCTGTCCTTCATAAAAAGACGAAAACACGATATGATAAGATATGAAGTGAAAAGACTGAAGAACGGATGTGTCATATGAACGGCCAGCAGCGAAGCAGCATCAGAAAAGGACTTGAAGTCGATATCGTCCTGAAAGCCGATCAGCGTTCAGGAAAGCTGACAAGAGGAATCGTGAAAGATATTTTGACGAACTCAAGCTTCCACCCGCGCGGCATTAAGGTCCGCCTTGAAGACGGACGAATCGGCCGGGTGCAGCACATTATTGAATAGAAAAAAGCCGGAGCTTCAGGAACTGACCCCATAATATGAGACAAACAAAAAACACCTTCAAGTTTGAAAACGGACCGTTGTTATCCGAAATAAAACTTGGAGGTGTTTTTCTATGGGGACAAGAGTGAGTTATCCGGTTGAAGTCAAACAGAAGGCTGTAGGAATGAGATTGGCGGGCGTGCCTATGAAAGAGATCATGCAGGAATTGAATATCAAAAATAAGACTCAGGTTCAGACATGGGTTAGATGGCATAAGGCTGGGGATACCCACCGATTCGAACAGCCTGTTGGAAAGCAATATACTTATGGAAAGGGTCCGGAGTATTCTTCTGAATTAGAGAAACTCCAGGCAGAGAATCGTTATCTGAGACAACAGAATGAAGTGTTAAAAAAGTACAACGAATTGGAAAGGAAGCTGATAGGGAAACGACAATCAAACTGGTAGAAGAATTGCGCAAGACGATGACGGTACAGGACATCTGTGTCCATTTAGATATTTCACGCACTTCATATTATAGATGGAGAAAGAATCTGACTAAGAGTAATCCTAAGATGCGACTGGAGAAACAAATCGGCACGTTGTGCCGAGAACACAAGTATCGATATGGATATCGAAAAATCACAGCCATACTAAAAAAGAGAATAAGTATTAATCATAAATCTGTTCAACGTATTATGCAGAAAAATCAATGGCAGTGTCGGGTTAAGATGAAAAAGCGTAAAAAAAGTGGGCAGCCATATTCTGTGGTCGATAATATATTGGATCGGAACTTTCAGTCTGATCGCCCTCTTGAAAAACTGGTAACGGACATCACATATTTGCCTTATGGACAGAAACAATTGTACCTTTCCAGTATATTGGATTTATACAATGGAGAAGTGATTGCTTTTACGATTGGAGATAAGCAGGACACAGACTTTGTCTTAGACACACTTGATCAGCTGCCAACACTTCCTGAAAACTGCGTGTTACATAGTGACCAAGGTTCTGTTTATACATCTTATGAGTATCAGAAAGCTGTTAAAACAAAAGGCATTACCATGAGCATGTCCCGCAAAGGGACGCCCGCTGATAATGCCTCCATCGAATCGTTTCATTCCTCACTAAAGTCTGAAACGTTCTATCTTAACAGCATTGATCGAACTACGACCGCCATCGTAGAACGCACTGCCATAGAATACATTCATTATTATAACAATATTCGTATTCAAACGAAACTAAACAGCCAATCGCCGATACAATATCGGCAATTGGCTGTATGAAGGTGTTTTGATCCCTGTCTCAAAAACGGGGGTCAGTCCCTTCACGCCCGGCTTTTTTTCTTTAATTTCAGCAATGAAATCCTCATATGTTCTCCCTTTATATACAAAAAATTTTAAACCAACTATTGACTCTTACGTTGCGTAATACTTTAGAGTAGCCATTAAGGAGGCGGCAAACGTGATGGGTATGAAAGTAAAAGAAGTAGCTGAACTGATTGGAGTAAGCATACGTACTCTCCATCATTACGATCAAATCGGATTATTGACTCCTCAGGAAACGACCGATTCCGGTTATCGGCTTTATTCTGAAGAGAATCTTGAACAGCTGCAGCAGATACTATTTTTCAAGGAGCTCGATTTCTCCTTAAAAGAGATTAAAGAAATCATTAATAGTCCTTCATTTAACCGAAGGGAGGCATTAATTTTACAAAAGAAAATGTTGATTGAGAAACGGAATAGAGTCGATAAAATGATTGAAACCATCGATAAATCAATCAAACATTTGATGGGAGAGATTTGCATGACGAACAAAGAGCGGTTTGAGGGAATGAACTTCAATCATAATCTTTATGAACAAGAAGCTCGCAAACGGTGGGGTGATCAACCTGTCGATAAGGTAAATATTAGATTGAAAAACATGACTGATGGTGAGCAAAAAGATTTATCTGATAAGTGGACTGCAATGTTCAATAAATTTGCACTCCTTATTAACCAATCTCCCAAGTCCCCAGACGTACAAACAGCTATCAAAGAGTGGTTTGATTTTCTCAATGAAAATTTTGGTGAATATTCTTTTGATGCCTTTTACGGATTAGGTCAACTCTATATTGAAGATAAACGCTTCACTAAGAACATCGATCAGTATGGTGAAGGGTTGGCGAAGCTCATGAGTGATGCCATTACAATTTATATAGATCATCAAAAAAAGGGTGGTACCCATTAAAATCATTATCGAGGATACAATTGGGCAATACGAAACGTTATTTTCAATGATTGAAAATAGAGAAGATTATTATCGGTATTCAATGATGAAACCTTTTGAAGATATGTGGAAAAAGATGAATGTTCCCTTAAAGGCAAAGCAACCTAACGGATATGATGTAATCATGGCTGCAAATATGCTGGGCTATCTGAGCATATTTGATACGGAAACCGGAAGAAAAGCATTAGAGAATTTAAAAGAAATTCAAGCTCTTCAAATTGCATATGGCACTTTAACTCATTGTGTAGAATTTATCAAACAAAACCGCTTAAAAATAAATGCTGATGAAATAAGGTTTGGGATGTATCTGGCCAATCAAAAAAAGCTTGAGTTACATAGAGGGTATTGTGGATTCGGAGGAATTCCGGGATTTATTCAAGTTTCAATATTCCCCAATTCTTATAACATACCGAGACTGCCTGCTGTAATCGCACATGAATTTCATCATAATATTCGTTTTTCGTATTTCAATTGGGATTATGGGAACGTAACGGTTGGTGATTACTTAATTATAGAGGGGTTGGCAGAATCGTTTGCCAAAGAACTTTACGGAGAAGCTCTGTTAGGTCCTTGGGTTACTTCTTTTGAAAAAGAAGACTTAGAATACTCAAAAGAAATCATCAAAGACTCGTTAAATAAGAAAGGGTTTGCTGAGGTCAGCAGTTACATGTTTGGTGACACCTTTGCAGCCGAACAAGGTTATCAGCCTGTCGGCTTATCACCGTTTGCAGGTTATGCGGTTGGCTACCAAGCGGTGCAATCCTTCATGAAAGCCAACAATGTGGGGATTAGTGAGACCACTTTACTTAGCACAGATGAGATACTAAGTAATAGCGGGTTGTTTCTTTAAGATATGAAGATTATTTTATCCCGTATTAACGCGATGAAAGAGGGTTTTCTTTTCCCCTCTTTCATCGCTATAAATGGTCATTCTATTTTTTCCGCAAGAAAACAACCTTCAAATAGTTCCCTTCTTTAAACGCGGGAATCGTTTTGAAATCTTCCGGAAGCGTGTATTCTTCCAAAATGTCGTAACGCTCATTTGTTTCTTTAAAGGCGGTCTCTATAAAGCCTTTAAATTTCTTCATATTGAAGGCGCTGCTGTTTGTCGAAGCGACGATGATGCCGTTTTTTGCGGTGATGGCGATCGTTTCCTTCAGCAGATTTTTATAATCTTTCGCCGCGCTGAACGTCCGTTTTTTTGTGCGGGCGAAAGAAGGCGGATCAAGGATGATGAGGTCAAACTCCAGCCCTTTTTTCTCCGCATAGCCGAAGTATTTGAAAACATCCATGACTTTAATGTCATGCGCCTCATAATCAATTCCGTTGGCGCTGAACTGTTCAATCGTTTTTGCGAGACTGCGGTTGGCGACATCGACGCTGGTCGTTTTCTCAGCTCCTCCAAGCGCCGCCGCAACGGAAAATGCCCCCGTATAAGAGAACGTATTCAGCACCCGTCTGCCGTTTGCATACTTGTCCCGAATCGCTTTGCGTACATGACGCTGGTCTAAGAAAATGCCCGTCATCGCCCCGTCGTTTAGATCCACCGCGTATCGGATGCCGTTTTCTTGAACAATGACCGGAAAATCTCCTCTTTCGCCTTTGACAAAATCGTCGTCTTCCACGTATTGCCCGGCCGTATCGAATCGTTTCTTTTCATAGATCGCTTTATAAGAAAGCTCCAGTCCGTCAATCGCCTCAATCATGCTGTCCTTATAAGCGTAAATGCCTTTACTGTACCATTGAATCAGCAGATAACCGTCATAAAAGTCAATCGTGACGCCGCCGATGCCGTCGCCCTCACCGTTGAAAAGCCGGAACGCCGTCGTATCGGGCGCCTTAAACAGATGGGCTCTCGCTTCAGCCGCTTTTTTCAGCTTGTCCAGAAAGAAACGTCCGTCGATCCGTTCATCTCTCGCGCGGGACAGCACCCAGCCGACTCCTTTATTCTGCAAGCCGTAATAGCCTTTTCCGATAAACTCACCCTTCTCGGATGTCACATCAAAAAGATCGCCCTCTGTTAAATGAGCCGAGCTTCCGGACAGAGCGTCTTTTTCAATCAGGGGGAATCCTTTTTTCAGCTTTCCGGCAAATGTATCTTTCACTGTAAGTAGCTTCATTGTGCATTCCTCTTTCGTTTTGCTTTCTCTTATCGTACCATAAAACATGATCAACACCGCATTGTCCCGAAAAATTCAAAACAGGGGGAAAACCATGACAGCCAAAAGAATCGACCATACAGGCATTATGGTCAAAGATATAGAAACATCCATCGCCTTTTATCAAGACGTTCTCGGTATGCAGTTAAAGGATCGTATCACTCATACGAACGGCATTATTGAACTTGCCTTTCTCGGCTTTCAGGAAGGGCCGGAGACAGAAATTGAGCTGATCCAGGGCTACAGCAGCGAGCTTCCCGCAGAAGGAAAAGTCCATCATATCGCTTTATTGACAGAAGATATCGCGGCGGAATTCACGCATGCGAAGCGTCAGGGCGCCGTATTTATCGATGAAGAAATCACGACGCTTCCGAACGGGTACCGCTACTTTTACATTGAAGGACCAGACGGCGAATGGATCGAATTTTTCCAGCGTTAAAAAAAACGGGCGAAAGTGCCCGTTTTTTTTATGTTTCTTCAGTGACGTTTTGTTCCGCCGCCCGTTCCTCTCTCCATTTTTGAAGATCCCAAATTCGGAAAAACGGATAATAGATGATAAATGTAATCAGGAGATTGATCAGCTGCATGACCGAACCGGAGATTTTCCCGCCCGTCGCCAAATAACCGGAAATCAGCGGCGGCATCGTCCACGGCACGGCGATTCCCGCCGGTTTTGCCACCATCCCCGTGCTCATCCCGATGTACGTCGCCGTAATGGTCAAGAGCGGCGCAATGATAAAGGGCACGATTAACAGCGGATTCATGA
Organism: Bacillus sp. FSL R5-0593; assembly: GCF_038603755.1. Classification (NCBI taxonomy): domain Bacteria; kingdom Bacillati; phylum Bacillota; class Bacilli; order Caryophanales; family Bacillaceae; genus Bacillus; species Bacillus sp. FSL R5-0593. Next base: position 3,910,552 of record NZ_CP152011.1, read on the forward strand.
CGAGCGGCATCCCGAAAATAATCGGTTCGTTAATGTTAAAAATCGCGGGCCCGATGCCGAGACGGCCGAGCTGTTTCATCTGTTTGCTTCTGGAGCGCACAAGCATGGTCAGCACAAGGGCAAGCGTCGCTCCGCTTCCGCCGACATTAATCCATATTTGAAAGAACTGTGTCGTAAAAATGCTCGGCAGCGCTTCTCCCGCCTGAAAAGCCAAACGGTTGGCGTCCATCGCCCCGTACCAGATCGGCGACATGACGCCGCCGATAATGGACGCGCCGTGTATGCCGCACGACCAAAGCAGCATTTGCACGAATTCGGCGATAAGACTTCCGCCGAGACTCCCGCCCAAAATAGACAGCGGGGTGCCCAGCAGATCGCCTACCACATTGTGGAGGCTTTTAAAAGGAGTTATTTCAATAAACAGACGGGCCAGCCATACAAGCGTAATAATAATGAAACCGGGGATGAGCGCAACAAACGATTTGCTGACCGCAGGCGGCACTCCGTCAGGCATTTTAATGACGATATTTCTTTGTATGATAAACCGGTACACTTCCGTAGACAGCATTGCAATGATCATCGCGACAAACAGACCTTTGCTTCCGAGCAGCGAAATCGGAATGCCGCCTCCCACCATAATCTCTGTTGCCGAGCCGTCAGGAATAAACGGAATCTGATACGGCGTCGCCAATAAAAAGGCGGCAAGGGCAATGGCTCCCGACGACAGGGCATCCACCTCATAGCTTTCCGCAAGCCGGTAAGCAATCCCAAAGGCGGCGACAAGCGCCATAATATCAAAGGACGCATTCACGGGATACCCGAGCTTTTCAACCCAATTTTCACCGAAAAGACCAGCCATAAAATCGGCATAACCGGGAATCGGAAGACTCGTCAGAATCAGAAAAACCGATCCGATGATGATAAGCGGCATAGTCAAAATAATGCCGTCCCGCAAAGCTCTTAAGTGCCTTTGGCCGGCGACTTTTCCGGCGACAGGCATGATTTTTTCTTCCATGACCCGATTGAACGTACTCATTTATCAAAAACCCCCTTTTTGAGTTCATTGCGCAGATGTCTTAAAGCATTTTCTCCATCATATTTTGGAAACGCTTACATTTGCATACAGAAATTTTCCTTATCCCTCAGGAAAAAAAGAATTCCGCACTGCCGATATATAAAGAAAAAGGGGGAATCACAATGTATCACACCCTGAAACCGATAATGGCCGCGGCCTTGTGCGTCGGCCTGTTCTCCGCCGCGGCGCCCGCGCACGCCGAGACGCACGACCGGGACGTTATCGTGGTGTACAAAAATCAAAACGGCAAGGAATCCGCCATAGACAGCAGAGCGGATGTGGAACAGACCTATCAGCATCTCCCGGCAGTCGCCGTGTCAGCCGATTCACAAACGGTGAAAGACCTGAAACAGGACCCTGACATCTTATATGTAGAAGACAATGTATCCTTTCAGGCAGCAGACGGTTCTGATATCCGCCCGTTATCAGCAGCCCAAAGCAGCAGTTACGCACTGCCGCAATGGGATATAGAACCGACTCAGGTCAAGCAGGCGTGGAAAGAAGGCTTGACGGGAAAAAAGGTGAAAGTGGCTGTCATTGACAGCGGCATTTACCCTCATGATGACCTTTCCATTGCCGGAGGCTATTCCGCAGTCAGCTATACTTCCTCATACAAAGATGACAACGGACACGGGACGCATGTCGCCGGAATCATTGCGGCAAAACATGACGGATACGGCATTGACGGCATCGCGCCGGATGTCCGGTTATATGCGGTTAAGGCATTAGACAGAAAGGGTGCAGGGGATCTTAAGAGCCTTCTTAAAGCAATCGACTGGTCGATCGCCAATAAAATGGACATCATCAATATGAGCCTCGGAACTAACGCAGACAGCAAAATTCTTCACGACGCCGTAGATAAAGCATACAAAAAAGGAATCGTGATCGTAGCCGCCGCAGGAAACGACGGCAACAAAAAACCCGTCAATTATCCGGGTGCCTACAGCAGCGTAACGGCAGTCTCAGCGTCAACTGAAAAAAACGGGCTCGCGGCTTTTTCCACGACCGGAAAACAAATTGAGTTTACCGCACCCGGCACCAATATTACGAGCACGTATCTGAATCAAATGTACGCCACGGCTGACGGCACATCTCAAGCCGCGCCCCACGTCACCGGCATGTTCGCGCTGCTCAGGCAGAAATATCCCGAGGAAACAAATACACAGCTCCGGCAGCAGATGCAGCAAAACGTCAAAGATCTGGGCGCTCCCGGACGTGACAGCCGATTCGGGTACGGCCTGGTGCAATATCATGTAAAGCAAAAGAGCTATGCCGAACGGGCCGTAATAAAAGCGGAAAAGACGAAAAAACAGGCAGATATCAATCAAGCAAAAACGGCCGTCAGCAAGCTGTCCAAGTCAAAGGGAAAAACCGCTCTCGAGGCCCGGATCAATAAAGTTCAGACGGCAAGAAATGTGACGGACGCAAGAGACAAAGTCCGGACTGCCGAAAAACAAAAGAAAAAAACCGCCGTCAATGCCGCACAAAGCGCCATTCGCAAATTACCGGCCGGTTCAGAAAAAAAAGGGCTGCAAAAGCGGCTGAACGCTGTCAACTCAAGCCTTTTGAAAACAGCTGAGGCCAGCGTCAAGCAGGCGGAAAAAAAGACCTCTGAGGCCAGCACCGCAAAAGCCCAAAAAGCAGTCAGCGAAATCCAGCCGGGAAAAGAAAAAAACGCTCTGGAAAAACGGCTTGACCGGATAAAAGATAAACTCAACCGGCAGCAGGCTAGAGACAAAGTAAAAACGGCTGAAAAAACAAAGACGAAAAAAGCAAAATCAGCGGCGCAAACGGCAGTCAGCCGATTGAAGCCGTCTGCCGAAAAGACCAGCCTGCAAAAACGCGTGCGTGCGATTCGGGTGAAATAGCAAAAAAACGCTTATGAGCCGGATAACGGCTTCACAAGCGTTTCATCACACCTGCCTATTGGTTCATGGCCGGGCGGTCGATCGTGTTCCATTTCGTATAGGACATATATCGGAAATAATGATCACGATACGGGTGCGAGGTGCCTGTATTCCAAGGCTTGTCACTGCCGCAGAAATGGACGATGGCCGGTTCGGCACGTGTTTCTCTGTAACGTATACGGTCGATCAGTTCAGGAGGCGTTTTCTCATTCATGATAATATGCGTCTGCGCGTTCCAGCGCGGATGCAGTTCATGCCATTGATCATATAAGATCGCGTTAAGCGCGTCCTGATCATGAAACACGAGAAAATCCTCCGAGCTGTTTTCGTTAATAAAATCAATCACCTTTTCGGAAATATTTTGTTTTCTCCAAGGTTCGAAATCTATAATCATAATACCGGAATTAAAATACTTGGCAGTGTCGCTGATATTCATTTTTTTCAGCCTTTCATGCTGTCCGGCGTCTTCTACCGCCGCAACTATTGCCGGGGAAATATCCAAGTCCCATAAAACCGAAATATCTTCCATCACAATTGCATCGCAATCAATGTAAATCATCCGCTTTACGGACTCATCCTTAATTAAATCAGGGATGGAAATGCGGTAATAAGCCGCTTTTGTAATGTGGCTGCTTTCGACTGCATGCTTGTATTGATCAGCGTCTACTTCTAAAAATTCAAGCGGCGTCCCGAATGACATCGCGGTCTGTTCAAGCTTGTCCTTGTTTTCGGCAGTAATTCCGCCGTCGATTACATATAATTTTGCATCCCTTGTTTTATCCATATTCATCAATAAAGAAGCGAACATCCCACCCAAATGACGAGCATAATGATCATCGGCACATGATACGATATGCATTGTTTCATTCTTTCCCACTGATATTCATCTCCCTTTTTGTTGTACAAATGTCTTTCCCTTTTTTTAAAAAGTAAACCTCGATCTTACACATTTTTTCTGCGGGAATGTGCTGTTTGCGATTTGATATCTACTGCATTCCCTGTTCAAATTCAATCAGGATTTCAGCCTGAATCATCGTCAGAATATATCGCGCAGGAAAGCGAAAACACGTAAACATAAAAACAACCAGCCGGACTGCACATAAAAGCGGTCCGGCTGGTTGTGATGGGTCAATCGTTTAATCGACTTCTTTCTTAATCCCAAGCATCTTTTCGTCTAAATAATGGGCGATGTCCGCTGCTTCCTTCAACTCGTCGGTCAGATGCTTTGGGACTTCGTTATTTAATTTGTAATAAATTTTATGTTCAAGGCTCGCCCAAAAATCCATGGCAATGGTGCGGATTTGAATTTCCGCCTTCACATATTCCACACGATTCGTCAAATAAACGGGAATTTCAATAATCAAATGCAGGCTGCGGTAGCCGTTCGGCTTCGGGTGTTTGATATAATCCTTCACCTTTACGATCTTCAGGTCCTTATGCTGCTTCAAAACCTCAGCGACATTATAAATATCGGAAATAAAGGAACAGATAATCCTGACACCCGCAATATCATGAATATGCTCTTTCATTTCCTGCGTCGTCACATCACAGCCTTTGCGCATCAGTTTATTGACGATACTCTCGAAACTTTTTACGCGTGATTTTGTATGCTCGATCGGGTTATGCCCGTGAATCAGATTATATTCCTGGCTGATGATAGAAAACTTCGTATCCAGCTCATCTAAAGCGAATTTATAAACTAATAATTCATTTTTCCAATCTTCCATGACCGTTTTCAAATCATCCATATGGGCTGTTGACAAGTCCATTTTTTTCATCTCCTTGCTTTGCTGTCCGTATATAAGACGGATCAGTCCGCGGTCAGGTTCTTTACAAAATCGTGAAGATTATGTCATAAAAAAAAGCAAATGCCGGTTATGGCATTTGCCTTTTCATTTGATCAGCGGAAATAACTGATCAGGAGTCCGATGGAAAGCAGGAATCCGAAAAATGTATTGGTTTGCGCCGTTGATTTCATCGCAATAATCATGTTCATCGGCATTTCGTTTTTCACAAAGCCTTTCACGGCCTGAACGGGTTTCGGCACGCTCAGGAAGACCAGGAACAGCCACGGGCTTGTGTAACCCATGATGACAAGACCGATGATCCAGATGTAAGCGATGGCAAAAGATGCGGCCAGTATCATGACGGCCCCTCTATGCCCCATCAAAATGGCCAGGGTTTTACGTCCGCCCTTTTTATCTTCCTCAATATCACGGATATTGTTGGACAGATTAATGGCTCCGACCAAGATGGCGATCGGGATGGAAATCAAAATGCTCTGTTCATTAATTCTGCCTGTCTGAATGAAGAAAGAAATAAGGACAAATACAGAGCCCATGCAAATGCCGGAGAACAGTTCCCCGAACGGTGTATACGCAATCGGCAGCGGGCCGCCCGTATACAGATAGCCGATCAGCATGCCGGCAAGGCCGATAGCCGCAAGCCACCAGCTGCTGCCCATGCAGATATAAACACCGAGCACGAGGGCAATCGCATAAGAGCCGAGCGCCAGCTGCAGAATTGTTTTCGGCTTCATGCCGTGACGGACGATCGCTCCGCCGATACCGACGGAATCCTCCGTATCTAAACCGCGTTTAAAATCGTAATATTCATTGAATAAGTTCGTGGCGATCTGGATCCAAAGGCAGGAAAACAGCATGGCCAAAAACAGCAGGAAATCAACCTTTACGTAAAACATCGCCAATACGGTGCCGAGAAGTACGGGCACAAACGATGCCGTCAATGTATGAGGGCGGGTTAGCTGCCACAAAATGCGGCCCATGCTTTCTTTCTCGGGCGTCTTTTGGCCGCCCCCCATATTGTTTTGATTCATTTTCCTCTTCCTTTCTATTAAAAGGCTTTCACAGTCAGCCGATAACAGTAGTGTTGAATTGGGGTTTTCACGTTTTCTGCTACCTTATCTATCATAATAATTTCTTCCTCATTTCACAAGATGCGGCGCTTTATCGGCTATCCTGCCGGAAACGGCTTTTCGCCCTTCTCCATTGGGGTTCGGCACAAGCCTGCTTAAGAAAAAGCCGCCAAAATTTTTTTACCTCGTTTATATTTACGATAAGTTAAAAATCCCGCCTGAACAGCGCCTTTTTAGTATGATCATTTGCCAATTTATACATGCGTGTTTTCCATCCTTTTGTTTCTCATTCATTTTTAAGGAAATTTTAAGCTTAGGATATTAGACATATTTTGAAACTTTTTGTTAATCTAATCGTCATATACTGGTGTAATTATTGAATACGCGGGGAAGGAATTTTGAATATGATGCAAAAATTAAAACGTGCTTATGAAAATACATTGATCAAATGGACGTTTCATACGGGCTTTTATTTTCTGATATTAGTATTGCTCTTTTGGATGTATGGATTTCATACAGCGAATACCGGCACTTATATTTACAACGATTTCTAATCGGGGAGGATAACTATGAAACTACTTGATGCTATAAAAACATACGCAGACGCCAAGCCGCAGGCCGAAGCGTTTCGTTCCTTAGATCATTCCCTCACTTACGGGGAATTATGGGATTTGTCGGAGCGGGTTGCGTCCGGCATTCAAAAACATACAGCTGACGGTTCGAAAGCGCCTGTCCTGGTTTACGGACATATGGAGCCGAATATGATCGTTTCTTTCTTAGGAAGCGTCAAAGCGGGCCGCCCTTACATCCCTGTCGATGTTTCCATTCCGGCGGAGCGGATCGTCAAAATCATTGAAAGCTCAGGCGCAGAGCTGCTTATCAGCGTATCGGGCGATGCAGTCGATACGGGAAGCAATCTGATTAAAACCGTTACGCCCGAAGAGCTTGCAGCTGACGGAGATGCAGACCTCAGCCGTGAGAACTGGGTAAAAGAGCTGGACACGTTTTACATTATTTACACGTCCGGCAGCACGGGAAATCCGAAGGGCGTGCAGATATCGGCTGATAACCTGCAAAGCTTTACTGACTGGATCTGCAGGGATTTTCCTGTGGGCGAGGGTAAGACTTTCTTAAACCAAGCTCCGTTTTCTTTTGATTTATCTGTCATGGACATTTTCCCGTCGCTTCAAACGGGAGGTACGCTGCACTGCGTAACGAAAGACAAAATCAATAAACCGAAAGTACTATTTGAAGAGCTGGAGAAATCCAAACTGAACGTCTGGACATCGACGCCGTCTTTCGTCCAAATGTGTCTGATGGACCCCGGCTTTACGCAGGAGCTCCTGCCTGAGGCAGAAGTATTTATGTTTTGCGGAGAAGCGCTTCCGGCTGCCGTGGCACAGGAGCTGTTAAACCGTTTTCCGAAGGCCCGCGTATTCAATACATACGGCCCGACTGAAACAACGGTTGCCGTCACCTCCGTTGAAATTACGCAGCAGATCATCGATGAAAATGAATCCCTGCCCGTCGGTTTTGCAAAACCCGATATGGATATCTTCATCATGGATGAAAACGGGAATAAGCTTCCGGACGGAGAAAAAGGGGAAATCATCATCGCGGGCCCGAGCGTAAGCAAAGGCTATCTCGGAGAACCTTCTCTGACGGAAAAAGCGTTTTTCCCGATCGACGGCCAGTGGGCATATCACACGGGTGATGCCGGTTATGTTCAGGATGGTCAGATTTTCTGCCAAGGACGCCTTGATTTCCAGATTAAGCTTCACGGCTACCGCATGGAGCTGGAGGAAATCGAAGTACATGTAAGGCAGTCTCAATATGTGCGCACGGCGGTTGTCATCCCGTATCAGCCTAACGGACCTGTCGAATATCTAATTGCCGCCATCGTGCCTGAAAAACATGATTTTGAAAAAGAATTCCAGCTGACAAGCGCCATTAAGAAAGAACTGGCCGCTTCGCTTCCGGCCTACATGATTCCGAGAAAATTCATTTATCAGGATCACATTCAAATGACTGCGAACGGAAAAATCGACCGTAAACGCATTGGCGAAGAGGTTCTTGTATGACGCCTTACAGCTCGTTTTTCTTCTTTATCTTACTTGGAATCCTTCTTTTGCCGACGATTATTTTAGGGCTGAACGGCAAGAGATTCCAAGGATACAACATGTTTATATCCATCATCGTATTGGCTTTGATTTTCGCGCATGATCTGCACGGCGTGATCGCACTATGTATCTTTACGCTGTGGCAGGTGCTTTTAATCAGGGGTTATCTCGCTTACAGACTGAAAGCCAACAGCGGCTTTGTCTTCAGTATGGCCGTGATCGCGTCCATTTTACCCCTGTTTTTATCTAAATTATGGCCGTTTTTCTTTCCGCCGGTGCCTCATCACCCGGTTCATAACCTGATCAGTTTCTTAGGAATTTCTTATTTGACATTTAAAGGCGTCCAGCTGATCATGGAAACGAGAGACGGGCTGATTAAAGAAAAAATGCCGCTTCACCGCCTTTTGTACTTTATTATGTTTTTCCCGACCATTTCTTCCGGTCCGATCGACAGATACCGCAGATTTGCCAAGGACGAACAGAAAGTATGGACAAAGGGAGAATACGCTGATTTACTGTATACCGGCATTCATAAAATTTTTATCGGTTTCTTATACAAATTCATTATCGGATATGCGATTAACACGTATTTCATTATGAATCTGTCTCATATCACCCACAGCAAACTGTGGGGTAATGTGCTGTACATGTACGGATACAGCTTATACCTGTTTTTTGATTTTGCGGGTTACACGATGTTTGCCGTCGGTGTAAGCTATATCATGGGTATCAAATCTCCGGAAAACTTTAATAAGCCGTTTATCAGCAAAAACATTAAAGACTTCTGGAACCGCTGGCACATGTCCTTATCCTTCTGGTTCAGAGACTACGTATTTATGCGCTTTGTTTTCTGGATGACAAAGAAAAAATGGATAAAGAACCGGATGGCCGTCTCGAACATCGGGTATTTCCTGCTGTTCATGCTGATGGGCGTCTGGCACGGACTCGCCCTGCAATATATTATATACGGCCTGTACCACGCCGTATTAATGACCGGGTATAACTTTTTTGAGAAATGGAATAAGAAATACAAGTGGCTGCCCGCCAATCGTTTTACGGCCTTTTTAGCCATCGTCATCACATTCCATTTCGTATGTTTCGGATTTTATATTTTCTCAGGAAAACCATTTCATCACTAAAGGAGATTGAAAACACATGGAATTTAAACAGGAAGTATTAGACGTATTAGCTGAAGTTTGTCAGGAGGACGCTGTGAAAGAAAATCCTGATATTGAAATCTTTGAAGAAGGACTGCTTGATTCTTTCGGAACTGTAGAACTGCTTGTCGCCATCGAAAACCGCTTCGGCATTACAGTGCCGATCACTGAATTTGACCGTGACGAGTGGAATACGCCAAACAACATTGTAAACAAACTGACTGAGTTGAAGTAAATGAAAAAGCGTTTCTTTGGACCAATTATTTTAGCGTTCGTCCTGTTTGTCGGAGCTATCGCAGTTCCGGCTTCATGGCTTACGCGCTTCATTCCTGAAAAACGTGTCGAAGAGTCGGCGGCAGCCTTAAATCCGAATATGTTCCAGGGGCTCTATCTTCAAAACAAAATGTTCGAAGACTCGAAGTATCTGCCGATTTTCGGTTCTTCCGAGCTTTCAAGACTGGATGAGTTTCACCCGTCCAACTATTTCCAAGTGAACAACCAAGGCTTTACGCCTTATCTTGTCGGAAAAGGCGGGGACCAATCCTTGATACACGCCGTGAACTTTGCGGCGCATTATCAGCAGCTGAAAGGCAAAAAGCTGGTATTCATTGTTTCTCCGCAATGGTTTATCAAAAAAGGTTCTGATGAACAGCACTTTGCGCCGAATTTTTCATCACTTCAGGCATTGGATTTAGCATTTAATAACCAGATTGATCCCGCGGTCAAAAAGAACATGATGAAGCGCATGCTCCGTTTTAAAGTCGTTCAGCATGATGCCGTCCTTTCTGAATTGTACAAGGGAATGGTCAACGGACAATCATGGAAAGTGAAAGCGGTCATGCCGGCTGCCAAAGCTTATTATTCTCTGCTTGAGAAAAAAGATCTTTATTATTCAATGGGAGAAAACAAGGGCCCTGAACGGACGATCTCTGAAAACCTGAAAGGAAAATCGTGGTCAGAGTTAAAAACAGCCGCCGCTCAATTAGGAGAACGGAGCTCCAAGTCCAATCCTTTCTATATCGATGACGCTTCTTATAAAAAGATTAAGAAGAAAGTAAAGAGAGTGAAAGGAATCAACAAAGGAAGAACATACGCCAAATCAGTCGAATATCACGACTTTGAGGATATGCTGGACATTCTGAAAGATGCCGGCGCTGAACCGATGTTCGTGGTTATTCCGGTCAACGGAAAATGGTATGACTACACCGGCTTCCCGAAAAAAGGCCGGACTGATTACTACAAAAAAGTCACTAAGCAAATTAAAGCGAAGGGCTTTCAGGTTGCCGACTTATCCGGGCACGAATATGATCCGTACTTTATGAAAGACACCATCCATATCGCCTGGAAGGGCTGGGTGTACGTCGATAAAGCAATGGAGCAGTTTTACAAAACCGGCAAGGTGACGGTTCACTGAGCACGGTGATGACAGAATACGTAAAAACGAACACGCAGGGGGCATTCTCTCCCCTGCTTTTTATGTGATTTGATTTTTTCACAAATTTGAGGAAAACTATTGCGAATATTTGTTGAAAGTATACAATAGAATATAAATTATTTTCAAATAAGTTTGACAATAACACCAATAGGGAGACAGAACAATATGAAACAAGACATTCGTGTTGAATTGACTTCAGCCAAAAAACCGAAACCGGACCCCCATGACCTTGCGTTCGGCAGAATTTTCACCGACCATATGTTTGTTATGGATTACGACGCCGATCAAGGCTGGTATGATCCGAGAATTATCCCTTATCAGTCCATCTCAATGGATCCTGCGGCCATGGTTTATCATTACGGCCAAACCGTTTTTGAAGGGCTTAAAGCGTATGTAACGAAGGATCAGGAAGTGCTTCTGTTCAGACCGGAGAAAAATATGGAGCGCCTGAACCAGTCAAATGACCGCCTTTGCATCCCGCTCATTGATGAAGAGCTTGTTCTTGAAGGCCTGAAACAGCTCGTAGCCATCGACAAAGACTGGATTCCGAAAGCGGAAGGCACTTCCCTTTATATCCGTCCGTTTATCATTGCGACTGAGCCTTTCCTCGGTGTAGCGGCATCCCATACGTACAAGCTGTTTATCATTCTTTCCCCGGTCGGCTCTTATTACAAAGAAGGCATTAAACCGGTAAAAATCGCCGTGGAAAACGAATTCGTGCGCGCCGTCAAAGGCGGCACCGGAAACGCGAAAACCGCCGGCAACTATGCATCAAGCCTGAAGGCGCAGCAGGTTGCGGAAGAGAAGGGATTTTCCCAGGTTTTATGGCTTGACGGCATTGAGAAAAAATACATCGAAGAAGTCGGCAGCATGAACATCTTCTTCAAAATCAGCGGCGAAATCGTGACGCCGGAGCTGAACGGAAGCATTCTTGAAGGAATTACGAGAAATTCCGTCATCACCCTTCTCAAACATTGGGGACTGACTGTGTCTGAGCGGAAGATTTCGATCGATGAAATCATCCAGGCGCATCGTGACGGCCGATTGGAAGAAACATTCGGAACCGGTACGGCGGCGGTCATTTCTCCGGTCGGCGAACTGATCTGGAATGATGAAAGTCTTGTCATCGGCAGCGGTGAAACCGGAGAGATCTCGAAGAAATTGTATGATACCATTACAGGCATTCAAAAAGGCGCGGAAGCCGACGTGTTCGGCTGGACGACGGAAGTCGCCTCACTAAGCGAATCAAAATAAGCAAAAAACCCGGAAGCGAATCCGGGTTTTTTACTGCTCTTATGCTTCAATCGACTTAAAGAAATGAGGCAGATGTTCTTTGTGGGCCTCAAGCATTTCATCCAGAATGGCCTTTGCCACGGAGTCTGACGGGACGAGAGGATTGATCGTCATCGCAAGTAGCGCCGTTTGATAATCTCCCGTGACGGCTGCTTCAGCGGCGACACGCTCAAATGATTTGATTTGCTGGACGAGTCCGCGGACAGACACCGGCAGATCACCGACGGCGATCGGTTTCGGGCCGTCTTTCGTCATAACACAGTTCACTTCGACCGCTGAGTCATTCGGAATGCTGGCGATCGCGCCGTTGTTTATCGTATTGACGGGCTGGATATCATGTTTGTCGTTATAGATGGAGCTGATCAGGTTGCAGGCCGCGTCACTGTAGTACGCTCCGCCCCGTTTTTCAAGCTGCGGCGGTTTGATGGCGAGATTCGGATCTTTGTACAGTTCGAACAGTTCTTTCTCAACCTTCTGTACGACCTCGGCGCGTGTGCCCTCCGTCTGTGACGCTTCTATTTCATGCTCGAGCATTTCTTTCGTTTTGAAATAATAGCGGTGGTAGCCGCAAGGAATCAGATCGAGCGCCTTCAGGAATTCAGGCTCCCATTCCGCGCCTGAGATATTTTTCATCGTCATGGCGTTTTTCGGGTCTCCCATGGCTTCAATGACTTGATCTTTCACGCTGACGCCGTCTAAGAAAACATCTAATCCGAAGACCATGTGATTCAGCCCGGCAAATTGCACTTCGATCCGGCTGACATCCACGTCCAATGCTTTTGCGACGCCCATTTTAATGCCGATCGGCACATTGCAGAGGCCGACGACTTTTGTGAGATTCGAGTAGCGGAGCAAGGCCTCGGTAACCATGCCGGCAGGGTTTGTGAAATTCACGAGCCATGCATTCGGACAAAGCTCTTCGATGTCTTTCGCGATTTCCAGAATAACCGGGATGGTGCGCAGCCCTTTGAATAAACCGCCCGGACCGTTTGTCTCCTGGCCGATTACGCCGTATTTTAACGGAATCCGTTCGTCTTTGGCGCGGGCCTCAAGAAGGCCGACGCGGAATTGAGTCGTTACGAAATCCGCATCCTTCAAGGCTTCTCTCCGGTCAAGCGTCAGGTGAATCTCTATCGGAACACCCGCTTTTTCGACCATGCGTTTTGCAAGCGTGCCGACAATATTGAGTTTTTTCTCGCCTTCGGGAATGTCGACGAGCCATAATTCTCTGACAGGCAGTTCCTCATAGCGTTTAATGATGCCTTCCACAAGCTCCGGTGTATAGCTTGAGCCTCCGCCGATCGTTACAATTTTAATTCCTTTTGTCATATTTTCGCTCCCCCTTGCAGACTCACTTTTTCGTAAATCTCAACTAACTCAGCGGCCAAGTCTTTCACGGTCATGGCATTCATTAAATGATCTTGCGCATGCACCATTAAAAGCGTCATGTCTGTTTTTTCTCCGCCGGCTTCATTTTGGATCAGTTCTGTCTGATAATGATGGGCTTCCGTCAGTTCCCTTGCGGCTTCCTGAAGCTTTTCTTCCGCCATGGCTCTGTCCCCCCGCTTTGCGGCGGCAATGGCTTCCATTGATGCGCTTCTGCCGTTGCCGCCATGCAGGATGATCTGAAAAATGGTCTGTTCCATTTTTTCATTCATGTGTTTCACTCCCTTTCTCTACAGCACGGCTTTTTCGTCTCCCTGTACGGCTGGCGCCTGCGATTGTTCAAGTTCGTTTTCTTCTTTCAGCTTTTGCGAATCCCACATTCTGAAGAACGGATAGTACACGATAAAGGCTGTGATGATGTTAATCGCCTGCATGACAGCCCCTGATATTTTTCCGCCCGTGGCAAGATAGCCGGAGAAAATCGGCGGCATCGTCCATGGGACGGCAATGCCGGCAGGTTTGGCGACGAGGCCAGTGCTCATGCCGATATAGGTAAGGACCAGTGTGACAAGCGGTGTGATAATGAACGGAATGAGAAGCATCGGGTTCATGACGATCGGCATTCCGAAAATAATCGGCTCATTAATATTAAAGACGGCCGGCCCGATGGCGAGTTTCCCAAGCTGCTTCATCTGCTTGCTTCGCGAACGGAGAAACATGGTGACCACGAGCGCCAGTGTCGCGCCGCTTCCGCCGATGTTGATCCAGATTTCAAAAAACTGCTGGGTGAAAATATTCGGAAGCGCATCGCCCGCCTGAAACGCAATCCGGTTGGCATCCATCGCTCCGAACCAGATCGGCGCCATGACGCCGCCGACTATGTTCGCCCCGTGTAATCCGCACGCCCACAAGAGCATTTGAACCGCTTCGGCTATCAGGCTTCCGCCGAGACTTCCCCCAAGAATCGAGAGCGGTGTCCCCAGTACAACGCTTACAATGTTATGAAGGCTTTCAAACGGTGTCGCTTCGACAATTAAACGCGCGCCCCAGATCAGAAAGATGACGGCAAAACCGGGAATTAAAGCGATAAACGATTTGCTGACCGCAGGAGGCACGCCGTCCGGCATTTTGAAGACGAAATTCCGCTGGATGATCAGGCGGTAAATTTCCGTCGACAGCATGGCGATGATCATCGCGACAAACAGCCCTTTGCTTCCCATGAGAGACAGCGGGATGCCGCCGCCGACCATGATTTCCTCTTTGGCGCCGGAAGGCAGAAACGGAACTTTGTACGGCGTTGCCAAGAGAAACGCCGCCAAAGATATCGCACCGGCCGATAATGCATCCACCCCGTATTTTTCGGCCAGGCGGTAGGCGATTCCGAAAGCGGCGACAAGACCCATGATTTCAAAGGTCGCATCAACCGGATATTGCAGTTTTTGAGACCAGGCGCTTCCGAACGTCTTTGCCATGAAATCCGCATATCCCGGAATCGGCAGGTTGCCGATGATCAGAAAAAATGAACCGATGATAATAAGCGGCATGGTGAGGATGATCCCGTCACGCAATGCTTGCAGATGCCGCTGGGAGGCAATTTTTCCAGCAATGGGCATGACTTTCTCTTCTAAAAACTGGTTCACCTTATTCACACGGCCCGCCCCTTTCTACGATGCGTTTCCGAGCTGTTCCGCTGATTTCAGAACCTCCGCTCCGTTGCATGTGCCGTAATGGACGGTATTGATGACTTCAACCGGCACTCCTTTTGATTCACCCAATTTTTTCAGCTGCGGAAGCAAATAACGGACTTGAGGCCCAAGCAGCAATACGTCCGCTTTATCAATATGCTGGTTGACTGAATCGCCTGACACCGCCCAGATTTTATATTCTTTTCCTTGTTCCTGCGCGCTTTTTTCCATCTTGGTGACGAGTAAGCTTGTTGACATCCCTGCTGCACAAACGAGTAATATATTCATGTAAAAGACCTCCTGAAAGTTTGATATTTTGTATGTCTCGATGTTAGTACCATCATATTATGAAATCGCTTTCATAACTACTCAGGCTTTTTCCGCTGTTAACGGAAAAAAGGTGTATCCCGGTCTTTCTCTGATCGTTTGTCTCTGAATACTCGTAAAACCTCCTGATAGGCTGTGCATTTTAAGAGACGGCTTACCGCGGCCGGATCATCTAACATCCCGCCGAGCCATTTGTACATATGCTGGAGGTCGGCTTTGCTTTCTTTCTCGACGCAGAGCAGGCAGACAAATTGGACACGCTTATCCGCCCAGTCAATCGGCTTCTTCAGCGTGCATACCGCCCAAAACGTCGTGTCTGTCTGCGGAACGAGCGGGTGCGGAATCGCCGTAAGATTGCCGAAACTCGTAGGAGAAATCGCTTCCCTTTCAAAAATAGAATCGGTCAGAGAATCAGAAGCGAGGCCGGCTTCAGCAACCTGCTGTCCGAGAAAACGGATGACGTCCTCCTTCGTCTCCAGATCCTGCTGCAAAAATACCAGCTCCGGTTTCAGAAAGTTCAATTGTTCCCGCTTTTCTTCCAGCATGGCGTCGATTTTTGTAAAATCCCCGCCGCCCAACAGCGTATGAACCTTCAACACGGGAACGGGCAGATCTTTTTTGATCGGCACTGTGCTGACCACAAAATCAATCGACTCAAAGGAAAGCTGGTCAAGGCTGCAGTAATCAGCAGTTCCGACGATTTCAAGACGCTTTGCGAACCGGGAACGGAGCTTTTCTCTTAAAAGCTGCGCGCTGCCGGCGCCGGACGCACAGACAATCAAGCAGCGCTTAGGCGGCCGTTCCGTCTTTCTCCTTTCAATGGCGGCTCCGAAATGAAGCGCCAAATATCCGATCTCATTCTCATGAATATCAATGCCGGTTTGCTCCTTGATCACGATTCCCGCAATCACTCCCGCTTCAAATGCGAGCGGATAATTTTCCTTTATGGCGGAGAGCATCGGGTTTCTCAGGTTCATTCCGTACCGGTTTCGGTTAATCGCCGGCTTGATGTGGAGCGCAAGACCCGCTTTCAGCTCATTGTCGTCCGTGATTCCGAGCTTAAGCTCCCGCTCAATGGCTTCAATCATGGCCTCCGTCAAACGGCTGGTTTCCCCGTCTATCAGCCTTGTAAGCTCTTTTCCTTCCAGTTGTGACTGGGTCATGCGCTTTGTCCCGAGCAGGTGAATGGCGATATAGGCGGTTTCCTGTTCGGGAAAGGTGACCGAAAGCGCCGATTCAAGCTCTTTTACGATGGCTTCCGCTGACTGATATTCTGTTTCAAGCTTAATATCATGAAGATCTTCCGGAATGAGAGATACATAGTTTTCTGTCCGGATTCGTTTGCAGGCAATGGCGATATGGATGATGAGATTGTTCAGGCCGAAGAAAGAAAGCGGGATCTTATGGTTTCGAACCTGCTTCATAATGGCTGTGCGGATCACATGAATGTCGTCTTTCGGCAGAATACCGGCCTTTTCACTCAGGAGATCAGGCTCAGGCTCGCGGTCGTCCACTAAGTATTCCGCCATACAATAACGGAGGCGGAGCTCTTCGCCGCGCAGCTTAAAGCCGTAGTTCGGCCTTGTTTCCAAAATGATGTCATAGGGGCGGAGCCGTTTTTTGACTTCTTTTAAATCAGATTGAAGTGTGGATTTACTGATGAATAGTTCTTCCGCCAAGTCATCCAGCTTGAGGTAGCCGTCGGCCAGAAGCATTCTTTTCATAAGGTAATCTATCCGTTCATCGGGAAAAATCGGCACGGTGCTGTTCTGCTGGAAATTGTCCTGAAGCCAGTTTTTAAACGGCTGCTCATTCCGGATCAGCAGCTTATAGCCGCTCCCTCTGACAGATTGAATGGATGCGCCGTGTTTTTCTACAATGGTTTGCAGTTCCTTTATGTCATTGCGGACCGTCCGCGTCGTTACCTTTACATTTGCAGCGATGACTGAGCTTGTAACCGGTGTTTCAGCAGCTAAAAGCAAGCGCAGAAGTTCACGAAGCCGCCCATGAAGCATGAGAAAAACCTCCTATCAGATCAGATGCAGACGTGAAAAATGGGCAAATAGAATGAGGAAGGGGTAAATGTATGTAAATTCTATAATGGGGAGGATTTCAAGTCAATGCGGCAATCCGATGCCAAGCCCGTAAAAAAACAGCCGGATCAGCCGGCTGTTCGGGATGCGGACATGCGGTTCCGCTTAGATGCCTTCCGTTCTTTTATGATTTTTCTGATGATCGGATAGATGACGGGCGCCCATTTGATAATCGTTTTGAAAAATTTTTTCAATGTCTGAATCCCCTTTCTTTTACCTTGTCTTTCCCCTGTTATCAGCGTTTATAAACATGGTCAGCGTGAGACATACCGGTTCCCCGTCACCCAATAGCGCCACGGATAATCCCGGGCTTCTCCGCTGTTGTCAATCCCGATTCTCGGGCCTGTTGATATATGCTCAGGCGTAAAGCCCTCCGTAATATACAGCGGCGGTTCCGTGATCATGCCGCCGTAGTCGTTCATTGAAATGCCCATCGCCTTCGTCAGTTTTCCCGGACCGTTTGTCCACTCTCTCGGGGGTCTGCCCGGTCTCCTGCTCTCCATCAGGAACTGTCCTTCATGAGGCTCCGCCGCCCTGATTAACACGGCCTGCGGAATGCCGATGTCCGCGGCGACGACGTTCATTAATGTATGAGTGTGCATGACGTATGTATAAATGCGGCCCGCCTCATGGAACATAATTTCCGTCCGTTTCGTGCGCCGGTTGCCGAAGCTGTGCGCCGCCCGGTCTTCCGCTCCCATATAAGCTTCCGTTTCCACGATAAAACCTGAAGCCGTTCCCTCATCCGTCTCCTTCACCAAGAGACAGCCGAGCAATAAAGGGGCAAGCTCCACTGACGGTCTCTGGTAAAATTCAATCGGCAAAGGCTTTCGTTCTCCCGCCATTTGCCTCCCTCCTTTCTGAATATAGCGATTTCCTCTTTCACGTTTTTCACTTCTTTTTTACAATATAAACATGAGAGAAAAAAAGGACATTATTGTTGAACGCTCTATTGCGTTTTGAAAATCGGCTCGGTATAATATGATGGTTCAAATGAAAATGATTCTCATGTTCAATAAATACCGGACAATGATCATAAAAGTAGGTGAATTGATTTTTGAGCGATTCTGTCAGGTCCGCAAACCGTCTGATCAGCATCTTAAAAAACGGGGTTTTCTTCCTGATCGCTGTGATCGGGCTGCTTGTATCTATTTTTTTCGCCGTCTCATTCGGTGCGAAAGACATTACTTTACATACGGTTTGGTCGGCTGTTGCTGATTACAATCCGAATATAACGGGCCAGCAGATCATTCATGAATTGCGTCTTCCGAGGGTGCTCGGGGCGGCCGTTACAGGAGCCGCTTTTGCCGCAGCCGGCGCCCTCATGCAGGGTGTCACGAGAAACCCGCTTGCCGATTCGGGTGTCTTAGGCGTAAACGCGGGCGCCATGTTTGTTGTTGCGCTCAGTTTTGCTTTTTTCCCTCATTTATCATACGCCCTGCTGATGGTGATGTCATTTTTGGGAGCACTGGCAAGCACCGGCTTGATTTTCTTTATCAGTGCGGCGGGAAAAGGCAGCATGACACCTTTAAAAGTAACGCTTGCCGGGGCGGTCGTAGCCGCTCTTTTACATTCACTCAGTACCGGTGTGGCGATTTATTACGATTTAAGCCAGGATTTGGCCTTCTGGTACGCCGGCGGGGTGTCAGGGATCAAGTGGGCTCATTTACAAGTCCTTGTTCCCGTGATTGCGGTCTTCATCATTCTCGCGACATTCATGGGCCGGTCCGTCACCCTTCTCTCAATGGGAAATGACGTGGCGGCGAATTTAGGGGTGAACACGGCGCTGACGCGTGCCGCCGGATTAATGATCGCCGTCGTTCTTGCCGGTGTGTCTGTTTCCGCTGCCGGCGCGATCGGCTTCGTCGGGCTGGTCATTCCCCATATCGCGCGAAAGATCGTCGGCGTTACGTACAGGCTGATTATTCCGATGTCCGCGTTACTCGGCGCGATTCTATTGATTTTGGCTGACCTGGCCTCGCGCACGGTCAGTCCCCCGAGGGAATTGGCGATAGGCATTATGGTCGCACTTGTCGGTGTCCCTTTCTTTCTTTATATTGCCCGCAAGGAAGGGAGAGACTTATAAATGAAAGTGCAGAAAGAAACAAAAAAAGCGGCGGCGGCAGGACTCATTCTGCTGGTCATCGCCGTTTGCATTATTCTGATCGGGCTGCATACGGGCTCATTCCGGCTTTCTCCTCTCACGGTGGGAAAAACGCTGTTCGGATACGGCACGTTTCAAAGCACAACCGTTTTATTCGATTACCGGCTTCCCCGGATTCTGGTGACGATGCTGGCCGGCATCGGTTTAGGAGTGTCGGGCGCTATTTTGCAGGGTGTATCCCGAAATCCGCTTGCCGATCCGGGCATTCTCGGACTGCATGCCGGCGCTTCCTTCGGTTTGATGATGTATATCACGTTCTTTCATTCCCTGGAGGCGCAGGCATCGATGTTCATCCCGCTGTTTACGTTTGCGGGCGGAACACTCGCCGCCCTGCTGATCGTAGTGCTTACGTACGACAGGCTGAACGGTTTTTTAACGATCCGCATGCTGTTAGTCGGGATCGCCGTTTCCGCGGGCTTCAGCGCCGTTACATTGTTTATGTCGCTGCGACTGAATGAAGAAACTTATACATTCGCTTCCCGCTGGCTGGTGGGAAACGTCTGGGGCAGGGATTGGATTCACGTGTGGTCGCTATTGCCCTGGATCGGCATTCTCGCACCGCTTGCATGGCTTAACGCCCGCTCTTTGAATATTTTAATGCTCGGTGACCAGGCAGCCGCGGGGCTCGGCGCACACGTGCAGAGAAAAAGGATCATGCTGATCGCCATAGCGGTCGGCTTGTCCTGCGCGAGCGTCGCGATGGCCGGCGGAATCGGCTTTATCGGCTTTGCCGCCCCTCACTTGGCAAGACGGCTCGTCGGCACCATGCATCAGCATATTATTCCGATTGCGGGATTAATCGGACTTGTCATTCTTGTCGCGGCAGACACCATCGGCCGGTCTTTGTTTCAGCCGAACGCCATTCCGGCCGGCGTGGTTGCGGCAGCCATCGGCGCGCCGTATTTTCTCTATCTCGTCATGAAAATCAAATCATAAAACAAGGAGTATTCCCATGAAAAAAATAATTGCGCTCATCAGTTTCATGTGTATTTTCTTATTGGCTGCCTGCCAATCCGATTCAACACAGCCGGAGTCAAAAAAGAAATCCGGCGATCATAAAATCGCTTCGATGTCCATTCACCTGACAAATGATCTGCTGGCTCTCGGCGTTACACCTGCCGGTTCCGTCGTGGGCGGAGAATTAAAAGATTTTCTCCCTCATGTGAAAAATCAGCTGAAAGACACGAAAAAACTCGGACCTGCCTCAGACCCGGATATGGAAGCCTTACTTGAGCTGAATCCAGACAACATTTATCTTGATAAAGAATTTGCGGGAAAAGATGTGTCAAAATACAAGAAAATCGGAAACACACACGTTTTCGACCTTGATAAAGGCACTTGGCGCGATCATCTAAAAGATATCGGAAAAATCGTCAACCGTGAAAAAGAAGCGAAAACATTTATTCAAGATTACGAAGATGAAACAAAACAAGTCAGATCCATGATGAATAAGGAATTAGGGAAAAACGCCAAAGTCATGGCGATCCGCGTGAACGCAAAAGAGCTTCGCGTCTTCAGCACACGCCGTCCGATGGGACCGATTCTGTTTGACGATCTGAAGCTGAAACCGGCTGACGGCATTAAAGAAATGAACACCTCCCGCCCTTATGAAGTCATTTCTCAAGAAGTTCTGCCTGATTACAACGCAGATGCGATTTTCGTCGTCGTTAACAGAGACGACAAATCACAGCAAGCCTATAAAGAATTGCAAAAAAGCGCTGTATGGAAAGGGCTGAAGGCCGTGAAAGCAAACCACGTCTATAAAATTGCCGATCAGCCTTGGCTTGATTATTCAGCACTGGGAAATAAATTAGCAATGGATGAAGCGAAAAAACTGTTCCAAAAATAAACATGAGCCGGTTTTGCAAAAAGTGCAAGGCCGGCTTTTTTATATTGTCGTTTACTTATATAAACATCTGCTTATATAATAGTATAAAAAAGGAGTGAGCGCATGGAACGGAGGCATCATGCTTTAAGTTCCGAAGGGATCAGCCAGTGCCTCAAACTTCTAAGCGACCCGACGAGGCTTTTGATGCTGAAGCTTCTGAAGGATAAGGAATATTGTGTCTGCGAGCTGACGGCTATTTTTGATATAAGTCAGCCCGGCATCAGCCAGCACTTGCGGAAATTAAAGAACGCCGGCCTTGTGCGGGAAAGACGCGAGGGTCAGTGGCGGTACTATGCCATTCATCCGTCCGGTCCGGAATACGCGCTGGTTTGCTCGATTCTGCAGCAGATAGATGAAAAGGACGAAGTTTTACAGACATTGCGGCAAAAAGAAGTCACTGTTACATGCCGGTAAGGGGGATATATTCTTGGGAGTTGCGGTTTTATCAGCGCTGATTTTTGTGCTGACACTTGTGTTTGTCATATGGCAGCCGAAACATGTATCAATCGGCTGGTCTGCCTGCGGCGGAGCGGTCCTCGCTTTGATCGCCGGAGCAGTCAGCCTGCACGATATCGCGGAAGTGACGGGAATCGTCTGGAATGCGACACTTGCCTTTATCGCCATTATTATCATTTCATTGATTCTTGACAGTATCGGTTTTTTTGAGTGGGCCGCGCTGCATATGGCCATGGCGGCCAAAGGCAGCGGGCTGCGGATGTTTCTCTATGTGTCGGTCTTAGGGGCTGTTGTCTCCGCCCTATTTGCCAATGACGGAGCGGCGCTCATTTTGACCCCGATCGTACTGGCGATGGTGCGGGCTTTGAATTTACCTGAAAAGCTGGTTTTTCCTTTTATTATCGCCGGAGGATTCATCGCCGACACCACCTCGCTTCCGCTCGTTGTAAGCAATTTGGTCAATATTGTATCCGCCGATTACTTTCATATCGGATACATTGAATATGCATCACGCATGCTGGTGCCCAACCTTTTTTCTCTGGCGGCAAGCATTTTGGTGCTGTATCTCTATTTCAGAAAAAACATTCCGAAACGGTATGACACCGGTCTTGTGAAACATCCGGCATCCGCGATTAAGGATGAACGCCTTTTCCGGTTATCGTGGGCTGTGCTGGCCGTTTTATTGATCGGATATTTCGTCAGCGAACTGCTGTCGATACCCGTTTCCTTCGTTGCCGGCTCCATCGCGGTCATTTTTCTCATTCTGGCGCAGCGAAGCCCCGCCGTCCCTGCGAAACAAGTCATCAAGGACGCCCCGTGGGCCATCGTGTTTTTTTCTGTCGGCATGTATGTTGTCGTGTACGGCTTGCGGAATGCCGGACTGACGGATCTTCTTTCTCAGCTTATACAGAAAGCGGCGGATCACGGTTTGTTTGCGGGCACACTCGGAATGGGGTTTATCGCGGCGATCCTCTCCTCCGTTATGAATAACCTGCCGACGGTGATGATTGACGCCATAGCCATCAGCGGAACGGAAACTCACGGGCTGATGAGAGAAGCATTGATTTACGCGAATGTTATCGGTTCGGACCTCGGGCCGAAAATCACGCCGATCGGATCGCTGGCGACGTTGTTATGGCTCCACGTGCTAAGCCGGAAAAACGTGAAAATTTCCTGGGGAATGTATTTCAAGACAGGTCTGATATTAACCATTCCGACGTTATTCATCACCCTGATCGGACTTTATTTATGGCTGTTATGGCTCGCTTGAGATGAAAAACCTTTTAAGTTGAATCTTAAAAGGTTTTTTTGTGTCAAAAATCCGAAAAGTAAAACTTTATATTTTAAAAGTATAGACATTTAATTTCAAAAGATTATAATATTCATGAAAACGTTTTAACTTTATGAAAGAAGGGATTCCTCATGAAAAGAATTTTATTAGCCTGCAGCTCAGGCATGTCCACCAGCCTTCTTGTTACGAAAATGCAGAATTACGCCCGCTCCATCGGTGAGGAAGCCGAGATTTGGGCAGTCGGACAGGATAAAGCAAAAGAAGCGATGAAAGACGCAGACGTCGTACTGATCGGCCCGCAGATGAGTTTTTTAAAAGGTGAGCTTCAAAAAGATGCGGACCCGCTTCACATCACCGTTGATGTGATTGACATGATGGCTTACGGCATGGGAGACGGCAAAAAAGCATACGAACAGGCCGTTGCCTTGATAGAGAACAAATAAAGGAGGCGATAAGCATGGAAACGTACACGGATGAACAGATCAGTTTTCAGCTGATTCTTCACAGCGGCAATGCCCGCAGCAATATTATTCAATCGATACGCGCATATAAAGACGGCCGGACAGATGAGTCAGACACCTTTCTGACAAAGGCTGAAGAAGAACTGGGGAAAGCGCACGACATCCATTTTCAGATGATTCAAAAAGAAGCCGGCGGCGCCAAGACGGATGTCTCTCTGCTTTTTATGCATGCTGAAGATCACTTAATGTCAGCGCTTTCAATGAAAGAGCTCGTCAAAGAAATGCTCGACTTATTTCAATCAAAGAATTTATAAAAAGCCGGGGGTGAAGACGTGTTTGAGAAAATCAGCCAATTCCTTGTTCCGATCGCGGGAAAATTAAACAATAACCGCTACTTGCAAGTCTTACGGGATGCTTTTATGCTGGCGTTTCCGCTGACCATTTTCGGTTCGGTGTTCGTCGTGCTGACGAACCTGCCGTTTTTAAACAAAATCATGAGCAGCTCCGCCCTGTCTGTCTTTCAATCCGGATTTGGCGGCGCTTCGACGGCGACGATGGGGATTATGTCCATTTTTGTCGTCTTCGGGATCGGCTATTACCTTTCCAAAAGCTACGAAGTGGAGGCCGTATTCGGCGGAGCGATCGCATTGGTTTCTTTTCTGCTGCTCACCCCGTTCGTTTTAGAGCCGGAAACGGGCAAAGCGGTCGCAGGCGTCATTCCGGTTGACCGGCTTGGAGCAAAAGGGATGTTTCTCGGCATGATGACCGCGTTTTTGTCAGGTGAAATCTACAGAAGAATCGTTCAGAGAAACTTAACGATTAAGATGCCTGCCGGTGTTCCTCCGGCTGTTGCTAAATCGTTCGCCGCATTGATTCCGGCTTTTATCACGCTTACCGTCTTCCTCTTGATCAATGCGGCTGTCACCCAGATCTTTCACACCAATCTGCATGATGTCATTTATCATACGGTTCAAGCACCGCTTGTCGGACTTGGAAGCGGCATCATTCCTACATTAATCGCTGTTTTCTTTATTCAGATTTTATGGTTTTTCGGACTTCACGGACAAATCATTATCAATTCCGTGATGGACCCGATTTGGAATACATTACAGGTCGAAAATTTGGCAGCGTATACAGCGGGGAAAGAGATTCCCCATATTATTTCTAAGCCGTTTATGGAGATTTACACCGTCGGAATGGGCGGAACCGGAATGACATTGGCCATAGTGATCGCCATCTTGCTTTTTATGAAAAGCAAACAGATGAAACAGATATCCAAACTCGGTCTCGCGCCAGGCATTTTCAACGTCAATGAGCCGGTTATTTTCGGTTTGCCGATCGTGATGAACCCGATCATTATCATTCCGTGGGTGATCGCGCCGATGGTTGTCACCCTTGTCACCTACCTGGCCATGTCGGCGGGGATCGTGCCCCCTCCTACCGGCGTGACCGTGCCTTGGACCGTCCCCCTTTTCATTAACGGGATTATGGCGACCAATTCCGTCATGGGCGGCATTATGCAGCTGGTCAACCTCTGTATTGTGTTTGTCATCTGGTTCCCGTTTCTTAAAGCGCTGGACAAATTAAACATGGCAAAGGAAAAAGAAGCTGAGACCGAGCAGCATGCCCGGGATGACAGCATGAGTATGTAATCAAAATCGCAGTAAGGGAGAGAAATCAATTGACTGAATCAAATATTCAATATCGTTTTCCGGAAGGATTCTGGTGGGGTTCTTCCGCATCCGCCACCCAAACAGAAGGCGCCGCTGACAGAGACGGAAAAAGCCAAAACATATGGGATTACTGGTATGAAAAAGAGCCGAGCCGTTTTTTTAACGGCGTCGGCCCCGGCGACACGTCACGTTTTTACGATCAATACAAGGAGGATATCCGGCTGATGAAAGAAATCGGCCATAACTCCTTCCGGCTGTCTATTTCCTGGTCAAGATTGATTCCGGACGGAACCGGCGAGGTCAATCAGAAAGCGGTCGCGTTTTATCAGGACGTCATCGATGAAATGCTTGCCCATCATATTGAGCCGTTTGTCAATTTGTTTCACTTTGACATGCCGCTCGCCCTTCAGCGTAAGGGGGGCTGGGTCAGCCGGAACACCGTTGACGCGTTTGAACATTACGCCAAAACCTGCTTTTCGCTATTCGGTGACAAGGTGAAAAAATGGTTCACTCACAACGAGCCGATTGTGCCGATTGAAGGCGGCTACTTATATGATTTTCATTACCCGAATCACGTTAATTTTCAAGAAGCGGTGCAGGCCGGTTTCCATACCCTGCTGTCGAATGCAAGGGCTGTCAAAGCCTACAGAGAATTGAAACAGGACGGACAAATCGGAATCATTCTGAATCTGACGCCTTCTTATCCGAGAAGCTCACATCCAGAAGATGTCAAAGCGTCCCGGATTGCCGACGCCTTTTTCAACCGCTCATTTTTAGATCCCGCCGTAAAGGGCGAATTTCCTGAGGAGCTTGTCGAGATTCTCAAGGCGGAAGGCTTTCTGCCGCATTATGAGAAAGAAGATCTCCGCCTCATTCAGGAGCATACGGTCGACCTGTTAGGCGTGAACTACTATCAGCCGAGGCGCGTCAAGGCAAAAGAATATGTTCCGAATCCGCATGCCCCTTTCCTGCCTGAGCGTTTCTTCGATCCGTATGTCATGCCCGGCCGGAAAATGAACCCTCACCGCGGGTGGGAAATTTACGAAAAAGGAATCTACGACATTCTTACCAATCTCAGAGAACATTACGGAAATATCGAGTGTTTTATTTCTGAGAACGGCATGGGAGTTGAAGGCGAGGAACGCTTCCGCGATGAAAACGGCATCATTCAGGATGATTACAGGATTGAATTTATCCAGGAACATCTCAAATGGGTGCATCGGGCCATCGGAGAAGGTTCAAATGTAAAAGGCTATCACCTGTGGACTTTCATGGACAACTGGTCTTGGACAAATGCTTATAAAAACCGCTACGGCTTTGTATCTGTCAATCTGGAAAACGGGGGCGAACGGACCGTCAAAAAAAGCGGCCGCTGGTTCAAATCCGTTTCCGATCAAAACGGATTTTAACAGATGAGGAGGGACGGCCATGCTTGGAGGTATTGAAGCCGGCGGCACGAAATTTGTCTGTGCCGCCGGACAAAGAGACGGCACCATTCTGGACAGAGCAGAGTTTCCGACGGGAGAACCGGATGACACACTCAGACAGGTCATCCGTTACTTTACAGATTTCCCGATAGACGCCATCGGCATCGGTTCGTTCGGGCCGATTGATATCCGTCCTGACAGTCAAACATACGGGTGCATCACCGCGACGCCGAAGACAGCCTGGCGGAACTGCCCTATTCTTCAAACGATCAAAAGCGCTCTGGATATTCCCGCAGGCTTCACCACCGACGTGAATGCGGCGGCGCTCGGAGAAGCTTCTTTCGGCGCGGCCAAAAACGCGGACAGCTGCCTGTATTTGACGGTCGGCACAGGCATCGGCGCGGGCGCCATCATGAACGGCAGATTTGTTCAAGGGCTGTCTCATCCTGAAATGGGCCACATTTATGTCAGAAGACATCCGGACGACGGCTACAAAGGCAATTGCCCATACCATACAGATTGTCTGGAAGGCCTCGCGGCAGGCCCCGCCATTGAGAAACGCTGGGGGAAAAAAGCATTTTTGCTCACGGATCAGCAGGAAGTGTGGGAGCTTGAGGGCTATTATATTGCCGAAGCGCTTGTGCAGTATATTCTCATACTTTCGCCGGAAAAGATCATTCTCGGCGGAGGCGTCATGAAGCAGCGGCAGCTGTTCTCTTCTATCCGTCAGCACGTGAAAAAGCGGCTGAATCAATATATTGATCTGCCTGATATTGAAAAATACATCGTTCCCCCTCAATTAGGGATTCACTCCGGCGCGGCCGGTTCGCTCGTATTGGCGGAGCGCGCATTAAAGGCGGCAAACCGGGAGGCGGAAAAATGACGAAACTCTTATTTTTGGAACCGGTTTTTAAAGAAAGATTATGGGGCGGGACGAAGCTGCGCGATACATTCGGGTATGAGATTCCTTCTGAGCGGACGGGCGAGTGCTGGGCGATTTCAGCTCATCCTCACGGCACATCCATCGTGCGGAACGGGCCTTTTTCCGGAACATCATTACACCGTCTCTGGAATGAACACCCTGACCTGTTCGGACATCCGAAAGAAGACGCCTTTCCCCTGCTTACAAAAATTCTTGACGCAAATATGGACTTATCCGTACAGGTGCATCCGGATGACGCATATGCACATCGGCATGAAAACGGAGAACTCGGAAAAACGGAATGCTGGTACGTGTTGGACTGCAAAAAAGACGCGGAGCTCATTTTAGGACACCGCGCCCAAACGAGAGAAGACTTCGTTCGGCTCATTGAACGAAACGAGTGGGATCACCTGCTCCGCCGCATCCCCATTAAGCCCGGCGACTTTTTCTATGTCCCGAGCGGCACACTGCACGCTTTATGTGAAGGTACGCTCGTTCTTGAAATCCAGCAAAGCTCTGATGCCACCTACCGGCTTTACGACTATGACCGGACGGATGGGAACGGGAATAAACGCGAGCTTCATCTTCAGAAAGCAATTGACGTAACAGACATTCCCCATACCGATGAAAATGTAAAAAGCACAAAGCATCGGATTGGAGATGCTCTGATTACGATACTCGCCGAAACACCTTTCTTTTCAGTTTATCAATGGGATGTGAGCGGGAAAGCATCATTCCCCGCACCCGGCCGGTATTTACTCGCAAGCGTCATGAAAGGACGCGGAGAACTGGATGGATGCCCCATTCACAAAGGCGATCACTTTATCGTGCCGGCGGATTCCGGAGATTTTGTTATAGAAGGAGATTGTGAGGTTATCGTTTCACATCCTTCATCATCCTAAAAATCAGGAGGTCTTTTATATGCTCAAAAGGTTAGCAGTCTGCCTGTCTATCGTTTTATTACTCTTAGGAGCCGCCAGTCCGATATCGGCTCACACCGTTTATCCCGTCAACCCAAATGCCCAGCAGACGACAAAAGATATCATGAACTGGCTGGCGCACCTGCCCAACCGTTCAGAAAACAGGGTCATGTCCGGGGCGTTCGGCGGGTATAGCGATGTCACTTTTTCAATGACAGAGGAAAACCGCTTGAAAAACGCGACGGGACAGTCTCCCGCCATCTACGGCTGTGACTATGGGAGAGGATGGCTTGAAACAGCGGATATCACCGATTCTATCGATTACAGCTGCAACAGCAGCTTAATCTCATACTGGAAAAGCGGCGGCCTCCCTCAGGTCAGCCTGCATCTCGCAAATCCGGCTTTTCCATCCGGAAACTATAAAACGGCCATCTCAAACAGCCAGTACAAAAACATCCTGGACCCTTCAACTGTTGAAGGAAAACGGCTTGAGGCGCTGCTCAGCAAAATCGCCGACGGCCTTACTCAGCTGAAAAATCAAGGCGTCACCGTTCTGTTCAGGCCGCTGCATGAAATGAACGGCGAGTGGTTCTGGTGGGGGCTGACAGGCTACAACCAAAAAGACAATGAGAGAATCTCGCTGTACAAAGAGCTTTACAAGAAGATATACCGCTATATGACAGAGACAAGAGGATTGGATAACCTTTTGTGGGTGTATTCGCCGGATGCCAACAGAGACTTTAAAACAGACTTTTACCCAGGCTCATCTTATGTGGATATTACCGGTCTGGACGCTTACTTCACTGATCCGTATGCGATATCAGGCTATGATGAAATGCTGTCTCTGAAAAAACCGTTTGCCTTTGCCGAAACCGGTCCGTCCGGTAATATCGGAAGCTTTGATTATGCTGCTTTTATCAATGCGATCAGGCAAAAGTATCCCGAGACAACGTACTTTTTGACATGGGATGAACAATTAAGTCCGGCGGCCAATCAAGGCGCGCAAAGCCTTTATCAAAACAGCTGGACGCTGAACAAAGGCGAAATATGGAACGACGGGTCCTTGACGCCGATCGCGGAATAACTGCTTCTTTTGAAAATCGGTTTTAAGAAACGGCTCTGCTGGGCATATTGTTACCGTTCAAAAAGGAGGGTTCAACAATGGAAAATAACAAAAACAGCGAAGAAACGCTTTCCAGTAAGACGACCGGTAAAGGCGAGTCAGAAGACACGCTGACAAACCGGCAGGGCCATCCGGTCACTGACAACCAGAATGTCAGGACAGTCGGCAATAGAGGACCGACGACATTGGAGAATTATGATTTTTTGGAGAAAATCAGCCACTTTGACCGCGAACGAATTCCCGAGCGCGTCGTTCACGCGCGCGGCGCCGGGGCACACGGATACTTTGAGGCGTACGGAAGTTTTGGAGACGAGGAGATTTCTACATACACAAGAGCGAAAGTGTTTCAAAAGAAAGGAACGAAAACTCCGGCGTTTGTGCGGTTTTCTACCGTCAACCACGGAAAGCATTCCCCGGAAACATTGCGTGATCCCCGGGGGTTTGCCGTTAAGCTTTATACCGAAGACGGCAACTGGGATCTGGTCGGCAACAACTTGAAAATCTTTTTTATCCGTGATCCGCTGAAGTTCCCGGATCTTGTGCACGCATTTCAGCCTGATCCCGTTACGAACATTCAGGACGGCGAGCGTATTTTCGACTTCATTTCCCAATCACCGGAAGCGACTCATATGATCACTTTCTTGTTTTCGCCGTGGGGCATCCCGGCCAACTACCGGCAGATGCAGGGCTCAGGCGTCCATGCCTACAAATGGGTCAATGAAGAAGGAAAAGCCGTGCTCGTCAAATATCACTTTGAACCGAAACAGGGCATCCGCAACCTGACACAGAAGGAAGCGGAAGAGATTCAGGGGAAAAACTTTAACCATGCGACACAGGATTTGTATGAAGCGATTGAAAAAGGCGATTACCCTGAATGGGAAGTGTATGCGCAAATCATGACTGATGACGAACACCCCGAGCTGGATTTTGATCCGCTTGATCCGACCAAGCTGTGGTATAAAGACGATTTCCCTTGGAAGCCGATCGGTAAATTGGTTCTGAACAAAAACCCGGAAAACTACCATGCCGAGGTGGAACAAGCCTCATTCGGAACGGGCGTGCTTGTGGACGGCCTTGATTTTTCGGATGACAAATTACTTCAGGGGCGGACATTCTCCTATTCAGATACCCAGCGGTACCGCGTCGGCGCAAACTATCTGCAGCTTCCGATCAACTCGCCGAAAAAGCATGTCGCCACCAACCAGGAAGGCGGGCAAATGCAGTATCGGGTCGATCGGGCAGAAGGACAAAACCCGCACGTCAACTATGAGCCGTCCATTATGGGAGGACTCAACGAAGCAAAGCAGGATGGGAAAGACCATACACCTCATGTCGAAGGCGATGTGAAGCGGGAAGCGATCGACCGGTCGAATAATTTCGGCCAGGCCGGAAAAACATACCGTCGATTTTCAGAATTTGAACGGAACGAATTGATCACAAACCTGGTCAATACGCTTTCTTCCTGCCGCAAAGACATTCAGGATCAAATGATTGAGAATTTCACAAAAGCAGATCCGGACTACGGAAAACGTGTGGCGGAAGGGCTGAAAAAAGCCTCCGAAAGCAACAGCGGCGGGCCGATCGGCACTACTGATACAGCACAAGCCGCAAAACAGGCTGAACAGGAAAGCCATCCGTCTGATCCGTATTAAATAAAAAAACAGGACAATCGCGTCCTGTTTTTTTTGAGCTAATTCAGCTCCTGTATATTCTGCTCCGCCGCGGCCGCAAATACTTTCGGCTCCGGACGGTCAAGATCTTCATGGAATAAACTTACTTTGTGAATCTGCCGGTTGTCGTACAGATGAAAGTAGTAGTTCCCGGTGTCACAGCACATGACCGACGTATACTGCGTATAATCAATTTCATTCTCCTCTGTGATCACCGCGCCTTTTGGAATATTCACATTGGACAGCACGTGAAAAGCGGCCGTAACGCCATCCGTTTCATGAGCGGCAGACTCTAAATGCTCTTTCAGATAAGCGGCTCTGATGAATCGGGATGGCGGCGTGTAATCACCGGGAAGCCCGATCGTTCCAGATCCTTGGCCGAAAGCGGTTAATGTCATTCCGCCCAATGTTTTGCTTTCTGACTGCTGCGGCCTGATTCCGATATAATGGCGCAGATTGGTCACATGCCAAGGAAATTCCGGACTGTTGGTCATCACTCCGGGTTTGTTGTCATATACTTTCATTCCCTCCGGTGTCGGCTCGATGACAATGCAGCCGCCCGTGCGGTCTGATAAAATCCAATGAAGAGGCAGCACCGTATCCAATAACATTAACTTCTTCTCTACAATCGTCAGCATTGAGAGCTTTTCCTTTATGTCTTCAAGAGATTCACAGTTTGATAAGGCCCAGGTGACAAACTCATGAGGAGCGATGTGACAGGTGCCCTCCCGTTCCGCTTTCTCGTATCCCGCAAAGCCCGGAAAATACAGCGTCGCACACGACAGCCCTTTTTCATTCACGCCATCGGCAAACAGAACATTGCCGAGATTTCTCCCCATGCCGATAAATGCGTATTTCGTCTTATGCATCCTGCCGTCAGCTTCGCTTTTCCAGCTGTACTGACGAGGGTAAAGCATGACGTCCGTACCGAGCTGAAATGCAAAATCCATCGTTCGCGCCAATAGGTGATTACCGTCTGTCGTTTTCAATGTAAGACTTGTACACATATCATCAATCCCCTTTTCATTAATGAAATTTACACAAAGTAAACTATTCTTCCAGCTTAACGAATAATGGCTCCATTCGTCAAAAGATTGACACATTTCTCCTTAATACATATTAGTCCGTAAGCATATCCATGCCTTTTAAACCCTGGCAAATCGTTTTGGCGGCAGTGTTTGTTCCGTTTTTCAAAAAAACTTTTGAACGGCTGTCAACGAGGCTTTACAATGTTTTTCCTGCATGCTGGAATTTGTAAACGGCAGGTCAATCTGTTAAGCTATGTCTTTATGTTAAAGAAGAACATACGGAGGAGATTATCTATTGAAAGTAGAAAGGCGAACGATTGAACATATTCCGCATGACGAAAGACACGGAAAGGCTAAAGATTTATTCCCCGTCTGGTTCGGGGCGAATATGCATATTACGACGTTAGTCACAGGCACACTGCCCGTTACAATGGGGCTCGATCTCTTTTGGAGTATCGCCGCCATTATTATCGGAACCTTTATCGGCGCAATCTTTATGGCGTCTCATTCCGCACAAGGACCTCAGCTCGGAATTCCGCAAATGATTCAAAGCCGCGCGCAATTCGGCGTGATCGGAGCGATTCTGCCCCTCTTTTTGGTCATGTTTATCTACCTGGGCTTCTTTGCGAGCAGTACGATTCTCGCAGCCGGTACACTGAGCAGCTTTGTACCGATTCCGGCTTCATGGTGTATTATCGGCTTAAGCGCCATCTGTTTTTTACTCACGATCTACGGTCATGATCTGATTCACAAAATGCAGAAAATCCTCTCTTGGACCTCCTTTGCCGTTTTTTTTGCTGCAACGATTCTTATTTTTCAACTGCCGATTCCTTCAGGAAGCTGGGTGCCCGGCTCATTAGACCTGCCTGTTTTCCTAGTGGCGGTCAGCGCGGTGGCCACATGGCAGCTGGCATATGCACCATATGTCGCAGATTATTCCCGTTATCTGCCGGTCAAAACACCGGCATCGCATACTTTTTGGTACAGCTACGCAGGTACGTCAGTCAGTTCCATCTGGATGATGCTTCTTGGCGCCATTTTGACGACGGCGCTCCCGGAATTTACCGCTAATGCGGGAAATGAGATTGTCCGATTGTTCGGTCCGTTTTCCTTTATTATGCTGATCATCGTCCTGTTCGGGCAAATGGCGATCAACGTCTTTAATTTATACGGAGCCTTTATGTCTACGACGACTACCTTAGAGCCGTTTTTAAAACTGAAGGTGACGCCGAAAACGAGAGTGGTAATGATCCTTTATGTGACGGCAGCAGGTACTGTATTAAGTCTCTTGGGCCAAAGCAATTTCATGGAACTGTTTTTAAATTTCATCTTTTTCATCAGTTATTTCTTAATTCCATGGACGGCGATCAACCTCGTGGATTACTATTTTATCCGCCGCGGAAAATACCACGTCAAATCGATGTTTGACGTCAACGGACAATACGGCAGGGTCAATTGGATTACAGCGGCCGCCTTCGTTTTGTCGATTATATTAGAAATCCCATTCATCAATACATCCTTTTACATCGGGCCGCTCGCTGAAATATTCGGCGGAGGCGACATTGCCTGGGTCATCGGCCTGGCCGTTCCGTCGCTGCTGTATTATGTCCTGATGAAATCAAGGGTAAAACAACAAGAGGCGCCTTCTCTATGAAGACGCCTTTTCTTTATTCATATTCCTTCCATACACGCGGCAGCAGTTCAGAAAGTTCGTGCGCCAATAAGGTATGGGCGGAGCGCTCTTTCGTCCATAACTCCGCACATTCACCGTGAAGGCGGACGGCGTTCAATACGGCATGCTTCGGGTCTTGATGACAGCACAGCATGCCGAGAATCATTCCCGTCAGCGTGTCGCCGGTCCCGCCTTTTGCAAGCGCGCCGTTTCCTGTTGTATTCCTGCGGCATTCCCCGTCGGGAAAAGCGATAATGGTTTCGTTTCCTTTCAGGACAATCGTGGCGTGAAGCCGCTCCGCCCATTCCGCGGCATATCCCGCTCTGTTCTGCTGAATCTCTTGAATCGGAAGGCCTGTCATTCTGGAAAATTCGCCGGGATGAGGCGTCAAGATCACGGGGGCTTTCCTCTTTGGATAGGTTCTTTTCGTAATGGCGCCCGCGTCCAGTATGACGGGATAATCGGCAGAAAGCAGCTGATCAGCCGCCTGCTGCACTTCGTCTGTTTGGGGAAGGCCCGGTCCGATGGCAGCGGCCCGGATGGTTTCCCCGGGCTGGCCCGCCGCGGCTTTTTTCCAGCCGTCACGCCAGTACGTCGCTTCCGGCAGCACCGGGACGATAAGCGGGATGACGCCTGCCGATGTACCGATGACGAGCTTGCCGACACCGCTTCTCATCGCGCCCAATCCGGCCAGAAGGGCGGCTCCCGGCATGTCTTCGCTGCCGGCCAGCAATAACGCCGTCCCGAACGTCCCTTTATGGCTGTCTGCCTCCCGTTTCGGCAGCGTATCTTTCACATCCTGTTCCGTCCAATCCATTATATTCATCTCTGTACCTCCTCTTCTGTCTCCTATTTATATTCCAAACAAGAAGAGATTTTAAACCGCACAAAAAAAACAGCCGCTTGCTTGCGGCTGTTTATGTTCTGATCGGAACATCAAGACGGTAAAGCTTCCGGTACCGTTCGTTTTCTGCAAGCAGCTCTTGATGGGTTCCTTCCATTTCTGCTTTTCCATTTTCTAAAAAGACGATTTTATCGGCTGTTTCCACACCCGCTAAATGGTGTGTAATCCAGAGAATCGTTTTCTCTTTAAAGACATCAAAAATCGTATCAAGCAATTCGCGTTCAGTGACCGCATCAAGGCCGACCGTCGGTTCATCAAGGATAATGACCGGCGTGTCTTGGAGAAGAATACGGGCAAGCGCGATCCGCTGCCGTTCCCCGCCTGAGAAACGAATCCCCGTCTCCTGCACGGACGTTTCATATCCGTCAGGCAGTGATTCAATATAATCATGCAGCTTCACTTGCCGAGCCGCACGCTTAACATCTTCATCACTCGCCTTGCCGTTTCCGAGCCGGATATTGTTCATAATGCTCGTGTTAAAGAGATGAGGTTTCTGATTCAAAACGGCCACCGCTGAGGAAATCTGCTCCTGCACGGCCGCAGTTTCCAGCCCATTCAGCATCACTTTGCCCGAATCGGGAACTAAGGCGCCTTCAATTAAAGCGAGAGAGGTCGACTTACCGGAGCCGCTCCTGCCGAGCAGCGCCATTTTTTCACCTTGGCGGAGAGTGAAGGAAAAACGGTCAAGCACATGACTGTGCTGATCATAAGAAAACGTCACGTTATCAAATGTAAGTGTCACATCAGATACATCCAGTTTCTCATCTGTCTGCTTCACCTCACGACTTCGCAGCTCCGGAGCCGCCTGACTCATTCTATTGATGGAATCCTGATAAGAAGGCACTTCCGTCAGCGCATCCGAAAGGGGCAGAAACGCCTCTGTCAATGGAAATACGACAAGCACAAAGGCCGCGATCATCGTGTTGGCGATGCTGCCGTCCGCATACTGACCCGCCGTCCAGAACAGCATGATCAATATGAAGCCGCCGACAAGACATTGCGCGGCGAGATCACGCCATCTCGTAAACCGCTGACGTTTGCTTTCAAGATCAAACCATGCCTTCTCTTTCTCTTCATAAGAGGAAATAAAGGCCGCCTGGCGTCCCGAGAACATCCAGTCGCTCACGCCGAGCACGGCATCTGTCAGCCGGCTGTAGAGCGTATTCCGGCCGCTTTTCAGCCTCATGTTTTTCGCTCTCGTCACAAGAAGCGACACAACCGGAAACAATACAACCAATATAAACAGGTAAATCGCCGCAAAAGCGGCAAACGGCCAGGAAAAAAAGCCGAGTCCGATAACGGATGCCGCATACAGCAGCAAAGCGGAAACCGCAGGAAAAATCGTTTTTAAAAACGCATCCTGCAAATGCTCAATATCCTCAGCCAAAATGCCGAGCATGTCGCCCGTCCGAAAACGGGATGAAAGCATGAGCGAGGCCGGCTCCAGCATATTGTAAAGCCGCACCCTCATGTCGGACACGATTTTCAGAATGATATGGTGCCCCGTCAGACGCTCGGCGTACCGTGAGACTGAACGGGCAATCCCGAAGGTCCGCACGGCTACAATCGGAACGTACACCAGCAGGATATTCTCAGGCCTGGTCGCCGACTTAGAGATCAAAAAACCGGAAGTGAACATGAGAAAGGCCGCCGAAAAAATCGTCACCGCGCCTAAAAAAATCACAAGAACAAACAAACGGGCATTTTGCTTCATATACGGCAGAATCCATTCTTCTTTTCTCATGTTCTTTCCCCCAGTTGCGCCTTTACAAGTTTGGCGTATACGCCTTGTTTCGCCATCAATTCGTCGTGGGTGCCGATTTCCGCCACTGCGCCGTCATCAAGCACGATAATTTCGTCCATCTCAAGCATCCAGTGAAGACGGTGAGTGGCCAGAAAGACAAGTTTGTTTTCAAACAGGTCTTTCATCGTTTCTTTTATTTCATATTCTGTTTCAATATCAAGGTGAGCGGTCGGCTCATCCAAAAGGAGAATCGGCCGGTTTCCTAAAAAGGCTCTGGCCAGCGCGACACGCTGAGCCTGCCCTCCGCTGAGCGCCCGTCCGCCCTCGCCGATCCGGCCGTCAAGACCGCCGGGCAGATCACGGATCAGTCCGGAAAGACCCGCCGATCTAGCGGCCTGCGCCGTTTCCTCACGCGAAGCATCAGGATGATAAAACCGGATATTATTCAAAAGCGTGTCATCAAAAATG
Organism: Bacillus sp. FSL R5-0593; assembly: GCF_038603755.1. NCBI lineage: Bacteria > Bacillati > Bacillota > Bacilli > Caryophanales > Bacillaceae > Bacillus > Bacillus sp. FSL R5-0593. The sequence goes on from NZ_CP152011.1 coordinate 3,947,716, forward strand.
TACGGGTGCTGCGGAATATAAAGCAGCTGCTTCTGCCAGCCGTCCGACTGCAGATGTGAGCGGGATTCACCGTTTACCTTGATCTCACCGGACGCAGGCTCTAAAAAGCCGCCCAGCACATCAATGAGTGTCGATTTTCCCGCACCGCTTTCCCCGATAATCCCGATTTTCTTCTTCCCTTTGAAGGACAGATGAAATTCAGACATCGATTCTCGGACGGACAAACGCGTAAGCTGTAATTCATCCCCGTCAGTCCACGTATCAAGTTCGAGCGGCTTTTCTTCTTTAAAACCGGGCTGCGCCAAAATCGCTTGAATGGTTTTCCCCGCCTCCTGCCCGTTTAACGTCGCGTGGTAATCATTCCCCACTTCGCGGACCGGGAGAAAATATTCAGGCGCGAGAATGAGCGCGGTCAATGCCGGTCCGAGCAGAATTTGTCCGTCTATCAGCCGCAAGCCGAGAAACACCGCCACTGTCGCCACCGACAGCATCGTAAAGAAATCCAGGGCGAATGATGATAAAAACGCGACCCGGAGCGTGCTCATCGTCGCCTTGCGGTATCTCTCACTGACATGAAAGATATTTTTACTGTGTGATTTGCTTAATCCTAAAAACCGCAATGTCTCCAGTCCGCGGAGCGAATCCACGAAATGATTGGAAAGCGTCTGATAGGACTTCCATTGGCGATCGGCTTTTTTCTGTGCCACAAGTCCGAGCAGAATCATAAATACAATCAAAATCGGAAGCGCAAGAATCAGAATCAAAGCCGATGTTTTATCCTGAAAAAACACGTAAATAACAACGGCAGCCGGCACAATCGCCATGCTGACCATTTTCGGCAGAAACAGCTCTAAATAACGGCGGAACTGGCTGATGCCTTCCATCGCCAGCGTCACCATCCGGCCTGTCCCCTCTTTTTTCGCAAAGCGGGGGCCGAGACGGAACAATTGCTCAAGAAATCTTTTTCTTAAGTCTGCGCCGGTTTGCGCGGCATATTGGTACACGATTTTCTGCCGGACCGTTGTCACCGCATGCCGGACCAAAAACGCAAGCAGGAAAAAGCCGATAACCGGATAAAGAGAAGCAATCCGCTTCCCGTTAAATAATCCGGTTACCGCCTGGCTCAGCCATTCCGCCTGCAAGATGATGGCGGCCGTTTGTATAATCGTTAATCCCGTAATGATCGCAAGAATCCGCTTCATTCCTTTATAAAGAAACAGGTCTTTTCCCATTAATAAGTCATAGGCTCCTTATGGCTGACGCGTTTCCGGAAGACGTAATAGCTCCAGATCTGACTGCCGATGACAAACGGCAGCAAAGTCAGTGCGGCAATTGTCATGACCTTAAGTGAATAATCACCGGAAGACGCGTTAGCTACTGTTAAGTCATACGCGCTTTTCAGCGAGCTGACCATGACGCGCGGGAACAGAGAGATAAAAATCATCGCAACTGTCAAAGCAAGACCCGCGCCGGTCATACCGAATGCCCAGCCGTCTTTTTTCTTGCTCATGAACACAACGGCAAGAACGTTGCAGATGACAATCAGCACGAATACCGGAATCGTGATGTTTGCCCGGCGTGTAAACATATCCGTATCGTATGCAGACATCGCAAAGAAAGCAAGTACAACAAGAAAGATAACACCGATTACGCGTTTTGCCATTTTTCTCGCACGCTCTTGTAAATCACCGATCGTGCGCAGGGTGATAAACATTAAACCGTGCAGGAATGAAAGAAGGGTGACGGCCGCTCCGCCAAGAACGGAATACACGTTCACAATATCTGAAAAACCTGCGTGAATGTTCATATGTCCGTCAATCGGCACACCGCGGAACAAGCTTGTGAAAATAAGTCCGAATACAAATGGCGGGATAAGGCTGCCGAAGAAAATCACCCAGTCCCATGTTTTGACCCATTTTAAATGATTCACTTTTCCGCGGAATTCAAACGCCACGCCGCGGCCCATTAAAGCAAGAAGGATGATGATAAACGGAATATAATATCCGCTCAGCATCGTCGCATACCAGTTCGGGAATGCCGCGAAGATCGCTCCCGTACCTGTCAGCAGCCATACCTCATTCGCATCCCAGAACGGGCCGATGGTGTTAATCAGCACTCTGCGTTCTAATTCATTATGGCCAAGAAATCGGGTCGAAATGCCGACACCGAAGTCAAAACCTTCTAAAAAGAAAAATCCGACAAACAAAACTGAAACGAGTACAAACCAAAGATCATGAAGTGACCCCATGGTAGACCTCCTGACTGAACGGATCCGTTGATACAGGAACATCCTTGTGATCATCATGGTCCGCACCTTTTTTAATTTCACGAACGAATAGGAAGACAAGCAGCGCGCCTAAAATCAAGTACATGACGCCGAAGCCGATAATTGAAAACAGCAGAGATCCCGTCGTTACGTTAGGCGAAACGGATTGTGCGGTCGTCATTTGTCCCATGACCGTCCACGGCTGGCGGCCGATTTCAGTCATAATCCAACCGGCAGAGTTCGCAATGAACGGGAATGCGATCAGCGCGATCATGCCCCGTAAATACCACTTGCTCGTATGAAGCTTTTTGCGGCGGTTCAGAATAAAGCCGGCAATCGCGGCAAAAATCATAAGCGCGCCCGCTCCCGCCATAATGCGGAAACTCCAGAACGTCGTTTTGACAGGCGGGATATAGTCGCCTTTTCCGTACGTTTTTTCATATTCTTTTTGAAGTGTTTTCATCCCTTTCACACTGCCGCTGAACTTCTGGTAAGCCAAGTAGCTGAGTGCGTAAGGAATTGAAATTTCTGATGTGTTTTTTTCTTTATTCGTATCAATGTTCGCAAAAGCCGTCCACGCGGCAGGATCACCGCTGTCATCCCAAAGCGCTTCACTGGCAGCCATTTTCATCGGCTGCGATTCCATTAAATGCTCAGCCTGCATATGTCCGCTGAACGCAACGCCGATACCGGCGATCAGACCGACAATCATCGAAAGCTTGAAAGATTTATGGAAGAAAGGCACTTCTTTTTTCTTCAATAATTTAAATGCGCTGACACCGGCGATAAAGAAAGCACCCGTCGCAAGCGCCCCGAAAATGACGTGAGGGAATTCAACCCAAAGCTGAGGGTTTGTCAAAAGCGCCCCGAAATCATTCATTTCCGCTCGGCCGTTTTTAATCGTAAAGCCGACCGGCTCCTGCATGAATGAGTTTGCCGTCAAAATCCAGAAAGATGACATAATCGTTCCGAAAGATACAAGCCAAATGCAAAGCAAATGCACTTTTTTAGATAAACGGTCCCAGCCGAAAATCCATAATCCGATAAAAATAGACTCCATAAAAAACGCCAAAAGCGCTTCAATCGCAAGCGGAGCCCCAAATACGTCTCCGACAAAACGGGAATAATCAGACCAGTTCAATCCGAACTGGAATTCCTGAAGAATCCCTGTGACGACGCCGACAGCGAAGTTAATTAAAAAGAGATGCCCCCAAAATTTAGCCATTTTGAGATAGGTCTCTTGTTTTTTGACAACATAAAGCGTCTCCATCAAAGCAACCATAAACACAAGCCCGATAGACAAAGGCACAAACAAGAAGTGAAACAATGTTGTAGATGCAAATTGAATGCGGGCTAATACCAACTCACTCATGATGTTTTTCCTCCAATCTGGTAAATTGCTCAACACTTCACAAACATAGCGAAATCATTGCTCGGTATTTCACAAAAAATGATATATTTGCTCAATGTTTCACAAATTCGTCAAAACTATTGAAATATCAGCCTGTACACCCTGGGGGACAGCGGCTGTCATAGAAATGATTCAATATCATTACTTTACAACGATTCAGCCTAAAAAAAAAGATCAATATACCTAAAATAAGGCTGAAATTGTGACCGATTATTGTCGGATTTGTAGAGATTTTATGTCAGCACCTAGGATATTTGTCCCTTTGATATCGTACCTCTTTTTTATTCGTGTGGCGAACAAAATGCTTTTCTCGGTGAAAAATCCCGCCAAATCGACATTTTGAGAAAGAAAATGTGAAGAAAGCATGCCCTCTAGTAAATTCATAATATATGAACAATTTAAATTTTTTAGTATACTTTAAATGGGGATATTTTTTCACTACCTAACGACTGGGGGAACAAGCATGGGAGAACTTCAACCAAAATTGCAAACGGATTCAATCCAAAAACAGGAACGGACTGATAACTGGTTTGCCAGAGCAATGAATATAAGAATCGGCATTATTCCTCTTCCTATCTATATCCTGCTTTTCTTGCTTATTACGGTGTTTGTCATGAGCCGTGATGTAAAAAGCGACATTCTGACATCAATTGCCGTCATGAGTTTTTTCGGATTTACCTTCGGCCAGGTCGGAAAATCCATTCCGATCGTGCGTTCCATCGGCGGCCCTGCGATTCTCGCAACCTTTATTCCATCCGCTGTCGTCTACTACCACCTGCTTCCGAAAGACATTATTACTTCAACAACAGAATTCACAGAAAGCTCCAACTTTCTCTATTTATTTATTGCCGGTATCGTCGTCGGCAGTATTCTTGGGATGAAAAGAGAGACGCTCGTCAAAGCTTTCGTCAAGATTTTTATTCCGCTGATCGCCGGCTCGATCGCGGCCGCCATAGTCGGCTTATGCGTCGGGACGCTGCTCGGGCTCGGCTTTCAGCACACACTGCTTTATATTGTCGTTCCGATTATGGCGGGGGGTGTCGGTGAAGGCGCGATTCCTTTATCCATCGGCTACTCCGATATTATGCCGATGTCCCAGGGAGACGCCTTTGCGCTTGTGCTGCCGTCCATCATGCTCGGCAGCCTGTGCGCCATTATGTTATCGGGTTTGCTGAATGTCATCGGGAAACGCAAACCGGAATGGACGGGCAACGGGAAGGTTGATAAGTCTGATCATTCCGCTCCCGCATTGGAACAGCCGGCCAATGATAAAACGTTTGATTTGTCCTTTTTCGCTTCGGGCGGTATTTTAGCGGTTTCCCTCTATTTGGTCGGCATGCTGGCGCATGATTTCTTTCAGCTTCCGGCTCCTGTCGTGATGCTCGTCCTTGCCGTTCTCATTAAGCTGTTCAGGCTGGCGCCGGCTTCGATTGAAAACGGAGCCTTCGGCGTCTCGCGCTTTTTCTCGACAGCCGTGACCTATCCGCTCTTATTTGCGATCGGCGTTTCAATGACACCGTGGGACAAGCTGATTGCGGCGTTTACGATCAGCAACATCATTACCATTTTATCAATCGTCGTCACGATGATGGCCGTCGGTTTTCTGACCGGAAAATGGCTGAATTTGTACCCGATTGAGACGGCAATTATTAATGCCTGCCATTCCGGCCAGGGCGGCACCGGCGACGTCGCGATCTTGAGCGCCGCTGAACGGCTTGAGCTTATGCCGTTCGCCCAAGTGTCGACCAGAATCGGCGGAGCGATTACCGTGAGTGTCACCCTTCTGCTGCTTCATCAATTCTATTAAACTGAAAAAAGCCTCCGCATATGCGGAGGCTCTGTTATTTCATCACATTTTGAATATAAGAGCCAAACGCCGCGCCGGACATGCCCGGCGACACACGGACGCGGTGAAGCCCGTAAAGCCCCTGATCTCTTGACGCCGCTCCCGGCTCCGTCGTAACCGCCATACGGTAGCCTGACGCGGCGGCGGCTTTTAATGTTTCCTTATTATATCGTCCGACTGGGTAGCTGATCATAGACGTCCGCTGCCCGAACATTTGATCAAATAAACGCTTAGAGTCCTTCATTTCACGTCGCTGCTGCTGCGGTGTGAGCCCGTTCAATTCGAGATGGTTCATCGTATGGCTCTGAATGGAAATGCCGTGGGCGGCCATCTCCTTCATCTGCTTCTCAGTCAGATGATTCTTATGCCCGATATAGTTTCCGATCATAAAGATTGTCGCTTTCATCTTGTATTTCTTTAAAATGGGATAGGCCGCTTTCACATTGTCGGTATAGCCGTCATCAAATGTGATCAGAACACATTTTTCACGCGGCTCCTTATCCTCCGTCAGCATCAGATAGGCCTCTTCAGGAGTCATCGTATAATAGCCGTGATCATGAAGCCACTTCATATGCTGCCGAAATTCTTCCTTCGGCACACGCAGGCTGTTTCCCTCAGAAATGCTGTGGTACATCAGAATCGGCAGTCTTGCCGTTCCTTTCGTTTGAACCCAGGCGGACGTATCCGGCTCTTTTTTGATTTGGCGCTTTACAGACTTTTTATCGTGGTGCGCTTCTGCCTTCGGAATGCTTTGTTCGGCGCTTGCCTCATGACCCGAGCAGGCGGCAAGCGTAAACACGGCAGCCAAAAGGCACATGCACATGATCATGCGTTTCATCGTTTTCCTGCTTTCTGTCTTCTATTTACTTTTTATATCGGTTATGCGTCATAAATTGTTACATCAAAAAAGCCGGACATCCAGCTGTCCGGCTTTGCGTTATGAGCGGATTCTGATTTCTGTTTCACTGTCAAAAAAGTGAGCTTTATTCATGTCGAAAGCGACGGTCAATTCCTCACCGGCACGTATGTCATGGCGGGCGTCAATCCGGGCGATAAAATCCTGATCCCCGATCCGGGAATAAACCATAATTTCTGACCCGAGCAATTCCGCGACATTGATTTTAGCTGTGATGGATGAATTCTTATAGGATTCTACCACAATCAGCTCATCATGTATGTCTTCCGGGCGGATGCCGAAGATAACCTCTTTGCCGGCATACCCTTTTTCCCGGAGCATTTTCATTTTCCCTTCCGGCACGCTGAGAGCGGCTGAACCGATCTGAATGGCGCCGTCCGTCAGCTTTCCTTTGAAAAAGTTCATCGCTGGGGAGCCGATAAACCCGCCGACAAATACGTTTTCGGGATGTTCATACACGTCTTTCGGCGTGCCGATCTGCTGAATTTTTCCGTCCTTCATGACGACGATGCGTGTCGCCATCGTCAGTGCTTCTGTTTGGTCGTGCGTCACATAGATTGTGGTTGTTTGCAGCCTTTGATGCAGCTTAATAATTTCTGCCCGCATCTGCACCCGAAGCTTTGCGTCCAGATTTGACAGCGGCTCATCCATTAAAAACACTTTGGCGTCCCTGACAATCGCCCGGCCTAATGCAACCCGCTGCCGCTGCCCGCCGGAGAGCGCCTTCGGTTTGCGGTGCAGATACTCTGTGAGCCCCAGCATTTTCGCCGCTTCTTCGACCCGTTTTTTTATCTCAGGTTTCGGCATCTTCCTCAGCTTCAGACCGAAAGCGATATTATCATAGACCGTCATGTGCGGATATAACGCATAGTTTTGAAACACCATGGCGATATCCCTGTCTTTAGGAGCGATGTCATTCACTCTCGTGTCACCGATATAGAAATCGCCCTTCGTAATGTCTTCCAGCCCGGCAACCATCCGCAATGTTGTCGACTTGCCGCACCCCGACGGACCGACAAACACAATAAACTCTTTATCTTTAATATGAAGGTTAAAATCATCGACAGCCGCTTCTTTTTGATCGTAATACTTATAAATATGCTCCAGCCGAAGTTCCGCCATGTCATCTCCCCCTTTTTGCAAACGCTTTCTTTAATAGGATTGTAACAGCGTCAGACGGCGGCGGATATAGGCAATGTTCATAAAAAAAGTCCGCTGCCTTCGTGCACATTTCCCATTTAATGTGATTTTTCATACTGCAGACAAATGAAATAAGCCAGCAGGGCGCCCCGATATGTCTTAATATCAATACCCGAGCGTTCCGCAAATTTATCAATCCGATATTGAAGACTGTTGCGGTGCAAATGCAGTCTTTTCGATGTGAGCGACATGTTCGAGTTATGTTCAATAAAAGTCTGAATCGTATGCTTCAGCTCCGGTTCTTTCTGAAACAGCAGCACCGCTTCTTCGTGAAGCAAGGCTGAGAGCTTTTCTCTGCTTTCTTCCATGAGCATAGCCGGAAATACCGTTTCCCCGGTCAGCGTGCTCAGCTGCGGGAGATAACGCCGGCCAATCTGACAATATTGCTGTTCTCTCCGATAATGAAGGCGCAGACGTTCTCCCGCGCCATAATACCTTCCGATGAAAAAACGGACACTGAAATAAAAATCGCCTTCGAGAATCTTCACAAAAGATGCGATGTCATCCGAATCTGGCGCTTCCAGCTTTTCTTCCTCCACAATCACGCCCTGATCCCTTCCCGTCCGGACAACTGTATATGAAACCGGCCAGAAATGGCGCAGCGCTTCCGTAAATGCCCCCCAGTCCCGTTCTCCCAATAAGTCATAATGGATAAAACGGACACGCGGCTCCTTGACATCAGGCACCGGGCCTTCTTCCAGCAGAAACCGCCGCCACCTCTTTGCTGCCGCCGTCTCCGGAAAAAAAACGCCTTTTTCTTCAGCGGGCGCCAAAAATGATTCCAGAAGCAGTTTCTCCTTCGGGGTGATATCCTCCTTCGGAATGGCGACATAGACCCGCCTTTTCTCATCATAAAAGCAAAAGACATCCTCCGCCGTACAGCACTTATCAGACAACACAGCCCTCGGGTAAATTGCCAATAACGGGTTCATATGCGCTCCTCTCTATCGCTCTATCATATTGTCAGTATAAAACGTCCGGCCGATTGTATCCACTTCGTTTTAAGAAACAGCTTTCAGGCTATTTCCCGGGAAACGGATCATAACAGCTTCTGCCGGCATAAGAAAAAAACCCTCCGCGCCGGCAGAGGGATCCTTTTTATTTAGAGATATCGACGAAGCCTTCACCAAAGACGTCACGCACATCATGAACAATGACAAACGCTTTTGTATCACAGCTTTTAATAATTTTTTTGAGCATGGAAAGCTCTTGTTTCTGGATGACGATATATAAAATTTCTTTCGACTGCCCCGTGTAATTTCCTTTACCCGACAGCAGCGTAACCCCTCTGTCCATAAGCGTGTTGACCTGTTCGGCGATTTCGTGCTTATGCTCAGATATAATCGTCACCGCTTTTTTCGTATTCAGGCCTTCAATGATAAAGTCCATCACCTTCGTTCCGATGTACAGCATGACAATGGTAAACATCATTTTTTCCGCACCGATGATGAAATAAGAACTGAAGACGACAATCAGATCAAAGAACAAAAGCGCATAGCTGATATTCCAATCGAGATATTTGTTCGCAATCCTCGCCAAAATGGCAGAACCCGCAGTCGTGCCTCCGACTCGAATAATGATCCCGATTCCGACACCGGCAAACACACCCGCAAAAATAGTATTAATAATGAGTTCATGTGAAGGCGAGTGCCAATCATGCGTCAGATGCAGAAACAGTGAGTTGGCGACAACGGTAATGATCGTATAAAGCGTTGTTTTTCCGTCTAAAAATTTGTATCCGATAATCAATAAGATTCCGTTCAAAATGATATTCGTCACCCCGGGCGACCATTCAAACACATAGTACAAAATCAGGGTGATTCCCGTTACCCCGCCCTCTCCAAGATCATTCGGAATGGCGAATAAATTAACGGCCAAAGCAAAGATAAAAGCCCCAATAATCAGCATCAGCACATCCAGCAATCTCTTTTTCATCCCAGACACTCCCTTTATATAAAATCAAAAAAGCCCGGGAGAGCACTCTTCATTAAAAGAGCAGAAACTCCCGGGCTTTTATCCCAACGTGTCACAGCAGGAACCTGCTGTGTGTTTTCTCTCGGTCCAGACCAATTCAGCATTGCGGAACCCTAGAAAACCACTGTTTTTTATGTTCAGTTTTTGTATATCTTTCAAGATTATACGGGAAATCACGAACATGTTCAACCACTCTTTTTTCAATAAACGTATAAAAAATATGAACGATCTGCCGATACTAAAAAAGGCACTAAAATACATGACTAAAAAATCATTAAAATACTTTTTTTCTCAAAATATTATTGACTATAGGTTATTTTACAGGCATTATAGTATGTAGTTTTCAAGAAATAGTTTACATAGGAGGAAATATTATGGCAGGTAACCTGGTGTCTTGTAAGGCATGCGGCAAAGAAATCGCTAAAGGCGTTAAAAAATGCCCAAACTGCGGTAAAGATCAGAGAAACTTTTTTATGAGACATAAAATTATCACATTGCTTCTGGCAGTAGTGGTTATTATCATTCTCGTAAACATCGGCGGCGGAGGCGGATCTTCATCATCTAAAACCGCGTCTTCAAAAGCTGCGGAATCCAAGGAAAAACTGTATAACATCGGTGACACTGTTAAGACTGAGAAAACTGAAGTTACTGTTACGAAAGTGGAAAAAAGAGATTCAGTAGGCTCTCAATTTGTCGAGAAAAAAGCAGCTGACGGCGGCGTTATCGTAGCTGTTCAATACACAGTTAAAAATGTTTCAAACAAGCCGTTAAGCTCTTTCTCCATTCCAAGAGCGAAATTAGTAGATTCTAAAGGAACATCCTATGATTCAGATATTGATGCTTCTTCAAGCTATGCAACAGAAACAAAAGTAGACAACAGTAAAATTTTAAGTGACTTGAACCCGAACATTAAAGTTACTGACGTAAAAGCTTTTGAAGTTGATAAAAACGCATACTCTAAAGGCACTTGGAAATTAAAGTTCAGCAACGATGTTGAAGTGAAAATTAAATAATGACCGTAATAAAAGAGACCTTCACCATTTGAAGGTCTCTTTCTTTTTACACCTTTTGGTACCCGTTCACATTGGAGGACTGCCACTTCCAAGAGTCGGCGCACATTTCTTCAAGCCCGCGCTTTGCTTCCCAGCCTAATTCAGCCTTTGCTTTTGCCGGGTCTGCGAAGCATGCGGCGATGTCTCCCGGGCGCCGGGCGGCAAAACGGTACGGCACTTCTTTTCCCGATACTTTTTCAAACGCCTTGACCATCTCAAGAACGCTGTAGCCTCTTCCCGTGCCGAGATTATAGGCATCCGCGCCTGTTGTGTTCAGCACCTTCTCAAGCGCTCTGACGTGGCCCTCGGCAAGGTCAACGACATGGATGTAATCCCGCACGCCGGTGCCGTCCTTTGTCGGATAATCATTGCCGAACACCTGCAATTGCTCAAGCTTGCCGACAGCGACTTGTGCGACGTACGGCATTAAATTATTCGGGATGCCGTTCGGGTCTTCTCCGATCCGCCCGCTCGGGTGCGCGCCGAACGGATTAAAGTAGCGGAGCAGCGCAATGCTCCATTCAGAATCCGCTTTATGCAGATCGCGTAAAATCTGTTCCAGCATCAGCTTTGTCTGCCCGTAAGGATTGGTCGCGCTTAATGGAAAATCCTCAGTGATCGGCGTTGTTTCCGGAACGCCGTAAACCGTCGCTGAAGAACTGAAGACGATTTTTTTCACACCGTGTGCCTGCATGGCTTCACATAAAATAAACGTCCCCGTCAGATTATTATGATAATAACGGAGCGGAACAGCCACAGACTCACCGACGGCTTTTAATCCCGCAAAATGAATGACGGCTTCAATCTCATTTTCAGCAAACACCCGGTGAACGGCGTCACGGTCAAGGAGATCCGCTTCATAAAATACAAGCCCTTTTCCGGTAATGTCTTTCACACGCTCCAATGCTTCCGGTGAACTATTTGACAGATTATCCAAAACCACGATGTCATAGCCGCCGTTTAACAGCTCGACACATGTGTGGCTTCCGATATAACCCGCTCCGCCTGTCACTAAAATCGCCATGAAGAAAGCCTCCCCTATTGAATGAATTGACCATATTATATCGGTTTTTTCTTCCTCAATCATCCATTTCCAAAAAGTTTAATCGTTTAGTCATCGTTTCTTCATAATTTGTTTTCATTCGCGTAAAACACAGAGCCTTCGATTCAAACCGGTTGCGAAATAGAAATCCCTCCCCCGCGCATGGTAAGATAAGACAAAGGAGATGACGGTATGAAAAATGAAATCATTGAACGCTTTACCTCTTATGTAAAAGTCGATACACAGTCTGACGAAAACAATGAAAACTGCCCTTCAACCCCCGGCCAGCTGACATTGGCCAACATGCTGGCAGATGAATTAAAGTCGATCGGCATGACAGACATCACAGTCGATGACAATGGGTACGTCATGGCGACTCTGCCGGCAAATACGGATAAAGACGTGCCGACTGTCGGTTTTCTGGCTCACGTGGACACCGCGACCGATTTTACCGGGAAAAATGTGAATCCTCAGATTATTGAGAGCTACGACGGACATGATATCGTTCTGAATGACAAACTCAATGTCGTCCTGTCGCCTGAGCAATTCCCGGAGCTCTCCCGCTATAAAGGCCAGACGCTGATCACAACAGACGGCACGACGCTGCTCGGAGCCGACAACAAAGCGGGCATTGCCGAAATCATGACGGCAATGGCGTACTTGATCAAACATCCGGACATCAAACACGGAACGATCCGGGTCGCGTTTACGCCCGATGAAGAAATCGGCAGAGGCCCTCACAAATTCGATGTCGGCCGCTTCAACGCCGCATTCGCCTACACGATAGACGGAGGCCCCCTCGGCGAACTGCAATATGAAAGCTTTAACGCAGCCGCCGCAAAGCTTACTTGTTACGGAAAAAGCGTCCACCCGGGAACGGCGAAAAACAAAATGGTCAACGCTTCAAAAATCGCGATGGAATTTCATCACGCGCTGCCGAAAGAAGAAGCGCCGGAATATACGGAAGGGTATGAAGGCTTCTATCATTTACTTTCCATGAACGGAGACGTTTCTGAAGCCGCCCTGTCGTACATCATCAGAGACTTTGACAGAGACCGCTTTGCAGAACGAAAAGAATATATGCAGAAAACCGCCGATGCGCTGGCGGCCAAATACGGCAAGGAAAGCATCAAGCTTGAACTGCGTGATCAATATTACAACATGAGAGAAAAAATCGAACCGGTCAAAGAGATAGTCGATGTCGCCTATCAAGCCATGAAAAACCTCGATATCGAACCGATTATCGAACCGATCCGGGGCGGAACCGACGGATCACAGCTCTCTTACATGGGGCTGCCGACACCGAACATTTTCACGGGCGGCCAAAACTTCCACGGAAAATATGAATACATTTCCGTCGATCATATGGAAAAGGCGGTAAACATCATTGTTGAAATCGCCAGGCTCTTTGAAGAGCGCGCTTAAAACCAAAGCCCCCTGCTTTGGTTTTTTTCTTTCACATGAAACCTTTCCTTCTTTCTTTCCGTATATAAGGTATGAATTGGAAAGAAGGAGTGAAGACTATGGCAAGAGGGACTGTAGCGAAAGAATTGAAAAAAACCTTAAAAGACCCGCGTATTCTGGAGACGAAATCAAACCCTTTTAAAAAACTGCGGAAAATGTTCAAACGATTTTTTTAAGATAACATCTCGTTTTCTTTAAAAAAATAAAGAAAGCGCTGTCATCCCGCAGTCATCTGTTAGAAGCAGTTATTTTGCATATGATAAGGTTTTTTAGGGTACTGAATAACACAAGGCAAACGAAAACACTGAAGTAGTTAATTAGACACTTACAAAAAATAGTGAAAAAGTTATATAAACGATCATCATTCATCAGCCGATACAATCTATAGAACCACAACAAGAGCAAAATCTCTTCAACCCATAGTCATTTTTACGGAAAATGACGTTATTTTTTAAAAAAGTGACAATTGTTTGAATACTTTTCGTTTGTTTTTTCGTACAATAATAATACCAAAACTTTTTTTGGGAGGTATGTAAAATGATGCTACTTATTTTTGCTGCTTTGACAGGGTATCTTGTTTTCTCTTTCAGTAAGGACAACCGCCGGAAAACGCCAAAGACAAGCCCGCTGGTGACAGCTGCCGACACGAATAACATCATTGATTTAAATGCGATCCGTCAAAAACGCCGGATGCCGCTATCATAAAAACGACAGCTGCCGCAAAATCGGCAGCCTTTTTTTTATGTACCCGCCCGATATGAAACCAACCGCCTCCTTTTTTCGTAAAACATAAAAAAGGAGTTTTTTTATGTACCATTTTTACATCAAAGAGCGAATGTTTACGTTTAAGAATCGTTTTCAAGTGTTTCTTGAAAGCGGAAAAGAAGTCTACAATGTTGAAGGAAAGCTGTTTTCATTCGGTGATGAACTGAAACTGACTGATTTGGACGGCCGCACGCTCGCCAGCGTCAACCAGAAACTGATGTCGCTCGTTCCCCGTTACGAGATTTCCGTCAGCGGCAAACCCGTCTGCCAAGTCATCAAGAAAGTCACGTTTTTCAAACCGAAATTTGAAATTTCCGGACTCGGCTGGGATCTTACCGGCGATGTGTGGGGCCGGAATTTTCAAGTGACAGACGGAAAATCAAACCGGATGACCGTTACCAAATCATGGATGAGCTGGGGCGATTCCTATCATTTGCAGATTGAAAAGGAAGAGGATATCGTTCTTTGTCTCGCGATCGCCATTGTGATAGATATGATTCTATTTGAGGGTGACAAATAAAAATATTTATCGAAATATATTGACAATATGAGAAAACATACTAAGATTAATAGTATTACAGTTTATTCTGAAAAATAGCATATTTCCTTATCAAGAGAGGTGGAGGGACTGGCCCTATGATACCCGGCAACCGCTGTTCAGCAGAATGGTGCTAAATCCTGAAGATAAGGTTGAGATTTGCGGACGCAAGCTCTTCCCTATCCGAGGGAAGAGTTTTTTTATATTTCATCAGGAAAGAAGGAATCGTTCATGTCACAGCAAAACACAGAACAACCATTGCATACGCTTCTAAGAAAAAACCCGCCGTTTCGCGCGGATCAGGTCGGAAGCCTGCTGCGGCCGGCGGCTGTGAAGCAAGCCCGCCTGCAAAGAGCGGCGGGTGAGATTTCGGCAGAACAGCTGCGCGAAATCGAAAACAAAGAAATCATCCGCAGTGTGAAAAAGCAGAAAGAAACCGGCCTCAATGTCGTGACTGACGGCGAATTCCGACGGGCCTGGTGGCATTTTGATTTTCTCGAAAATTTAGACGGCGTCGAAGCGTTTACGCCTGAAAGCGGCATTCAGTTTCACAACGTACAGACGAAAGCGCGCGGCATTAAAGTAACGGGAGACATTGATTTTTCTCAGCATCCGATGCTCGAAGATTATAAATTCCTGCACAGCATTGCCGGCGATGCTGTTCCGAAAATGACCATCCCAAGTCCGAATATGCTGTTTTTCCGCGGAAAATTGGAAAAAGCGTCCTACCAGAATGATTACAAACAATTTCAGCACGATGTGTCAAAAGCGTATAAAAAAGCGATTCAAGCTTTCTATGACGCCGGGTGCCGCTACCTTCAGCTCGATGACACCGCATGGGCCGTTTTCTTATCAGAAGCGGGGCTTCGTCAGATTGAAGCTTTCGGCACGACGCCGGATGAGCTGCGTAAGCTGTTTGCCGCTTCCATTAATGACGCCATCAAGGATCGCCCTGACGATTTGAAGGTTACGATGCATATCTGCCGCGGCAACTTCCAATCCACATGGACGGCTGAAGGCGGCTATGATGCAGCGGCTGAAACGATTTTTGACGGGCTTGACCTTGACGGATTGTTCCTGGAATATGATGATTCCCGCTCCGGCGGCTTTGAACCGCTCCGTTATGTCAAACGCTCTGATCTTCAGCTTGTGCTTGGTTTGATTACGTCGAAACACGGCGAACTTGAAGACAAGGACGCGATTAAACGCCGGATTGAAGAAGCTTCACAATATGTCAGCCTGGACCAGCTTTGCCTCAGCCCGCAATGCGGATTCGCCTCCACTGAGGAAGGAAACCTGATCACAGAAGAACAGCAATGGGCGAAACTGCGCCATGTCGTCAACATTGCCGGAGAAGTCTGGAAATAAAAAAAAGACACGCGATTAGCGTGTCTTTTCCGTTTTACAGCGGATCGGTTCCGATTAAAATATCGATATCTATCGTGACAGCAGCCTCTTTCCGGCTGATGAACCGCCGGATGCTGTCATCAGTACATTTCCATGTTAAGGGCGTCATTTTCACAAGCCGCTCGAGGTCAGGCTGCGCTAAAGTCTTTGTGTAACACAGCCGTTTGCGCTCAAAGGTTTGAAAGCCCGCTTGGAATCGTCCGGCCGCAGAATCGGCGGTGTCATTCAGCCGAGGACTGTCTCCGAAGAAGAATTCCCTTACTTCCTTCAAATAATCACGCCGCGGCACCGCTTTAATGACTGTGCCGCCCTTTCGTAAAAGCCTGCTGCATTCCTTGTAATTCCAAGGTGATAAAACAGACATCACGACATCAAAACAGCTGTCGGCAAACGGCGCATCCGCCACATCAGCGACGGCAAAAACCAAATGATTCCCGAAGGCCTTTGCGGCATGCAGCACACCTTCTTTCGAGAGATCAATGCCGATTCCCGTCACGGAAAAAGCAGGCTGAAGCCATTTGCATACGGCGGCTAAATGAGACCCTTCTCCGCACCCCGCATCCAATATCGCCGCTGATGTTTGCGGAGATTGAATATGGGTGATGATGGCGGCAATCTCCTTTTGAACCGGCGCAAAAAATTCCCGGCTGTCAAAAAGCTCGCGTCTCGCTTCGAACAGCTGCCTGTCATAGCGGGTTTTGACCGATTTATTGAGGAAATTCACATATCCTTGTTTTGATATATCAAATGTATGCCCCTGTCCGCAAATCAAGCTTCGGTATTGTGAGACCGCCATGGCCGACCGGCATAGCGGACACCTGAACACGGACTGGCATGATTGCAGTAATTCCGCGCGTTTTCTTTTTATAGACGTCAAAAAAACACCTCATTCATTCGTTATTCCGATGAAATGAAAAAGGCATAGACAAATAAACCTTGCCGAATTGGAAGGTTTAACCTATTCATCTATACCTCTCATTATCTGTAACGAATGAACTGGATGATCACGAAAATGACCCCTTTTCTGCCGTCTTTTGAAGGCTGTGCCCTCAGATCCATTTTATCAGCTGCATCCCGTCTTTACAATGAACCGGAACGGTTTTTAGGGTTTTTTATACCTTTATTATCCAATTACTTATGCACATCCTTTATTTTCTTTATTTATAATATAAATTTATTATTTTGAAAATATCTAAAAAGGTTGATTTTCAAAAATTGAAACGATAAAATACTGCTATCTCATGTAATATCGTTATTCTTGTATATGATCAGTAATATGGTCTGATTGTTTCTACCTAGTGCCGTAAAAGACTAGACTACAAGAAAGTTTGCATAAATTTGAACGAGTGAAAAGCATATGACGCTGTCTATTCTTTTCTTTTGGCTCTTATTTATCACACTTTCTGGCTTTCAGGAATTTGTGACGAATAAGAGCTTTTTTTATTTCCATAATACCCTTATAGGAGTTGCTCACATGTACTTTTTATTGAACATTGTCGGTCTCATTGTTGTCATGGCTGTTGTTTTCTTATGCTCTCCCAACAAGAAGAAGATTAAATGGCGTCCGATTGTCATGCTCCTCGTCTTTGAGTTTCTGATTACTTGGTTTATGTTAGGGACAAAAGTCGGCGGCTTTGTCATCGGGAAGATCGGCGCGTTCTTTACATGGCTGATTTCCTGCGCCAGTCAAGGGATTGCGTTCGCTTTTCCGTCTGTCATGGCGAACCCGACGGTTGATTTTTTCTTCAGCGCATTGCTGCCGATTATCTTCGTCGTGACCTTCTTTGATATGCTGTCGTATTTCGGTATTCTGCCGTGGCTCATTGATAAAATCGGCTGGCTGATTTCTAAAATATCCCGTCTGCCGAAGCTGGAGAGCTTTTTCTCCATCCAGATGATGTTTTTAGGAAATACGGAAGCTTTAGCCGTCATCCGCCAGCAGCTTGCCGCCGTCAGCAACAATCGGCTTTTGACATTCGGGCTGATGAGCATGAGCAGCATCAGCGGCTCGATCATCGGATCATACTTGACGATGGTTCCGTCCACTTATGTGTTTACAGCCATCCCGCTGAATTGCTTAAACGCGCTTTTAATCGCCAATATGCTGAATCCCGTGGACGTTTCTAAAGAGGATGATATTATTTACGTGCCTTCAAAAGCGGAGAAAAAAGACTTCTTCTCCACGATTTCTAACAGTATGCTTGTCGGCATGAACATGGTCATTGTCATTTTAGCGATGGTGATCGGCTATGTGGCGTTAACGGCCGCGTTAAACGGCGTACTCGGGCTGTTCATGCACGGGTTGACCATTCAAAAGATTTTCTCATACATCTTCAGTCCGTTTGCCTTCCTTCTCGGATTAGGCGTACATGACGCGATGTATGTCGCACAGCTGATGGGCATCAAGCTCGCGACGAATGAATTTGTGGCAATGGCCGATCTGAAAGGGCAGCTGAATTCACTTCCGCCGCACACGATTGCCGTGGCTACGACATTCCTGACATCATTCGCAAACTTCAGCACCATCGGTATGATCTACGGATCTTATCAATCTCTGCTTGATGGTGAAAAATCAGCCATCATCGGAAAAAACGTCTGGAAGCTGCTTGTCAGCGGAATTGCCGTTTCCTTATTGAGCGCGGCGATTGTCGGATTGTTTGTCTGGTAATAGAAAAAGCGATACCGCTCCGTTTTGGAGTGATATCGCTTTTTTTTATTGATAGACGGATGCAGGTACGAAAACGTCCCGGATTCCTGCCGCGTAAGGTCCGAGATCATATTGTCCGAACACAACGGCAATGCCGTTTTTCGTAAAGAAGAAAGGTCTTTCATTATTCAGGATGATCTCCTGTTTTTTAACGTCCTGATCGAACAGATCGTCATGTTTTTTGATGTAGCCGTAAAGATAGTCTCTCGTTTTGTTAGCTTTCGTTTTTGTATTCAGCACATTATCGAGTGTGACCCGTTTTTTTGCGGCCAGGTCGTAATTAAAGGTCTGAACGGATGTCAGCCCGTGTGCGCCGCCTGTGTAACTGTAGTCTTCCGTCTGAATGCTGAGTTTGCCGTCTTGATTATACTTCACTTTGAAATCTGTTTGGTATTCCGCTTTGTAGCCTTGTTTTTCACCGTCTTTTTTGTTTTTCACATATTCTTGGTACGATTGTTCAATATAGCGTTTGAAGTCCTGATTGATTTTCTTTTCAAAAGATGCGTTTCCCGTATTTGCGACCTCGGGGTACGTCAGCTGTTTTACATGCTTATACGTATGGCTTTTGACAACGGGCTTTGCGGTTTGCGCGGCCTCGGCTGAAGGCGCGAAACCTCCGAACGGCGCGGCTGTCAGCACGGTTAAGAGCACGGCCGCCATCATTTTGAATGCCTTTTTCATCACAACTCCTCCTTTTCATTACCGTTCCCTTTTTGAAAACGGGTTACACTCTATAGACAGCGCAGATCAGCAAATTGTTTCTGGGCCTTCTTTCACATTTTCTCCATGAAAAAAAGAGACATGGAAAATCCACGCCTCTTTTACCGTGAAGGTCTTTGCGCAATGGCTTCATAAACGGCTTCCGCCAAATCGGAGTTGCCGAACATCTCCAAAACGCCGATAACCGTTTGATCAGGAATCGGTTCTGATTCCTCCTTCGGCACGACAAGCTCTTCAGCCGTTTTTCGCAGCTCTTCGTTTAAAGGCTGTCCGGGATAAGCCTTGCTGTAAATGGCCATCGGATCAAGGTCATGATTGACGCACCACTGGGCAAACACCAAAATCATCATGTTTTCGTCACGCCGGTAATATTCTTCAAGTTGTTTTTCGGTAAACGGCTTCACTATCATTCGCTCCTCCAGAAAATCTACCCCTAAGATACACAAACACAGAGCGGAAGTAAACCAAAGATCATTTCACCATCAGTCAGAACCCTTTAAATAATGCAATGCCCTGACTCTCTAAAACTGTTGTCTGAATGTCCCGGACAGCGGAAGATACGGATTTGCACGGAAGCCATTTTCGTTTTCTCCCAATATTAATGCTTCGTTCAGATATTTCACTTTCACAAGGAAAAAGCGCCCCTCTCATAAAAGGCGCTTTTTCATTCTTATATGTTTCTGTCCCAATGCCGATGCTCAGCCACGGCCTTCAGAAATTGTTCATGGTTTCCGTCCGGAACAAGGCCGGGGCCGCTTTCGGTTCCGGCGGCGAGGGCGAGAAGTTCTTTTCCTTCACCGGAGGCGCCGATCGCTTTGTAATGGCTGAAAGCTTCGCTGACGAAGTCTCTGGCCGATTTTTGGGCTTTGAGGCTGTCTGTGCTTTGTTTTCCGCCCGGAATGAAAACAGCGTCGTACAGGACGGAATCCGCTGTCAGGAAAGTGGCTGACGCTTTCAGCTCCGTACCGTTTTCTCCCTTGACAGTTCCCAGCGCGGGGCTGATGATATCGGCTCTGACTCCCGCCTGTTTGCATGCGTCAAGCACTTGTTTGACTTTCTCATCAGAAAACCCGTGGTCGGTTAAAACCGCGACCTGCCTTGTCGCTGCCGTCTTCACCGTGTTTTCCTGGCTTAAGGCCGGGGAAGTGAACGTTTCATCAGATTCACGGTCCTTCGGCGGCGGGTTCACGCCGATTCCTTTCGCAACACGCTCGGCAAGCCCGGCGTCGACGTGACTGAAGACATCCACCACCTGCTGCTGCACGTCCTTGCTGTTCACTTTTCCGACTTCAAAACAGAACGCGGAGATGATATGTTCTTTCTCGGCGGGAGACATGCTGTTCCAGAACATCTTGGCCTGAGAAAAATAGTCATTGAAGCTCTCACTGCGCTGGCGGATTTTTCTGCCTTCTACTTTTTCCTGGTAATGAACGTATCCGCCTTCTTCTTCTGAAGCCGGCGACGGATCATTGTTCTGCAGGGAATTTTTATGATAGGCGACGGGACCCTTATTAATCGTCATCCGGTGGTAGCCGTCGTATTGGTTGTTATGGAACGGGCAGACCGGCCGGTTGATCGGAATCTCGTGAAAATTCGGCCCGCCAAGACGGATGAGCTGTGTATCTGTATAAGAGAAAAGCCGTCCCTGCAGAAGCGGATCATTGGTGAAATCAATGCCCGGCACGACATTTCCCGGGTGAAAGGCGACCTGTTCCGTTTCCGCAAAGACATTGTCCTGATTGCGGTCAAGGGTCATTTTTCCGATCAGCTTGACGGGAACCAACTCCTCCGGCCACAGCTTCGTCGGATCAAGGATATCGAAATCAAACTTAAATTCATCTTCTTCGTCAATCATCTGAACACCGAGCTCATACTCGACTTTGCCGCCGTTTTCAATCGTTTCCCACAGGTCGCGGCGGTTGAAATCGGGATCTTTCCCGGCAATTTTCTGCGCTTCATCCCATACGAGGGAATGAACGCCGAGCACGGGCTTCCAGTGGAATTTTACAAAGCGCGCTTTTCCTTTCTCGTTGATGAAACGGAACGTATGCACGCCGAAGCCCTCCATCATCCGATAGCTTCGCGGGATGCCGCGGTCAGACATCGTCCACATGACCATGTGAGCCGACTCAGGGTTATTAGCGACAAAATCCCAGAACGTATCATGAGCCGTCGCAGCCTGCGGCATTTCATTGTGCGGTTCCGGTTTTATGGCGTGAACGAGATCCGGGAATTTGATCGCGTCCTGAATGAAGAACACCGGAATATTGTTTCCGACGAGGTCATAGTTCCCTTCTTCAGTATAAAACTTCGTCGCAAATCCCCTGGCGTCACGGACGGTGTCGGCTGACCCCTTGGAGCCCGCCACTGTTGAGAAACGGACGAAAACAGGCGTTTTGACGGAAGGGTCTTGCAAAAATTTCGCCCGTGTATATTCCGTCATCGGTTCGTACACCTGAAAATGCCCATGAACGCCGTACCCGCGCGCATGAACGACCCGTTCCGGAATCCGCTCGTGGTCAAAGTGCGTCATTTTTTCACGAAAATGAAAATCCTCCATCAGCGTGGGGCCGCGGACGCCCGCTTTTAAAGAATGCTCATCCTCAGACACGCGAAGCCCCTGATTGGTCGTCATTTTTTTGCCGCTGTTATCAGACCGGTACTGCTCCAGCTGTTCGTCCTTTGAGTGTTCATTTACTCGTTTGTTTTGATCATCACTCATGTCAGTTCCCCCTTTTAAAACGAAACATTCTACAGCACATTTACCCGCGGCGTTCTTCATATAAACTGCTGATCCGCTCATTAGGATTTTAGGTCTGTATTTACATATGCGGTCATACACATTTTGAAATAAGCCATTTTCACAGAAAGAAGTTGTGAAAGCGCTTACCAAAATAGCTTTTGAACAGGGGAGGTCATATCGTGCTTGCCATACTCGGTTTTGTGATGATGATTGTCTTTATGTATCTTATTATGTCTAATCGGCTTTCCGCTCTTATTGCTTTGATTGTCGTTCCTGTTGTGTTTGCCCTGATCAGCGGATTTGGCAAAGATCTCGGCGAGATGATGATTCAAGGCGTTACAGACCTCGCTCCTACCGGGATTATGCTGTTATTCGCCATCCTGTATTTCGGCATTATGATTGACTCAGGTCTGTTTGATCCCCTCATTGCCAAAATTCTATCGCTTGTCAAAGGGGATCCGTTAAAAATCGCCATCGGCACAGCGGTTCTGACGATGACCATTTCGCTGGACGGAGATGGGACAACAACGTATATGATTACGATTGCGGCAATGCTGCCCCTTTACAAACGGCTCGGCATGAACCGTTTGGTGTTGGCGGGGATCGCGATGCTCGGTTCGGGCGTCATGAATATTATTCCGTGGGGCGGGCCGACGGCGAGGGTTTTGGCTTCCTTGAAATTGGACACGTCGGAAGTCTTTACGCCGCTGATTCCCGCTATGATTGCCGGCGTTCTCTGGGTGATCGCCGTTGCTTATCTCCTCGGAAAAAAAGAACGGAAGCGGCTCGGTGTCATTTCAATTGAACACGCGCCGTCTTCTGATCCGGAGGCGGCGCCGCTGAAGCGTCCCGCTCTCCAATGGTTCAACCTGATGCTCACTGTCGCCCTGATGGCCGCGCTGATCACCAGCCTGCTTCCCATCCCTGTTCTTTTTATGATCGCGTTCGCCATCGCCTTGATGATCAACTATCCAAATGTCAAAGAGCAGCAGAAACGGATTTCAGCGCATGCGGGTAATGCGTTAAACGTTGTCTCAATGGTGTTTGCGGCAGGCATATTCACAGGCATTCTCTCCGGCACAAAAATGGTGGATGCGATGGCGCATTCTCTCGTTTCCCTCATCCCTGATGCCATGGGCCCGCATCTGCCGTTGATCACTGCGATTGCCAGCATGCCTTTCACTTTTTTCATGTCAAATGACGCCTTTTACTTCGGTGTGCTTCCTATCATCGCCGAAGCCGCTTCCGCTTACGGAATAGACGCCGCTGAAATCGGAAGAGCCTCCTTGCTGGGCCAGCCGGTGCATCTGCTCAGCCCGCTTGTGCCATCCACCTATCTATTGGTCGGAATGGCGGGCGTCAGCTTTGGCGATCATCAAAAATTCACCATCAAATGGACCGTGGGGACAACGATTGTGATGACGATTGCGGCGCTTTTGATTGGGATTATTTCGTTTTAATTAAAAAAGGATTTCCGCCAGCGGAAATCCTTTTCTGTACATTATTTTTTTGTATAGCGCACCCAGTCATAATGAGCGTATAGCGGATTTACACCATTGTAGGAACCGAGCCAGTCATCGACACCTATCCCATTCCACAAGTTCATCATGATCTTTCCCGGGTTTGTCGGGATTTGGCTTGTCGCAGTATGTTTTAATTGCCCATCGACATACCATTTAATAGAGTTTGGCTGCCAATCGAACGCATACGTATGATAGGCATTGGCCGCGTCAAATCCGAGATCCGCAACCTTCTCATGGTTTCCCGCGCCATTTGTATAATAGTTAAATTGAACCTTTGTCGTGTCTTTTCCTAAAAATTCGATATCAATCTCATCCCAAGGAGTGCCATCCGTTGGACCTGTATAAGTGAAGAACGATGAAACGATCCCCGTGTTTTTAGCCGGTTTCATTCTGACTTCATAAAGTCCATAGCCATAGGTTTGAACGGAGCGGTTCTCCCCGCAGTCAAACTTGTTATAAGACGGGCTTGTCAGCGCCAAACGCATTTCACCTGATGACGTCATTGATACATTATTTGCACGCCACGTGCAGTTGAACATATCTCCATTGGAATAACCATTTGCTTTTTGCCATAAGCCGGAGTTATAGCTGTTAAAAGGTTCAAAAAACGATCCGCCTGTTTGAGCTGATGCAGTAGAAGTGATCGCACACAAACTCAAAAACAATCCAGTGACAAGAAGCAGCAGCACTCGTTTCATACGATAAAACATGTCGGCATTCCCCTTTCTTTGAAAACGATTTCTTTATCGATCATACATGATTCTGTTAAAAGGGGACATCGGTCAGAATAATGATAATAATGAATCTTAAAAAAACCTAAATTACCATCAGCACAAACAGAAATGATCAGCGCTCATTGTAATTTAGGTTTTGCCTGCTTATCAGTAACAATCCTAACAAGATCATATGTGAATGAAGAAAAAAATGCCAACGCTTTCATTATGCTTATTTGACTACCCTTTCTATGTGAATCGTTAAATACAGCAGCTCGTCACTGGTGAGCTTGTGTTCATACGTCCTCTCAATGCATGTTTGGATTTTCTTCGTGCATTCATACGCCCGATGGTACTTTTCTTTCACTGTCTCCAGCAAAAAGTCGTCCTGGCTTTCCATAAGTGTGCCGTTAAAAAGACGCTGCGCGAAAAACTTTAAGTGGGTGACAAACCGATAATAGTGAAGTGATTCCTCGTTGAAGTCAATCTTAAAATGGTATTTTACGATACTCAAAATCTCTTGCATGACTTTTGTAATGTTGATGATATTGGGCATCTCTTCATTAAGCTCGGCGTTGACAATATGCAGCGCAATAAAGCCTGCTTCATCCTCCGGCAGAGACACGCCAGTCTTGTTTTTTACCATGGCCAACGCTTGTTTGCCGATTGCAAACTCGTCTTTATACAGCCGTTTCGTTTCCCACAATAAGGCGTTTTTGATATCCAGCCCTTTCTTATTGCGCTGGATCGCAAAGTTAATATGGTCGGTGAGCGACACATAGATGCTGTCATTGAGCTTTTTGCCGAGCTGTAATTTCGCATAGCTGATAATCTCTTCGGATACTTCCATACATTCGATCGGGATATCATACAAAAGGGTTTTGAACTTTTCGGATACATCTTTGTTATCGAGCGTGAACACTTTCTCAATGCGGGCTTCATCTACCGGGTCTCCCGTTTTCTTTTGAAAAGCAATGCCCCGGCCCATGATAACCAATTCCTGATTGCCTTCTTTGAGCACACTGACGACATTATTATTAATGACTTTCGCAATCTTCAATTCTGTCTCCCTCCCGCCTGACCATTTACCTGCTACACCTTGATTTTACATCCTTTTTGAACTAGGTCAATATCTCCAGGTCAATCAGAAAACGCCGTTCAGAAATCATTGTCCAACGATGAGGCAGCGGCGCATATAATGCAGAGAACCGGTTTTTGGGAAGGAGCGTGTGTGATGAAACGGTTTTCGAAAGAAGAAAGCAGCTGGATGCTGTATGATTGGGCCAATTCAGCTTATTCGGTCATTATTATGACGGCGGTATTCCCCTTGTTTTTTAAAGCCGCGGCGGCGGAAAACGGTGTCAGCGCGGCTGATTCCACCGCTTATTTGGGCTATACGATTGCCGCCGCGACTTTTATTTTGGCGATGCTCGGCCCCGTCTTAGGAACGATTGCCGACTACAAAGGATGCAAGAAACGGTTTTTTGCCTTCTTTTTTCTGATCGGTGTGGCGGGCACCGCCGCGCTGGCTTTGATTCCCGGCGAATCTTGGATGCTGTTATTAATTTGTTATACGATTTCCACGATCGGCTTTGCCGGGTCTAATGTGTTTTATGATGCGTTTCTCGTTGATGTGGCCGCAAAGGAGCGGATGAATATGGTGTCCGCCAGGGGGTTTGGGCTGGGCTATATCGGCAGTACGATCCCTTTTCTCCTCAGCATTGCCGTGATTCTTTCAGCACAAGCGGAGGTGATTCCGCTGTCCGCCCAGGCTGCCGGCCGCATTGCCTTTTTGATTACGGCGGCATGGTGGGGGCTGTTTTCGATCCCGCTCCTTCTCCGCGTCCGCCAGCGCTATTATATCGAGAGGGAGCCGCGGCTTGTAATCAGCAGTTTTAAACGGCTGGCCGGCACGCTGAAGCAGATCAGGAAGCACCGGGCGCTGTTTTTGTTTCTGCTCGCCTATTTCTTCTATATCGACGGGGTCGGCACCATCATTACAATGTCCACGTCATACGGGGCTGACCTCGGCATCAGCGCGGCAAATCTGCTGATTGTTTTATTTGTCACTCAGGTCGTCGCCGCGCCTTTTTCGATTTTGTACGGACGGCTGGCCGAACGGTTTAAAGGAAAAACGATGCTTTATGCCGGAATCGGCGTGTATATGATTGTCTGCACGTATGCTTATTTTATGGATTCCGCTTTTGATTTCTGGGTTTTGGCTATGCTTGTCGCCACTTCCCAAGGAGGTATTCAGGCGCTGAGCCGCTCTTACTTTGCAAAGCTTGTCCCCAAACAGAACGCCAATGAGTTTTTCGGATTTTATAATATCTTCGGCAAGTTCGCTTCGATTATCGGCCCGCTTTTGATTGCCGTCACCGCCCAGCTGACCGGAAATTCGTCAGCCGCCGTGTTCAGCCTGATTTTGTTATTTGTGATCGGCATTGCCATCCTTGCGTTCGTGCCGGAGGAGACGGCGTAAAAAAAGCCTGCGCGCGGCAGGCTTTCTTTTTTATTTCTTGGCTTTATGGACTTTCAGTTTTTTGCCTTTGACCGTCGTATTTTTCATGATGTCAAGAACGTGCGGGCCTTTGCCGTTCAGAATTTCGACGTACGATGCGTTGTCCAAAATCGTGATAATCCCGATATCATCGGCTGAAACGCCGTCGATTTTCGCAATCGTTCCGACAAAATCGACCGCTCTGAGTTTTTTCTTTTTCCCGCCGTTAAAGTACAGCTTCATGATGTCTTTGTTTAACTGTTCGCTTTTGTCTGTTTTGACATCGGGGCGGGCGTTCAGTTTTTCCGAAAAAGCCGCTTTCCGTTCCGCTGTTTCTTTCTCGGACGGCGCCTCCCGCTTTTGGATGCGGAAACCGATATATGTCTCAATGTCATTCAGGAACCGCGATTCAGAAGGCGTCACAAACGTAACGGCCAGTCCGCGGTGTCCGGCGCGCCCCGTTCGGCCGGTGCGGTGCACATAGCTTTCTTTTTCAAGCGGAATATCATAATTGATGACGAGGCTGATGTTTTCAATATCAATTCCTCTGGCGGCAACATCGGTCGCAATGAGATAGCGGAACTCGCCGCGCTTGAATTCATTCATGACGTCAAAGCGGTCTTCCTGCACCATGCCGCCGTGAATTTTATCGCAAGGGTAGCCCAGCCTGTCCAGCTCATCGGTTAACTGAATGACCCTTTCTTTTGTCCGGCAGAATATAATGCAGCTGT
This sequence comes from Bacillus sp. FSL R5-0593, assembly GCF_038603755.1. Lineage (NCBI taxonomy): Bacteria > Bacillati > Bacillota > Bacilli > Caryophanales > Bacillaceae > Bacillus > Bacillus sp. FSL R5-0593. The sequence continues at coordinate 3,975,234 of NZ_CP152011.1, forward strand.
CCGGGTTTTCGGTGATCAGGACATCACGCAGCAAAGATGTTTTGTCCTCTTCTTCTGTTCTGGTGACAAAATGCTCAATGTCTTTCGTCGTCAGGCCTTCCGCTTTTACTTCAATCAATTCAGGGTCTTTCATATATGTGCGGCTCAGCTTCTCGACGTCATCCGGCAGCGTCGCTGAAAACAGCATGGTGACTCTGTTTTTCGGCAGATGCTGAATGATGGCTTCCACCTGTTCAATAAATCCCATATTCAGCATTTCATCCGCTTCGTCAATCACCACATACGCCAGCCGTTCAAGCGGCAGCGTCCCTTTTTCTATATGATCAAGCACACGCCCCGGCGTTCCGGCAACGACGTGGCTTTTTTGCTTCAGTTCGGTTTTCTGTTTGTCAAAAGAAGCTTTTCCGAAAACCGCCGTGGCTTTTATCCGTTTGAAACGGCCGATATTCGTGATATCTTCTTTAATCTGCGCCGCAAGCTCGCGGGTCGGCGTTAAAATCAGCGCCTGCGGTTTGTTTTCCTCCCATTCCGCAAGCTCGCAGATCGGAATGCCGAAAGCTGCGGTTTTGCCGCTGCCCGTCTGCGATTTGACGACGAGGTCTTTTTTTTGCAGCGCGGCGGGGATGACGCGCCGCTGCACTTCAGTCGGCTCGGTGTATTGCAAGCCATTCAGCGCCCGTCGGATCTCGGGGCTGATCGCATATTCATTAAACTCATTCATGACTAAACTCCTTCTCTGTCCGGCTCCCCTCATTATACGCGAAATGCCGCCGCTTTACCCTGACGTTTTGCCGGGCCATTCGGGGGACTGCTTTTTCCTCATGTCGAGCACGACCCATTTGGCGCAATAAAAGCTCATACTTCCTTCCCCGTCATCGACATAGTAGCGGATCGATTCCCAGCCGCCGTCGACCGGGCTGATATCCAGATGGATGTCGGTGATGCTTTCAAGATCATCCAGCCGGGCAGACCTCACATCCTCAAACCGCAGCACGGCATCATACTGCCCATCAGTCAGCTTCAGCTCAAACACCGGGATTTTATCATAATACTCGTTATACCCGGTATAGAACGTAAACTCCTTCAATTCAAAACAACCCGGCGAATCCGGCCCCAGCAGAACTGCTTTCTCATGTTTGTGCCATTCCATTTTGTGCCTCCTTACTTAACACCTTCTTCTCTGCTGCTTCATATTGACGGCAGTAAAAGCGGAACGTTTGGTTCTCCCACTCCTCCACGAGAAAATGCTGTCCATCATCGCCGTCAGCAGGATCAATTGCTACAATGCCTGAGCTAGCCGTTTGACTCTCCATTTTTTTTATTTGAACGGAAGAAACGTCTTTGCATGTGAGCCTTACACGAATGAGATGATGTTCATACTCGGAGGAAAATGCCAGCTCAATTACAGAAATCTCTCGTCCCCGAAGGAGGCGGAATTCTAAAAGCTCCTGAATCAGCCACTTATTCTTTTTCATTTTCTATAAATTCTCCTATAGAAGCGGCATACAACTCAACATCGGCAGTCTCATGATCCCACAGATAAACAGTCTCCTCCATTACGCTGTCCGTCTTTTTCAAGCACAGCTTATCCCCGGTTCCGTTGTCGGCAATTACGATCAAATCGTCAGGCATGTTCTCTTCTCTGCATACACTGTTTTGCCTGATCACATCATCCCAGGTTTTCTGTAAGCGGCTTTGTTCACGGATAGCGAAAAAAATCCACTCTCCGATCTCCGCAGGGTTCTTTTTATGAAGCAGCCGTTTATACGCTTTCGGAAAAGACGCTCTCAAGCTTTTTTCCGCAGCCCTGAACTCTTCTTCTGTCATCCTGTTATTCCTCCTCCGTAAAAACATGAGATTCATTCGCAAGCGGTCTTCACTTTTGAAATAAGACAGGAGCGTTTCTTTCTATCGCCCTTATTAGCGGTGAGCCAAAAACCGTAATGGTTTGCTGCCGCGGATCCCCTAGCAGCCCCCACTGGAAGTCCTGATGAATAAAGAAACAATAGTCTCCGTTTGGAATAACGGAGACCAGCCATTCACCGAATTCATCTTTATCAATTGGCGCATGAGGATTAAATAGATAACATTCATGCTGCCAGTCCAGCGCATACATAGACTCTTGCTTTAACGTACAAGATTGAAATGCCTTTAGTATCTGCATCTCTGCATCTTCCAGAAAACCGATACCATTGAATCCTTGAGATACATCAAAGACCTGAAACGGCTTTGGAGGTTTTATAGAAGCAAATATACTGCCCGGTTTCCATTTCACTGCGCGATTCACCCTGCGCCACAAGCACTCTGTCTCCTCTTCACTCAAACCATGCCAATTCATGTATTTCTGCCTCCCGCAGTTCAAACGTTTCACCTCTGCTCTTCCTTTTTCAAAAGCCGCCTGTCAGCTTAGTAAGTAAAGCCGGTTGCTCTCATCAATCCCCGCAGCCGTATCTTGATACGCAGTCACTCGCGTAATCTTTAACCAGTCAAAATAGCCGAATTCCACGTGAAACCGATTCATATCATCAGGTTGTTCCAGAACAGCCATTAAGATAAATTCATCGTGATGATGATGCGCCAAACTTTTGAGCATTTCCCAACCTTCTTCAGACAAGACCCAGTGGAATTCCTCGAATAGATAATAATGTTTTCGTTGTTTAAATACTTGTTCGGGCAACGTTTTGTCTTCATGAAATAAGGAATATATTTGAGATTGAAAGACTGCCGATTCCTTTGTGTTCTTTATAAAAAAGGGATGCATCTTGTACCTCTTTTCGGCGGTTTACACACAAGCTCACAGCCGTATTCTGTGTGAAATAAACAGACAGAAAATGAGAAGGACGGCTCCACTAAAATAAAGCTGTTAGAAAGCAGCCGGCCTTCAAAATCTATAAAATCCATGAGACAGTGCAGATGACTTGCACAATCCTTCAGCGCACATTTGATAGCACCGACTTCATTACTATACGGATGAAACAGATAAACAATATCATTCATCCGTTCAACCCCCGTATCCGCAATGTTTTCTAAAATAAGCGATATGGCTGTCTCCTTGTCGCTTATATCAACTTCACGCACTGCACTTGGGAAAGAATTCGATAATATAGTCTCAAATATCTGCCTGCTTTGTTCTGCCTCAGCTAATTGATAAACAAACCCTGATTCTTCACAAGATCTTAGCGAGGCACGCACCTGTTTCATTAAAAAATGCCTCTTGTTTTCCTCAAGCTTGTCAATTAACTTTTCTCTCATCACTGAACACTTCCTTACAGGATATTTTCATTCTGCCGGCATGTATGCTACATAGAAGTAATTAATACTTCACCAGATATAAATCGTTATCACTAAAGATAAACATGCGGTCCTGTACGGCTCTGTACGTTGTTTCTCCTTTTCTATCAATACCGTGTATCATGACGTCAGTCTCTGATAAGCCTTTGTTCTCTTCATGAAATGCAAATAGGGTATCCTCGTGACTCTGAATCAGCAGCACCCTTTTTTTCGAAACGGATAGCTGATCACAATAGGAGTATTGATCGCCGTCCAGCACATATTCTGCAACAGTACGAATTCTGTCCCGTCCAATCTGATAATGCCCGATGATACAGCAATCCTCTCCCTCGAAACATACATACAAATCAGATTTGATCGATTGTACGGCATAGCATTCATGCATCATTTCTTTAAAATCGTCTTCAAAATAAAACGTTCTGTCTTCTGCATGAAAAGCAAATATCGCTTTTCCTTGAGGATTTCTCTCATCATACATACCCTCGTCCGTTAATCCGATCCATAGTAATCCATCCTCACCCAGAAGAAATACATTAGCGCTTAATAGAAAAGAACAAATCGGATTGATTTTATTACTGTTTACGCAGTATGCAGCCAATTGACACGTATGATTTTCCAGGTAAACGATCACGATAGTGTCATCATACGAATCAACCAGATAGAAATGGGCATCTTCAGAAAATCCGTGTAACTCTTTTTTGATTAAAAGAGAGCTGCCTTTCATAACCTCCAATATTACTTTGTGATCGTGCACCGACACAATAAATACTTGATCATCCCGACCCGCATTGAAATAAATGATGTGCTCTCTTTTATATGACCCAACCCGCTCCGCGATAAGTTCTAACATCAGCAACACTCCATAGATTAAGAATCTGGAATTTATATTAAATTAATCAATGATATATAAATTTGCTGCATCGTATTCAAACCAAATGATTTTTTCATTATTTTCAGTAGTTACATCAACCTTTTGAGTGTTCAGGTTCATGTAGGACTTATTTTTGGCAGGGTTTGCTATTATAACTACAAAGTCATTGATCGATGCTAAAAAATATAATTCATCTAATAAGTGATCTGCCATCAATTGTTCTTTGGTTAGGGCACATTCAATATGAATGAACTTCTTCGAAACAGTATTCATATGTATCATTTTCTTTTCAACCTTCTTCTTCCATTCTTCAATAAAAGAAGGGAATGCCATTACTTCTATTAGAGCTGTTTCGAACTCTAAGTCATTCATTAATTGAGAAAAAGTATCTTTACTCACTAGATCACATGAATAAATCGAATTGTATTTAAGCGGATTAATCACATTCAGATTCCCTATAGCCCTCAATGATTCTTTTTGTAAATTTAAAGGAGTGTTCATGTTTACCTCCGTAAACGGTTTCGTTATGTAAGAAAAGAGAGGCTGGGAACCTCTCTTATTTGTTTATTTATGATTTCGGATGATACGCATAAAATGATTGGTCGTCAAAGCGAACTGTTTCAGCTTCTACAGCAATCAGCATGCTGTTCATGCCAATGAGAAAATTAGCATTTGATTGATACTCCGGAATTACAGCATTTGATAGATTACCGATTCCTTCCGGGTGGTAACTCATCTCAAATACTTGCCAATTGTATTCTTCCGGATCTATTTTTTCTAATCTCATATCACCAATATCTGCACTAAAATAAACAGATGCTGCATTTTGAAAAAGAATGTTATGCGTACATTCGGCTTTATTTTCAACGACCTGAATCTTCAGTGAAAGCTCTTTTTTAAACACATGAAAGTCAAAATGAAGGACAGCGCACCCTCCGTCTATATAATCTACCCATTCATTAATTGTCTTGTACACCGTTTATCTCCCTAATAAAGTTTTGGAGTCTTTGAGATCTGATTTTAAAGTCTTCACGAAAATTTCTAGCTTTTCTTCATTACAGTTCAATTTATAGAAGGTTGTATTTGAATGATTTTCCATAAATCTAATGATAAATCTGTAATGTTCGTTTTCTTTATCAATACTTAGGATAAAAAATGGTTCAATTGTTTCTAAACGTATCCTGTCTTGATTGCCTGCTGATAATGCTTCAATATCTGATATCAGCATTTTATATTCACTTTCTAATAAAACGGCAGAGTAATCGCGGGCGATTGCTTTATTATGTTCCAACAGTTCAAACGTTGTTGAGATAAATGGATCATCCTTCGCCTCATGATACCTTCTCGGTGTTATTTCAAGTTCCAGACAACCGTCTCCGATTTTGGCCATGCTGTCTCCTCGTTCTCTACTTAATAGCTTTAATTTAGTAGTAAATGATTTGAATGACGCTCTGGAATTCAAGCTAAGTTTAAATCGATTGTCACCTTTTACTGTCTCAGTTCTAATCACCTACCCACTTATTATCTATAATTTTTTTTAAAAAGCCTGTTAACCAAAAGATGATCAACAGGCTCATCTATTTTTTATTTAATGCCATTATTTAATAATGTTTATAATATTTTCCTTATGTCTAGATCCTATTCTGATTGTCTCGGAATCTGTTATTTCTATATGATAAAGAACATAATCCAGTAAATCTTTAATAATTGTTTTCTCTGCTAAAGGGGCTCCATTTAATATATCTTTTAACTCAACATCTTTTTCCAATAAGATTATATTTTCATGCGCAATTATTGTATTTTTGTACTCTTCTGCTGAGGTTTTTATAAATGAGATTTTTTTATTAAACAAAGTATTTGTTTTTAAGCTCGCTGAGAATATACAAGTATCACTATCTTTATTTGAAACAGAGTAAGAATACATTGCGTATTGTTTATTTTCCATATTTTTTAATATAACAAATATTAAATCCTCTATTGTTTTATACTCTTTTTCAACCGAATCATAGTCATTGAGAGTTGATATTTCATAAAAATAGTACATTTAATTCTCTCCTTCTATCTTTTATACACTGTAAATCGTATGAGATAGAATAAGTTCCTTCGTCGTATTGGTAGCCTGTTAGCGGTAGCGCTTGTCTTTTACTTCGTCTCAGCGATATGTTATTCCCACGTGTTCCGTGTGTAGTTTGGTTTTTATCATATAAGATAAGAGAGGTTGGTAACCTCTCTAAATCTCTTCTCTAAAAATAACTAAAAGAAGCCATAAATTACTCTTTTAATATTTTTATTATATCTGTAGCTTCTAAAAACAATTGATTTATCTTATCTTGGATTTCTTTTGCTATTTCCTCTTCACTTTCTAAATCTGTTAAATATCCCACTTTCCCCGAAAACAACCTTCTTTCACAAATCCATATATCTAAATGGTCTATACAATAGCCATCTTCATTATCATGAAAGTCGGTACCATCCAAATAAGCTACAGAAAAAAATATTAATGAGTTATAACTATTCTCAAAACAATCTGAGGGCTGTACTTCGTTTCCTATTACTTTTTCGTCTCCGACTCTTCCAAAAGCAGCTTCAATTTTCAATCCCATTTTTCTAAACTTTTCTTGATTGTTTTCTATTTTGTTTAATGCGATTCGTTCAAATTGTTTTTCTATTTGTAAGATTTCTTTTTGTGTAATAGAGTTGAGATTGATTTTTTTCATATTATGTCTCGTTCAGCATTCAAAACATTTACTACTGTCAGTATCTGTACAGTAAGTATCCTTTAACATTAATTGCAAGAATGTAAGGAATCAGTCTTTTACAATTCATTCTTTATGATTTCTTCCATTGACATTCCTGCAAAATATTTATAGAGAATAGATTCTACAGATGAATGTCCAAATATACCTAATGGGTTAGGGATGTCCTTGCCTGTTTTCTCATCTGCCTCTGCTAATTCATCTTCTGATGCAAATGAATCGCCTTCACTTATGAGATATTTACCGTCTTCATATAAAACAAATTTCAATTGAGAATGACTGTTTTTCTCTATTATCTCTTGAGGCATCTTGGATATTACTTTCCAATCTCCTTGCAGAAAACCTGTGTGCCCGGTATTAGCCGCAAATATTTTCTTATTTTCTTCTTTCATTAGACGAATGATTTCTTCTCTGCTAAGTGTATTTTCAGTGAAAATATTATAATACTGAATAAGAATGTCATCGTCTTTATTTTTTGATAGATCACCTTCAATGACCCAAGCATAAGTATACTTCCCGATCTTATCCAAAGGTATTTGAATAACAGCTCCCGGTGTTACTTTAGCTATTGGTTTCACTTTCCTGGTCGTTGGCTTTATTTCTACTATTCGCTTATCAACTAACTCTGTGAAAGAAGAATCTCCATTTGTATTCATTACGGTAACTAAAGTTGCTAAGAATTCTTCTAATATCGGTTCTCTATCCAGCTCCCTCTTATATAATTCACAAAATTTCTCTACAGCATCAAAACATATATCTAAGCCTTCATCACTAAGTAAAACTTTCTTGTTTTTATATTCTTCTTCCCAATATCCCAATAGAACGGCCTTCTTTCTTTTCTATTTCATACCGCTCATTCCCTGAATAATATCGTGTCTGAATTCTGTACGCCCAGAGGTTAAAAAGGTTTCCTTCATCAACTACTCAATATCGTAATCCTCCCACTCCCTCCAGTTATTATTTACATCACCTACATCAACTGAACCTGCGCCTTTTTCAAGATATTGCGCAAATGATTGAAAAGAAATTAATTGGCTTGGATCTGTTAGGTAATCAGGATATTCCCAATCCTCTGTTTCGAATACTCCTTCTGCTTCGCTTTTTAGATCCAGTATATTTAATAGTTTTTTTGGCTTTATCCAAAGCGCCTCTCTAAAAGAAGCATCCTCAAACAAATTCCTGAAATAAGTTTTCCAAGCCCTTTCTTTTGTACTCTTTTGGAATTCATTTCTTTGGTGAATATTTACGCAATAACGAGACTCTTTAATTTCAATTTCCATTACTTCGCTTAATTGTTGAAAATCACTTTCACTATATGTTATTTTCTCACCTGCTTCAGTCTTTAAGGCGAAGTCATCAATTATTATCGATTTGTAGTTGTCTGAAAAACAGTTACTATAGGTATGAATAGCCAGAAAAGGTCCTTTAGAATCTACTTCGAAGCAATGAATTGCCAGTAACCAATTGTCATCATTTAATCTTAATAAGGTACATTTACTCCCAACATAATTAGATTCACGCCATTCAAAAATTGGTCGGTTTAATTCACTAAATTCATCATCTAATAGGCTAAGAATTTCTTTACTTTTAATCAAAATTCATTCTCCTTATTAAATTATTTTTATATTTTATCTTCCACATAATAATTTATTTAATATATAACGGATTATTTCCAATTACTGCATGTCTATAATATCTTCAAAAGTATTGAACAGAATCTGTGTGTGCCCATTTTGGCCACTCTGTGTTACCATCATCATGTTTTTGAATATATGCTATCTCTTGACGGGAAATTGCTTCGGCAATTGATTGAAAGAAAGGAGACAAACTAGGCAAATCTTTTTCTCCTTCTGGATGCATCCATAATTCTGTTGAATACAATTGTTCATACTCCGAAGAGAGACCCGCTATTTCCAGTTGTTCTTGTTTCGTCAGCCAAAGTGTGTCAAGAAATAATCTATTTTTGGTCATATGCCTCAAACATGTAATCCATTCATTCTTTGGGGAAATCTTATCTTTTATTTCCTGCTCAATAAAAAATTGAAATGTTTTCTCTCTAAGAGACACATTGATTTGTTTACTTGTAAAACCCGATTCTATATCTTCCAATTCCAGCAAATTTCCTTTTTCATCTGCAAATAAAAACGGTTCATCATCTAAAAAACTTACTTCATTATTTGTTAATTGATTACCCACCGCATAAAAATCAATAGCTGGTCCCAATCTCGACAATCCAAACAGCTGGAACGTTAAAAGCCAGTTATCTCTTTCAATAAAAATCGAAAGCTTCCCTTTTGCGAAGTCAAAATTCTCATTATCAAGAAACGGAAACTCTTCCTTATTGAATGAATCGTTAAGCAATGCGAGAATGGCTTCTTTTTTTCCACCCAACATCCTCACCTCCGTTGATGTCTTTTTCTCAGAATAGCACTAGTATATCCTCCTTGTTTTCGTGAACAAGTTTGACAATGAGGATATAGCCTTTGTCGCTGGCCTTTCTTCCTTAATTTTGATACTGGTTGGTGATCCGCAATCCAATTTCTGCTTTTAGTTCCAGGGTGCCTTCTACCACAAGTATGACAGCCATATTTATTCCCAATTTTGTTTAATACTCTTCTTTCCTTTTTATTTAACCTGCTACTTGTACTTCTTGCAGGAATTGACCTTCTAGCGTATTTACCAGGTTTTAAATACTTCTTGGCGGCCTTCGCAAATCCCAAAGCCTTCTTAGCACCTTTAAACACTTTCCCGGGCCCAAAGTTCGAAGCCGCTGCCCAGGCTGCACCTCTCCATCCTTTACCTGATTTATAGGCCTTATATCCATCATAGGCTGCAAATCCGGCATTTACTACAAGCCACACCCAATGCCCATCCGGATCGACGTTCATGACTGGGTTGTTGTTTCCGTATGCATACCCATTCTGATCCAGCGAATCGCCGTCACTGCCCGGGTCTGGGTCTAGTGATAAGAACACGCCGTTTCTTGGTTCGTAGTAGCGGGCCATGAGATAGTACAGGCCGGTTTCTTCGTCGTATTGGTAGCCTGCGTAGCGGTAGCGGTTGTCTTTTACTTCGTCGCTCGCTTCGGTTTTTGTCGGATTTCCCCATGCATCGTATTGATATTTGGCAACGGTTTTTCCGGTGCTGTCTGAGATGGCGATGACGTCGCCGTGTGCGTTGTAGTGATAGAAATATTTCTTGCCGTTCTTTGTATAGGATAACAGCTGGCCGCTGTCACCGTACGTGTATGATTTTGTGACGTTGTTGTCTGCGTCTGTTTCATACAGGACATTCAAGCTGTCTCCGTCGTAGAAGTAGTTCGTGACGTTTCCGTTGACGGTTTTTTGGATTCTGTTTCCTTTTTCATCGTATTTGTATGTTGCGAACGGCTTGTCTTCGCCTTTTTTCGTGACGGCGGTCAGGTTGTCTTCCGCGTCCCACGTATATGTGTATTTGCCGTCGGATGTGCGGTTGCCGTTTTTATCGTAGGACAGGTCTTCGTCATTCACCTTCGTCAGCTGGTTCATGATGTTGAAGGATGCGTTGACTGATTTGCTTGCGCCGTCCTTTGTGGTGGTAACATTTGTCCGGTTGCCGAAGCCGTCGTACGTATATTGAATGACGGTGCCGTCTTCATGAGTTTCTTTGACGAGCTGGTTGAGCTTGCCGTATTCGTACTGCACCTTTCCGCCCGCTGAGCTGTCGATGACCGTGCGGTTGCCGTTGGCGTCGTATTCATAGCTTTCCCGGAAGATGCTGCCGCCGTTTTTCGCTCCGATATGAAGAGAGCTGACGAGATTCCGCTCATCATATGAAAAACTCGTGCCGACTTCATTGCCGCTGATGAATGTCTGGACATTGCCGTTTTCATCGTAATCAAATGTATAGGCTGAAGTGCCGTCTTTCATTTCAATCATTTGATCAAGTTTGTTGTACGTAAAGCTGTTTGTTCCTTTTTGGCCGCCGTGGCTCCATGAGAAAGTTTTCAGCTTATCCGAATCAGCCGGATACGTCCAGCTTTGGCTGCCGCCGCGGTCGGTTAATTCGGTCAGGCGGTTTTTGTTGTCAAAGGTGCGTTTTTTCGTTGTATTTTGTTCTTTGTTTGTGACCGACGTTTCATTGCCGTTTTTGTCATAGGTAAAGTTGTATTTTTCAGTGCCGTTATACGCTTTTGACTTAACCCGGTCGGTGCCGTCATAGGTCAGCGACACTTCATTGCCGTTGGCGGAAACGGTTTTCGTCAAGTTGCTGTTGGCGTCATATTCACTCTTCAGTACATTGCCGAGCGGGTCGGTTGTTTTGACGAGCTTGCCTATGACGTCATATTCATATTGATAGGTCTGGTCCGCGCCGGCCCGAATCGTTTTTGTCAGCTCATTTCCTTCCTTGTCATAGCTGTGAAGGATGGATGTGCCGTTTGACAGGGTCAGCTTTGTCAGCTGGTCGGCCTGATCGTATTCGTAGGCGGTTGTTTCGCCTTTCGCGTCGGTTTCAGACATTTTCTTTCCAGTCTCGTCATATGAAGCAGTGCTTGCATACCCTAGTTCGTCTTCTTCTTTTGTGACGTAGTTTCCTTTTTCGTCATAGGTGTTTTTCGTCAGGATGCTTCCTTCGATTAAACGGATATCATCAAACCACGCCGTTCCTGTGGCGCTTTTTTGGAACAGAATGCTGAGTTCGATTTTATTGATCGGCTTTGTTTTCGGAATGACTGCCGCCGCCCGGTTCCATTCCTGTGTCCCCTGCGGGAATTTGGCGGTGTATACGCCCGTCGTGCCGTCCGCATAAGTGACGTCAGCCTGAAGAGCGTAATCATTGTCGTTCGTTAATTTTACGCCGTCAGCCTTGGACATCCCTGTCAGCGTGATATATACCGGCTTATCGTCCGCGCTTTGGCCTAGCGTAACGGTTTGTTTTGCGGCCGCATTGGCTTGTGATGCATTTGTGCGGGACGCTTTTAATGAGCTGTCATCATCGAAGCCTTCATCAAGGTCAGCGGCGGCTCCGCTTGTGCTCCAGCCATCTGTTTTGGCCGTGAAACTGCTGTTTTGCACCGGGTTATAGCTTGAAGAGACTTCGCCTTTTTCCAGCTGAACCTGATCAAACCACGCTTTTCCTTTGCCGTCCTTGTCGTTATGATCCACTTCCATATAGACGATGGCTTTTCCTGCATTGGCCGGTGTTGTAAAGGTGATCTGCCGTTTCGTCCAGTCATTCTTTCCGGCTAATGCGCCTGATTCATTGTGAATCCATTGAATGCGTTTTTGGTCTTTGTCACGCAGATCAATGTTGAAATACGCTCTCGCCTTCGTCAGATCCGTTTTGATCTGGCCGCTGAGTGTATACGTCGTATTCGGCTCCAGCTGCACTTCCTGCGTTGCGGACGCATGGCCGTGCTCTGTTCCGGCTGAAGCGGATTGTGACGAGATCTCCAATGCTTTTTGTCCGGACAGCGCGCCGCTTCTTCCTTTGACAGACGCGATGCTTCCGCTGTCTCTCGTAGCAGTGAGATTCCAGCCAAGCTTTGTTCCTTCAAAGCTGCCGTCTTTCAGCAGGCTCGCCGAAGCTGCCAGCTCTTTGCTTGATTGAATGAGATTTCCGTACTTGTCATACACGGCGGCGGATGAGGATTTTCCGCTTTGATCCGTCTCAGAAACGGCATCAAGTCCGTCGTACGCAATATCAGTGATGTTCCCCTCGGTATCCTTCATTTTCGTTACGTCATTGTTTTTGTTGTACTGATACGTTTCGGTGCCGTAGTTGTCTTTTACGGCTGTGACGTTGCCGTCTTTATCATATTGATAGCTTTCTGTCGCTTTGCCCGCATCCGCGTCGTTCGGGTCGGTGTCCTGAATGACGTTGTTGCCTTCGTATACAGTGTTGGTCGTGATTTTCAGCCCTTCGGCATCATCGATCATCTGAATCGGGTTGCCCGCCTCGTTATAGCCGTACTGCACTTTGCGGCCGTTCGGCTGCGTCATGAGCAGCGTTTTTTTGTCCGCGTCATAGCTGTAGTCGTACGTTTCTTTTTTCGCATTGACGGCTTTGGCCAAACGGTGGCCGCTGTATTGGTATTCAGTGAACAGCGGTTTGTCATCCGTGCTGTTTGCGGAATACTGCTTGACGAGGCGCCCTTCGGCATCATAGTCGTAGCTTGTGACGCTGCCGTCAGTATCCGTCACCTTTTTGAGAAGGTCTTTGTCATATGAATATGAAATCTTTTTGTTTTTCGGCCCTGTAAGAGATGTGACATGGCCGTTTTCATCATAGGTAAATGTCAGCTTGCGCCCTGATGCGTCTGTTATGGCGGTCAGCTGATTACTGTCGTTATATTCGTATACGGTTGTGTTGTTGTGTCCGTCGACGATTTTTTGGAGCTTGCCGCCTTTTTTGCTGAAATAAGCGTTCGTCTGATCTTTTGTTTTTAATACAAATTGATCGCTTGTTTCCGTCAGTTCGAGATAAACGCCCGTCGGCGGCTGATACGTGCCGTCAGATTTTTTCGTGAAGACATGTGTTGTCGCGTCCTCATCAATATAAACGGCTCTGCCGTCTTCAGAAAGGATCGACGTTTCCGCATCGGCATACCAGCCTTGGCCGAACATATGGTCAGAGCTGTCAAGGCTGTTGAAGGTCCGGGAGAGTCCGAGCCCCGGTCCGCGTCCGTCGATTGACATATCTTCCTCATTGACGATGACATTTCCCGTCGCGCCGTTCAGCTGTCCGTCCGGAATGTCGATAATAGACCAGAATTCTTCCGTTCCGAGGAATTCCGCCCCTTCATGGAAAACAGGGTTAAAAGGTGCCGTCGGTATGCTGTCACCGTTTGCGTCATAGGCGGTCAGCGTGAAGGAATAGTTCTTCTTCCCTTTGTAATTGCCGTTTGCGTTTTCGTAAACAGGTGAAGGGTCAAGCGCCAGTTCGCCGCCCTTTCCGTCCGTGTGAAGCTGGAATCTTCCCGCTTTCACTTCATCGGCTGACGGCCAGATGCGTTTGTTTTGGGTCGTCCAATGATCGGTATCCCCGACATCGAATGATTGATAGTCTGCTCCGTTGTAGATGTTGATTTTGTAGCCTTTGGCGTTTTTGACTTTATCCCATATGAGATTGACATAACCCGTTTGGCTCGATTTCGTGTTCGTATAGACATAGCCTGTCAGGTTTTTCGGCTTTGCGATATCAGGCAGCGCCGGACTCGCTTCCGGTGAGGCGATCGCTTCTCCGTCTTTGTTATAAGCAATGACTTTAAATCCGTAGGTTTTCCGGTTCGCATCTCCGCCGGCGTTTTTATAAACGGGGCCCGGGTTGATCGGCAATTCCGCGCCTTTTTTGTCTTTCAGGTGAAGCGCATATTTTCCGGCGCTGATTTCCGCCTTTGTCGGCCAGATGTTTTGATCTTTTGTGGACCAGGATGTTTTATTTCCGAGGTCAAGCGTTTCAAAGCTTTTGCCGTTAAAGACTTGCATTTTATACCCGGCTGCGCCTGATACGGCTTTCCAGGAAAGATCAAACCAGCCTGTGGCGTTGTTGTTATTAAAGCCTTTCGTGCTTGGTTTCTGAACTCTTCCGATATTCGGAATGACGGGTTTGGCGGCCGCAGACATGGCGCCTTCTCCCTGGTCAAACACCGCGCTGACCGCGACCCAGTAATTTTTACTTGCCTGATAGCTGCCGCCGGCGTTTTTATAGACCGGCGAAGGATTAAGCGCTAATTCAGTTCCGCCTTTTCCGTCTGTATGCAGCTTATATTTGCCGGAGTCGATTTCCGCTTTTGTCGGCCAGATGTTTTTTCCTTTTGTGCTCCAAGAGGTTGCATTGCCGACCGGAATGGCCTGGTATTCTTTCCCGTTATAGAGCCAGACTTTATAGCTTTTGGCGCCTTCAGCTTTTTTCCAGCTGATATTGAAAAATCCTGTCGAATCTCCGTTATGATACGCTTTGACAGACGGCGTGTCCGCCTTCGGAATTGTGTATGTCACTTCAATGTATGGTTTTTTAGCAGAGTTTGCTGATGACATCAGCTTCTTCCAATATTCTTTTCCGTTGCCGTTTGCGTGAAGCTTAAAGCCGTAATTGGCGCCGTCGCTGTTCCACGACTTGACTGCGGAGGTGACATCGAAGCTTGCCCATTGGCCTTTATAGACCTCGGCTTTGCCGATGTTTTTGGAGCCCGGCTTGTTCTTCCACGTAATCTTGGCATTGTCGTAATTGCTGTTAACGGTGTCGAGCCAAAGCCCCGTCGCTTTTGATCCGTAATAGGAGTGGGCTGTGTACGCTTTAAGCGTCGCTTTCGTCACCGTCATGTTTTTGATCGGCTTTAGATTATCAAACTTCATAAAAGCGTAGTTCGTTCCGGTTGTGCCGTCATAATATCCAGTTTTCAGCACGTACGCTTTCAATCCGGCGTCCCATTTCTGCGATGCGGCAGAGTAGTTTGTCGTCGGGTACGCGCTCATGACAAAGGTATCGGATGACACAGATACTGATGTTGAAGGGTCAATAGATACCGGATAAACCCGCTTGGGATCTTTCAGCCATTTTTCATCGGCCGTTACATGGAGCAAGTAGCCTTCACTGTTTTTTTCAAGCTTGAAGCTGACATCTTCTGACCTGCTGACTTCACCTGACTTTTCGTCGAGATCTGAGTCGGTCATAAAGGGCTTCGGCACGGTGTAGACGACATTGTCTTTATCATCAGAAAACGCGATCGAGCCGTCTTCCTGTTCTTTAGCCTGAAGGTCGGTTTTGATTTGAAAGGTGAAGGAATTGTAGCCTTCATATTTGTGAAGCACAAGGTCTTCTTTTATGTTTTCGTTAAATGTGTAGGTTTGTAAATCAATAGCAGGAAACACTTGCTGATACGTAAGCTCGTTGCTGTCTTCCTTGACTTTTGCTGAGGCATCTGTCGGAGTGATTGCAGCCTGATCGGGGCCTTTTGCGCCGGTTAATGAGTATGTGAGCTTATGATCATCATGTTCAAATGTAGCGTATAATCCGTTTTTCATTTGCTTCAGAAAATCGCAATTCAGCACTGTATTTTCCGTTCCGACTTCCTTTGAGCCGGTTTTCAATTCAGGAGAAACGTCTTCCCAGTCCGCATTGGCGGTTTCTTTCGTATGTATGGGGTCTGTGTAGATTTCCTGTTTGTACACACCCTCGCCTTCATAGTAAAGCTTTGAATTCTCAGTTCTTTCTGACGTGATCTCACCGTCTTGATTGATATCTTTTTGATCAAAAGGCATCTGCTCAGATGCTTTTTCCGCCGGAAGATCTTTTTCCGGGTCTACGGCCGGAATGGCGGCGGTTTTCGCTTGATCTTGTTTTTCACGCGTTTCTGCCGCAAACACATCGGCAGGCGCAATGGAAATCATCAGCGTTGCCGCAAGAGTGCCGGCCAGCCATTTTTTCCACTTGTTCTTTTTTCCTATTTTCATAGGTTCTCCTCCTTCTTTTGTAATATAGGCTTAACAATAGTAATATTATTGAAATTGTTTATCAATATTTTCCTAGGTATTTAAGGTTATTTTAAGGATTATAGGGATTTTGAACCTTTTATTCATATAAAAAAACCGCCGGCTGCCGGCGGTTTTTCGTATTATGGATAGCGGAGATTTGTATTTTGCGCTCCCGCGTAAGATTGGGCGAAGTTTTTGGCGTCCTGGGCTGAAAGGGTTCCATAGCTGTAATTTGATCTCGGATTCCAGCCGGTGCGCGGTGATTTCGGGGCTTTGAGCGACGGGAATGAACCGGTGTCGGTGAATTGGGCCGTCCCGTAGTCGTCTATCATTCCGCCTTTTTCATTTCCGTTACCGAAATAGTTGGCTTCTGAGAAGACAGTCGCGTTTGTATGAATGGTGAATCCTAAATTGAAATTGGTCACATAGTTGTTTTTCGCGTGAAAATAGCCGTATCTCATCAGGCCCGGTGAACGCACATAGACGTTATTAAAATAGTTGTTGGTGATCGTCATATGCGGATAGCCGATATAATTGCGTCCTTCGTTATCATCATTCGGATAACCGAGAATCAGGCCGTACAGATGGTCTGTGAATTTAGAGTTAGACAGCGTCACAAAATCCGCTTTGGCGCCGACATACAGAAGCTTTCCCAAATCACTGTGGCTGTTCGGATTGTAGCTGTGTCCTTCAAACCACACGTGGTCAATCCAGTAATTCTGTCCGTTCGCTATGTACATCGGAATGTCGTTGTTGCCTGTAATGGCGGCACTATGGCTGATAATGAGATTTTTGAAAATCACATTGTTTGAGCCGGATCCGGTGGTCAGATAGATGTTGGTCAGCCTGTGGCTGGTATAAGAGCCGACGATGGTTTTATTGGCACCGACTGTCACAACGGCTTTACCCGGGGAAGAAATATCACTTGTGATGACGATGGTTTTGCGGTCCGTTCCGCCCGCATTGTTTTTCAGATCATTAAGATTACTGACGTAGACGACGGGGCCGCCCTGGCCTCCCGATACGGCGGATTTTGCTTTTCCGTTATGATCCTTCGCATTGCCCGCGAATCCGGTAAGTCCCTGCATCACATCCGGATAAGCCGCTGCCGCTTCTGCCTGCTTTGATGCGGAACATACGATGGCCAGACAAAGCGCAAATCCGAGTGCAGCCAAGAAAGCGAGATGACGCGTCTTTTTTATCATGCCCTTCACTCCTTTAATTTCCTAAATTGTAAACACAAGAAGTATTATACAATTACCATCCTCTTTTTCCATGATCTGTTTGTCTGCTTTTTCGTTATGGCTGAAAAGCCCCAAAATAAAAAAAGCAGCCGGTACGGCCGCCTATATACGGGTGCTGTCTGCCTGAGTTTCCGCCGGCACGGCTTTTTGCTTTCGAATCAGAGACAGCGCCATTCCCGCAAAAATCAATACAATCCCCAAAGATTGATAAAGGTCGGGGCGAAATCCCGTAAATACGGTGTCAAGCACAATCGCCACCGCCGGATCAAGAAATACGATGATTGAAATAAACCGGGTGGATAAAAACCGCAAGCTGTCAAAAAAGAGCAAATACACAATTCCCGTATGAATGATACCGGTCGACACAATCATGATCCAGTTCACATGCGACAAATCAGAAAAAGCGCCGAAACGGACGAACGGAAGAAGAATGATAACGCCCAATCCGGTCTGCAAGCAGGTGACGGCGTATGGGCTGAGGCTGTTGATGCCTTTCCCGGCCAGTGTCGTAAAAGCATAAAAAAGGGCGGCCAGCACGGCCCAAATAATACCCGATCCCATCAGCTGAGAAAATGATGTACTCCCGTTAATGCCGGAAATCAGGGCGGTGCCCAGAAAACAAATCACGATGGAAGTGACGGACACAATATGCAGTTTCTCCCGGTATATAAGGCTCCCCAGGAGAAGGACGAGAACCGGAGCCAGATGATAAACGGAAATCGCTATCGTCACTGATGTCTCCTCAAATGATTTAAATAAAAACACCCAGTTCAGCACGAGAAAAAATCCGCAGGCCAGTGTCTGCAGCACCTCACGCCGGTTCCATTGTTCGGTGCGGTATCGTCCGGAACCAAACCAGCAAACGCCCAGAAACAATGAGGCGCACAGACATCTCACAAAGACCAGTTCAATTGAAGGCACATTCGTATGTTCTGAGAAAAAGCCGATTGATCCGAAAATGACCATGGAAATGACCATTTTGATGACGGCATTTGATGTTTGTTCAGCTTGCATTGATTCGCTTCCCCCATATCATTGACTGTTTATTCAGACAAATACTAACAGCCATTTTACTTGATTCAGAGGAAGATTTCACCCTATTCTTCGAAAGCCGGCGTTCTTTTCTCATAAAAAAAACCCCGCATCAGCAGGGTCTTCTGTTTAATGAACGATCAGTACAGGACAAGGAGACAATTGTGAGACCTTATGGCTCACGCTTCCGAGCATCATTTCTTTAAATCCGCTGATTCCGCGGCTTCCGACGACAATCAGATTGAAATGCTGTTCTTTCGCTATGTTTAAAATTTGATGCGCAGGTTCGCCTTGGACGTACAGGCTTTCCGCGTTTACTCCGCTTTCTGCCGCTTTCTGCTTGGCATCTTCCAGAATGGCCGCTCCTTTTTGCTCGACTTCATGTTTGATGTCTTCAATGAAGTTTTCCGGAACATAGACAATCCCTGTTAAGGCTGATGTGGAGACAACGGCTTCACGTCCCGCATAGAGAATGGTGAGTTCAGCCTGCTGTTCTTTCGCCAGATGGATCGCTGCGTCCAGGGCTTTATTGCTCATGTCTGAACCGTCTACTGCTGCAAGAATTTTTTTAAACATATGAATCCCGCCTTTCTGCTTTTATTGTCCTCCTCTCTTTGCTGAATGTCAATTTTGCCGGCTTTCTCCGGAACATTGCGCTTACAGACTTTCTCCGTTTGTGGCGATGACGTCTTTATACCAATAAAAACTTTTCTTTTTCTTTCTTTCAAACGTGCCTTTTCCGTCATTGCCGCGGTCGACATAGATATAGCCGTAGCGTTTTTTCATTTCTGCCGTTGAGGCGCTGACGAGGTCAATCGGCCCCCACGACGTGTAGCCGATCAGGTCGACGCCGTCTTCAATCGCCTCTCTTGCCTCTATTAAATGATCACGCAGATAATTGATGCGGTAGTCATCCTGAATGGTTCCGTCCTCCTCCGGCTGATCAACCGCGCCGAGTCCGTTTTCGACGATGAAGAGCGGTTTCTGATAACGGTCGTACAGCGTGTTTAAGGTGATGCGCAAGCCCTTCGGATCAATCTGCCAGCCCCATTCGGAAGATTTCAGGTACGGGTTTTTCACGCCGCCGAGAAGATTTCCCTTAGATTGCGCCAGATCCTCAGGCGCCGTGCTGGCCGTCATCGACATGTAGTAGCTGAAGCCGATGTAATCCACCGTATGTTCTTTCAGAAGCGCCTCGTCTCCTTCCTTCATCTCGATCGTAATTCCGTTTTCTTTAAAGAAGCGTTTCATGTAGCCCGGATAGCTGCCCCTCGCCTGTACATCAGAAAAGAACAGCGTGCTCCGCTCTTTTTGCAAAGCCGCATATACATCCTCCGGCTTCGGCGTCATCGGATACGTCGTCGTCGCGGCGATCATGCAGCCGATCTGTGAATCCGGGATGATCTCATGACCGGCTTTTACCGCCAGCGCGCTCGCCACAAATTGATGGTGGGCCGCTTGGTACATCGTGTTTTGTTTATTTTCGCCTTCCCGGAATATAAGACCGCCGCCAGTAAACGGAGCGTGAAGAACGACGTTGATCTCATTGAAGGTCATCCAATATTTCACCTTGTCTTTATAACGGGTGAAAACCGTGCCGGCGTACCGCTCATAGAAATCGACCATCCGGCGGTTTCTCCAGCCGCCGTAGTTTTTCACAAGACCGAGCGGCATCTCATAGTGAGAAATCGTGACAACCGGTTCGATCTGATGTTTTCTCAATTCGTCAAACAAACGGTCGTAAAATTGCAGCCCTTCTTCGTTCGGTTCTGTTTCATCACCGTTTGGAAAGATTCTCGTCCACGCAATGGAGGTGCGGAACGCTTTAAAGCCCATCTCCGCAAACAGGGCGATATCCTCTTGATAGCGGTGATAAAAATCAATCGCGTCGTGATACAGATTCAGCGCATCGTCTGTCTCATGAAACGGAGACATAATGCCATCCGGGGAGACATCCGCCGTAGAAAGTCCTTTGCCTCCTTCTTTATAAGCTCCTTCAATCTGATTGGCAGCCGTTGCGCCGCCCCATAAAAAACCTTCCGGAAATCTCTTCATGTTTTCTCCACCTTTTTTTCAGGATAACGCCAGAAGCGCTTCGTTCGGTTTGACCATTCCGCTTTTTTTCACGTCTGTAAATGAATATTGATCCGTATTCGTAATGATGACCGGCGTGATTACGTCAAAACCGGCAGCCTTTATCTCGTCGATATCAAAAGTAATCAGCAGATCTCCCGGCGCGACAGTATCGCCTTCTTTGACGTGCATCTCAAAATGCCTGCCATCCAGCCGGACGGTATCAAGCCCGATATGAATGAGAACCTCGGCTCCCCGGGTGCTCGTAATGCCGATGGCGTGCTTTGTTTTAAATACGGCTGTCACCCTCCCTTCTACGGGAGAAACCGCCGCGCCCTCTTCAGGCAGAATCGCAAAACCTTTTCCCATCATTCCGCCGGAAAAGACGCTGTCGTTCACTTCGCTTAATGCTTTCACTTCGCCTTTAATCGGGCTGTGAATGATTTCTCCGCCTGCCGTCACCCCCGGCGCTTCAGACGCTTTGCCCCGTTCGGACTGTACATCCTCAAACCCGATCAGCAATGCCGCCGCAATACCGGCCGCAAACGAGATAAAAAGCCCGATCAGCGCGTATAGAAATGTCGGCCCGATAAAGACCGGAATGCTCGGCAGACCGGCGTTTCCGCCGACAATGTAGGAAGCGACGCCCGTTACACCGTAAAAAGCTCCGCCTGCCGCGCCGCCGATTAAAGCAGCCGCGAACGGTTTTTTCAATCTCATGTTGACGCCGTACATCGCGGGTTCGGTAATGCCCATCAATGCCGTAATGCCCGTTGTAAACGCCAGCGATTTGAAGGTTTTGTTTTTTGATTTTAAGAAAACCGCAAATGACGCGCCGGCCTGCCCCATATTCGCCAAAAACATCGCAGGCAGAATGTAATCATGTCCGTTTTGAGCGATGTTATTGATCATGATCGGCACAAGGGCATAATGCATCCCCGTCATAATAATGAGCGAAAATGTGCCGGCAAGCAGAATCATCGCGGCAATACCCGCATGATTGAACAAATCATTGACGCCGACAGACAGGTAATTCCCGAGAATCGCGCCGAGCGGGCCGACTGTGATCAAGGTGACAGGGACGACGATCACAAGCGTAAGCATCGGAACGGCAATCAATTTCAAAGATGAAGGCGTGATTCGGTCAATCCCTTTCTCTACATAGGACATCAGCCATATCGCCAGCAAAATCGGGATAACTGTCGATGAATACGTGGCAGCGGTTACAGGAAGACCGATAAAGGAGATGCTTTTTCCTGCCCCAAGCAGGGCCGTTAAATCCGGATGCAGAATCGCACCCGCCACAGCGGCCGCCACGTACGGATTACATCTGAATTTTCTCGCCGCGCTTACCGCAAGCAAAAGCGGCAGAAAATAAAACGCACCGTCACCGACAGCCGTGAGAATGCTGTGAGTCTGGCTCTTCTCCGACAACCAGCCGAATGTCACCGCTAGCGCGACAAGCCCTTTTATCATGCCGGCTCCGGCAATGGCCGGCAGAATCGGTGTAAACACACCGGAAATCACGTCAAACATGGCGCTCAGCACATTTTTCTTCTGCTTCGAAGTTTTGTTTGCGCTTTCATCGTTGAGCCCGCTGTTCTCCATTAAAGCCTGATACACCTTCGGCACATGATTGCCGATAATGATCTGAAATTGCCCGCCACTGATATTTGTCCCCATCACGCCTTCCGTCTGTTCCAGCCCGCTCCGATCTGCTTTCGCATTGTCATACAGATTAAAACGAAGCCGCGTCATGCAATGGATGACACTCTGAACATTCTCCTCGCCGCCGACAAGTTGTAAAATCTCTTTTGATATTTTATGATAGTCCATGAGTATACCTCCTTAAAAATGGGGGAACCGCCGGACGAAAGGTGCCCGCCTTTCTCCGGCTTTTTTTGTTATGAAATCAGCATCACCTCCGAAAAAAGGGTATAAAAAAAACCCAAACTGCACAGCACACGGGGGTCTTCCCCTGTCTGACGCAATTTAGGTTTTGCCTGCGGTTTGCAGTAACAATCCTGGGTGAATGATATTGGGTTGATATGTATACTTTAGCACTGGATTTATTGGGTGTCAACGCTTACATTTAAATATTGCTCCAACTACCATTTAATGCTTTATTTATAAAATAATTTGTTTATTTCTATTATAATCAAAAATCTATTCCATATCCTTATAGAACAATTTAACATTAAGTTTGTCCATAAATCAGCGTGGAGTAAAGAAAGTATAATTTATAACAATAGTCCGTAGCTGTTCTAATCACTACGGACTTATAGCAATTTAAACTTTTAGTCTTCAACAACTTGTAAGAATTCAAAGTTCATTTCGTTAATCAATTCGTTCATAGCTCGAGCATTTGTAGAAGAAGCGTTAAACTTAGGATCTTCTAAATACGAATTTTTTAAAGCATCAGATATATAAGTGAGAAAGTTATCTATTCCAGCTTTTTGTTTTAATCTAGATAGTGAGATACCTTCTTTAATCATTTTGTGAATAACACCAGAAAGTATCATTGCTATAGTTATCTGAAACCTATAACCTTTGCTTGAGACACCATAAATTTCTTTAGAAAAGGGGTGCTCAATCCTTTCTCCAATTACTTCAATTATTTCATTAAATGTATTAAATCTATTTATGATCTCATCATATTCCTTTTGTGATTGTTGTGGATTACGTACTTCTAGTTTAGATTTATGTTTCATATACTCTTCAGCATAAACTGATGATTTCGCGTATCCTGTATTGAGTCCATTTTCAAGTATACTCATTATCACAAAAATATTTTCTTGTATTTTCTTCTTTTTCACCCTATCTGTTGTTGCATTGTAAGCCCTTTGAATCTTACTAGAAACCTTTTTATCATTCATTTTTTGAGCAAATTTATTTACAAAACTATTCAATTTAGAATTATAAACAGCATGCCGTATATCCTGCGGTGTTAATGGCTTAGTACCTTTATTATATCTACTGAAAATCTCCAATTCTAATTCGAGACCAGGGAAATCAGTAAAAACGATAGAGGCAAGTTTGTGCGATAAAATTTTCTCTTTAATTTCAAATTCGCAATCACTAAATTTTTTTCCATTTAACTCCACCATTATATTTAGTCCTGAAAGTTTAAATTGATTTTCTTTAAACCTATGAAATGCTCTCAGTCGATGTTGTCCATCTACTACGTTTAAAACTTTAACTCCCTCATAACGATCATTAGCTAAAAAAACAGGTGGTATTGGTATACCAAGAAGAATTGACTCAATTAAAGAACTTTCGTCAGCAACTGATGCTCTGTAATCTCTCTGATAGTCAGGGGCAATTATAATTGAATCAGTATAATCAAGTTTGAGTTCATCATCTAGCTCTTCCTCTTTATCTAGTTTTTGAAGTTTATATCCATTTGTAATCATAGATATAATATCTTTTATAGCGATATCCTGAGGTTTATAATTTATTTTAGCTAGCAAGTTACTCACCATCCCTTACATATTCTAAAATACTCTTTTTCATTATTATATCTTTTGTAACAGATTCCAATTCTGGATAAAGTGTTGTATAACCTATTCCCATAGAATAAAGAGAGGACAGTATATCTTTTTTGCACTCTCCTTTGATCACTAATCTTCTAATTATATTTTCATCTTTCAAATCTGATAAAGGTTGGCAGTTATCTTGAAAATATACAAAAAGCCCATTTTGTGCGTTAATTCTTTCATTTAACTTTCTAGCTTTGAATGCTATCGGCCCATCAAAATTGTCTAAATTTATTCTTTCACCATTAGAAATATTAATTATATCTGAACGTGATGCAAACTTATAATTCAATTCTAAAGGATTTAGAAACCATACTTCTGCATCACATTCTTCATTTTCATGGAAGGAGTTTTCAACAGCAAACATTAAAGAAACTACATGCGAATGAGTAAAATCTAACAATTTAGTTGGGATACCGTAATGTTGTGCATAAACCATCCACTCATAGTCATCTCTGATATCTATAGGTTGCTTCACATAATTGTGACAATTCACTTTAAACTCATTTAAAAAATATTGAATTGATCCTCTCGAATATTTCCTCTTTTTGTTATTATCCAATCTAAGGGCACCAGGTAACAATTCGTATTCTTTTTCCTGTCCTCTTGATAAAATAAACTCTTTAGGTAGCGCTTCTACAAATTCAGTAAATTGACTTAGCCTTTCAATAGGTTCATCTAACAATATAAATTTCCTCCTATTTTTTAACGTGTCATTTATTTTATGTTGTAGTCTAATAAATTTATCGGCTAACTTTCTTTTTTATTTAGTTGAATATTACGTATCTGTAAAGGTTTAACTATATAAAAAACGAATCTCTTCTTCAGATAATAATAAAGAAGAGATTCATTCCTTAGAGATTTATATCATATATTAAACTTTAATTGGTTTACTTCACTCCCCAAACAGCCTCCCCATCACCGCTCAGCACACTAAACGTCACAACTTCTTTCTCTCTCGCTGAGTCCCATTCTTTCAGGAAGACGCCGTCATAATTTGTGCCGTTCAGGTTGATTCGGGCTTTGCTGCTGTCCGTTTTTGTCCAGGTTCCCGTCATTTCCCCGGAAATGGTGCCGTCGTTGTTAAGCCGGATGGTTTTTGGGGTTTTGATCGTAGCTGTAATGTCTTTTCCGTGCTGGATGAGTTTGTAGGCTCCGGATGCGGCGGATGCCGATATCTGTGTATCCGGTTCTCCCGCGTAGCGGTATGGCGCTGCAACGGGCCATCCGTCTTTGTTCATGTACAGCCGATGTACTCTGACTTCGTGCTCTTCGCCTCTGTTCGGGAAACGGGTGTGGAAAATGAGGTATGATCGTTTCGTTTTCCCGTCGTAAAACACGGAGTTGTGTCCCGGCGATACGTAGCCCGTGCCTTTTTCAGATTGTGAGGCGAAGCTGTAGCCGCCCATGAGTTTGACCCCGTACGGTTCAATTGCTTTGTCGTCGAAGAAACTGCCGTCTTTTCCTTTGGCATCAAGCATGTTATGGCCTGCGGCGTCATAGTACGGACCGTCCGGATTTTTGGAACGCGCCACACGCATATGATAACCGCCGGCTGCGTCAAGTCCGCCGAGTGACAGATACAGATAGTAATATTTCGTTTCCGGATTGTAGCTGATGTACGGGCCTTCGATTCTGCTGTGATTTCCGCCGAGCAGTTTTTTTCCGTAGCCTTGGTTCGGGAGCGGGAAACCGGTTTTCGGATTCATTTCCAGTATAAAAATCCCGCCGGAGTAAGAGCCGTACACCATCCAGAGCTTGCCTTTGTGATCAAAAAACGTTTGCGGATCTACGACGTTCGGGTGAACGTTTGCATTATACGTCGTGCCGTCTTCGCTTTTTCCTTCCATGCCCGATTTCAAAAAGATGCCTTTGTTTTTGTAGGGCCCTTCGATTTTGTCACTCACGGCGACACCGAGAGCTGATCGCGGCGAGTCTCCTTTACAGGCGTTATAGTACATGTAATATTTCCCGTCAGACAGCTGGGTGACGTCCGGCGCCCACAGCGTATCAGACTGGGCCCAGTCGAATGTCTCTTTTAATTCGGTGTAGACGTTCGGGATCAGGGGATTATTGGGATTGACGCTTGAAGACATCTGCTGCCACTGCATCAGGTTTTTCGACTTGGCGGAAGCCAAATGCGAGCCGAATACATAATATGTATCGCCTGTTTTGATGACGGACGGATCATGCACGCTGACCTCTGAAAAAACCGGATGCTGGGCTTTTGCCTGCGGCAGAGTGAACCCGATGACCGCTGCTGAGACCAGGCACACACGAAAGAAACTGGTTTTCATTTTCTATAATCTCCTCGCTCTCTTCTTTTCTTAAAACGCTTTCAAGACAACGCTCCATTTTATGACGCGGATGGCGGAAATATGTGATTAACAGCGCCGGCTTCGCGATGTACCGCTTTACTTCGATAACAATCTGATTTGTGAAAGACTGGAAAAAAAGTTTTGACTTCTGATTCGCAAACACTTAATATAAAAAACAGTTACTAGTTATCAGAATATTTAAGAATTGAGTGAAGCATATATGACCTTACACAAAGACCGCCGCATCGGGCGATTGTCCGTCCTTCTTCTGCTTCATGAGACTGAAGAAAACCAGCAGATCAGCCGGCTGGAACGGGACGGCTGGAAAGTCTGTCTCGGCAGGGTGGGTTCAATGGATGCGCATAAGGTGGTAGCTGCAATTGAAACCGCTTCCAAAAAGAGCGGTGTCATTCAATCTGAGGGTTATCGCGAATCACATGCGCTGTATCATGCCACAATGGAAGCTTTGCACGGAGTGACGCGGGGCGAAATGCTGCTTGGCTCGCTGCTTCGTACCGTGGGCCTGAAGTTTGCCGTCTTGCGGGGAAATCCGTATGAAAGCGAGGCGGAAGGCGATTGGATCGCCGTTTCACTTTACGGCACGATCGGAGCTCCGATTAAGGGGCTTGAGCACGAAACATTCGGAGTCGGAATTAATCACATATGAATCAGCCCATAGATTTCAGATGATAGGGGGCTATGCATGAAATATCATTTTCATGGCATAGCTCCTTTTTGTATGGGCGCTTTACCAAAGTAAAGGAAAAGGGGTTGAAATGATGGTGACGTTAGACGGTTCCTCACTGACAACCGCAGATGCCCAGCGTGTGCTGTTTGATTTTGAAGAGGTTCAAGCATCTGCCGATAGCATGGAACGTGTGAAAAAAAGCAGGGCGGCGGTTGAACGGATCGTTCAAGAAGAGAAGACCATTTACGGGATTACGACGGGATTCGGCAAGTTCAGCGATGTGCTGATTCAAAAAGAAGACGCCGCGGATCTGCAGCTGAATCTGATTCTTTCTCACGCGTGCGGCGTCGGTGATCCGTTTCCGGAATCTGTATCGCGGGCCATGCTGCTTTTGCGCGCCAATGCCCTGCTGAAAGGCTTTTCCGGCGTGCGGACTGAGCTGATTGATCAACTGCTCGCGTATCTCAATCATCGCATTCACCCGGTCATCCCGCAGCAAGGGTCACTGGGGGCGAGCGGGGATTTGGCGCCGCTTTCTCATCTCGCACTGGCGCTTATCGGTCAAGGCGAAGTCTTTTACGAAGGGGCCCGGATGCCGACAGCTCATGCTTTAGAACAGACAAACCTTCAGCCGGCCGTCCTGACCTCTAAGGAAGGGCTCGCGCTGATCAACGGAACGCAGGCCATGACCGCGATGGGACTGATCGCTTACCTCGAGGCCGAAAAGCTGGCCTATCAGTCGGAACGGATCGCGAGCTTAACGATCGAAGGCCTTCAGGGCATTATCGATGCGTTTGACGAGGACATTCATGCCGCCCGCGGTTATCAGGAACAGATGGATGTCGCAGAGCGAATCCGCTATTACTTGTCAGACAGCAAGCTGACGACCGTCCAAGGGGAGCTGCGTGTCCAGGACGCCTATTCGATCCGCTGTATTCCTCAAGTCCACGGTGCATCATGGCAGACATTAGCGTATGTAAAAGAAAAATTAGAAATTGAGATGAATGCCGCGACAGATAACCCGCTCATTTTCGAAGACGGCGCCAAAATCATCTCAGGCGGAAACTTTCACGGACAGCCGATCGCCTTTGCCATGGATTTTCTCAAAGTGGCGGCGGCCGAGCTTGCAAACATTTCTGAACGCCGGATCGAACGGCTTGTGAATCCGCAGCTGAATGACCTGCCGCCCTTTCTGAGCCCTCAGCCCGGCTTACAATCCGGAGCGATGATCATGCAATATGCGGCGGCCTCCCTCGTGTCAGAAAATAAAACCCTGGCCCATCCCGCCAGTGTCGATTCCATTCCTTCATCGGCAAACCAGGAGGATCACGTCAGCATGGGAACCATCGCCTCAAGGCACGCCTACCAGATCATTGCGAATACGAGACGGGTGCTTGCCGTTGAAGCCATTTGCGCGCTGCAGGCCGTGGAGTACCGGGGTGCGGAACATTGCGCCTCGTACACAAAACAGCTCTATCACGAAATGAGAAACATCGTCCCGTCCATACAAGAAGACCGCGTGTTTTCTTATGACATCGAGCATCTGAGTGACTGGCTGAAGAAGGAGTCTTTTCTGCCGAATGAGCATCACCAAAAACTGATGACCAATGAAGGGGGACTTACAAGATGACTGATGTAAAGAAATCAATCCGCGCCGGCCGCGGCACCGAACTTGAATGCTTAGGATGGGAGCAGGAAGCCGTGCTCCGCATGCTCCGAAACAACCTTGACCCGGAGGTTGCCGAAAAGCCGGAGGATCTGATCGTATACGGCGGCATAGGCAAGGCCGCGCGAAACTGGGATGCTTTTCACGCGATTGAGCGTTCCCTCAAAACGTTAAAAGATGATGAAACACTGCTGATCCAATCCGGAAAACCGGTCGGACTGTTCCGCACGCACAGCCGCGCGCCCCGCGTCCTGCTGGCTAATTCGGTTCTCGTGCCGAAATGGGCGGATTGGGAGCATTTCCATGACCTTGAGAAAAAAGGGCTGATGATGTACGGGCAGATGACGGCCGGCAGCTGGATTTATATCGGCTCACAAGGTATTTTGCAAGGCACCTATGAAACCTTTGCTGAGCTTGCGAGACAGCATTTTGGCGGCAGTCTGAAAGGAACCCTTACGCTGACGGCCGGACTTGGCGGAATGGGAGGCGCTCAGCCGCTGTCCGTCACGATGAATGATGGCGTCGTCATCGCCGTTGAAGCGGATGAAACACGGATTGATAAACGCATTGAAACAAACTATTGCGACCGTAAAACAGCATCAATTGACGAAGCGCTGCGCTGGGCCGAAGCAGCCAGACAAGCCGGAGAGCCTTTATCGATCGGCCTTCTCGGTAATGCGGCTGAGGTGCATCATGAGCTTTTGAACCGCGGCGTCCATATTGACATCGTGACCGATCAGACTTCCGCTCACGACCCGCTGATCGGCTATATTCCGGCAGGATACTCACTTGAAGAGGCCGACTGCCTGCGCCGGGAGCAGCCTGAATTGTACGTAAGGCTTTCCAAGCAGAGTATGAAAAAGCATGTGGAAGCCATGCTCGCCTTCAAGAAAAAAGGTGCCGTCGTCTTTGATTACGGCAACAATATCCGCCAGGCTGCCAAAGATGAGGGTCTCGCCGATGCTTTTGATTTTCCGGGATTCGTTCCCGCCTACATCCGGCCTTTATTTTGTGAAGGAAAAGGGCCGTTCCGCTGGGCCGCGCTGTCGGGAGACCCTGAAGATATATACCGCACTGACGCTTTATTAAAAGAGCTGTTTCCAGAAAATCAAGCCCTTCACCGCTGGATTGACATGGCACAGAAAAAAGTCACATTCCAAGGCCTGCCGTCCCGTATTTGCTGGCTCGGCTACGGTGAACGGGAAAAGATGGGGCTCGCCATTAATGAATTGGTCAGAAACGGCGAGCTGAAAGCCCCGATCGTCATCGGAAGAGACCATTTAGACTGCGGATCTGTCGCCTCTCCGAATCGGGAAACAGAAGCGATGAAAGACGGAAGCGACGCGGTCGGCGATTGGGCGGTGCTGAACGCGCTGATCAACACGGCCTCAGGCGCAAGCTGGGTTTCTTTTCACCACGGCGGGGGCGTCGGCATGGGGTATTCCCTTCACGCGGGAATGGTCGCGGTCGCTGACGGCAGCATCCTTGCGGAACAACGGCTTTCCCGCGTTCTGACAAGCGATCCGGGAATGGGCATCATCCGCCATGCGGACGCAGGTTATGAAAAAGCGGCTCAAGTCGCCGAGGAACAAGACATTATGATACCGATGAAAAAGGAGCGGTAACATGCCGAAACAAATAGATACCCTACTCACCAACATCGGCCAGCTGCTGACGATGGAATCCGGCGGCCCCCGATCAGGCGGAAGCATGCAGGATCTTCGTGTCACGGAAGATGCCGTCATCGGCATTTCCGACGGGCGCATTGTTTTTGCCGGACATCAAGGAGCGGAGGAAGGATACGAGGCAAGAGACATCATCGACTGCGGGGGACGGCTCGTCACCCCCGGCCTCGTCGATCCCCATACCCATCTTGTATTCGGAGGGTCCCGGGAAAAAGAACTGAATTTAAAAATTCAGGGCATGTCCTATTTGGATATTCTGGCGCAAGGCGGCGGTATTTTGTCAACGGTCAAAGACACGAAAGCCGCTTCCGAAGAAGAACTGATTGAAAAAGGGCTTTTTCACCTCGGACGCATGCTGTCATACGGCATCACGACGGCAGAAGTAAAAAGCGGGTACGGACTCGACAAAGACACGGAGCTGAAACAGCTGACCGCGGCGAAAAAACTGGGCGAACGCCAGCCGGTCGACCTTGTCACAACTTTTATGGGGGCACACGCCATTCCGCCTGAGTACCGGAACAGCCCTGACGAATTTCTGGATCGCATGCTGCAGCTTTTGCCTGAAATAAAAGAAAAAGGCCTCGCGCAATTTGCCGATATTTTCACAGAAACAGGCGTCTTTACCGTCAGCCAGTCGCGGGACTACCTGAAAAAGGCGTCTGAAGCTGGTTTCGGCCTGAAAATCCATGCTGATGAGATTGACCCGCTCGGCGGCGCGGAATTGGCGGCAGAGCTGCATGCTGTTTCTGCCGATCATTTGGTGGGGGCGTCTGACGAAGGCATCGAAAAGCTAGCGGCGTCCGGAACGATCGCCGTCCTGCTGCCGGGCACGACTTTCTATCTCGGCAAACACACTTATGCGAGAGCCCGGGAGATGATTGATGCGGGCGTACGGGTCAGTTTGGCGACTGACTTCAACCCGGGCAGCTCACCGACAGAAAACCTCCAGCTCATCATGTCAATTGCCGCGCTTCATTTAAAAATGACCGCAGAAGAAATCTGGCACGCTGTCACCGTTAATGCCGCGTATGCGATCGGAAAAGGCGAAGAGGCCGGACAAATTAAAGCCGGACGGGCGGCTGACATTGTCATTTGGGAAGCGCCGAATTACATGTATATCCCGTATCATTACGGCGTCAATCATGTACACCGTGTCATCAAGAATGGAAAGACGGTTGTCTCAAGGGAGGGAGCCGCTCTTGGATAAGTATCCGTTTCTGCAAAAAGCCGGCTCCCTCTTCAACGACCGCCATGTGACAAGGATCGGCGATGTGACGGAAGCGTGGGCGGGACAACCGATCAAAGGGCCGGCTTTGATCGGCGTTCCGCTTTCTAAGTCGTCAATCAGCCATTCCGGCGCCTGCTTTGCACCCGGTGCGATCCGCCGGGCGCTCGGCGGGATTTCCGCTTATTCCGCGGAGCTGCGGGAGCATGTCATTGACCATCTTTACGATATCGGTGATATTCAGATTCACGTCACGGATGTCGTCACATCTCACGAACACATTTACCGGACCATTCATGACATTCTGACGGACCAGCCTGACTGGGTGCCCGTCATTCTCGGCGGCGACAACTCCATTAGTTATTCCACCATTAAAGCCATTGCGGAAACGAAAGGAACAACGGCCGTCTTTCAATTCGACGCCCACCACGACGTCCGCAACACAGAAGACGGAGGACCGACAAACGGCACGCCATTCCGCCGGCTGTTAGATGAAAATATCATAAGCGGACAAAACCTGATTCAGCTTGGAATCAGGGAGTTCAGCAACAGCTTGGCATACGAACAATATCTAAAAGAACGGCAGGCAGACGTGCATACAATGGAGATGATCCGGGAGAAAGGGCTCCTCCGAACGATACAAGAGGTCTTGCCAACCGTTCAAAAAAGAGCCGACGCCATTTTTATTTCGGTTGATATGGATGTGCTGGATCAAGCTCATGCGCCCGGCTGCCCCGCGATCGGCCCAGGAGGCCTGTATACCGAAGAACTGCTTCAGGCGGTCCGGTTTTTAGCCCAGGAGGCTGACATCTCGGGTATTGAGATCGTTGAGGTTGATCCGACACTTGATTTTCGCGATATGACAAGCCGGGCAGCCGCACACGTCATTTTACATGCATTAAAGGGATTTAAATTGTCACGTTAAAGTCAAATCCGGCACGCGTGCTCTCGGCTGCCGGAAGATTCTCACGCCACGCAAAAAGGGGGAGATCACGATGGATGTTGATCAAGGCGGCAATCAACTAAAGCGCACGATGAAAAGCAGGCACTTATTTATGATTTCATTGGGAGGGGTCATCGGCACGGGGCTGTTTTTGAGCACAGGGTATACATTAAGCCAGGCCGGGCCGGGCGGGACGATCGCCGCTTACCTGATCGGCGGCTTGATGATGTATCTTGTCATGCAGTGTCTCGGAGAATTGTCAGTAGCCATGCCTGTGACCGGTTCATTTCAAACGTATGCGACAACGTTTATCGGGCC
The DNA here is from genome assembly GCF_038603755.1 of Bacillus sp. FSL R5-0593. NCBI lineage: Bacteria > Bacillati > Bacillota > Bacilli > Caryophanales > Bacillaceae > Bacillus > Bacillus sp. FSL R5-0593. The sequence goes on from NZ_CP152011.1 coordinate 4,008,335, forward strand.
GTCCACGGGTTTTATGGTCGGTATCATGTATTGGGTGAATTGGGTGGTGACGGTAGGATCGGAGTTTACAGCTTCCGGTATCCTCATGCAGCGCTGGTTTCCCCACAGCAGCGTCTGGATGTGGAGCGCGATTTTCGCGGCTCTCCTTTTTGCCGCCAATGCATTCTCCGTTAAATTGTTTGCAGAAACAGAGTTTTGGTTTTCAAGCGTCAAAATCGTTACCATCCTTTTATTTATCATCTTAGGCGGCGCCGCGATGTTCGGTTTGATTTCATTGCACGGTTCGGGTGAAGCTCCGATGCTGTCGAATTTTACCTCACACGGCGGACTGTTTCCGAACGGCTTTCTTGCGGTTTTCATCGCAATGATTTCCGTAAGCTTCGCCTTTTCAGGGACGGAGCTGATCGGAATTACAGCGGGTGAAACCGCCAATCCGGCAAAAGATATTCCGCGTTCGATCCGAAATGTCGCCTGGAGAACGGTCATCTTTTTTATCGGCGCCATTTTTGTGCTGTCCGGACTGATCTCCTGGAAGGAAGCCGGTGTGATTGAAAGTCCGTTTGTCGCAGTCTTTTCCCAAATCGGTATCCCATACGCCGCAGATATCATGAATTTCGTGATTTTAACGGCTTTGCTTTCGGTCGCCAACTCCGGACTGTATGCTTCCACCCGGATGCTGTGGTCTCTTGCGAATGAAAACATGATCAGCGCCCGGTTCAAAAAAGTCACGCCGAAAGGCATTCCGCTGAATGCTCTGCTCGCCAGCATGGCCGTTTCCTGCATATCCTTGATCTCAAGCATCGCCGCCCCGGGCACGGTCTACGTGGTGCTTGTGGCAATAGCCGGATTTGCCGGCGTCGTGGTGTGGATGAGCATCGCCCTGTCTCAGCTGTTATTTCGAAAACATTATTTGAAAAACGGCGGACGCGTCTCGGATCTGACCTTCCGCACACCGTTCTACCCTCTCGTTCCGATCGCCGCTGTGATCTTATGTTTCGCTTCATGCGTAGGCCTTGCATTTGATCCCAATCAAAGAATCGCCCTCTTCTGCGGAATTCCTTGTATGATCCTGTGCTATCTCATTCGTTTTTTGAGAAAGAAACAGCCGAAACAATCCGTCCGTGACATTCATTTGGATAAAACCATGCCATAAAAAAAGGCACATACTGATGAGGTATGTGCCTTTCTTCTCTTATTCCGTAATCAGCGTATGAATCAGTTTCGGCGCTTCCGCTTTTTCTGAGATGCGGATGTTGTCATAGACTTTGGCGGTCACGTCTTCAACGTTTTCGCGGTTGGCGTAAAGGGTGACGAGCGGCTCGCCTTTTTCGACGTTGTCACCGACTTTCTTGCGGAGCATAATGCCGACGGCCAGATCGATTTCGTCCTCTTTTGTCGCACGTCCTGCGCCCAACAGCATCGCTGCGACGCCGATTTCGTCAGCGACGATTTCTGAAACGACACCCGCTTCTTTTGCCGGAACGTCAATTTTGTACGCCGCCTGCGGAAGTTTGGACGGATCGTCAACAACGGAAGCGTCTCCTCCCTGATTGCTCAGGAACTCTTTGAACTTTTCAAGCGCTTTGCCGTTTTTCATGACTTCCTGCAGCTTCGTTCTCGCTTCTTCCAATGTCTCAGCTTTTTTCGCCAATACGACCATTTGGCTGCCGAGCGTGAGGACGAGTTCGTTTAAGTCTTCAGGGCCTTCCCCTCTTAATGTATCAATGGCTTCTTGTACTTCCAGGGCATTCCCGATCGCAAAACCGAGCGGCTGCGACATGTCAGAAATCACGGCCATCGTCTGGCGGCCGACGTTGTTTCCGATGCGGACCATTGCTTTGGCGAGGTTCACGGCGTCTTCATCCGTTTTCATAAACGCGCCGGCGCCCGTTTTGACGTCAAGCACGATGGCATCTGCTCCGGCGGCGATTTTTTTACTCATAATTGAGCTTGCGATCAGCGGGATGGAGTTCACCGTACCCGTTACATCACGCAGCGCATACAGCTTTTTATCGGCAGGCGTCAAATTGCCGCTTTGTCCGATGACGGCTACCTTGTCGCGGTTCACAAGCTTGATGAATTCATCTTTTGACAATTCCACGTGGAAGCCTTCGATCGCTTCCAGCTTATCAATGGTTCCCCCCGTATGGCCGAGACCGCGGCCGGACATTTTAGCAACGGGAACGCCGAGCGCCGCGACGAGCGGTGCGAGTACGAGAGTTGTCGTGTCGCCGACCCCGCCCGTAGAGTGCTTGTCGACCTTAATGCCTTCAATGGCGGAGAGATCAATCGTTTCCCCTGAATTCACCATCGCCATTGTCAGATCGGCGCGCTCCTGATCCGTCATATCCTGAAAGTAAATCGCCATAGCCAGCGCGCTTGCCTGATAATCAGGGATGCTTCCGTCCGTGTATCCTTTTACGAAAAATTGAATTTCTTCTGTTGTAAGTTCTTTTCCATTTTGTTTTTTTACAATAAGATCTACCATTCTCATGATCTATCACCTGTCCTTCATTTATGTTCAGTGAATTAATCCGACGATCGCCGCTGTCAGGAAGCTGACGAGCGTTGCGCCGTACAGCAGCTTCAGCCCGAACCGCGCGACGACGTTTCCTTGTTTTTCATGCAGCCCTTTCACCGCACCGGTAATGATTCCGATAGAGGAGAAATTCGCGAATGAGACAAGGAATACAGATACCACTGCCTGTGTATGCGCACTGAAATGGAAATCACCGGATGAGAGTGTCTGCATCGCCACAAATTCATTCGATACCATTTTCGTCGCCATAATGCTTCCGGCGCTCACCGCTTCATTCCACGGAATACCGGTTAAAAACGCAAACGGCGCGAAGACATATCCGAGCAGCGCCTGGAATGTAATGCCGAAGACCGCGTTGAAAACGCCGTTGACCAGAGCAATGAGTGCGACAAATCCGATCAGCATCGCCGCTACAACGACGGCGACTCTGAATCCATCCATTATATACTCACCGAGCACTTCAAAAAAGGATTGCTTTTCTTCTTCAGGAACGACGATCAAATCCTCTTCTTTGCTGACGGTGTACGGGTTGATGATAGAAGCGATGATAAATCCGCCGAATAAGTTCAGCACAAGCGCCGTCACGACGTATTCGGGCTTCAGCATCATCATGTAAGAACCGACGATCGACATTGAGACCGTCGACATTGCGGACGCGCAAAGCGTGTATAAGCGCTGTTCAGTAAGATAGCCGAGCTGTTTTTTCAAACTGATAAAGACTTCTGATTGCCCTAAAATCGCGGATGCGACAGCGTTGTAAGATTCGATTTTCCCCATTCCGTTCACCTTGCTTAACGCAAGACCGATATACTTCGTGATGAAGGGGAGGACCTTCCAATGCTGCAGAATTCCGATTAAAGCGGATATAAAGACGATCGGCAGAAGCACGCTCATGAAGAACGTCGTCTGTTTCGCATTCACAAGCCCGCCGAATACAAAGTTAATCCCTTCTGATGCATATTCCAGCAAGTAGTTAAATCCTTTTGCAAAACCGCCGACAAGAAAATTCCCGATACCGGTGTTGAGGAGAATATAACCGAGAATCAGCTGCAGCACGAGCATGACGGCGATCGGCCGGATTCTGATTCTTTTTTTGCCGTTGCTGGCAAGCCAGGCAAGACCTAAAAACACAATGATTCCGATAATTCCGATGAGATACTTCATATGTGTTCTCCTTTTATTTGTATTCGCTTACAATTTTTTATGCATCAACAAAGAAAGAGGATGGCGGAAGCTTTCAGCTTCCGCACTGCTGATTAATAGTCGCTGCTGCCGCTGTCTCCGCCGCTCACGATAGAGACGCCCGCACTTGCGCCGATCCGGCTCGCGCCCGCAGCGATCATGCTGTCAACATCAGCTTTTGTTCTGATGCCGCCTGATGCTTTGACCCCGATGTCCGGTCCGACTGTTTTTCTCATGAGAGCGATATCTTCAGCCGTTGCCCCGCCTGTAGAAAAACCGGTAGACGTTTTGACGAAATCTGCGCCTGCGGATACCGCCAAGCGGCACGCGCGCTCTTTTTCTTCATCTGTCAAAAGGCATGTTTCGATGATCACTTTGACGAGCGCTTTTTTATCAGCTGCTTCAACTACCGCGCGGATATCAGCTTCAACCGCTTCATCATCGCCGTCTTTTAATGCGCCGATATTGATGACCATGTCAACCTCAGTGGCTCCTTTTGAGATGGCATCCTTCGTTTCAAATGCTTTTGTTTCCGATGTCGTTGCGCCGAGAGGAAATCCGATAACGGTGCAAACGTCAACTCCAGTGCCTTTCAGTTCCTCCGCTGCGAGTTTGACCCAAGTCGGGTTTACACAAACGGAAGCGAATTTATATTCTTTTGCTTCTTTTATCAGTTGTAAAATATCCGCTTTTTGTGTATGCGGTTTCAAAGCAGTATGGTCTATTTGACTTGCAATTGACATTGTATGCACTTCCTTTTTCCTAGGATACGTTTAGAATAACCGAATTTTGAACATATGTAAATTGGTAATTGAAATTATGTTCATGAATTGTCACAATTCTTGAATGAGTTTTTTGGCCGTATGCTGATCGGTAATCAAAACGTTGGCGTACTTTCCTTTCAGGGCACCGTGAATGGCCTTGCATTTTCTGCTGCCGCCCGCCACCAGAATCGAACGCTCTTTCATTTTCAAGTCGCTGAGCTCGACTCCGATCGTCCTGCCGTTAATGCTGCTGCTGCAAATCCTGCCTTCCTCGTCAAAAAAGCGCGAACAAATATCGCCGACTCCGCGTGCTTTCAGCAATTGTTTCTCTTCTTCCCGGAAATAGCCGAGTCTGAAAAGCAGCGCCTCATCCCGGACGGTTCCGACCGTAAACAGGGCGATATTGGCTTGTCTGCCCATTTCAATGATCCGCTTAATATGTCTGTCCCGTTCGACCATCTGTTTCACATCGGCGCTGTCAAATATAACCGGCAGCGGCAAATACCTCGGCATCGTCTGAAATGCTTCGGCGAACAGCTGAATCGTTTCTGACGAGTACGTATTGACATTGGAATGACTGATGCCGCCTTTCAGCTGCACGACTTCAACGCTCTTTACCTGCTTCGGCTCCATGCGGCTTGCGATCTGGTACATCGTCGTCCCCCAGCTTACGCCGAGTATATCGCCGTCCTTTACGGTTTTATGCATATAGTCTGCGCCATAGCGGCTTAAGTAATGTGTAATGGCCTGGTAATCGTCGCTTGGAGAAAAGACGACGTGCGCCTCAAGCAGCCCGTATTTTTCTTCCAGCTTCGCGCCGAGTTCGTCCAGATCCTCAAACGGGTCCATGACGCGAATTTGAACATACCCTTTTTCCTTTGCGTACTGCAGCAGCCTTGAAACGGTGGGGCGTGACAGATCAAGCCGTTCGGCGATCTGCTGCTGGCTGTAATCTGATTGATAATATAGTTTTGCCGCTTCTATGCTGAGCTGCTGTTTTTCACGATCCATGTCGCGCCTCCCCTCTCCGCTTATCATATCACCAAAACACGCGGTAAAAAAGCACCCTCTGATGGGGTGCCTATTTTTTCAGCACAAGCTCCTGAATCGCATGCGCCACGCCGTGTTCGTTATTTGATTTCGTTTCAAAATCAGCTATCTCCCTTACTTCCGGGATGGCATTGGCCATTGCCACACCGCAGCCGGCCCACTGAATCATGGACATGTCGTTGCCGTTATCGCCGATTGCCATGACGTCTTTCTGTTCAATGCCGAGTTTTTCGGCCAGCAGCTTGACTGCGTTTCCTTTACTGACTTTCGGGTGAAGAATCTCATGGAAGAATGGCGCGCTTTTAACCATTGTGTATGTTTCCTTGAATGATTCCGGAATGGAAGCGATCGCTTTCTCCAGCTTGTCCGGATCGTCAATGAACATGACTTTCGGAATCAGAATATCCTTCGGCACTTCATCGATCGTGCGGAAATGAAGCGGCACTTTCGTAATGTATGATTCGTATACCGTGTATTCACTGATATCCCGGTTCGGCGTGTACAGATTGGCTGTGTCAAAGTAATGCATCGGAGTATCCAGCTGTAAGCTCAGCTCGTAAAGCGACTTCAAATCCTCATAACCTAATGACTGCTCGGCCACGACACCGTTTGTATACGTATTTTGGACGAGTGCGCCGTTATAGGCAATCACAAAGTCGCCTTCTTCCTGTAAGTTCAGCTCTTCCAAATACCGACGCACGCCGCCGATCGGCCGGCCCGTGCACAGGACGATATTGACCCCTTCCGCTTTGGCGGCATCAAGCGCCCCGCGGACTTCAGCCGTCACTTCATGATGATCGTTTAGTAGTGTTCCGTCCATATCTATTGCGATTAACTTGTACATCCTGCATCTCCTTTGTATCCTTTTCTTCTTATGCTTTCATCATATCGTTTTTTCGTTTCAATGAAAAATCAAACGGACAAGTTTCTCCGCCTTCTCTTCGTAAACCGGGCCTGCCTCCGGATGCGGGGCCGTCTTTTCCCCTTGTCAGCTTGTTCGCCGCCGTCATCTGTTTTCTGCTTCAAGAGCATCAGCCCCGCCGCAAAGAAAGGGACGGCCGCTATGTCCAGAAGGGCAAGCTTTATTCCCATCGCTGCGGGAAAGTATGCCCATAATGAACGGCTGTTCCGCCTGATCATGATATAAGAAACGATTTCCAGCAGGATAAACAGAGCGTTCACCCACAAGTAAATAAGTAGCGCCGCAAACAGAAACAGCAGGAGCGTATTCCGCAGCGTGCCGGAAAACAGAAGAGCGCGCATCATATCAAAGAATGAAAAAGACTGCATGCTGCCGTTGACGACATTGGGATTGTAAATGGTAAAACGCCCGAACTGATCAAAAAGCATAAAAAATAACCATAACAGTGAAAACCATTGAATGATATGTACGATGACACCCGTCAAAACGAGTCTGTCGGCAGCCTTATTTCTCATGTGCATCCTCCCCGCCGGTTTTTATTCTTGTCATTGTTTTTGTTTCTCCGTATATCTTCCAAATGAGCGTACCGTTTTTTCCTCTTTTCAACGTGCTTTTGACGGGGTGCGGATGGCCGAGGTATTCAATCTCGATCGTCCCGTCCGTGTTTTGTGAGATCACCTTGTACACATCTGAGGGCATGGCAACCTCGCCGCGGCCTTGAATGACCTGCTTTGTCAGCACGCTGTCTTTCGTAAACGTGACGGTTTCAGATCTGACCCCGTCCATCGGGCCCGGCTTCAGCCCCGCATCCCATGTCCCGTAATAAAAAGGGGTATCGTCTGCTTTCTTTTGCGAGCAGCCTGTTATCATGACGCATCCGAAAACAAGAACCGTCATGATGAAAATCCGTATGTTCCGCAACATGATCACCTTCCTTTGAAGCTTTTTTACGCCTGTAACTTAGGCGGATGCCGTGGCACTGTGCAATTGACTACATAGTGTATAAAGACTTCACTAGATAAGGAGAATGATGAATGAACCCATATCAGTACTACACCCCGCCTGCCTATTTCCCTCAGCAGCAGGAATACGAAGTGAACCGCGTTGAGTATGAGCCGTATCAGCAGCAGGAAAGCTATTATTATGCGCCCCCTCAGTCCGAAGAACGGCAGCCGACAGGTTTAGAACGGAGAGTTGCCCAGCTTGAAAGACAAAACGCCGAGCAAACGAGAGAGCTCACCCGCCTCTCACAAGAAGACCAGCGCCAAAACCGGGAAATCACGCGTATGAATGAGCAGATCAGACGGCTGAGCCAGTCCATTGAAATCCATACCCGCCGCTTGAACCGTTTGAATCAGCGCCTGCGCGCAGTCGAAAACAGACTCAATATTCCTTTTCACGCTACAGAAGGCGGCTTCTGAGAAAAAGGGCCGGAATACAAAGCTCGACAGGCCATCCCGAGCCTTGTATTCCGCTCTGTACATAACAGGTAAATATTTGAATCCTTTTCTTGCATGAATGCCTCTCCTATTCTTTCACATGATAAATGTGTAAAATCAATCACTCCAGGAGGTCTTCATGATGTATCAAAACCAATACAGCGGAAATCAGCTGCAGCAATGCCGCCAAACAGCACAGCAGCTTATTCAGCAGACACAGCAAAGCAGTCAGCAGTACAAGCAAATGCTCCAGCAGGAACAGCAAAACATTCAAATGCTTCAGCAGATGCTTAACCATGAACAGCATGCCGTTCATACCATTCAGCAAGCGCTGCAGGGGCATGAAGCGGCCATTCAGAAATGCCAGCAAATCGTGAATGTGTGCAATCAGCTTCAGCAGGAAGTAAGCGGACACATGCCTGCACCGGTGGCAAACGCTAATGTTTCTTCATTCCCGCAAACACAGCATCACACACCGTTTCAGCAGCATTCATACCAGCAATAGGCCGGTCATGCAAATGACAAAGCGCGAGATACCGGCTTTGTCATTTGTTTTTATCTTTGTTTTGTCAGATCAATGCGATGAGCGGGTTTTCCGCCGAATTTTGCTTCCGCCTCATGCCTTACCGCTTCAAACGCTCTTGCTTCGACGTTTTGTTTAAACACATCAAGCTGTATCAAATAAGCCGCCCGCACTTTCAGCCCGTGGATGATGGAGATGACCCATAAAGGCAGCACGATATACACGCCCGGCGTGCTCGGCAGCACAAAAGCAATTGCTAAAATAATAAAATAGATAAGTCCGTATTTCAGCCATTTTTTGTTCTTAGCCCGGTAGCCGATATAGAAAAAGGCCAAGAAAGCGGTCAGCGCAAACGGCGCGAAAGTCAGCAGCAGCCACCAGCTGTGCAGCACTTCCCACCAAGTCCCTCTTTTCGTAATCAACATTCATTCCTCCTCCTTTACTACTATAACATGGATAATCAAGGAAGGTTTTCTATAAAAAACATAGACGGAATGACGTCTTCCTGCTATATTAATAATGATAATCATTATCACTGAAATAGGGGGATCATTATGAAGAAACAATCATGGCTGATCGGCCTGGCACTTCTGCTTGTTTTCGCATTAAGCGCTTGCAGCGGCGCGAAGGAAAACAACGGATCGGCATCAGGCAAAGGAAAGACAGACATGCGTACATATGAATCAACAAAAGGAAATATTGACATACCCGCACATCCGAAACGGATCGTCACTGACTTTTATGCAGGTGAGCTGCTGTCCGTTGACGCAAATGTCGTGGGGGCGGGCTCATGGACTTTCAAAAATCCGTTTATCAAAAAACAGCTGAAAAACATTACTGACATCGGCAATCCCGTCAATGTGGAAAAAGTGATGCAGCTGAAGCCTGATTTAATCGTGCTGATGAAGGAAGACCAATACGAGAAACTATCGAAAATCGCGCCGACGATTGTCATTCCTTTTAACACCGCAAAGAATACGAAAGATACGGTCAGCCTATTCGGCGACATTGCCGGGGCGAAGGATAAAGCCAAAAGCTTTATGGCAGACTTCAACAAAAAAGCCGAAGCCAATCAAAAGCGCCTCAAAAACGTGATCGGCAAAGGCGAGACAGTCGGCCTTTATGAAACGACGGATAAAGGCGAAATCTGGATTTTCAATGACAATTCCGGCCGCGGCGGCCAAGCCGTTTATAACGCGCTTGGATTGAAAGCGCCGGCCAAAATTGAAAAAGACATCATGAAAACAGGCGCCATGAAACAGGTTTCCCAAGAGGTCATCCCTCAATATGCGGCTGATTATATGTTCATTACCGATTACAATCCGAATGGAGAAAGCAAAACATTTGAGCGTCTGAAAGATTCATCCGTTTGGAAAAATCTCGATGCCGTAAAAAACAATCGTGTCTTTATCAACGATTTCAACACCTTCTATCCTTATGACCCGATTGCCGTCAGCAAACAGATGGATATCATCACCGACATGCTGATCAAACGGGCTGAAGAAAATAAAAAATAAAAAAAGCGGCACAGTCATGACACTGTGCCGCTTTTCCTGTTCACTTTAATTTTGACTGTACGGAGCCCGGCATATCTTCAAATCTGATTTCTTCCCAGGTCTCGACATATTTTCCTTTCGCCTTCACTTTCAAATACGCGTTCTTCCGAAGGTCTTTCCCGGCGAAAAAGGTCACTTCTTCTTTTTTCCCGGATGCGTTATATCCGTCTAATGTATACTCAGTACCGCCCGGGCTAAGATGTTTGCCATCTCGATCAATCTGTACATAGACGTCTTGCTGGTGAATAAACGGATTAAATCTGTCTGTAACATCATTATGAAAAAAGAGAAGTCCGTATATGACGGCAGCGGCCGCCAAGACGGCCAGGATTGCCAATGCTTTTTTCATCTGTGCACTCCCCTTACTTGTTCATTTTTTTCAAATAGCTTGACCGCACTGTGAGGAAGAACAGAAGCTGAAAGATGAAAAACCCTCCGATGGTCAGACTGAGCGGCCCCGCTACATCGGAATAGCCTTCCACGGCCAATGTTCTCAAGGCAAACAGCGTATGCATGACGGCAATGACGAAAGGAAAGAAAAAGAGAATCGCCAATTGTATTGTCACGCTTTGTGCCATTTCACGCTCACTCAGGCCGATTTTAGCCAATGATCGGTAGCGCTCCCGGTCCTCATCTAAATCAGTGAACAGCCTGAAATATAAGAAACTTGCTGCCGCGACAAAGAATACAATTGCGATAAACAGGCCGATAAATAAACTCAGGCTCGGCAGCTGCACCGTATCATAGTACGTCCCGGCTTTTGCCATAAAATCAGAATGCACGTCGATATAGTTGCCGTAAATCTCATTTTTCAAGGATTGGCTGATCCCAAGACTGTCTTTCCAATGATCATAGCTGTAGCCGTATAATGACGCTTTTTCACCGAGTGATTTAAGCTGATCAAAGGTTTGATCGTTCACCGCGATGATGGCATTTAATGAAATCAGCGGTTTTTCGACTTCTTTTACCGTCAGTTTTTGGTCAGACGGCTTGCCTTTTTGGTTCAGCAGCTTCAGCTGATCCGGTGCTTTGTTTTTGAAATTCCGGTCATACGTACCCGGAAAATAGACAGCCTCATCATGTTTCAGGCCGTTCAGCTTGACATGGAAGTATGTTGACACATCCGATTCGCTGATCATGTAAACAGGGGGAACAGTATCTCCTTCCTGATAGCGAATATAGGAAACATTTATTTTGTCTTTCTTATACGTAAAGCCGTGTGTTTTCAGTTCATGGTCAATATCTTTCAAATGAGTCTGTTCTTTTGGATTATTGCTGTAAGATACATACTCCATCTCATAGGCGGACTCTTCCGCCCCGACAGTCGATTTGTACATTGCGAGCACGCCTGTCGCAGTAAACGCAACCGCAGAAATAATGCTGACGATAAAGAACAGGCGGGCGTTGTCTTTTAAACGATAAACAAGATCAGAAACCCAAATGACATTTTTCCCGCGCAGATAAAAGGTTTTCCACTTCTTCAGCGCGCGCAGAATCCAGATGCTGCTTTGGCTGAAAAAGAAATACGTGCCGATGACGGTAAGCAGTAAAATGATAAACGGTTGAGTCCCGTGGACATTGCCTTTTAAAACCATGCCGTACCCGCCGCACAGGCAGGCGATGCCGAATATAGACAGAAGCACGGACGGCTTCGGCTCCGGCTTAATCTTGTCAGTGCCCTTTATTAATTTGATCACCGTATTTGATCTGACAAAAAGGATCGTGAACTGCGATAAAAGGAAAAATAAGAGCAGAAATCCGCCGGCCGTAATGCCGAGCGCTTTCCAAGGCATGTACAGAGGCAGCGCGTCCATTTCTAAAATATAAGCGCCGACCGTAAAGAACGTTTTCGAAAAAATGAAGCCTCCGATAATCCCGGCTGCGATCGACATGACGCCGATGATCATGTTTTCCGCCGTAATGAGCTTTCTCAGCTGCACCGGCGTAATACCCTGCATCAGCAGAATACCGAATTCTTTATTTCTCGATTTCAAAAATGCATTAACCGAATACAGAACAAATAAGAAAGAAAAAACAAAGATCATCCATTCCGCGGCGGTTAAGCCTTTTCTGGCGATGTTATTCAGGTAGCCTTCCTTTAAAGCCGGATGAAACAGGAACATCGCAAAGGTAAAGAAAATCAAAACGGAAAAAGCGCTGCTTAAAAAGAAGGCAAGATAGGCCCTTTTGTTTCTCGTGACGTTTTTATAAGCGAACTGAAGAAAGGTCATTTGCGTTTCCCCCCAGCATAGACAGCACATCGAGAATCTGCTCATAAAAGACTTGGCGGTTTTCCCCGCGGTAAATCTCATTAAACAGTTCGCCGTCTTTTATAAAGATGACGCGGCGGCAGTAGCTTGCCGCAACCGGATCGTGGGTCACCATCAAAGCCGTGATATGATCATCCTGGTTCAGGCTCTGCATCGTTTCCATGACGTCTTTTGACGCTTTGGAATCAAGGTTGCCCGTCGGTTCATCGGCCAGAATGAGTGACGGCTTATGAATGACCGCTCTTGCGATGGCGGCCCGCTGGCGCTGTCCGCCGGATACTTCAAACGTCCGTTTGTTGAGCAGGTCTTCGATTCCGAGCTTTGCCGCGATGCCGTGCAGTTTTTCTTCCATGACAGACGGCGCTTCTTTTTCAAGCGTTAACGGCAGCATGATATTTTCACCGATTGTCAGTGTGTCCAGAAGGTTGAAATCCTGAAACACAAATCCGAGCTGCTTGCGGCGGAAATGAGCGAGCTTTGTCCGCTTCAGGCGATGCGGGTTTTCTCCGTGAATCAGGATATCGCCTGAATCCGGACGGTCGATCGTTGAAATGATATTCAAAAGCGTTGTTTTTCCGGACCCGGACGGCCCCATCACCGCCGTAAACCCGCCTTCTTCTATTGAAAATGAAATTTGCTTCAAAGCTTGATAGGACACTTGTCCTTTATAGGTTTTATTTATATGTTTGACTTCAAGCATATTCGCCATGAAAATCCTCCTTATGGTTTTATTCTTGTTGATCTGGACTGCTTTCATGTAGTGCCGGGGCGTTCAGCATAAAAAATCCCCTTGACATAAATCCATGTTATCAAGGGGAAACAGAACGAGCTATGTTGTTTTCTTAACGCAGCCTTACATTTTTGTAAGAAATGAAAATCGGACCGATGTCCCTTCACCGGGGGACGAGCTGATGTCCACCGTATGATTGAGCTTGCCCGTAATTTCTTTGACGAGATGAAGGCCGATTCCCGTAGATTCTTGGAAACGCCGTCCGTTTTCGCCGGTGTAATAAGGGTCAAACACCCGCTTGATATCTTGCGAGGGAATGCCGACACCGTAATCTTTGACTTCAAGCACCGTCCTGTCTTCATCGCGGAAGACATTCAGCTCAAGTCTGTCACTCTTGCCTGCCGAATACTTGACCGCATTTGTGACCACTTGGCCGATCGCAAATTTGAGCCATTTCGCATCGGTGTAAATCTGATGATCATCGCGAATGTCCATTTTCGGATAGACGCGGTATTGAATAAAGAATCGTTTATAGCTTTGAATGACCGATTGGAGAAGCTCTGATAAGGAAACCGCTTCAATTTTAAAATCCCTTTCAAACAGGTCGAGCCTGGAAGAATAAAGAAGCGTCTCCAGCCCGAATTCAATCTGCCGGACTTCTTTTTTGATTTGTTCAAAAACGGGCTCATCCTCTTCTTGAATGATTAAATTAATGACCGACAGCGGCGTCTTTACTTGGTGCACCCATTGATTCATATACGTCACCCGCGCGTCGAGTTTGGCTTCGGTCTCATGGAGCTTCTGGTGCTGCAGCCGGGTCAGCTCCATCTGCTTTTCATACAGCTCTGAACAAAACACTGAAGAACCGAGATACGGGATGTCCGTCCCTTCCTGCTCCGAGCTGAGCCAATGATACACGCCGCGGTCTTTGTACCAGCGATAGGCAAGATACCCCGCCAAAATAAGAAGCTGCACGCCCAATATGTAAAACAGGTGGGAAAAAGAATGAAGACCCGCAAACCAGTAATAAAAGAAGACAAACAGCCCTTGAAGGAGAAAAAGCAGAATCAGCACGGCATGAGACCGGAGAAACAGCTTCATGACAGCGCCCTCAGCTGGTAGCCTTCGCCCCGCACCGATTCAATCGAAATAGGCGCATTCAGCTCCCGCAGTTTTTTTCTGAGCCGCGTGATATACACGTTAAGTGTATTATCATCGACGAAAATGTCTGTGTCCCACGTTTTTTCCATGAGCCGGTCTCTTCCCGTCACCTTTTCTCCCCGCTCCAGCAGCACTTCCAAAAGCTTGCTTTCTTTTTTAGAAAGCTCGCTTTTTTCGTCCTGAAAGCGCAGTTCAAACCGTTCTACAAAGAGCTGCACACCGGCATATTCAACCACTTTCTCTCCCTGCTTTGCGGCGTACTCTCCGTATGCCCTGCGGATCTGGCTTTTGATTTTCGCCAGCACAATATCGTAGGAAAACGGTTTTTCGATATAATCATCTCCGCCGTTTTCAATCGCCATCACTTGATCCATTTCCCCGCTTCTGGCTGAGATGAAAATGATCGGGCTTGTAGAATGCTGGCGGATCTGGCGGCACCAATAATAGCCGTCATAAGACGGCAGATTGATATCAAGCAGCACCACATCAGGCTTTTCCCGCAAAAAAACATCAAGAACAGCCGTGAAATCCGCGGCGGCCACTGTTTGATATCCGTATTTTTCAAGGTAATTCTGCAATAGTCCGCGAATGTCTTCACTATCTTCCACAATCATGATTTTATTCAAACTGAACCACTCCCGTTTCTTACACTGCTGCCATCATCATAATCGTTTCGGGCGTACGGGCGCAACACCGCACAAAAAAACCGCCATCTTGGCGGTTCTGTTCCCATCAGCCGACCTGCTGTTTTATGGCTTTACCGGCTGATCCGAACTCTCTCATTTTGCTTCGCACCGTCTCTTCCACGGCTTCAATGCCGGGTGTCATGTAGCCGCGCGGTTCGTACAGATCGCCGTTTTCCTGAAACATGCGGCGTGTTTCGTCTGTCCAGGCTACCATACATTCCGTGTTGATATTGATCTTCGCGTGGCCGAGCGTGATGGCTTTTTTGATCTGATCCTGCGGAATCCCGGATGCTCCGTGGAGAACGAGGGGAATATCAGTCATGCGGGAGATAGCCTCCATTTCTTTAAATCCGAGATTCGGTTCACCTTGATATTTGCCGTGGACGGAGCCGAGGGCGGCGGCCAGCGCGTCGATATTGGTTTCTTTGACGATCCGCTCACATTCGGCGACATCGGCATAGCGGACCCCGCCGACCAGCCCGTCTTCCATACCGCCGACCGTGCCGACTTCTGCTTCTACTGAGGCGCCGTGCTTAGCCGCATAATCGGCGACTTCTTTTGTCATCGCGATGTTCTCATCAATCGGATGATGGGAGCCGTCAATCATCACTGAGCTGAATCCGGCGTCAATGGCCTGTCTGCAGCGTTCCGCACTGCTTCCGTGATCAAGATGGAGCACGACGGGAACGGTAATCGCCATTTCTTCCATTAACGCGCCGACCATGGCGGAAATCGTTTTAAAGCCGCCTAAATAGTCGACCAGACGATCGGAAGCCGCGGCGATGACCGGCGATTGCTCCTTTTGTGCCGCTTGCAGAATCGCCTTTGTCCATTGGAGGCCGTTGATATTAAATTGGCCGACTGCATAATGCTCCCGTTTCGCTTCTGCAAGAAGATGTTTCATGGTGACAAAAGCCATGTTCACGCCTCCTTCATGAAGTATTTTGATACGACGGCTTCCGTTGTTTCCTTTGCCGTTTTGATCGTTTCCTCCGCAGTCAGCTTATAATATTCAGGTCTGAACAGCTCTACGGAGACAACATCATTGAATCCGATTTCTTTTAACGCTGACAGATGGGCGTCTAAGTCAATCGCACCCTGTCCAGGCCAGACGCGGTCTTCATCTGTTAAAAAGCCGATCGGAAAGTCTTCTGTATCGTCGATATGATAGATGAAAATTTTCTTTCCGTCCGCCTGCTTCAAGCTCTCAATATTGGAGCCCATCGCGTGGAAATGGAAGCTGTCAAACACCAGTCCGACATTATCGCGGCCGACAGCGTTCACGATGTCATACGCCTGTTCAAATGTATTGACCGTACATTGCGGGTGGCCGACAAATTCAAGGGCAATGTTTACGCCGTACGGCTCCGCGATGTCCGAAAGCTCAGTCAGCACCTCTATGCTGCTCTTTTTGATCTCTTCTTTCAAGATTTTCCGCTCTGTCACAAGCGGCACGGCCACCACATATTTCACGCCGAGCGTCCTGCAGGTTTCCATCATGCTTTTGAATTCCGAAATGATCTCCCTATAGCCCTTCTCATCACGGTTGTTGAAGAAAACCAGTGCGTTCAGGGCAAGCGGTTTAATGTGATGGGTTCGAAAATATTCCGCCAGATCGGCCAGTGAATGGTCTTTTAAGTATTCCGGCAGCTTATCCATTGTGCGGATTTCAATATAATCATAGCCGTGCTTTTCGCACAGTTCTAAATCCTGTTTCAGGTTTGAATTCTCCAGCGTAGTCGCTTCATTAAAGCAAAGTTTCATGTCAGCCTCTCCCATCTAACGTTTTCGATATGAAGGGAGTCCGGCAGGAGGGCTTGTTTGCCCCGCTCCGCCGAACTCCGTACTCAGCTTATGCCATGCCTAATTCTTCCTTTAATTTCTTAAGCGTGGTCCGGCTTGATTCATCCGCTCTTTCGCCGACCCAAGCAAAAACGGCGTTCGTCGCAATTCCGTCGAATTTCATCTCTCTCATCTTTCTGAAAATCGTCTCAAAATCAACCTCGCCTTGCCCGATGTCCAAATGCTGGTGAACCGTTACTTTCGCGTCAGGCGGGTTGACGATGTAGCGCAGGCCATGCGCCGCTTTATGATTAAAAGTATCTGCAAATAAAACATGTGTGAGGCGGTCGCCGGCTTCATCAAACATGGTCGCAATATCGCCTTTTCCGTCATCATAGAAGAACGTATGCGCAGTCGAGTAGACAAGATTGATCCAATCCTTGTCAAGCGCGCGGATCATATCCATCGCCCCTTTGTGCGTTTCGATAAAATCGTATGGATGAGCCTGCAGATTGAGTTTAACGCCTTCTCTTTCAAAGACGGGCAGCAGTTCATCCATGGATTTGATAAATTTTTCTTCACTTGTCAACGGATCATATTTTGAACCGCTGAATTCACTGTTCATCAAATCCACTTCAAGTTCAACCGCAATTTCGATCGCCCGTTTCCAGTTGCGCACGGCGGCCTGACGACGGTCTTCATCAGGACCCGCCCAGTGGTAAAGCGGAAGAAGAGAAGACAGCTTCACACCTGTATCTTTTAAAAGGCGCTTCAATTGTTTGATTTTTGCTGAATCGACTTTCGGATATTTATAGAAAGGACAAAAATCCTCGCGCGGAGACAGTTCGATATATTCGTATCCGAGTTCCGCCGTTTTATAGACCATTTCTTCTAACGTTAAATCATCGCGGTACATGGATGGATCTAAGGCCAGTTTCATTTCTTTCACTCCCGATCTATTATTTGTTCACAGTCGTAAATGATTGGTAGAATGCCGGTTTCTCTTGCAGCGCCACAGGCTCTTTCTGTCCGGATTCCTGAGCTTTTACGCACGCGTCAGTTGTCACCGCGGCAATATAACCGTCCCATGCCGTCGGACCGCTGACTTCGCCTTTATTCCGGATCGAATCAATGAAGTCTTGAATTTCCACATCATACGCAGCCACAAATCGGCGCTGCCAGTCCATCAGGATATCGGTGCTGAATTTCCCTTCTTTTCTCAAGCTGATGCTTGACGGTTCCGGAAGCTTGATAATGCCGTCTTCCCCGACGATTTCACATTGAATGTCGTAGCCGTATTTACAGTTCACGTAGATTTCGGCATTGATGACGATGCCGCCTTTTGTTTCGATGATGACCATCTGCGGATCTTTCAGATGCGGCAGCGCATTTTTTGATTTCTTCGGATAGATCACCTGTACGGATTCATAGTCGTCATTGACGAGCCAGTGGAGGACATCAATTTCATGAACGAGCGTATCGACGACGGCCATGTCCGTTGAATAATTGGATGCGACTGTCGGGTTGCGGTGCGCACAGTGAATCATCAGCGGCTCGCCGACCACGCGGTTGTCAATCGCTTCTTTCAGCTGAACGTAACCGCTGTCATACCTGCGCATGAAACCTACCTGCACCAATCGTTTTCCCGTCTTCATTTCTTCCTCGACAATGCGCATACAGCCTTCTGCCGTTGTCGCAAGCGGCTTTTCACAAAACACGTGCTTGCCGTGCTGAATCGCTTTCAAAACGCTGGACTCGTGAGCCGGGCCCCAGCTTGTCACTAAGACGGCATCCACATTTTCAGCAGCGAGGAGGCTGTCGTCATCAGGATAAACGGAGGCGTTCAAATTGAAATCCTGAACGGTCTGCTGCGCGGCCTCCTGATTCACATCTGTGACAGCGGTAATTTCCGCTCCGGACAGCTTATTTGTGATGCGGTTGATGTGCTCTTTTCCGATAGCACCGGTTCCGATAACACCTATACGTAAATTCATTGATCGCCACTCCTTCTGATAATCAAATAATGGTTCTCGTCTTTCTTTTCCCGCTGCCGTCCTGAGGAGCGCCGTACAGTTCCTCCTGTATCTGTTCAAGCGACTTGCCGGACGTATTCGGCGCGAAGACAAGCCCGATGATCATACTGGCCGTCACACATATGAGCAGAATACCGGCCATAAAACCGATGCCGAATTGTGACATGATGACCGGCACAAATAAACTCCAAATTCCGATTGAAATACGGACGAGAAAGAACATGAGCCCTTGTGCTGACGCTCTGTGTTCTGTCGGGAACAGCTCGCTTGACCACAGCTGGTAGTTCGCCTGCTGGCCGGCTCCGTTATTGATGCCGATCGCTAAGACAAACAAAAGCAGCATCGGGAGCCCCTGAAACGGCAGTAAAAACAGCGACCAGCCGACAACGGCCATACATGCGCAGATTCCGAACACCGTTTTCCGATATTTATCTGCAAAAGGCATGAAGATACAGGCGACGCCGAGCCCGGTGAAGATAAACAGGGCCATCTGCAGAATGTTGGCCGTATTTGCGGATACGCCGCCGACCTGCTGGTAGATGTACGGCATGAAGAATCCCATGACGCCCGCTGCGAGATTCCATACGAGAAACACACCCATTAAAAACAAAATGTTCTTGAAAAATTTCGGCTGAAGCAGGTCAAAATAAGATGTTTTTTTCACGGCGGCAGGCCGCTCTTCACTGTTTTTCCAGGCATCCGACTCAGGTAAACGCTTTCTTATCACATATGTGATCAGGGCAATCACCAATAGATGCGCAAAGACAATTTTATTTCCTAAAAGCCCGAGGTCACCGACCAAAACGGATAACAGCAGAACCACAACGGCTCCTGCGGCCCACGCCACCTGCGCCACTCCGCAATGCCTCGCCCGGTTTTTCTCAGGGGCGTTTTCCGCGATAATGGTCCATGAAGCTGTAATATCCGCGCCTACAGAAATCCCGATAATCATGTATCCGCATAACAGCATGGGAAAGTTAAATCCAAACAAAACCAAACAAATTCCTAAGGCGTAGACGAGCATACTGTTTGTGTATACAGCTTTTCGGCCGACCTTATCAGCAAAATACCCGCCGAGCAGCGCTCCGATGGCCGCTGATATCGCGTTTGCGCTGAAGGCGCCGAGCAATCCGATCTGGCTGTCGGACAGCTTCAAATAGCTGACCCACATAGATAAACCCGCTGATCCTGCCACAATGGAACCCGCATCAATGTAATTTGCTAATGCTGCGGCGATGGTCCTTTTGCTGAAAGCTGATTCCGCCTTGGCACTATTCATATAAGTCCCCCTCTAATTTGCAGGATCAAGCAGTTCACTGTCGATGTACTTTCTCGCAATCAGCGCGTACTCAAGCGGATTGGCGACTGCCGGGTCTTGTTCGGCTTCGATGACGATCCAGCCTGAATAATCATGACGGACGAGCGTTCGGTATACTTCGGTAAAATCGATGCATCCGTCTCCGGGAACCGTAAAAATGCCCTGTAAAAACGACTGCCTGAATGACTTGCCTTCCTGTCTGCACCGCTCCATAATGTCAAACCGGGCGTCCTTGAAATGAACGTGTCTGATCCGATCCATATGCTTGTTGAGAATCGTCATATAGTCTCCGTCCGAGATATAGGCATGGCCGGTATCATAAAGTAAATGGACATACCGCGGGTCCGTTCCATCCATCAGCCGGTCAACTTCTTCCGCCGTCTGGACGCCTGTGCCGAGATGATGATGAAACGTGAGGTCCAGCCCGTATTCGCCAGCGATTTTCCCGAGACGGTTCAAGCCTTGGCACAGCGTATCCCATTCTTCATCTGAGAAGTGCGGTTTTTCCTTAAATACATCAATGTCCAAGCCCTGAACGCTGTACGTCTGTTCAGAAACGATGGCGACATCCGCTCCGACTTTCTGCAAATAATCACAGTGTTCTGTAAATTGTTCAGCCGTTTTTTCAATACCGTCTTGTATGATAAAGCTGCTGAACCATTTCCCCGCAATCCGCAAGTTTCGGAGAGCCAGCTCTTTATTGAGGACGGAGGGTTCAGGGAAAAACCCTCCCACTTCCGTACCTTGAAAGCCGGCGACAACAATATCGCTTAACAAATGCTGCAGCGTATTCCCGGCTCCGATTTCCGGCATATCGTCATTGCGCCACCCAATGGGAGCGATGCCCCACAGAATATCTTGTTTGCCCATCGTGATGCCTCCCCTCTAGTACTGCTTTGCAGACTTCAGCTTCGTCTCTTTCGCTTCGTATGCCCGCTGAACGCTTTCCTGCTCCGACACTTCCGCCACGCCGACATGCCACCAGCTGTCATAGCCGTCCGTCATCGTTTTCGGCAGAACCTTCATTTCAATTAAAGTGGATACGTCTTGCGTTTTCGCATCTTCAAGCGCCGCTTTCAGTTCTTCAACCGTATTGGCTCTGTATGTTTTAGCGCCGTAGCCCTCTGCCACCTTCGCGTAATCAACGTTTAAAATCTGATTGTCCTCTGTGCGGAACTCGCAAAAATAACTGCCGCTCCCGTGATCCATCTGCAGGTTGTTAATACAGCCGAATCCGGAGTTGTCAAAGAGCAGGACATTGATTTTTTTGTTATATTGAAGCGCGGTAATCAGCTCTGAGTGCAGCATCAGAAAGCTTCCGTCGCCGACGAGTGAATAGACTTCTTTGTCGGGATGGGCCAGCTTGAGGCCGAGCGTGCCTGATACTTCATACCCCATGCAGGAATAGCCGTACTCGAGGTGGTACGTATTCGGGACATTGGAATGCCACAGCCGCTGCAGATCCCCCGGAAGAGATCCCGCCGAACTGATGACGACGCTGTCTTCAGGAATCGTGTCATTGATGGTCAACAGCGCCGTTGTCTGCGGCAGCTCAGTCCCGAGCGCGTCGGCATACTCGTTTAACACATCCTGTGAGAAATGGTTTTTAATTTCCGGTTTGAACGCGTCACGTGTAAAAGTGACCTTGCCGAGCCGGTCCCGTTCAGCAAGCCATTCATCTTTCCAGTCTTTAATCGCCGTGCCGAATGCACTTTTATATCCATCTAATAAGCCGTGCAGCCTGCCGAGCGTCACTTTCGCATCGGCTACGACCTGAAACGCGTCAAGCTTGTAAGCCTGCA
The DNA here is from genome assembly GCF_038603755.1 of Bacillus sp. FSL R5-0593. Lineage (NCBI taxonomy): Bacteria > Bacillati > Bacillota > Bacilli > Caryophanales > Bacillaceae > Bacillus > Bacillus sp. FSL R5-0593. The sequence goes on from NZ_CP152011.1 coordinate 4,030,092, forward strand.
TGCGGCTGACATTGATATTCAAAAATTTTGCTTTGTCAAAATCAAACGCCGTTTTCGAGGATGTCGCAAAGTCCGTGTACCGTGTGCCGACACCGATGATCAGATCAGCCTGGCGGGCGGCTTTGTTTGCGGCGAGGGTGCCCGTGATGCCCATGCCGCCCAGATTGTTGGCGAAATCGGCTTCAACCGTTGACTTGCCGGCCTGCGTTTCGACAAGCGGAATGCCGTATGTTTCAGAAAGCGCGATTAATTCCTCACGCGCGCCGGAGTACTTCGCGCCGCCGCCCACTAAAATGACGGGACGGCTGCTCTCCTTAATTCTTTCCGCGGCGCCTTTCAGTTCACGCTCGCTCGGCTGCATCCGGTCAATGTAATGAACGCGTTTTTCAAAGAAGCTTTCATCAAAATCAAATGCTTCTCCCTCTACATCCTGAGATATGCAGATTGTCGCCGGACCCGCTTTTGCCGGATCTGTCATCACTTCAAATGCCCGGATTAAGCTGCTCATCAGCTGCTCGGGTCGGGTAATGCGGTCCCAATAGCGGGACACGGGCTTTAACGCATCGTTTGTCGTGACGGCGGCACTGTATTCCTGCTCCACCTGCTGAAGCACCGGGTCAGGCTGCCTCGTCGCAAAGGTATCGGCCGGAAGCAGCAGCACCGGGATATTATTGGCCAGCGCCGTACCCGCGGCAGCCGTCAAGTTAGCGGCACCCGGACCAACCGATGTCGATACCGCGTAAATTTTTCTTCTCAGCATCTGCTTGCTGTATGCCATCGCGGCATGCGCCATGCCTTGTTCGTTTTTGCCTTGATAGACTTTCAGGTGCCCGGCGTCCTGCTCAAGCGCCTGCCCGATCCCCAACACATTTCCGTGACCGAAAATCGTGAAGATGCCCTCAACGAACGGCTCTTCTTTTCCGTCAACATGAATGTACTGCCGGTTCAAGAATTGAATCAGCGCTTGTGCTGTCGTTAAGCGAATTGTCTTACCCACAAACGATCCCACCTTTTATACGTTCTATTTACCGTTAAGACTGTGCTGCGCTTCAATCAGTTCGATGATTTCACCGGCAGCCGGCATTGCTTCTGAGGAGCTGTGTTTGCTGACGACGATGGAAGCGGAAGCGCTCCCGTATTTTAAAGCCGTTTCAATATCCCGGCCGCTGACAAGTCCGTAGATGAAGGCTGACGCATAGGAATCACCCGCTCCGAAGGTCTTCAGCACCTTTGTTTTATAGGCATGCGCCCGGAAAACTTCTCCCGATCTGCTGTATGCGTATGATCCGTCAACGCCGTGCTTAATGACGACAAGATCGGCGGAATGCGCAAACAAATGGCGGACCGTTTCATCGTTATTTCCGCCGCTGCGGTTTTCCATTACGTCAAATTCGTCACGCGTACCGATGATGATATCGGATTGTTCCGCCACCAGCGTGTAGTACACGGCTGTTTCTTCTGCCGATTGCCATGTATACGGACGGTAGTCGAGCTCAAACACGACTTTTACGTCATGTTTTTTTGCGATATGCACCGCTTTTAAGACGGCTTCGCGCGACGGGCTTTTCGCAAGCGCCGTGCCTGATACGAGCAGCATTTTCGCGTTTGCGATGTAGCCTTCATTGACTTCGGACGGCTCAAGATACAAATCCGCCACGTCATCCCGGTACATCAGAATGCTGCACTCTTCGGGACTGAGAATTTCGGTAAAAGCGAGCCCGGCTTTGCGCCCTTCTCTGTCAACGGTCATTTGTGACGTATCAACGCCCTTTCCCTGCATATAAGAAACGATGAATCTGCCGTGCTGATCGTCCGGGATTTTGCCGATAAAACCGGCTTTTAATCCGAGCTTGGCGCTGCCGATCGCAATATTTGCCGGGGAGCCGCCGACATATTTAGAAAACGTCATCGTTTCTTCCATCGGCCGGTTGTATTCCGCAGCGTTCAAATCAATACACGCGCGTCCGATCGCGACAATATCAAACTCTTTTTCTTCATTAAATGTATATTTCATCGTTATCTGCCACTCCTCACTTGTTAGCGTTCCAGGATCCATTCATGGGCCGGATCATTATGAAACTTCCATTTTCGTGTCGGTCCCGCCATTACATTCAGGTAGTAAGAGGTATACCCGTCCGGAACACCAACCGGGTGATAGCCCGCCGGCACGATGACAACGTTTTCATTTTCTGCGGTCATCGTCTCGTCAATCGAGCGGTCGTCCGTGTACACACGCTGGAAGACAAAACCCTGCGGCGGGTCTGTTTCATGGTAATAGGTTTCTTCTAAAAAGGATTCAGCCGGCAGATTGTCTTGGTCATGTTTATGAGGCGGATAGCTCGACCAGTTGCCGCTGTCCGTGTATACTTCAACAACGAGAAGGCTGTTTGCCGATGGATCTGAATCGGGGAGAATATTATGAACGGTTCGTTTGTTTGCCAGCTTGCCGCGATGTTCCACACCGTTGTCTTCCGCTTTAATCAGCTTTGTCGGAAGCTGGTGTTCGGACGGAGAATAGCACAGCGCGACCCTCGCCCCGCTGACCGCTGTGATTTCAAAAGAGCGGTCATTGGACACATAAACGCTGTCCGTCGGTTTTCTTTCAAATACGCTTTCACGGGTGCCGATGCTTTCAAATGTCTGATCATAATCAGTGACGGTGATTTTTCCCGTTACCGCAACGATGCAGCACTCCGTCTTTTTCAAATCCTCTGTATATGTGGAACCGGGAGTGAGGTCAACGACTTTAAATCCGACGTATTTGAGGTCTGAATTGGCTGAAGTGACGTCATGTATGATGTTCACGCCTTGAGAAATCTCATCGGCCTGCGGTTTGCGCAGCAAATGACTCATGTTTATTCCTCCTTAATGGATGGTAAAAGAAAACCCGGACGGAATCACAAAGCCGTCCGGGCCGGCTGTCAGATCAATTGAAGTCAGGAGACGGGTATCGTGCCGTCACGACTTTTTTACGTGTATAGAAGTCGACGCTGTCTTTTCCGTTTGCGTGCAATGTGCCGAAGAAAGAAGACTTCCAGCCAGAGAACGGGAAGAATGCCATCGGCGCCGGGACGCCAAGGTTGATGCCGAGCATTCCCGCGTCAATATTCTCACGGAAGTAGCGGATCGCGTTCGCATTTGAAGTGAACAGACACGCGCCGTTCGCAAATTCAGACTGGTTGGCGATGTCCACCGCTTCTTTTAAGTTTTTCACGCGGATGACCGACAGAACGGGCGCAAAGATTTCATCTTTCCAGATCGTCATATCCGACGTCACGTTGTCAAAAATCGTCGGTCCGACGAAATAGCCGTCTTCCGTTGCGTTTTCACGCCCGTCACAAAGAAGTCTCGCTCCTTCTTCGATGCCTTTTTCAATATAGCTGTGCGTGCGTTTTTTGTTGTCCTCGCGGATGACCGGGCCTAAGAACACGCCGTCATCCAGTCCGTTTCCGATCTTGATGTCCGCTGCTTTTTCCTGTAATTTCGCCATAAACTCATCGGCGATTCCCTCTTCAACCGTCACAACCGCGCATGCCATGCAGCGCTCTCCTGCCGAACCGAATGCCGCACCGATAATGTTTGTCACCGTATCTTCAAGGTGGGCGTCATTTAACACGATCGTATGGTTTTTCGCGCCCGTTAACGCTTGCACGCGTTTCAAATGTTCGCTGCCTTTTTTGAAAACATACTCGCCGACAGGTTTTGAACCGACGAATGAGATGGCTTTAATCTCCGGATGTTCAAGAACGCCGTTTACGACGTCATGCGCGCCGTGCACGACATTGAAGACGCCCTTCGGCAGACCGGCCTGTTCAAACAGCTCTGCCAGTTTTTCCGTTAACAGCGGCGTGCGCTCAGACGGCTTCAGAATGAACGTATTTCCTAACGAAATCGCCATCGGGAACATCCAGCACGGGACCATCATCGGGAAGTTGAACGGTGCGATACCTCCGACCACCCCGATCGGATAGCGGTAGTTCGCCGCCTCTACATCCGTCGCAATAGAGGCAAGTGAATCGCCCATCATGAGTGACGGCGCGCCCGCTGCGAATTCGACGTTTTCAATTCCGCGTCCCACTTCACCGAGTGCCTCCGTCGTGTTTTTACCGTTTTCCAAAGTAATCAGACGGGCAAGCTCTTCTTTGTTCTGCTGGAGAAGCTGCTGATAGTTAAATAGAATTCTCGCACGGCGCGGCACTGCCGTCTTTGACCATGTTTGAAATGCCTCTGACGCTGAGCGGACGGCGTATTCCACATCCTCCCGCGTAGAAATCGGAACCTGGCACATCACTTCTTTTGTAGCCGGATTGACAACGTCTTCATATTGATCTGTCTTACTTTCAACCCATTCACCATTGATGTAGTTTTTCAGTTTTCTGATCTCTGCCATTCTCATTGCCTCCTTAAATAGTAAACATCCTGTTCAGCTGGATAATAACGGATGAATATATTCATCTTTTACATATAAAAGACATGAATTAAACGCTTACAAATGCTAAAATGATGGTGACTCCCAATCTTTCCATATAAAAGTTGGTCATGTACCGGAAAAAGCAAACGGTTACATCCTTCAATTTTGATTTTGCAGGTTATGTTTTGGTCATTTCTTGGTTACATTGTAAGCCCAACACATCTTCAAGTCAATCTAAAAAATCAAAATTTTTTCATTATTTTTATCGTACTTTTTTTGATCGGGAAAACAGGAACTTGGAGAACCGTGTCGAATCGGAGGGGATGATCCCTCTTTTTTATCATTTGTTAAGTAACTATTGATTAACTTCTGGTGTTTATTATATATTTTAATTACTTTAAGAATTCTAGAAGGAGTTTTTTTATGAAACTGATGCGGATTCAGGAGATGGAAGAATACATTCTCAAACACGGAGCCACTTCGCTGGATGAGCTGTGCGAGGTATTCAACGTCTCTAAAAACACGGTCAGACGCGATATTAATAAGCTTGCGGAAAAAGGGGTTATCAAAAAGGTATACGGCGGCGTGACGTCAGCCGAAAAATCTGTGCTCGTCCCTTTTGAAAACCGCACCATTCAACATCAGGATGAAAAAATCAAAATCGCCCGCTATGCGTCACGGTTTATCGAGGATCACGATCTTGTATTTATTGATTCCGGCACGACGACCAAATCGATGCTGGAGACGCTTGATCCTGATAAGAATGTAACGGTTTTGACGAACAGCCTTGATATTATTAACGCCGCTTCATCCATGAAAAATATCGACCTGATCATCATCGGCAATAACTACAAACGGAAGACAAGGTCGTTTGTCGGCATTGATGATCCGAGCACACTCAATAAATACAACATTAACAAGGCGTTCATGTCCGCTACCGGGACAACGATCACCCACGGCCTGACGAATTCCGACTTACTGGAATACGAGGTGAAAAAGAGAATTTCCGAAAAGGCGAACGAAGTGTATCTGCTCGCGGATCATTCCAAATTCGGCAAATCCACGCTTTTGACATACGCGCCTTTCGACCGGCTTCACAGCATTGTCACTTCTCAGCAGCTCGATGAGGAATATACGAAGTATTGCCAAGAGCATCAAATCGACATTCACTTGGCATAGCGTTATAGTTAATAGAGAACGCTGCCGTATTTTTCCGGCAGCCGCTATGATATCCAATTTTTTCAGGGGGCGAAAACATGAGCAAAGTAACAATCGGCAAAACTGACCTAAAGGTATTTCCGATCGGTTTGGGAACAAATGCGGTCGGCGGACACAATCTCTATCCGAATCTGAATGAAGAAACGGGAAAAGAATTGGTTCGGGAAGCGATTAAAAGCGGCGTTACCATGTTAGATACCGCCTATATTTACGGTGTGGGACGTTCTGAAGAATTAATCGGCGAGGTGCTGAAAGAATGTAACCGCGAGGATGTCTTCATCGCCACAAAAGCCGCTCACAGAAAAGAAGGCGATGACTTTGTTTTCGACAATTCACCGGCCTTTTTGAAACAATCGGTCGAAGACAGCCTGAAACGCCTGCAGACTGATTACATCGATTTATTCTACATCCATTTCCCGGATGAGCACACGCCGAAGGACGAAGCCGTTCAAGCATTGAATGAGCTGAAAAAAGAAGGAAAAATCCGTTCCATCGGCGTATCCAATTTCTCTTTGGAACAGCTGAAAGAAGCCAATAAAGACGGCTTAGTCGACGTGATTCAAGGAGAATACAACCTGCTGAACCGTGAGGCGGAAAAGACTTTCTTCCCTTATACGACAGAACACGGCATCTCATTCATTCCGTACTTCCCGCTCGTATCCGGACTGCTGGCCGGCAAATACGACGAGAACACCACCTTCCCTGAAGGCGACCTGCGCAATGATCAGGCGCATTTCCAAGGGGAGCAGTTTAAAGAAAACATCAAAAAAGTCAACCAGCTCAAACCGATTGCCGAAAAGCACAATGCTGATACGGCGCATATCGTGCTTGCCTGGTACTTGGCGAGACCTGAAATCGATATCCTGATTCCGGGCGCCAAACGCGCGGATCAATTAAAAGACAACATGAAAGCAGCCTCCATTACGCTATCTGCTGAAGAAATCGCGTTTATCGACAAGCTGTTTTCCTAAGAAAAAAACACGCCTCTTAAAAGGGGCGTGTTTTTTTTATGTTTATATTTTTCTCTTCGGGGAATGAAATAGTTATCTAAATAAACTATTATGCGTTCCAAAAGATGAGGAGGATCATCTGTGAAGAAAAACACCAAAAAATACCTGATTTACTTTTTCGGAGCATTAGGCGGGCTGCTTTACGGCTATGACACCGGTGTGATTTCAGGGGCTTTGTTATTTATTAACAATGATATTCCTTTAAACACGCTGACCGAGGGATTGGTCGTCAGCATGCTGCTGCTCGGTGCGATTTTCGGGTCCGCATTAAGCGGGACATGCTCTGACCGATGGGGCCGGAGAAAAGTGGTTTTCGTCCTTTCACTCATTTTTATTATCGGTGCGCTTGCCTGTGCGGCTTCGCAAACCGTCACCATGCTGATTATCTCCCGTGTCATTCTCGGGTTAGCCGTCGGCGGCTCAACGGCGCTGGTTCCCGTTTATCTATCTGAGATGGCGCCGACGAAAATACGCGGAACGCTCGGCACATTGAATAACTTAATGATTGTAACCGGAATCTTACTCGCATATATCGTGAATTACATATTCACCCCGTTTGAAGCTTGGCGCTGGATGGTCGGTCTCGCCGCAGTACCGGCGGCGCTTTTATTAATCGGAATCGCGTTTATGCCGGAATCTCCGAGATGGCTCGTCAAACGCGGCCGTGAGAAGGAAGCCAGACAAGTCATGGAAATGACCCACGACAAAGAGGATATCGCCGTTGAATTGGCGGAAATGAAACAAGGTGAAGCCGAGAAAAAAGAATCTACGCTCGGCTTGCTGAAAGCCAAATGGATCCGTCCTATGCTGCTGATCGGGATCGGCCTCGCCATCTTCCAGCAGGCGGTCGGTATCAACACGGTGATTTACTATGCGCCGACCATCTTTACAAAGGCCGGACTCGGCACTTCGGCGTCCGTTCTCGGCACGATGGGCATCGGTGTCTTAAACGTCATCATGTGTATCACCGCCATGATCTTAATTGACCGGATCGGCCGGAAAAAACTGCTGATATGGGGAAGCGTCGGCATTACCTTGAGCCTGGCGTCACTATCAGCCATTCTCCTTCTGGCCGGCCTGTCAGCTTCAACGGCATGGCTGACCGTGCTGTTTCTCGGCATCTATATCGTTTTCTACCAGGCGACATGGGGTCCCGTCGTATGGGTTCTGATGCCGGAGCTGTTCCCGTCAAACGCACGCGGTGCCGCAACCGGATTTACGACATTGATTCTGTCGGCAACCAACCTGATCGTTTCACTGGTATTCCCGCTTATGCTGAGTGCCATGGGCATCGGCTGGGTATTCGGAATATTCTCAGTCATTTGCCTCTCATCCTTCTTCTTCGCCGCTTACATCGTTCCTGAAACGAAGGGCAGAAGTTTAGAAGAAATCGAAACGCACTTGAAAAAACGGTTCTCCTTAAAGAAGCGCAGCAAACAAAATCAAATTCTTAAACAGCGCACACTGTAATAAAAAAAGGAATCGCCCCCGCTGGGCGATTCCTTTTTGGCGTCATACCATAACTTTGCAGATGTCATTCGTAAACTCGACCGGATCATGGATCGGCAGCCCTTCAATCAGAAGCGCCTGATTGTAGAGAAGATTTGTGTATAATGCAAGCTTTTCCCGATCTTGTCCGTGCGCGTTTTTTAGCGTCTCAAACACTTCGTGATTCGGGTTGATTTCCAGCACTTTTTCCGCTTTGACCTGCTGGCTGTCAGGCATAGCATTCAACACTTTTTCCATTTCGATCGTCACTTCGCCGTCTGTCGCAAAACAGACCGGATGAGATTTTAAACGTTTCGACGCTCTGACGTTCTTTACTTTATCCGCAAGAATCTCTTTCATGCTCTCGAACAGGTCTTTATATTCGTTTTCTTCGGCTTCAGTCTGCTTTTCATCCTCATCACTGTCGATGCCTAAGTCAGCGCTGGATACGGATTTGAACTCTTTTTCCTCATAGCTTGTCAGCATTTTGATCGCGAATTCATCAATATCTTCCGTGAAATATAAAATTTCGTAGCCTTTGTCCGCCACCATTTCAGTTTGCGGCAGCTTTTCAATCCGCTCATATGAATCGCCGGACGCGTAATAGATATATTTTTGATCCTCAGGCATTCTGGACACATATTCGTCCAGAGTGACGAGCTTTTTCTCCTTAGATGAATAGAAGAGAAGCAGATCTTTTAATACGTCTTTATTCGCGCCGAAATCATTATAGACGCCGAATTTCAGCTGTCTGCCGAAAGATTCATAGAAAGATTCGTATTTTTCCCTTTTGTTCTTCAGCAGGCTCTTCAGTTCGGCTTTGATTTTTTTATTGATGTTTTTCGCAATCAGCTTCAGCTGGCGGTCGTGCTGCAGCATCTCTCTGGAAATGTTCAGCGACAGATCCTCAGAATCCACCATGCCTTTTACAAAGCTGAAATGGTCCGGAAGCAGGTCGGCGCATTTGTTCATGATCAGCACGCCGTTGGAATACAGCTCCAATCCTTTTTCGAATTCCTTCGTATAATAGTCAAACGGCATGTTTTCCGGAATAAACAAAATCGAATTGTAGCGCACCGCTCCATCGACGCTGATATGCACATGGGTCAGCGGTTTATCAAAACCGTAATGCTTCTCGGCGTAAAAAGCCTCGTAATCCTCATCCGTCAGCTCGCTTTTGTTTTTTCTCCAGATCGGCACCATGCTGTTGACCGTCTGTTCTTCCTGAACTTCTTCAAATTCGTTCTCGCTGCCCTCTTTCGGCTTGTTGACCGTCTCTTCCATTTTGATCGGGTAGCGGATAAAATCAGAGTACTTTTTCACGATCGCTTTGATGCGGTAGTTTTCTAAAAACTCATCATAGCTTTCATCTTCCGTGTTTTCTTTTATTTGCAAAGTGATTTCCGTACCGACGGTTTCCTTGTCACACGGCGCGATCGTGTAGCCGGCAGCCCCTTCCGACTCCCATACATACGCCTCGTCACTGCCGAGCGCCTTACTTTTCACCGTGACTTTATCAGCCACCATAAATGCCGCATAAAACCCGACGCCGAACTGGCCGATAATGTCATGGCCGTCTTTCGAGTCATTTTCTTGCTTGAAAGCGAGTGAACCGCTTTTCGCAATTGTGCCGAGATGCTGTTCAAGCTCGTCTTTTGTCATCCCGATACCGGTGTCTGTGACGGTGAGCGTTCTCGCTTCTTTGTCCGCCGTCACTTTTATGTAGTAATTGTCTTGATCAAACGTTAATGAATCATCGGTTAACGCCTTGTAATAGATTTTGTCAATCGCATCGCTCGCGTTGGAAATTAACTCGCGGAGAAAAATTTCCTTCTGCGTGTAAATGGAGTTAATCATCATGTCCAGCAATCGCTTGGATTCTGCTTTAAACTTTTTTTTCCGCACTTCAGATCTCTCCTTTAATTATGCTTTGATGTTATGTAAAATCTTTTCAGCATCTATTTATCATATACAGTGACAATTGTCAACTAGGATTAGCAGATGCATATATTGTAAATTTAACATGTTAATGGATTCATTTCACCCATTTTATCAATAAAAAAGAGAGAATGTTGATCATCCTCTCCTCTCTGCTTCTTTCCGGCGGCCGAATTCCTTCTTCATCCATATGTATGACGGGTAGAAAAACAAACTAAATAAGATAAGAGATCCCAAGTTTCGCAAAGACTCATGAAGAACATTTCTTACAGTGAGAGGAAATATGATGTCCTGAAATAGAATAGAGATAACGGTGTAAATCACAAATCCCATAGGAACAATGGCATAACAATAAAACGCTATCTCCTTCTTATGCTGTATCTTCAAAATATGTAAACCTCCCAATGATGTATATACATAATATTAACATATTTAATAGGTATTTAGAAACAGACCTCCGTATGTTTATCCCCCTATTCAGCGGGAACAGATATAAAAAAGGAGGAATCGCAATATGGGAAGATTAACAGACAAAACCGCAATCATCACAGGGGCCGCGACAGGCATCGGACAAGCGACGGCACGGGTTTTCGCCGATGAAGGCGCCCGCGTGATCTGCGGTGACATCAATGAAAGCGAACTGAATGAAACCGTCAGCGCCATCAGAAAAAACGGCGGAGAAGCAGAAGCCTTTCACCTTGATGTATCAGACGAAGAAAACGTAAAGTCTTTTGCGGACGGCATTCAGCAAAAGTACGGAACAATTGATATTCTGTTTAACAATGCCGGTGTTGACCAAGAGGGCGGAAAAGTCCATGAATACCCGGTCGACCTGTTTGACCGGATCATCGCCGTCGATCTCCGCGGCACATTTCTATGCAGCAAATACCTGATTCCGCTCATGCTCGAAAAAGGAGGCTCCATCATCAACACCTCCTCCATGTCCGGCCGGGCCGCAGACCTTGACCGCTCCGGCTATAACGCCGCAAAAGGCGGAATCACGAACCTGACGAGAGCGATGGCCATTGATTACGCCAGAAGCGGAATCCGCGTCAATTCCTTATCGCCGGGCACGATTGAAACGCCGCTCATTGATAAATTGGCAGGCACGACAGAAGACGAAATGGGCGAAGCGTTCCGTGAAGCCAACAAATGGATCACGCCGCTCGGCCGGCTCGGAAAACCGGAAGAAATGGCAGCCGTCGCGCTCTTCCTCGCTTCAGACGACAGTTCTTACGTCACGGGAGAAGACATCACCGCAGACGGCGGCATCATGGCATACACTTGGCCGGGAAAAATGCTGATTGATAAGAAGTGGAAGGAAGAGACGGAGTGACGATAGTAATAAAAAAAGCCAGTGTAAAAAACACTGGCTGAACAAGCTGAGGGCGGGTTACTTAAACCAGCCCTTTTCTTTTGATCGGGTAATGGCTTCAATTCGATTTTTCACTTCTAATTTATCCAGGATCATCGAAACGTAATTGCGGACTGTGCCGCTTTTGATGCTGAGGGCGTTTGCGATTTCTTTCGTGTTTTTTCCGTCTGCGACAAGCTCGAGCACCTCTTTTTCCCGTTCGGTCAGCGGGTTTTCCTCACTATAGATGTCCTCCATTAATTCAGGTGCGTAGACGCGTCTTCCTTTCATGACGCTGCGGATGGCGCTGACGAGCTCATCGCTCGGGCTGTCCTTGAGCATGTACCCGCTGACGCCTGCTTTTAGCGCCCGCTGAAAATAGCCGGAGCGGGCAAAGGTCGTCAAAATGATGATCTTCACACCGCTGTCCTTGAGTTCTTCTGCCGCTTCAAGACCTGATTTCCCGGGCATTTCGATATCCATCAGACAGATGTCGGGCGCATGTTTTTCCACGAAATCGATGGCATCCTGGCCGCTTGTGCCTTTGCCGACAACCGTCATATCCTCTTCTAAATTCAACAGGGAACCGAGTGCGCCGAGCAGCATTTGCTGATCCTCGGCAATGAAGATGTTGATCATCTGCTACCATCCTTTTCTTTTGATTTTGAATCATTCGGGATTCTCATGGTCAGCTTTGTTCCGGCGGCTGTATCGATGGCTAAACTGCCGTTTGCGAATTCAAGACGTTCCCTCATTCCAAGCAGGCCGTGCCCCTTTGAAAAAAAGCGGTCTTCTTTGCATTGAAAGCTGCCGTCATCTTCCACCGTAATGACAACCTCTTTCCAAAGCTGCTGAATGGTGATGCGGCATACTTTGGCGCCGCTGTGTTTCACGACATTGGTGACGGCTTCTTTTATGCACATGCTGACGATGTTTTCGTTCAGCAGAGAGATATGTTTTGGCGCTTCTTTTTCTTCATACACAAATTCAATTCCTGCCGCTTCAAGAATTTGCCGAACATTGCCGAGCTCATCCTTCAATCGGATGCCTTTCATCGATGAGACGATTTGTCTGACCTCATTTAAGGAGGTGCGGGCCGTCTGCTGCACGCTTTTCAGCTCAGTGCGGGCCTGTTCAGGGTCCTTGTAAATCAGCTTTCGGGCAAGGTCGCTTTTCAGTCCGATTAAGGAGAGCTTTTGTCCAAGTGTATCGTGAAGGTCCCGGGCGATGCGCTGCCTTTCTTCCAGCTTCACAAGATCGGCGATTCGCTCATTTGCATATTCTAATTTCTCCTCAAGGCGCTCCCGTGCCTTTCTGCTTCGAATGCTGAGCGGGAGCAGGATGGCACTGATCAGTGTAATGACGATAAACGGAATTTGTGTCAAAAACCACTCTTTTTTCAGAACAAGGCTGAAGTTGACGGCAACCGCCGCACTGATGATATGAATGTAATATAAGATGTAAAAAGGAACTTTGTCTCGGATATGGCCGATGAAGTAGGCGATAAAAAAGGCGAAATAAATATAGCTGAACAGCATGACAGAGCCGGTCGAAATGCCGATCAGAAGAAGCGCCCATAAGTAAAGCGGCCAGCCTTTTGCAACAAATGCGAAGCGGTATGCGCCAAAGAAAACAAGTGTGAAAATGATGCCGGCAACGATGACAAAGGTAGAAGAGCTTTTAAAAATAAAATAAAAAGGCAAGATGAAAAAAATCATCCATATATAAGGAGAAATCCCATTCAGTTTTTGAAATTTAAAATACTTCTTCATCTTCGTTCCACCTTCTGCTGCTTGTGTCTACCATCACTTTATCAAAACACCGCCTTCATTGCATCCTCACGCATGAAGAGAAGGCCCTTTCTGATAAGAGAAAGAGCCGCGCGCCATATCAGGCATTTTTCTTCAAAGGTTCTTTCGGCACCGGATGGGGCGCCGGTTTTTTCCGAGCCTCCCGAAAGGTGACAAATTGCTTTTCGTCCTCATCCCACAGACGGAATTTCATGGATTCAAGACTTGTTTTAAGCGTAATGGTCGGTACGTTTTTTAAAGGCTCGTGCCCCTCATGAGCGGCTTCCAGCTTGTAGTTCGGCACTTTCGGGCTTAAGTGGTGAACATGATGGTAGCCGATATTGCCTGTCAGCCATTGCAAAAGCTTCGGAAGCTTGTAAAAGGAGCTTCCTTCTACCGCGGCCTGCACATAATCCCAATGCTCATCGGCTTCAAAATAAGAATCCTCAAACGTGTGCTGAACATAAAAGAGCCAGACGCCGATTGACCCCGAAATAAGGAAAATCGGACCCTGAACAAGCAAAAAGTTTTCCCAGCCGACAAGCAGGCACGTCGCAGCAGCCAATAAGACAATCGCCGCGTTCGTGAAATAGGTGTTCCAGCGCTCCTTGCGGCGGGCGCCTTTTACATTGAAACGGTTTTGAATCAGAAATACGTAAATCGGGCCGAGAATAAACATAATAAACGGATTGCGATAAAGTCTGTAGCGTACTTTTGTCCAAGCTGACGCTTCGTTGTATTCCTTGACGGTCATCATCCAAATATCGCCGGTGCCCCGTTTATCTAAGTTGCTGCTCGTCGCATGATGAATGGAGTGGCTGCGCTGCCATTGAAGGAACGGAAACAGTGTCAGCACACCTGAAATAAACCCAAACAGCCGGTTCAGCTTCTTTTGTTTGAAAAAGGATTGATGGCAGCAGTCGTGGAAAATAATAAAGATTCTTGTCAAAAATCCCGCTGCTATAACAGTAAAGGCGAGGGTCAGAAGATAGGAGACATTGAGGCTGAAGTAAGCAAGAAACCAAAGGGCAAAAAACGGCACAAACGTGTTGAAAAGCTGATTGACACTATGCTTTGTATCGGCACCGGAAAATGCAGCAACCTGCTTTTTTAAAGATGCTTGTTTTTGAGTTGCGGCGTGATTGGTCATGAATGTCATATCCCCTTTTTTTTATTATGATTCCAAGTATACCGAGGCGCTCGCGGCGGTTGTAGTAGCAGCCATCATGCCCCGAATATGACATTTGTCATGTTTGGCGGCAGAATGCTGATCAGGCGGCATATAGAAGGTTTTTTTATAAGGGATAAAGCCGGACACTTCATATCGGCACTTCTCAAAAAAAACAGCAAAAAAGAACCCGGCCTGTTTTCGGCTGAGTTCTTTTTCATCATCCTCACAGCAAAATCACCCGATACTTCTTTACATCCAAAAACTGCAGAAACTCCCGGGCCAGCATGTCCGGCGCGTGGTCTTTTCCTTCATGAAGACGATATTGAATCAAACCGGCGAGCATGGACGCGACATAATATGCATAGAGTTTTTTGCCCGCCTGAATGTGCAGGGGCTGATGAAGATAAAACGATTGCAGCGCTCTGAACATTTCCGGAATGACGTCAGGCACTCCGGAGCCCTCTCTCAGAAAATGGACGAGCGGCAGGCCTTCCGACAGTGCCGAAAAGAGACGGACGAGCGCGGCTTCCGCTTCTTCCATGGAGCAATCGGCAGGCTCTCCTTTTACCGTCAATAATCCGATCAGATCCCGACATGATTGATGGATGATCGTTTTCAGCAATGCTTCTTTGTTGGCGTAATGGTCATAAAAAGTGGCACGGCGGAGGTTGCTTTGACGGGCAATATCGGAAATCGTAATCGCCGCGTACTCTTTTTTTTCTGCCATTAAGCCGATCATGGCTTCTTGCAAGGCCTGCCTCGTCCTTGTCACCCGGCGGTCGGCGGGCTTTTTTTCTTCTTGTTCCGGCACCCGGCGGCCAAACAGCCAGTAAAACCGTTTTTGAGAAATCAAATCCCACACCTGTCCGCTGATCGCTTCCGGGGATGCCCCGGGCTCCTCATTCAGCCAGTACAACACAATGGCATACGTGTATAAAGCGCGGTAATGAATGTACATATCCTGTTCAGTCGGTGAGAAATCCGCATTGACCGGTGACAGCAGCACATCATGCCGGAACACATCTTTTAAAAAAGCATGAAAGTGAAAATAGGGCATTTTATTGCGATCCATCATCGTTTGGAAAAACACCCGATGCCGGTCAACAAAAGACAGGGTCGGATGCACTTTTTGCCATCCGCCATGTAAATGAAGCACATCTTTATTCTTCAGCGAATCATACAGCGCTTCGCTCAGCCCGTCTTTCATTTCTTCCTCTATATCCTCTAAAATCGCATATTTATCTTCGTAATAAAGGTACAGTGTCCCCCGGCTCACACGCGCCCGTTCGGCGATGTCCTTCATGGTCACACGGCGGATATCCCGCTCTCCAAGCATGGCCAAAAGCGCTTGTTTGATGTCAGTTGTCACAGAATCCGGCATAAGAGACACTCCTTTCATTAGACAGATCACCGCAATTTGTACGGTAACGTATAGATGAGTTTACGCTGTCTTTTCCGCAAAAACACATCACATTATAATAGGCCCTGAAGAAACAAAAAAGCAACCAGAGGAGGAAGACCGATGGATCAGCATATAAAAGCAGACATCAAACGCGTCTTTGAGCTTCAGAAAAAAAATCAAAAAACGCTGCGTGCTTCAACAGCCGGGCAGCGCAGAGAAAAGCTTCAGCGCTTCTTGGATGCCGTCACCGCACATGAAGAAGAAATCATCGAGGCGATCAGACGGGACGTCCGCAAGCCTTATCATGAGGTGAAAAGAGCGGAAACGCAGGGAACGATTAAGGCGATTAAAGATAATATGAACAACCTCGACACCTGGATGGCGCCGAAACGCGTCGGCTCATCCGTCAGTCCCGACGCTGACGGCGTATTAATGTACGAGCCAAAAGGCCTTACCTTAATTCTCGGCCCGTGGAATTATCCGTTTATGCTGACGATGGCTCCGCTTGCAGCTGCCATTGCGGCCGGCAACAGCGCGATTGTGAAGCTGTCCGATTTTACAATGGAGACGAGCCATATCGCCGCGACAGTTATTCGCGAGGCATTTCACGAAGAAGAAGTCGCCATTTTTGAAGGTGAGGTCGATGTCGCCACAGAACTGCTCGACCAGCCGTTTGACCACATTTTCTTCACCGGAAGCACGAATGTCGGTAAAATCGTCATGACGGCAGCAGCGAAGCACTTGTCGTCCGTCACGCTTGAGCTTGGCGGAAAAAGCCCGACGATCATCGACAGCGACTATGATTTGATGGACGCGGCGAAAAAAATCGCCGTCGGCAAATTTGTCAATGCGGGGCAAACATGTATCGCACCTGACTATCTCCTTATGAAGAAAGAAGTGCAGAGCACCTTTACAGATCTCCTGCAAACCATTGTCAATGCAGGTTTTATGGAGGATGATCATACGGTTGACCGCAACAAATTCACGCAGATTGTCAACGACCGCAACTTTAACCGTGTCAAAGCCCTGTATGATGACGCCATTGAAAAAGGGGCGAAAACGGCGTTCGGCGGCGTATTCGATGCGCATGACCGCACGATTTCTCCGACCGTGCTGACAAACGTCACGCCTGATATGAAGATCATGCAGGAAGAAATCTTCGCACCGATTCTGCCGATTATGAATTACGAAGATATCAGTGAAGCCGTTGATTACATCACTGAACGGGACAAGCCGCTTGCCTTGTATGTATTCAGCCATAATCAGGAGCTGATCGATTATGTGCTGCAGCATACGACATCCGGCAATGCTTCTGTCAATGATGTCGTCGTTCATTTCACTGACGTCAACCTTCCGTTCGGCGGTGTCAATACGAGCGGGATCGGTTCATATCACGGTGTGTACGGCTTTAAAGAATTTTCTCATGAAAAAGGCGTATTTATTCAAGCCTCTAAATAAAAAAAGAATCCGCGCAGATGACGCGGATTCTTTTTAATTATTTTTTTGCCCCGAATGCGAGCAGTTTCGTATAAGTGCCGACGTAAAGCGTGCCGTCTTCAGCCAGAACCGGGGAGGAAATGACATTGCTGTCTGTTTGATAGCGCCATTTTTCATTACCGTCAGCGTCAACCGCATAGACATTTTTATCGTCAGAACCGAAGTACACATTGCCGTCCGCATCAATCAGCGGCGCCGTTCTCACAGGCCCGTCCGTATAGAAAGACCAGTTCATATTACCGGTTTTGCTGATGGAAAACAGCTCGCCGCTTCCGGAACCGATATACACATTGCCGTTATGGTCGATCGCTAATGAAGAGCTGGAGAAACCGTTTAACGGGAACGTCCACTTTACAGCACCCGTTGATGTATAGGCGTAAAAGCTGCCGTCCTGGTTTCCGGCGTAAACGGTGCCGTCTCTATCAATAACCGGATAGCCTTTAAACCCGTTGGACGTCGTTTTTGACCATTTCACTTGGCCCGTTCCGGAATTGATCGCGTAAAAGATATTATTGTACGTTGCCGTATACAGAGTGCCGTTTGATGCTAACACGGGAGCGGAGCCGACCACGCCGTTTGTTTTAAACTTCCACTTTTGCGTCCATGTCGAAGGCGACGTCGGTTTAATCGCATAGATATAGTTATCCAGCGTCGACACATACAGCGTGCCGTCAGATCCGATAGCCGCATCGGAACTAGGCGCTCCGCTCAGCGGAACCGATGTTAAAATGGTTCCGGTTTCTTTGTCGATGAAATACAGTTTTTTATCGTGAGAAGGAAGATAAATGACACCGTTTGTTCCGAGCACCGGAGTCAGCGTATAGGTCGTCCCGAGGTTTTCCGTCACCCATTTCACAGTACCGTCCGGATGATACGCCGTCAGCTTCCCGTCTTTTGATTGAATAAATACGGTGCCGTCCCCGTCAACCGCGGCTCCCGCACCGTTTTGAGGATTGGCCGGAACATTCTTTTCCCATTTTAACGCGCCATCGGCAGTGCTTGTAAACCGGCTTTCTCTCGACCAGTTGAACATCGTCGGAGACATCGCCTGCGCGTCATACCGTCCCGCCAAGAAACCGGATGCCGCATGATTTTGTTTAAATACCGTTTCCGCGGCTTGAGCAGCCGCCGGATGCAGCCATTTTGCCCCCGGCAGATCAGTAACCGCTCCTACAGATAAAGCCGCAGCAACCGCAGCGCCGGCCGCCAATGTTTTCATTCGCAATGAAGCTGTCTTTTTTTTCAATGTCAGTTCCTCCCGTTTCTATTAAAAGCTGCTATATCACTTCGATCATACCATAATTAACCTATGAAATATTTGTATTTTCGGTAGATTTATAGAACAAATGTCACATAGCCTGCTGATGCTTCGGGGATGATCGAAACGCGGCAATATACCACACCACATTGACGATGAAAGCCGCGCCTGACCAAACGAAAAGGCCGTAATAAAGAGACAGCTCCTGCCCTAAGGAAATTGCGGTCAATAACGTCACCAACAAGACAGCCGCGCAAATGATAAGCCCGATTCCGCAAAAAACGGCCATGATGATTTTCATGACACGAATACCGAGAATATACAAAATGAGCGGGACCGCATATATAACAAAGATCTGGCCGACGGCGGCCCACATGCCCGCGGAATTAAAACGATTCGCGTTCGGCCCCGTTTCCGCAAGCGGAGAAAGCGAGACGAGGACCGGCAATAAACAAAACAGCAGAGCGGAAAGCAAGGTCACCGCAACCGCACCTTTTTTCTTTTGATTCATGTGAATATCCTCCTGACAATAACCCGGCTTTTTTACCGGTAATCTGATAATATGTTATATTTTAGCACGATTTTTACTTAATTTGAGAATGTTTTGTCAAAAACGAATTTACAAATCCAGAAAAATAGATATAATAAACATTATGGAACCGATATTGATTCATAAAGCGTTATCTAACAAAACACGAAGTGATATTATGACGTGGCTTAAACACCCGGAAGACCATTTTGATGAAAGACCTTATCTTGAGCAGGGACTCAGTTTCCGCACCGGAATTTGCGTCGGTGATATTCAGGCAAAGTCGGGGCTTGCGCAGTCCGTCATCTCCAGCTACCTGCTGACCATGCAAAAAGCCGGCCTGCTGGAATCCGAACGAATCGGAAAGTGGACCTATTACAGAAGGAATGAAAAACAAATTAAAGCCTTTGCTGACTATGTTCAGCACCAGCTATAACCATGAAAGGAGGGCTTTTTTGTTCTAACATATCTATTTTTCTGTATATGTAGTTATAAAAGGAGGCATACATAACAATGAAAAAAAGCAGTTCCATCTTCATTCTGTTTTTGGCATTAGGGGTTTTCGGAATTATCACGACCGAAATGGGCATTATCGGCGTTCTTCCGCAAGTGGCGGACAGATTTCATATTTCTGCTTCAAAAGCGGGGTGGCTTGTCAGTATTTTCGCGTTCATCGTCGCTGTGTCGGGACCGTTTTTGACCTTGCTTGCT
This sequence comes from Bacillus sp. FSL R5-0593, assembly GCF_038603755.1. Classification (NCBI taxonomy): domain Bacteria; kingdom Bacillati; phylum Bacillota; class Bacilli; order Caryophanales; family Bacillaceae; genus Bacillus; species Bacillus sp. FSL R5-0593. Next base: position 4,049,869 of record NZ_CP152011.1, read on the forward strand.
TCAGGCATAAACCGGAAAGTCATTCTGCTTTTGGCGGTGCTGATGTTTGCCGTTTCAAATGCGGTCTACGCGTATACGGCGCATTTCAGTGTCATGCTGGCGTTTCGGATCATTCCGGCTTTATGCCACCCGGTGTTCTTTTCTGTAGCGCTTGCGGCCGCGGCCCGGCTTGTCCCCGCCGGCCAATCCGGAAAAGCCGTAACGAAAGTCTTTTCAGGCATCACCGCCGGCTTTGCGTTCGGCGTGCCTTTCACGTCTTATCTGGCGGAGCGTCTCTCCCTTGAAGCCGCCTTCTTATTCGGCGCTATCATCAGTCTCATCGCATTCACGGGCATTCTTCTCTTTTTGCCATCCATGCCGGTCACAGAAAAAATGTCTTTCAGAAGCCAGCTCGGCATCCTTCGCAAACCGGTTTTGTGGCTCAATATCGCTGCCGTCACCTTTCTCTTTGCGGCCATGTTTTCTGTCTACAGCTATTTTTCGGAGTACCTCGGACGGGTGTCCCATATGAACGGCACATGGGTCAGCTTCATGCTGATGAGCTTCGGAGTGATTATGATAGCCGGGAATTTCGTCTTCGGCGCTTTGTTATATAAAAATATGAAAAAGACCGTCATCCTGTTTCCGCTTCTTTATACAGCCGCCTACTTGCTCATATACGGATTTGGAACGTCTTTCGCGCCGATGGCCGTTCTCGTCTTCGTATGGGGCGCCGTTCATTCCGGCGGTCTCATTGTCAGCCAGACATGGCTTACTGCGGAAGCAAAGGAGGCGCCCGAATTCGGCAACAGCCTGTTTGTCTCTTTTTCCAACCTCGGCATCACCATCGGAACGGCGGCGGGCGGCTGGTTTATTTCACATTTGGGAATCCATCAGCTGATGTGGTGCGGCATCATGTTTGCCCTTCTGGCTTTCGGGCTGATCATGGGACGCTTGGCATGGGGAAAGAGGCTGCTCGCAAAAGCTTAAGCTCCGTTGCAAAATCCGGAATGATTACGTATAATATTCCAGATTAGAGCAAGGGAGAGAAAAAGATACATGGAAAGACCGGCAGGATTTTGGATTCGGTTTCTGGCTTACGTCATTGATCAAATCATCATAGGAATTCCGATTTTTATCATTCAATTTATGGTCTCTTTTTTATTTGCGGCAGGCGTTGCGGCGGCTGACCCCTTCATGACCGAAAATCAGTTTAACATCTCTTTCCTGGTGTTCGGCGTCATCCCGATTCTTGCGAGCTCTTTTGTGATCAGTATCTTATATTTCAGCCTGCTCACGGCCTCAAAGATGCAGGGGACACTGGGAAAAGCATTGCTCGGCCTTAAGGTCGTCAATGAGGATGGCGGACGGATATCCATCGGCCAGGCCTTCGGACGCGCTTTCGCATATATCATATCTAAGCTCATTCTTTATATCGGTTTCATCATGGGCGCCTTCGGAGAGAAAAAAACGCTGCACGACATCATGTGCAGCACCCGTGTTGTCTATAAATAATGTCCCCAAGTCCGGGCCTTTTGAGCCCGGGCTTTTTTATGACGGCTGTGCCCGCCTGATGTCAATGCCGCCCTTTCCGTCAGCCTCAATGCGGATCGTCCCGTTCACAATGACAGACAGCGGATGGAACTCCGCATGCTGATCAGAAAAAATCCAGCGGCGGCCGCTCGGCCCTAAAAGCAAAAACGCCCCATCATTGTAATCACCCATAAAATGAAACCCATTTTCCCTAAGAGGCGCATGCTTTCTCACCGGAATGCCGAAACGCTGCAGCTTCCTCCCGGTTGATACGACTTCGGCAGCCGTCAGATTCACCTCGCCGATATTCAGAACGGACTCAATCGAAAAACGTTCCGCGCTTGGCGGCGATGTTTCTCTCGCGATGAATTCCGCCAGATTGTTGGACGGATCTTTGAAATAAAAGGAACGCGCCTGAATATGAGAGAAATACACCTCATCCTCCCCATCTTCCGTTTGAAAAACGACTTTATCCTTTATCCACGCCTTCGCCTCATCAAAACGATTATTCGGAATGTTAAACGCGAAATGATACGTAGGATGAGAGTGAGAATCGGCGCGCCTGAATTCCAACTCACTTTCTCCCGCCTTGATGGTAAACGAATCACCGGACTCATCAATTAAAGGAAAACCTAACACCCGTTCATAGAAGTGTTTCGTCTCCTCCAACGCACAACTGTACAAAGTAATGTTATTTATTTGCATGATCATACCCCCTTTGGTTATAAAGACAATGAATATCAATATTCTTGTCTGACTCCGGTCAAAAATGTTTCAATATTCTCAATTCGGTAAGCTGTATAGGAGTGAGTGGAAGCTAATAAAGCGATAAAACCTTTTCGAATGTCAATATTTTCACGTTCAATCCGATAGAAAAATTCTAACAGCTCATCTCCGAAACCCGCTTTCGCAGCTACTTCATCTGCCCGATATTCAAAATCTCTGCTTCCGATATTCACAAAATAAAATCCCAAACGGCAGTATGTTATGTAACACCATCCGACCAGCCTAAAGAATATATTTAATAACCCCCCAGACACAGAAGGATTTGATCCGCCGTTCAGAAGCCCTTCAATACACCCCAGAATAAAACATATAAAAAATCCCATCACATACAGCGGCAACAGTGCGATACTCAAAATAGTAAAACTGGAATTAAACATCACAAGGTGTAATGTGTCTTTAAAAGCAAGATGCGCATACTCATGGGCCAGTACCGCTTTTAGCTCACCATCACTTAAATTTCTCATAGCCGCCGAAGTCAATCCTATCGTTTTAAACCCCAGTGCAAATGCATTAATACCCTCATCATCTATTAAAAAAAGATCCGCTTTTTTCACATGAGGATAATGTCTTTGTACGCTTACAAAAACTTCATCGTTTAACCTTTCAAGGTACTCCTTTTCTCCAATGGTTGCCGGGCGCCTTAACCCAGCCCTTATTCTATTTCTCCAGTCTCCAAAAAGTCCATAATTCATAAAGAACAACAATCCGTAAACGGATAAAAAAAGAAAAACCGTTGGAAAAAGCGCCAAAGGAAATAATTTTCTGAAGATCATAATAGAAATCAAAACTGTCAGCCCAGACCAAACAATGTATAAATAATTGAACTTTGTTTTTCTAACTTCCATTTTTGATCACCCTTTTTTTATTATGTTTGAATGATTTACCACTACTTAAACTGTCTTTTTATTATCGGTTTCGAAAATAGCATTGTAAAGATGATCATCCATTTTTTTCCGAAAAAGAGGTGCTGTTTTTAACAGCACCTCTTTTTAATCACTCTTCAAAATAATCCAGGTCTACTCTCTTGATAACAAAAGTATTCTCTAAACTAACGCCGACATTATAGTTGAACATTAAATCCGTTAGCCTCTCTCCATCAATTAATATAATTTTTTTATCGATCACTTTAACATATTCTTTTGCGCCATCAGTAAATACAGATGTAGTAATAAACACACCCTTTTTCGCTTTTTTCCCATCCAGGCTGCCCGCAAATTTTTGTATTTCCGGCCTTGAAACAGAATCTTTCCACCTCTTGGCTTGAAGATAAATCATATCCAGCCCTAAAATGTCTTCTTTGATAACTCCATCTATGCCGCCATCTCCAGATCTCCCTATAGCCGTGCCTGCATCTGTTAATGAACCGCCATATCCAAGAGCAACAAGCAATTCTACGACTAGTTTTTCAAAAAAGGCAGGAGAACATTTGTATATTTGGTTCAGTAACTCTTCTTTAATCTCATTTTTAACAGCATTATAATTCTGTTCAATAATTTCATTGGGAGTTCTGGGCTCTGAAGTAATCGACGGCTCACTTTCCTGTTGATTGCTGTCTTTACCCGTCTGCTTGAATCTCTGAAAACTCTTATACTTCATTAGAAATCTATTATCTATACTGGCGACACTCGGGTCATTAATTATTTCTAAGCCTTCGCTGGTGATCTGAAAAACACCCCGTCTAACAATGTCGATTAAACCGGCTTTACTTAAATATGTTCTTACCCAACCGATTCGATTATGAAGTACTTTTTGGTTTCCGCTGGGTAATAATTTTTCTGCATCTTCCTCTGACAGGTTTAACTCTTCTGCTAATTTCACGTATAAGTCTTGTAATCTGTGCTCCTTTTTACCTGAAAGAATTTTTAAAAAAGGGTACATAAATTCTTGATATCCTGGTATGGTCAACTTCTACACTCCTATTTAACGTCTTTGTTAAAACTGGCTTGATATTTATATTATTTTTGCGTTCCTAACACCCCTGCGTAAAACCATCTTCATTTCACACTTAAATCTCATGATGATATATGAGGTAAAGCTAATATAAGAACATCCGCTATCCATAATTGAATAAGTTCAAAACAAATATATATCTTTAAATTCTGAACACCGGACTGATCATTTTTTTAAAAAACCTAACACCCGTTCATAAAAGTGTTCCTGAACAAAGTTACTTTATTTGCATGACCGTCCCCTCTTTGGTTTATACTACCATATAGAGGGTGGATTCTTGATATTATTCTGCACCAATTGAGAATCCCCCTTTCGCCCGGCGTTAAACATGACAAACAGCGCCAAACCGCTTATACCAGGCGTTTTTAAACATCTAAAGCAAAAAAAGCAGAAAATAATACCCCATATAGCTTGACAAAAAATAAATGTTATTTAATAATCTATATATAATTAGAATTATTATTGAAAGATAAAGTGAATGCTTTGTCTTTTTAATATATTTCAAATCACATTTCAGGAGGAAGATATTATGTCTTTAATCGGAAAAGAAGTACTGCCATTCGAAGCAAAAGCTTTCAAAAACGGTGAATTCATCGATGTAACAAACGAAGATTTGAAAGGTCAATGGAGCGTTTTCTGCTTCTATCCAGCGGATTTCTCTTTCGTTTGCCCGACTGAACTTGAAGATCTTCAAGGACAATACGCTGCACTGAAAGAATTAGGTGTTGAAGTATACTCTGTTTCTACAGATACTCACTTCGTACACAAAGGCTGGCATGACAGCTCTGAAAAAATCGGCAAAATCACTTACGCAATGATCGGTGACCCATCTCAAACGATCTCCCGCAACTTCGACGTTCTTGACGAAGAAACTGGTCTTGCTGACCGCGGAACATTCATCATCGATCCTGATGGCGTTATCCAAACAGTTGAAATCAATGCAGGCGGTATCGGCCGTGACGCAAGCAACCTTGTAAACAAAGTAAAAGCAGCTCAATACGTTCGTCAAAACCCAGGTGAAGTCTGCCCGGCTAAATGGGAAGAAGGCGGCGAAACACTTACACCTAGCCTTGATTTGGTAGGTAAAATCTAAGGAGTGCATTCCATTGGTACTTGATGCAAATATCAAAGCACAATTAAATCAATACATGCAGCTAATTGAGAACGACATTGTTCTCAAAGTAAGCGCCGGTGACGATGACACTTCTAAGGACATGCTGGCTCTCGTTGACGAGCTGGCTTCCATGTCATCTAAAATTTCAGTTGAAAAAACTGAATTAAACAGAACACCGAGCTTCAGCGTTAATCGTACCGGAGAAGACACAGGCGTTACATTCGCCGGTGTTCCTCTCGGCCACGAATTTACATCATTAGTGCTGGCATTGCTTCAAGTCAGCGGCAGAGCGCCTAAGGCTGATCAAAAGGTCATTGACCAGATTAAGAACATCAGCGGAGAATACCGATTCGAGTCTTATATCAGCCTGACGTGCCACAACTGCCCTGATGTCGTCCAAGCATTAAACATGATGAGCGTGCTCAACCCGAATATCACTCATACAATGATTGACGGCGCGGCATTCAAAGAAGAAGTGGAAAGCAAAAACATTATGGCTGTTCCGACTGTATTCTTAAACGGTGAATCTTTCGGAAGCGGCCGTATGACCATCGAAGAGATTCTCGCAAAAATGGGCAGCGGCGCAGATGCGTCTGAGTTTGCCGACAAAGAGCCGTTTGACGTTCTTGTTGTCGGCGGCGGACCTGCCGGCGCAAGCGCGGCCATCTACACGGCGCGTAAAGGCATCCGCACCGGTGTCGTCGCTGAACGCTTCGGCGGCCAGGTACTCGACACCATGAGCATCGAAAACTTCATCAGCGTCAAAGCGACTGAAGGACCGAAGCTCGCTGCAAGCCTTGAAGAGCACGTGAAAGATTATGATATTGACGTCATGAACCTTCAGCGCGCGAAACGCCTTGAGAAAAAAGACCTCTTCGAACTTGAACTCGAAAACGGCGCTGTACTGAAAAGTAAAACAGTGATCCTTTCAACAGGTGCCCGCTGGCGCAATGTCAACGTACCTGGTGAGCAAGAGTTCAAAAACAAAGGTGTTGCATACTGCCCGCACTGTGACGGACCATTGTTTGAAGGCAAAGACGTAGCCGTTATCGGCGGCGGAAACTCCGGAATCGAAGCGGCGATTGACCTTGCAGGTATCGTCAATCACGTGACTGTGCTGGAATTCGCGCCTGAACTGAAAGCAGACGAAGTCCTGCAAAAACGTCTTTACAGCCTGCCAAACGTCACTGTGCACAAAAATGCACAAACGAAAGAAATCACAGGCGACCAAAACGTAAACGGCATTACGTTCGTTGACCGTGAAACAGGCGAAGAAAAACACGTTGAACTCCAAGGTGTATTCGTCCAAATCGGCCTCGTGCCTAATACAGAATGGTTAGACGAAACGGTCGAACGCAACCGCATCGGCGAAATCATCGTCGATAAGAGCGGCGCGACAAGCGTTCCCGGCCTATTTGCCGCAGGGGACTGCACAGACGGCCCGTACAACCAAATCATTATCTCCATGGGATCAGGTGCAACTGCCGCTTTAGGCGCATTTGATTATTTGATCCGGAATTAATGTGAAAGCCGCCATATGAATGGCGGCTTTTTTAAATATACTAATTAAGAAGGCAGTATTTCCTCTAAACAATCCTCGCTGATTTTATAAGATTTTGGCCTTCTGCTTACCAGCTCAACAAATCCTTGCTGTTCTAAATAATCCATTACTCTGTTAATTTTATGTCTCGATTTATTTGAGAGCTCCATTAAATCTTGCACCGACAGCGTAACCTGATCATTTACAAATACATTAATCGTGATAATGATATTAAAAATATCACGTTCATCTTTATAATCAGCCCATTGATCGCTATCAATATAGTTCCTAATTCGTTTCAGTTTCATTAAATTAAATTCAAGATCCTCAATAATTCCTTTTTGTCCTGACAGAAGCAATTCCAGCATATCCATTAAATAAAAAGTCAGCTCTCCCCGGTTTAAAGGTGCGGGAATTTCCTCTAATGCCTTATAATACTTATCTTTGTTCTTATTAACTGCGTAAGAAAAAGTGATGGCTGAATATTTTTCTAAGTATCGGGACAAATAACTCCCAACGATAAAGCGTCCTGTTCTTCCATTGCCGTCATAAAAAGGATGAATGTATTCATAGTAGTAATGAGCTGTCATGTAACGATACAGCTGGGGATGTGTTTCATCATGAAGATAAGCAATTAAAGCCTCAAGCGCTTCTGTTATCTTCTGTTCAGAATTAACGCCGATATGGGTGGTCATGTTCCCATCGTTCACTTCAACATAGCCTTTTCTGAATAGCTCACCATCCGGCGCATCTTCTGCTCCGATTTCATCTGCGACCAGCTCGTCATATAATTCCCTAAAGTCATGAATGCTTGTAAACGACGGAATTCGGTCTATAAATTGATATGTTTTCATCAATCCGACAAACCGCTTATGTGAGGGCTCGGATTGTTCTAACGCTTTAAGAGCCTCTTTCAATTCTTTTTTTGTACTGCGGATTCCTTCAATTTCATTATTACTCTGTGCTTCATTAATAATTAATTTATCAAAATAAGGTTTGACGGCAAATTCGGGGAGCTGACTGATAAGGGATGAAATTTTGGAACTGTTTAACAACACTTCATTATTCAGCTTCATGAGTTTATGTGTATTCACATAAAATAGCTCAAATGAATCGTCCGTGGGTCGGCCTTTTCGGAACCCCCGTATGTTTAATGATGTTGAATAACTGCCATAGCTGCTTGTTCTCTTTTTAAATTCTTTCTCATATGAATCAGCATCCATTTTATAAAAAAGCTTAGATAACTTCTCATACTTCATATCATCACCTCGCTTAATTTAAAATTATACACTTTTTTAAATTATACAATCATTATAGCCTGATTTCTAACAAATATTCTCGCTTTCCAATCAAAACAAAAAACGGCATACTGCATGGCAGTACACCGTCTGAAGCAATTCAATCTGTCTTTCTCCCTCTCGCCCGATAGATAAGAAATAATCCAATAAACCACAGCGGCGTCAGCAGCAAAGCCGGGCGCGTTGCATCCGCAAACAGCATAATCACCAGAATGACGGCAAACAGCGCCAGCACGGCGTAATTGATAAACGGCGCAAACGGCGCCTTGAAAGACGAGCTTGCATGTAAGTCCGGACGGGTTTTCCTGTATCTGATATGACAGACCAGAATCACGCCCCACACCCAAATGAAACAAATCGCGCTGATGGTTGTCACGATGCCAAAGGCCGCTTCCGGTATTAATTTGCTTAAAAGAGCGCCAGCTGACAGCACAATAACCGATATCCATAATGCGCGGCTCGGCACATGATTTTTATTCAGCTTCGCAAAACTTGCAGGCGCTTGTTTCGTTTTGCTTAAGTTATACAAAATCCGGCTTGTTGAAAACATCCCGCTGTTACAAGCAGAAGCGGCAGACGTTAATACGACAAAATTAATGATTCCCGCGGCTAACGGGATGCCGACCAGGCTGAAGGTCTTTACAAAAGGACTTTCCGCCGCATTCAGCTGCATCCACGGATTAATACATAAAAGAATGAGCAATGCCCCGACGTAGAAAAATAAAATCCGCAATGGAATTTTATTGATAGCGGACGGAATATTTTTTTTCGGATTTGACGTTTCCGCCGCCGACACACCCACTAATTCCACACCGACATAGGCGAAGATCACCATCTGGAACGAAAGCAAAAAGCCTGAAAATCCGTTCGGAAACAAGCCGCCGTGCTCCCACAGATTCGCCGCTGAAACCGTTCCGGTATGCGTTTTGAACCCAATCACCAGCAGAACCACACCGATGACAATTAACGCGAGAATCGTGACTACCTTAATTAAGGCGAACCAAAACTCCAATTCTCCAAAAATCTTAACCGTTAACAGATTAAGCCCTAATAAAATGAGCAAACAGATAAGTGCCGGAATCCACTGCGGAATATCAAACCAATATTTCACATACACACCGACGGCGATCACATCCGCCATAGCCGTCATAATCCAGCAAAACCAGTAGGTCCAGCCGGTGACAAACGCTGCACGCGGTCCTAAATACGCCTCGGCAATATCCGTTAATGATTGGTAGCCCGCTTTAGATAACAGCAGTTCTCCCAGCGCCCGCATGACGAAAAAAAGCGCAATACCTACAATAAAATACGCAAAGATGATAGAAGGACCCGCCAGCTGAATTGCCTTACCGGACCCTAAAAACAATCCGGTGCCGATCGTGCCGCCAATGGCGATCAGCTGCACGTGCCGATTCGATAAGTCCCTCTTTAGCTCTCGCTGCTCCACATCTGACTCCTCCTTACCTCTCTAGTGAACGACGAGCAAAAAAAGCCAATAAAAAAAGAGATTGGATGCCCTCCAATCTCATGGTCATAAGAATATCAAATTATATCTGCGCCGCTGACAATCAACAGCATGACAAATACATATTCGGTACTCTTCTGTCCTTTTGCCTGAGATTGTGAACCCTTCGGCGCCGCGGAAAACCCGCGGTCTCTCCAGAAGCCGCTCCTGCTGTAGTTCGACCCACAGCAATCATAGCCTGCTACGTATTGAGTTTCTAATAGAAATACCTATCAGCTAACTTTTTATTTTAATGGAACTTGAATGCATTGTCAATAGAGGGATGAGCTGCACGGCGTTATCCCGGTCCAATTTTTGATGCCTGAAGCGCCGTATTTTCCGTTTTCATTGTCTCAAAAAGGCGTTATGCGGTACTATCATATAAGGTCTAATCATTTAAACATTATGTCATACTTTAAATTCACTTTATCATACAATTGCTCGTAAATAAAAAGGGGATGGACGAGGTTGGAAACGAAATATTTAGATCTGCTCGCACAAAAATACGATTGTGAAGAAAAAGTGGTCACGGAAATCATTAATCTGAAAGCGATACTGAACCTGCCGAAAGGAACCGAGCATTTCGTCAGTGATCTGCACGGGGAGTATCAGGCATTCCAGCACGTGCTGCGGAACGGTTCAGGAAGGGTTAAAGAGAAGATTCGCGATATTTTCAGCGGCGTCATTTACGATAGAGAAATTGATGAACTGGCGGCTTTGGTCTATTATCCGGAAGACAAACTGAAGCTGATCAAACATGACTTTGATACGAAAGAGGCATTAAACGAGTGGTATAAAGAAACGATTCACCGGATGATTAAGCTCGTTTCTTATTGTTCTTCCAAGTACACCCGCTCCAAATTGCGCAAAGCACTGCCCGCCCAATTTGCTTATATTTCTGAAGAGCTGCTGTACAAAACAGAACAAGCCGCCAACAAAGAACAATACTACTCCGAAATCATAGAACAGATCATTGCGCTCGGCCAGGCCGATAAGCTGATCACCGGCCTTGCCTACAGCACGCAGCGTTTGGTGGTCGACCATCTGCATGTTGTCGGCGATATTTATGACCGCGGACCGCAGCCGGATAAGATCATGGAAGAACTGATCAACTATCATTCAGTGGATATTCAATGGGGGAATCATGATGTTCTCTGGATAGGCGCTTATTCCGGCTCAAAAGTATGCCTGGCAAACATTATCCGCATCTGTGCCCGCTATGACAATCTGGATATTATTGAAGACGTTTACGGCATCAATCTGAGACCGCTATTGAACCTTGCCGAAAAATATTACGATGATAACCCGTCTTTCCGCCCGAAAGCGGACGAAAACAGACCGGAAGATGAGATTAAACAAATCACAAAAATTCATCAGGCGATCGCGATGATCCAATTCAAGCTTGAGAGCCCGATTATTAAGAGACGGCCGAACTTTAATATGGAGGAACGGCTGTTACTGGAAAAGATCGATTATGACCGCAATGAAATCACGCTGAACGGAAAAACATATCAACTGGAAAACACCTGCTTTGCGACGGTGAATCCCAAACAGCCTGATGAGCTGTTAGAAGAAGAAGCAGAAGTCATGGACAAGCTGCTGTTCTCTGTTCAGAACTCCGAAAAGCTGGGCCGCCATATGAATTTTATGATGAAAAAAGGCAGCCTTTATTTAAAATATAACGGCAACCTGCTGATTCACGGCTGTATTCCCGTCGATGAAAACGGCAGCATGGAAACGATGATGATAGAGGATAAAGCTTATGCAGGCCGTGAGCTGCTAGATGTTTTTGAACGGTTCTTACGGGAAGCGTTTGCCCATCCGGAAGAAACCGATGATCTGGCGACAGATATGACTTGGTACTTATGGACAGGCGAATACTCTTCCCTCTTCGGAAAACGCGCCATGACAACCTTTGAGCGGTATTTCATTAAAGAGAAGGAAACCCATAAAGAAAAGAAAAACCCGTATTACTATTTGCGTGAAGACGAAGCAGCCTGCCGAAACATCCTGAAGGAATTCGGCCTCAACCCGGACCACGGCCATATCATCAACGGCCATACACCGGTAAAAGAAATCGAAGGCGAAGATCCGATCAAGGCAAACGGAAAAATGATCGTCATCGACGGCGGCTTCTCCAAAGCCTACCAATCCACAACAGGCATCGCCGGCTACACGCTCTTATACAACTCCTACGGCATGCAGCTCGTCGCCCATAAACACTTTAACTCCAAGGCCGAAGTGCTGAGCACCGGAACCGACGTCTTAACAGTGAAACGATTAGTCGACAAAGAGCTGGAGCGGAAGAAAGTGAAAGAAACAAACGTCGGTGAAGAACTGATGAAAGAAGTGGCGATTTTGGAGAAGCTGCGGGAGTATCGGTATATGAAGTGAAGAATATGGAGTTCAGGGATGATTCTCTGGGCTCTTTTTTTACGGTTTCCCTGTATGTAAAACGGATTTAACCGCTTCTTCAATCTCCCTATAACCCGTACATCTGCAAATATTGGACTCCAGCCAATTTTTTATCGTGTCATCACTTGCATTCGGCTCAGTATTCACCAAAGCATGACAATTCATGAGAAAACCCGGTGTGCAATAACCGCATTGAAACGCGAATTTTTCAATAAAAGCCTTTTGAATCGGCGTATTGATCAGTCCTTCAATTGTCGTAATGTCCTTTCCTTCCCCTTCTGCCGCAAGCATTAAGCAAGATTTCATCGGCACCCCGTCCGTTAATACCGTACAGGCGCCGCAATCCCCATTTAAGCAGCCCGGTTTTGCACCAGTTAATCCGAGACGAAGACGAAGAGCAAATAACAAAGTATCAGCCGGCCTGACCGTAATCTGTCTTTCCTCGCCATTTACTTTCAACGTAATAGGATCAGACATTTGGACCTCCTTCTAATTCCCGTAAGGCATCTAAAATTGTATTTTGCAAGACAAACATTCGGTATTCACTTGAGCCTTCTGCGTCATCAAGAACGGGTTTGGGTACATACTGTAAAGACCTGCTTACTCTTTCTTCTGCTGATCGGCTTTTATCGTTAAGCACAGCCTCCATTTCAGCAGAACGAAACGGAAATGGACATACGCCGCTGAAGGCCATTCTGATCTCATCATCTTTTTTCAGCGCACAGACCGTCACCAATGGATACCCGACATTCCACTGCTGTCTTCTTTTGATACTGACAAATGGCAGGTCAACGTACGCTCGATCGACAACGACATGAAATAAAAAATCACCTTTTTGCAACTGTATTTCCTTGTTAAATACTTTATTTATGGGACGGTAATGAATCCCCGCTCTCCCTGCAATCCCTATCAAACTATCAGAAATCAGCAACGGCAGCACGGCCTCACGGTAATAGATGCCCCCGCAAATGTTTCCGCCCAGGCTGATTTTATTTCGAGTCGTACGATCGGCTATTTCACTTACTGTTTTACTTAATAGCGGAAATGGATTTTCTTCCTCCAGTTTCGTTAATGACACGCCCGCTCCGATCACCAGATCATTTTCATAAAAGCGGATGGTTTGAAATTCCGGAAGCGCGTTCATATCTATCACCGCATCCGTATAGATGATATTCAGCCTTCCTAACGTGATAATTTCCGTGCCGCCGGAATAATACATTGGTGTTTTCTTTTCTGCCGCAAGCGAGTGAAATAGATTGATTGTTTCTTGAATGGTCTTCGGTTTAAAATAATCAAAATCAAACGGTATCATCTTTCCACCCCTCTTGCGTCCTCCATAATCGTTCGGGAATGAGAGGAAGTTGATTCAATTGGACACCTAAAGCGGCGGAAAGGCAATTTCCCAATGCTGCCGGCATCCCCAACAGTCCGTGTTCCCCGCCTCCGCGCGCTCCATAAGGGGCAATCACATGCGGGGTTTCAACAAATTCAATGATATATTCAGGCTGCTCTCCATAGTGAAGGGGGCGGTATGTTCTAAGCTGAGGATTTAATACTCTGCCATATGAATCAAATACAAAGGTTTCTCTTCCTCCGAATGCGATTCCCATACTCATCCCCCCCATCACTTGACCCCTTGCAGCTTTTTCATTCAATACTGTTCCTATATCCACAACAGAATAGGCTTTTGTAATTCGATACGTATAATCCCGTTTATCCAACTCAACTTCAATTCCCTGAGCACCGACAGCCCACTCGGGTCCCGGCTTCCCTCTTCCCGTTTCCCGGTCTAAATTCGTCATTCGGGTTAATGTGTAATTGCCGCTCGCAATGATTTGGCCGCCAATGGTATTTCCATTTGGAAACGTATATCCGTAAGCAATGTCTTTTATTTCAACATGTACAGAAGGATGATCTATAAAATAAACCTTTCCGTCGGCCACTTCCAATTCCCCGACAGGAACCCGCAACACACATGATGCCACATCCTTCAGCTTTCGAATGGCTTCCTCCGCTGCATTCAGTACGGCTCTTCCGGCCATTAACGTCCCTCTGCTCCCCACGGTTTTCCAATGCTCGGGTGTTGTTTGTGTATCTATAAGCATTTTTACGTGAATTTTGCTTATATCCATTTTCATTCGTTCCGCTAAGATTTGGGCTAACACTGTTTTTGTCCCTGTTCCAATTTCCACTACCCCTGACATCAAATTAATGCTTCCATCGGGATTAAAGGTTAAAATCACCCCGGACGTTGCATTTGTATCAAATGTTGAGGTTTTCCAAATGCAGCTGATTCCCTTTGCCCGTATCTTCCGGCCATCGATTTCAATTCGCTGTCCCTCGGACCAATTCATTAATTCCTTCAATCTTTCAATGCACTTCGGCACATTTCCGACCGTGCTTGAATTGAGAAGAACTTGAGTCGGTGTGGTGTCACCGGGGCGAATGGCATTTTTATAGCGGAGTTCTAATGGGTCCATGTTCAGCTTTTCCGCCAATACATCCATCGTCCGCTCAAAGGCAAATAACACTTCAGCATGGCTGTATCCCCTGAATGCACTTGGATATGGATGATTCGTATACATACAATATGAATCACACCGTATATGATTGATCGCGTACGGACCCGTACAATCAACCACCGCAGCCCGGCTGATGTCCACTCCTTTATCAGAATACGCTCCGCCATCAAATAAAAGCTGAATGTCCGCCGCCTTTAAGATTCCATCCTTTGCAGCCCCTAATTTGACAATGGCATCCAGCCCGATATGAACGGGAGATGTGATCAGATCTTCTTCTCTCGTATTAAACAATTTGACGGGCCGGCCTCCGACTGCTTTTGATGCCAAATAGGCAATCACCTCTAACTGAACGGCTGCTTTTCCCCCGTACGCTCCTCCTACTAAAGGCGTTTTGACGATCACCTTTCCGGGTTCGATTCCAAAATACCACTGCATTAATTTTTTAATGGCAAAAGGAGCTTGAGAGGATGTGGTAATGATAATCTCCTCATCCGCCCGAATTTCAGCAATCGAGCATCTTGTTTCCATCGCAGCGTGATCAGAAGGGTTAAAGGAAATCTGGAATTCTGCTGTCACATCACTTTCCCTAAACCCGTCTTCAATATTTCCTTTTCTAACCTTATCCACGTTTGCGATATTGGTCTTCGGAACCGGGAATACACCTTTTGTCTTCTCATAGCGGTCCGCATTTTCATGGACGAGCGGCGCATCCTTTTGAAAGGCCTCACGGGGGGAATTGACGACGGGAAGAGGT
Source organism: Bacillus sp. FSL R5-0593 (assembly GCF_038603755.1). Lineage (NCBI taxonomy): Bacteria > Bacillati > Bacillota > Bacilli > Caryophanales > Bacillaceae > Bacillus > Bacillus sp. FSL R5-0593. The sequence goes on from NZ_CP152011.1 coordinate 4,065,264, forward strand.
TTATAGGATACTTTGATGGCATCCGCTGCCTTTTTAGCTGTAATTGAATTTTCCGCAACAACAACAGCAACCGGCTCACCATGGTATCTGACCCTTTTATAAGCAATCGGCGATCTGTCTTTAATTTCCTCACCTGCAAGCGGAAAAGGTTCATCACCCAATATCGCTCTCACGCCGGGAATCTTCCAAGCTTCTGAAAAGTCCATAGACACAATATCGGCATGCGCATATGGACTGATCAGCATTTTTGCGTGTAATGTGCCTGTTTCTTGAAAATCATCCGTATATTTCGCTTTACCCGTCACTTTTTCAAGGGCCTCTTTTCGAATGACACTCTTCCCGATATACTCCAACTCATTCACTCCCCGAATTTATTCAGCAGCAGCGTATAATCTTCAACTGTATCGACGTCATAAAAAAGCAAAGGGTCTTGAAAGCTGATCATTTTTCCCATATTGATCATACTTTCACGGATGACATGCCGGGCGCCCTGATCTCCCTTTAACTGAAGCAATACCGGAAAACATTGATTTGAGAATAAAATGGGGGGCATAGGAAGATATTGATTTTCAGCGGAGATAAATAAATAACGGTGCTCCTTTTGATAGGAATCAATTAACGTATTGATGATATCTGCGGTGACAAACGGCTGATCTGCAAGGAGAATGATAACGGCGTCAGCCTCGTACTCTGCCGCTTTTTTCACACCGCATTGTATAGAATGGCCTTGGCCTTTACCCGCTTGCTCACATTCTGCCTGGCTCCACTTGCTTGATATGGGGTCTAAAAAGAAAAAATCCGAAAGCCAATGCAGTGAATCTCCCTTTCTCGTAATAACAAAAATATGATCTAATTCAGATAACAAGGCATTTTTAAGAGCTATACTTCCCAGAGAGACGCCATTGAGAAATAAACTGCGCTTATCCGTCCCCATGCGTCTGCTTGTACCGGCTGCCAGGTAAATGCCTGCTGTTTTCATAAGAGAGACCTTTGTTTTCGCATTTTTTTAATCATCTCGCCGACAATACTTACAGCAATCTCTTCAGGGCCCTGTGCCCCGATGGGAAGTCCGATAGGGGCATGAATATCCTCCGGAATCTCAGCTCCGCCTAATAGCCGCTCGGTGCGCCTTCTGGGGCCTAATACACCTTTATAAAACACATTCTCGTTTTTTAATGTATGTAAAATGATCTGATCTTTTTGAAAGCTGTGCGTCATAATGACAACAAAATCCCTTTTTGTCATGCTCAGACCTTCCATGACTTCTTCCGGTGCTCCTGTTATCAAATGGCCGGCTTCAGGAAAATGGCCGTGATGACATAAAGCGGGGCGCCAGTCAATCACCGTCACATGAAAGCCAGTGCCAGCTGCCAAAGAAACTAACGGCTTCGCATCTTCCCCTGCTCCGAAGACATATAAACAAGGTTTTGGCACCATCTGATGGATAAAAAATAAATCAGAGGTATGTTCATCCCTCTTGATTCCCTTTTCCGTCTGTCTCAGTTTTTGAATACGGCCTTGTTCCATAACATCCCCGGTTCCAAACACTCTGCCGTCTTCCACTATGTACAGATCTTCCTTCAGCTCTAACGTTTTAGTGAATCGTTTCATTCGGGTCACAGACTTTTTTTCATCTAAGCATGTCTTGACTGTCATCAGATTTCGTTCCAATTCTCCTTTTACAGGCTCAAGTAAAACCGTCAAAACACCATTACAGCCAACGCCCTGCCCCCAGGATAAATCGTCCTCCGCGCTCATATCAAAGCGGACAATCAACGGCTCTCCTGCAGCCCAGACCTGTTCCGACCGTTCAACGAGATCTTCTTCCAGACAACCGGCGGATAACATTCCGACTCTTGTTTTGTCCCCTAAAATTAGCATGGAGGCCCCTTCCTTCTTATAAGCGGACCCCTCTGTTTTAATGATGGTAGCCAGTACCTTAGCTTTCTTAGAATTGGCGATGACATCCAAAATCCGGTGTATATCATCCATTTCATGTCCCCCGCTTTTACCTGATCATATCTGCATCTGTATATCCGTATTCTTTTTTTTCGGAAAACATTACAAACGCTTCAGCAATTTCTTCGTTTCTAAAAAAAAAGAGTCTTTATAGACCTTATGACAGGGCGGCGGGTGAGACAGCATGTCGGAACGGAGAGATTCCAATAACATGATCTGTTCCTTCTGTTTCCAATTGTCTGTTTCACCCTGCTGTATGCCTTTAAAACCCGCAAAGTATTCACTTAACACTTGTAAATCATTCCCCAGCTCCCTTTTGTCACTTGAAGATAAAGCTCCTTCTTTTTCCCATTCTTTTAACGTTTTCACTATATTTGATAGATACTCAAATCCGGCGTTCAACTTTTGCATCTCTATTTGATAGCTTGAAATGATGATTTTATGTTTTTTTCTGACGGGGTTGAATTTTAAGCTGGCAGAGGCTGTTTGCAGCATCTCTTTTGCCGTATGCAGCTCCTGCAGAAGATGGTTCATTCTATACGCCATGAGGTTTCCTTTTCCTTGTCCCCACTCTGATTGCACCCATTTGGAAAGGTCTGAAAGTGTGCCGGAAAGCTGACGAGCCAATGTTTGAAAAGAGTCCGCTGCCTTTTTTGTGTAGTCCGGCGGAAAAAGGAACATGTGAACCAGTATGGCAATGATGACGCCGATCACCGTATCGATGATTCGGTCGAATGCATAATCTTTAGCGTTTCGTTCAAACGTAAAGACCAACAAAATGGTGAGCGCTACCTGATGTAGAACCGTTACATCTATTCGTAACCACTTCGCAATGTAAGTACCGCCTAATAGGAACAGCCCCAGCATCCAGCCATTCATTGGCAAGTGACTGACAAGATAGGACGTTAGCATGATCCCAATCGCAGTTCCCGCAATACGATGAAAAGAAAAGCGAATTGACTGATCTATCGTTGGCTGCAAACATAAGATAACAGAAAGAGGCGCTAAATAGGGGCGATCAGAGCCAACCAGTTTTGCCGCTTCCCACGAAACAGCAGATGCAATCGCCATCTTCCAAACCAAAGATGTTTTGTTTTGAATTTTTTCACTTTTCATCATACGCCCCCTCCTTTCAGAAACCTTTTCCACTAGGTTTCCGTGACGCAAAGGGATTTATACTGTCGTGTGGAAAAAGCGGAAGAAGCTGTGATTCAAGGGGGGAATTCTTGAATGACAGCTTCTTTTTTGGGGTTGGGAACATTGGGAAACGGAAAAATGATCGTCATCGACGGCGGCTTCTCCAAAGCGTGTCAATTCACAACAGGCATCGTGGCTACACGCTCTTATACAACTCCTACGGCATGCAGCTAGGTGCTGATAAACAATTTGACTCAAAGGCAGAAGTTCTGATCACCGGCACCGACGTCTTAACGGTGAAACGATTAGTGGACAAAGAGCTTGAGCGGTAGAAAGTGAAGGAAACGAATGTGGGAGAGGAATTGTTGAGGGAAGTGGCTATTTTGAAGAGGCTACGGGAGTATCGGTATATGAAGTGAGGGTATGAGGTTTAGGGATGATTCCTTGAGCTCTTTTTTTATTTCATTTAGCACTGCAAACCGCAAACATTATTTTAAATGAAAACAAATTTTGAAAAATGAATGATCAGCAAACAGACTAAATTCCGTGGAAGATAACCATGACGTTATTAATATGTAAGAGAAGAATGAAAACCAATACAAACGCTGTTTTTTTAGGTAGAATCGCCTTTCTAGAGATGGGTCTGTTATACATTTACATCTTTGCATTTAGAATTGATAATAGAAGCTTACCTACAAATTGAACTAAACGAAATCATGCTTGGGAGACTTCAAGAAATACTTATTTCATCTGCTCATAAAATGTCGATTGAGTAAATAAAAAGACGTTTAAGGTATGACTAATAAAATTGAATTCAATTTTATTTTTATAGAAATCAACATGTTCGTGCCCTTTTCATTTTTACACGGGCTAATCGTGAAACAGGTACGATGACTTACAGCCGACAAGGGATAATACCTTTAACTCCTTAAAACACCAAATGCGTCCTCCCTCTTCATTAAAAAACTCAGATGCCGGAGCAACCTCAAATTTTAAGTCTAAAGAAGGAGTAACTCATTTATTGATCACTCGATAAAATGCAATTTACATTTAGAAGAGTATGAATAAAAATCAGTTAATCCATATATTATTAAATTTTAGTTTAAATGTTTTCCTCACATTATCATGGAAAGATAATTAAAAAAGTCGCCCATTGAATAGTTGAACGACTTTCTTAGTAAATTCTACTTTAAGATTTCCTCATTGATAGCTTTATTAAATCCATTCCGTCTATAGAAAAATCAGTTCCATAAAAAACGGAAAGTTCTAAATCTCCATTAACTTTGGATCTCCTCACTTCTCCAATCCCAGTGAATACAATATCCTGATTTTTGTTTTCTTTTTGATACTTTAAAATGTGATGAAATAACCCTAAATAAGCTGGACTATTATTTATGAATACTTCTTCAAACTTAACATGGATATTTGTTTTACCCTCTTCCACAATGATATCAGCTATCGATTCTATTAATTTCACACTCTTTACTTTTCCCATTACTAAACGAGGTTTTCCATTATCAATATCCTTTAACATATCCACTGTCCTTTTGGGGAGGTTTGGTCCTCTAATACCTATCCTTCGATTAGTTACCTCTTCAGGCTGATCTCCATCTTGTAAAACAGCGTGAGTCACGGGAACAGATTCCTTTCCAACAGTAGTCGGATTATTTTTTCTGGTTGGTTTCTTTGTTTTCTCTATTGTCTTTTCATCATCAGACATAGTATATAGCTTATAAGCTTCTTTTAAAGCCCTTTTTTTCCTCTCAGCAGTGAGTTCAACATTAATAAATTGAGTAGTATCAACACCTACCCTTTTTTTAGCTCTCGTAAAACCATGAATACAATCGTCAATATGGTTATCCATATTCCATGTTCTTAAAAAGCTTTTTACACCAGAATTATAAATAACCCTTGCACCGCAATTCTTAGTAGGACAATAGAGATAACCTTTTAAGGTTTCATTATATAAGTCGGGCGTGATATCACTCTTTTCATATTCCTTTTCTATTCCATCTTTAATAAACCTTGCTGTTAATATTGCCAATATATCTCCTGCTTTCTTGTTGGTTATTAAGCCGAAGAAATAAAAGATAGAGGTCTAAGTTTGTCTTACTCCAAATTAACATTCCTGTAATTTTTTACTATATTTTAAACAAACTTAATAGGTGTTGATTTTTTTACCACACTATGTTATTCTTTTAAAAGTCAATTAGTTATAAAAATTATTAGTAAGACTAAAAGATATTTTTATTTAAAAATGCGGCAACATTTTTAAATAAAAGAAAATTCAATTAATAACACAGCCTCATACTTCTACAATTTTCGACCTTTTCTAAATTATAGCATAGGTCTATTTGTTTAGCAAACATTTCCCATTTTTATTCTCTCAATCATCAGATTACAACACAAAATCCATTAACAAATAAATAAATTTTCGTTTTAATATTACTTGTAAAGTTTCTAAGTGGGGATTACTCCATTTATTTTCATACCTTCCATGTGCAACAAGAAAGATTTCTTTTAAAAAGCAATCTTCTAATTTTCCGTTTTTTAGTGTTTTCTTCTTCTAAGTACTCATTGGCTAAAGATGGTGTACATTACTAATATCGAATATATCAGGTATTGTATCAATATATCTTGAAGGAAAGATTAGCAGTAATATAAATTCTTTTAAAATTTAATCAATTTATATTATAACTTTTTACACATTTAGGTGATGCCCAGTTTCATTTTCTTTTTTTAAAAAAGCATGTTAATAAGAAAATATTAGTGATTTTTTTAGAATCTCTAATGATGAAATGAGTATTTCTTTTAAGAACTGTATTTACATGAGAGTATATTATACCTAGAATTTACCTATTATTCTATTAGTAATGCACATTAGTATAGATTCGAATGGGAAAATTAGATAATAAAATATATAAGGAATTGCGGAGGTGCTTAATGCTTATGGAGATAGAAAATATCGAGGAAATTCCAATACAGAAATTTTATTTTTCAATGTCGCATCTTTCTCATATAAGCCAAGTACAAGATAATTTACCGTCCCTTTTGATAAGAGATTTATATAGTATTGTAGATACATACTACTTAGAATCTTTATCAATATTAAGGTCTTCAAAAAAAAATGGTAGTAGACTTAAATTGGAAATTGATTCGAAATTAAAAGAATCTCGAGAAATGTTGGAAAAGTATCAAAGATTAAGAGAACAGACGAAAGACCCGGATGAATTGGAATGGGTAGATGTTATTCAATCTCGTCATGTGTCCGAAAGGGAGTTCAAATTAAAACAAATAGAATTAGAGGGTGAAATGAATTCTTTAGCATCTATTGTAATGTTTCTAAGTTTATTGGAATCGACTTTATTTAGCCTGACCAAGAAACTCATTGAATCTGAACCATCACTTCCTGAAATGAAAGATGTTATGAATAGAAGTGATAATGGTATAGTTAAATACCTTAAATATTTCGAAAAATACATTGAAAAGCAAGAAAACCACTTTATTGTTGGGACAAAAAAGTATGAATTAATAAGGTTTTGGTTGAATGTCAGAAATAATATTGTACATAGCAATAATGCAGTAAAAAAAGAGATTTTAAGTGATGCAAATAGATTAAAAATAAGCATATCTATTAATAGTTATTCAAATAAATTTCGCTTTAAAGACATTGATATAATGTCAGTTGCAGAACTTTGTGGTGGAACATTGGAAGATTGCATTGAAAAAGGCTTGTATAAGTATTTTGGTGTAGAGGACATCTAATAAAAAAGAATTATACAAGTTAGTACGATTAATAAATGAATGGTAAAAAAATCAGTTTTTATTTCGTTTAGAAAGAGTCGTTCAATAGTTGAGTGACTCTTTCTTTCATAATCACTTTATATAATTAATCAAAACCCCACTCACTTATGATAAGGCTCACCACGATTAATCCGAAAAGCCCGATAAATCTGCTCCACTAAAATCAGCCGCATCAACTGATGAGGAAACGTCATCTTCGAGAATGACAGCTTGTCATCTGCCCGTTTCATGACGGCGTCGCTTAGGCCGAGTGAGCCGCCGATGACGAAGGTGATTTTGCTTTTTCCATAAGTCGCCAGCTTATCTATTGTATCGGCCAGTTCTTCGGATGTTTTCATTTTTCCTTCGATGGCGAGGGCGATGACGTGGGTGTCCGGGCTGATTTTGGCCAGGATGCGTTCGCCTTCTTTGTCTTTGACGTTTTTCATGTCTTGGTCGCTCAGGTTTTCCGGAGCTTTTTCGTCCGGGAGTTCGATGATGTCGATTTTTGCGTAGGCTGAGAGTCGTTTTTTGTATTCTTCAATGCCTTGCTTGAGGTATTTTTCTTTTAGTTTTCCGATTGTCACAATATTGATATTCACAGGTCATCCCCACTTTAGAAACAAGTTATTCATATATATTGTCCACAATTGTGGATATCTTTTCTGTATTTTGTGTAGGATCATTCGTTCCCTACTAGATATGTTGCAGTGTCCCCACATAATTCACAGGCTGTGGATAAACTGTTAGTATGTTCGATTTTTCTGATTTCGGGCGGAAGCTCATGATCATCTATGTACATGTCCAGCACGGTTTCAATATGTTCTTCACAAGAATAATAAGCGGTTTTCATCGTTACGTCCTCCGGTTTTCTTTTGCACGCGGCAATTCTTCTCTTTTCAATATAACCTATTTATACACATGTTAGTAGTGCTTCGGGCTGAGTTTTATCCACAATTCGGCAAATCACGCGCAAAAAGAGCCGGTGTTTTCAGCATCCGGCTCTTTACGTGTTTTCTCTTTTTTCTAAGCGAAGGACGAACAGAATTCCTAATAGACACGCCAGCAGTGTAGAGCAAACATCAATCCAGTCCGGCTTTCCGCCGTTAAAAAAAGAGTTGGTTATTACGGAAACCAGGAGAATGGTTACGGTCACCGCGGCAAGCTTTTTCTTCATCGGCTCCCTCCTAAATTCCTCTATCTCTATGTTCGGTCGGCTTTTCTCTTGTTATATAGCCTTATCATAAGGGTCACAACGATATATACAATCATAATCAATGCCCCGTTGCTCACATCAGGGTATCCAATCAACATATTCATTATGACAAAAACAATGGTTATACAAATGACGGACAACAATAAGAAGATACTGAATGATTTCAAATGAACACCTTCTTTCTTGCAGTAACGTTTCATTATAAAAAGCTTACCAAAAGCGGCAAGCTCTTTTCAAATCTGCATATTTCAACCAAAGAATTGTTCACAAATTTCTTTAGCACCTGCTTCGCCAACTCCATTTTCAATTGCTAAACATAAGGGCGAGCACACTACTGCGCCGACAGCACCTCCGACAGCCATACAAGCACCTGCGCAAGCAATACTGGATCCCAGCCCCAGCATTTTTGTGACTAAATCGTTACAGGACTCCAATTTTGATTTTGTCGGAGATGCTTTTTTGACAGAGTTCAATAAAGCATTATTCCCCTTGCCTTTTAATCCATCTTGATTAAAATCTTCATTAATAATTTCTTTATCGCCAACTCTTAATTTGAAATTTCCTTCTTTTTTTTCTTTGTCCCATTTTCCTATACCCTCTACGGATAAAACGATTTGCTCAGTGTTTAAATTAATATACCTCTGCGCAAATGAATGATTTTGCTGATCTTCATAATGAACCAATGCAATCTTATGATCTTTATTATTTAAAACAGTCACAAAGACTTCTGTTTTATCCATATCCAAATCATCTCTGTCTTTGACGATATTCAAAGCTTTTTGTCTGTCTTTTTTACTTCCTTCAGACTTAATCGTTTTATCACAGACAGGGCATGTGATTTCATCTTTTATTGTCTTTGTACTAATAGCTTCTGTCACACCTGAAAAACTGAACATAAAAACAAAAATAACTACTCCCACAAACCATTTGAAACGTTTTTTCACTATATATCCTCCTTTTATTCAGTCTACTACTCTATATCCTCAAACGAGTACAGGTAAACCAATAAAAGGTTTTTTTGTTTATATAATCCAAAGTTTGTGTTTTCATTATGATGACTGCTTTTCCTTCTCAAAACCCGCCCATCACCTGCACATCATACAGCTTGAGATGGCTTTTCGGCGTCACGATATCTTTCAGGTTCGGGATGGTCAGGCCGTTCAGCTTTTTGCCCGTTTTCAGGTCGAAGGATTCGATTTTGGCGGGCTTTTTGTAGCTGTACGTAAACAGATACAGCTTTCCGTTTTGATGCGTCAGCTCTTTGAAGTCGGCTTTCATTCGTGATGCGGGGAGCTTGAAGGCTTTTTTGCTTTTTCCGGTCTCAGGGTTGATACGGTAGACGGTTCCGAAGCCGTCAACGAAATAGAAGCTGCGCTGCTCCATGAAAAAGCTTTTTTTGAAGCTGAACGGCATGGAGTCATAGATCGTCTGTTCGTCATTATTATAAGCGGCGATGTCATACGTTTTGATGGCGCCGCTGTTTTTCATGACTTTCACCATTTGATAGATGTGATCTGCTTTTTCCCCTCTGGTGACAAAGCAGACGGCGCTGTCGTCCGCGGCGAGCTGGGATTCGACAGACGTGCCTTCTTTATACGTCCACGTCGCGATTGAGTTTGTATGGAGCTTTTCTTTATCAGCCTGAATGTCTTGGATGTGATAGCCTTTTTCGTCATCTGTCGGCGTGAGTGCGAAAAGATGATCTTTAAAAAAGCCTGAAGCGCGGATATAGTGCGGGATGACGTCTTGCTTCCACTTGCCGTCAATCTGGCGGTACAGCTCTGAGCGATAGCTGCCGCCGCTCTTGTCGTAGCCCGAATTATACAGCGTGTAAAAGCCTTTCGCCCGTTCGATATATCCCGCGCTGTCTCCCGTATGCTGGTACGCTCTTTTATATGTGTGAAGGCCGTCCTGAACGGTATAGATTCCTTTTTTGTCCTCCAGCAGCACGCTGCCGTCATGCACTTTGGCCGATCCGAGCTCAAGCCCCTTCATGTGATAAGAAGAGAGCCGTCCTTTGTCATCGGCGAAGAGGGCGTAGCTTTTTCCGCCGCCGAACGTGTCTTGGTCAGCCGCCGTGGAGAAATACAGCAGCGCCTCTTTATCTTTCAGAAAATCAGGGTCATTTAATGTGTCTCTCGCAACCTCCGCAGGGTCTTCCGTGCGGAAATAGAAGAAGCATAAGACCGCTGCGGCGGCGATGATCACTAAGGGTATCCAGATGATTTTTTTCACGTTGTTCTCCTTAGTGAATGGTCAGAATCGTGGTTGTGTAGGACGAGCTTGTGATGTCGCGCGGGTATACGCCTAAGCCGCCATTAGAGTCGATATCAATCCCGGCTTTTAAGAGGAATGCCGACCACAGCAGTTTTGAGCAGTTTTTGGCGCCTTCATGGCCCGTATTTCTGTTATTGACGAAGTTGAAGGAGTACTCATCACCGACTCTTGATACAGCCCAGTCAGCGGCGGCTTGTTTTTGGGCATCGGTGACTTTCACGGTCTGGACGATTGAATTGTCTTCGACTTCTCTGCCGTTATAAGCAATCTGGCGGACGCCGTCTCCCGGCACGGATTCAACAATTTTATCAGCGGATGAATACATGCCGACATGCCCGTGGTTGTAATAAGCCGTGTATGAGTTCGTGTAATAAATATTGCCTTTTGTGCTTTTCGGAAGTTTCTTGGTTCCTGACGATCCGCCCATCGCAGAGAGCCCTTCTTTGGAAGCGGTTACATTTCCCTGCACCTTGTCTGCCGTGATTTCTTGATGAAACTGCTTGAGAATTGCTTCTGTTGAAACGTGCTTCTGTTTGGCAAGCTCTTTGGCGGATTGGAGAACGTCTTGAGGAGTCGTGCCCTGCTGAAGGTCTGCGATTTCTTTTGCGTAGCGGGCTGCTTCTGTTTCTTTCGCTTTTACATTCAAACCGGAGAACGACAGAACCATGGTGAATGACAGGGCAAACGGGAGGATGGCTTTGAACAGCTTTTTACACATATTACTTCGCCTCTTTTCTTTGAGTATAATTTTTCCACATTTGTATTATATGACGGAATTGCGATAAAAAAATAGATAATTTACAGATTTTTAAAAATTTTATAACAATATGTAAATCATATGCATAAATCATTTTCAAATATCAGGAAATCCAGTTATCATACAAGAAAGGGGGAGGACATATGAAGGACAGAACGATCGGTTCGATGCGGGTTTCCGCAATGGGGTTAGGGTGCATGGGCATGTCGGAATACTACGGCAGCCAGAGTGAGGAAGAGTCGATTTCCACACTGCATCATGCCGTTCATCTCGGCGTGAATTTGTTTGATACGGCTGATCAATATGGATTGGGTGCAAATGAAGAGCTTGTCGGCAGAGCACTCGCCCCATTCAGAAAGGAGCTTTACCTCGCGACGAAATTCGGTTATGTCCGAAGCGAAAAGGGTGAGTTTATCGAAATTAACGGACGGCCCGATTATGTGAAAAAAGCGTGTGATGCCAGTCTGAAACGTCTCGGGACGGATTATATCGACCTTTACTATCTGCACCGGGTTGATCCGCGGGTGCCGATTGAAGAAACCGTCGGCGCCATGAAGGAGCTGATAGACGAAGGAAAGGTGAGGTATATCGGATTGTCAGAGGCTTCCGCAGAAACGATCAGGCGCGCCGTCCGCATTCACCCGATTGCCGCGCTTCAATCGGAATATTCTTTATGGAGCAGGGAAGCAGAGGAGCATGTGCTGCCCGCCTGCCGTGAGCTCGGCATTTCATTTGTGCCTTACAGTCCGCTCGGCAGAGGTTTTCTTTCCGGAAAGATGACGTCGACCGAGCAGCTGGATGCCGATGATTACAGAAGAAGAACGCCGAGATTCCAGGGAGACAATTTGGCGGTGAATATAGGGCTCGTCCAAAAACTTACCGCCATTGCCCGGGAAATGAATATCACCGCGCCTCAGCTTGCGCTCGCATGGGTTCTTGCAAACGGCGATGACCTTATTCCGATTCCGGGTACAAAAAAGAAACACTACTTGGAAGAGAACCTCGCCGCTCTCGACATTGTGCTTCCCGAGGATGTGAAGGCGCGGTTGGATGAGATGTTTCCGATCGGCACGGCGGCCGGCGAGCGTTATCCGGAACACATGATGACATTGTTAGATGAATAACAAAAGAGGCCCATCGTGCGGGCCTCTTTTCATTACAGCTTTTTGCTCATGATGACATCCGTCTCCAGAAATCCCGTCTTCTCATACAGCTTCCGCGCCGTTTCGTTATGAGCGAACACATGGAGAGAAATCTTGCGGACACCCAGGTCTTTGGCTTTGTCCTCCAGCCTTGCAAGCGCCTCTTTTGCATAGCCTTTGCCGCGGAAAGGCGGATGAAGGCCGAAATCATAAATAAATGCGTCCTGCTGCGGGTGGTCCGGATCGGCGTGCAGCCACAGCCAGCCGGCATTTTCCTTTCCGTCCAATGTCAGCGTCCATAAATAGTGATCGGCCGTCTCCAAGCCGTCAGGAAGCAGGTCATTAAACGCCAGCTCCGCTAATTCCGGCGCTTCGTCAGGCAGCCACGTTCCCGCTTTTACCTTTTCTTCAGCGTAATGCTTGGTTGAATGAGCGAGATAGGACTGAAATTCTTGTCCTGTCATCGGCCGCAGCGTGATAGCCATTGAATCACTCCTTACAAAACACGGACTGAAAGCGGTATCATGAAGTATTATCCGAAGGCTCCGTTTTCCGCCGGTTTTATGATTTGTTCGGCTTGTGCCGTTGAACCAGTTTGCGCAAATAATCCAATCGAAATGAGACTTGCCAAGGCTGCTGAGAGTACAATGAATTTACATGTTTTCATTACGAATCCCCTCCGTTAATCTCAAAATTTGGTCATTGGCATCAATTGATTCTTGAAAATACTTCGCCGCCAGTTTGTAATTCTCCTGTTTTTTAAAATGCGCAGCGGCCTGATACGACAAGTCGGAAACGTCACTCCACAGCTCTTTCCTTCTTAACTCGGCGAAAGCTGATTCAAGCGCTTCTTCATTGCGGTCAATAAAGACATGCTGTAAGATGCGCAGCTTTTGGGTGTATACGGGCTCGTTTTTTTCTTCAGCGGCATTCAGCGCTTTATGCAGCCAAAACCGGCCCTCATCCGCCTGTTCCTGTTTCAATAACACTCTGGCCAGCATGTACAGACTCCGCACCGAATACGCTGATTGCAAATGCTCCTTTTGATCGAGAGCCGTTTCAAACTCGATCCGCGCCTCCTCAAGCTTTTCCTGTCTTTCATAGCAAATACCTGCGTTAAAGTGGGCGAGCGCCTCAATATGCGGATCACCCGCTTTGGCGGCTTGATGAACCGCCGTCTGCAGGAGCTCTTCGGCTTTCTGATAGTGAAACAAGTCCATTCTGTTACAGCCGATCACCATTAAACACTGTGCTTCTCTGACCGCGTACATTTCATTGGCTTTGTAGATCTCCAACGCTTTTTCCGCGTGGTTCATCGCAAAGTAGTTTTGGCGGATTTCATAGTAGGCAATCGCCACTTGATAATTAAACTCGGCTCTTTCAATCTCATTCGGTATGTGCCGGAGCCTGCTTTCAGCAATCCGGTAAAAATTAATGGCGTTCATAAACCGTTTACGGTAAAACTCGTGCATTCCGGAAAAGAAATAATAATAGTATTGAATCATCTGGTCTGTTTTTTCTTTATCGGCGTTCAGCTGGATCGTTTTTAAAATGCCGTCTGTTTTCTCATACTCTTCCATCAAAAGCTTGTAGCGGGAATCAATTAAATTAAAATAAAGGAGCACCGTTTGATTTTGTGTCATATTTTGCAGATCCGTAAGCAGTTGTTCTCTTAACGCCTCAGCCGATTCAGTGTTGTGCTTTTTGATTTCCTCATACCAGTCACTGATTTTTTTCGCAACTGTTTCGTGGGCCATCACCTCAGCCATCTGTCAGGACACCTCCGTTTCCCATTTTGTGTAATAAATATATCATATTTACAGGTTCAAAAAGAGGGTGGCAGCCCGCTAGTTTCCTCGTGGCAACAAAAAAACCTCCGCAGGTGCGGAGGCGCATATTTTATAACAGTTTTTTTCCTAACAAAGATTCTACCAGCTCGACCGCTGTTTTGCCGGTTTTGTTTTTGTGATCGAGGATCGGGTTGACTTCGACAAATTCAGCTGAAGTGATGATGTCGGCATCATACAGCATTTCCATTGCCAAATGGCTTTCACGGTAGCTGATGCCGCCGACGACAGGCGTGCCTACGCCGGGTGCGTCGCTCGGATCAAGGCCGTCGAGGTCAAGGCTGAGGTGAACGCCGTCACAGTCTGACAAGTAGTCAATGGTTTCTTCAATGACCTTTGTCATGCCGAGGCGGTCAATCTCATGCATCGTATAGACCTTCATGCCTGTTTCCTTAATGTATTCACGCTCACCTTCATCAAGCGATCTCGCGCCGATGATGACGACGTTCTCCGGCTTGATTTTCGGGGCATACCCGCCCAGATTCACCAGCGTGTCGTGCCCGACTCCGAGGCTGACGGCCAGCGGCATTCCGTGAATATTGCCTGACGGCGATGTTTCCAGCGTGTTTAAGTCGCCGTGCGCGTCGTACCAGATGACGCCGAGCTGTTTATAGTGCTTTGCCGTTCCTGTCAGCGTTCCGATCGCGATGCTGTGATCGCCGCCCAAGACGAGAGGGAACCGCTCATTCTCAATGACGCTGTCCACCTTTTGGGCGAGCTGCTCGTTCCCCGAGAGCACAGAGTTCAGATTTTTCAGCTCTTCATCATTTTTGAGTTTTTCACGATTGACGGGGATGTCGCCTAAGTCTTCCACCGCATACCCCATGTCAGATAACCGTTCAATGAGATGCGCGTAGCGGATGGCGCTCGGGCCCATGTCCACTCCGCGTCGTGCTTGTCCTAAATCCATCGGCATTCCAATAACTGAGATATTCTTGTTCATCCGTTTTTCCACCTCAACATGTTGTATGTTGTCCTGTGCGGGTTTCTCAAAGATGACTTGGACACGAAAAGATTTAAAGCTCTATCTGTTTTTCTGACTGCTTATGCTTTTTTACATACAGATGATAGACGATAACGCACACCGCCATGAACGGGATGCCGCAATAAAGGGCGAGCCGCTGTTCTGAATCAAATGCGAGGCTGATCAGAACAACCGTGTTTAACGTCAGCCCGATAATAGGCAGCACCGGGTACAGCGGTGTTTTAAACTTCAGGTCTTCCACTTTGCCGCCTTCACGGATGTATTTCCGTCTGAACATCAGCTGTGACAGGGAAATCGTAATCCAGCCGACCTGCGCGCTTAGTCCGGCTAATGATAAGAGAAACATATAAACGGTTTCCGGCGCTGCCACTTTAGACAGCAGTGACAGGCAGGCGACGGCCAGCGTCACGATCAGAGCGTTCATCGGCACGCCGCGTTTATTTGTTTTGCCGAGTGATTTAAAGGCTTGTCCTTCGTTCGCCATGGCATATAAGATACGCGTCGATGCAAACAGGCCTGAGTTGGCCACTGAGAGCAGCGCAATTAAGATAACAAAGTTCATAATATCGGCGGCATATGGAATACCGATTTGTTCAAACACCACGACAAACGGGCTTTCGACCACTCCCGCCTGCTTCCACGGAATCATCCCGGCAATGACGATGATGGAGAGAACGAAAAAGACCAGCGTTCTCCACACCGTCTGCCGGATAGAGCGCGGAATCGTTTTCTCGGGATTTTCACTTTCTCCCGCGGCAACCCCGATCAGCTCCGTTCCCTGGAACGCGAAGTTTACGGTAATCATCGTAATAAGCATAGCCTTAATGCCGTTCGGAAACAATCCATCCTCATAAAAATGAGAGAAGAAAGGAGCCTGCTCGCCGTGTTTCATGTCAATCAGGCCGAACATGGCGGCGCCGCCCAAAATAATAAACAGCAGAATGACTAAAATTTTAATACCGGAAAACCAAAATTCCGACTCAGCGAACGCTTTTGTGGTAATGGCGTTCAAAAGAAACATCAGGCCGACAAACACGAGGCACCACACCCATACGGGAACATGCGGAAACCAGCGGAGCATCAATTGTCCCGCAGATAAAAACTCAATGGCGCATGTCACCGCCCAGCCGAGCCAGTACAGCCAGCCGAATGCGAAACCGAAAGCGGGGCTGATGAATTTGGTTGCGTACGTCTGAAACGACCCTGATACGGGAAGGGCAACCGCAAGCTCGCCTAAGCAGAGCATTGTCAAAAACATTATAAAACCGCCGACCAGATAAGACAGAACCGCGCCCAGCGGTCCCGCCTGGTTAATTGTAAATCCGGTACTCAGGAAAAACCCGGTGCCGATCACTCCGCCCAAAGAAATCATAAACAAATGGCGTGATTTCATTGTGCGCTGAAGCTGATTCTCTTTTTGATTTGTATTCACTATTCTGCACCCCTTCAGCAACTTGTATTGGAACCAAGCCGGTGCTTTGAAACCGATTTGCTGTCCAAAGAGCCTCTATTTGTATATGAATGTTATATGAAATTCATTTTCGTACATAAAGATACATTATACTAAAATACTGTCGCCGCGCAAATAGAGTGTGCTGAATTTTTTATTTGTAAATTCCATACAAGCCGAGGGAAAGCATTGCCGCATCAAGGTTTTACGCGTTTTGAAGCACGTTTGTGATCTTTTGGACCGCCCAGTCCAAGTCTTCCTTGGAAATCATTAACGGCGGTGCAAAACGGATCACGGTATCATGTGTTTCTTTGCATAAAAGCCCTTCGCCTTTCAGCTTTTCACAGTACGGGCGGGCCGCTTCTGTCAGTTCAACGCCGATAAACAGGCCGCGTCCGCGCACGTCTTTTATGATCGGGTTATCAATTTTCTCAAGCTCTTCTTTAAAATAACGGCCAAGCTGAAGGGAACGCTCTGCCAGCCCTTCTTCCTCAAGGACTTCAAGAGATGCGAGCGATACCGCGCAAGCGAGCGGGTTTCCGCCGAATGTCGAGCCGTGGGAACCCGGGTTAAACACGCCGAGAATGTCACGGTTCGCCGCGATGCACGAAATCGGGAAGACGCCCCCGCCGAGCGCTTTGCCTAAGATGAACATATCCGGTACGATATTTTCCCAGTCAACCGCGAATGTTTTCCCTGTGCGGCCGAGTCCCGTCTGAATTTCATCAGCGATCAGAAGCACATTTTCTTCCTTACAAATGGCGGCCGCTTCTTGTAAAAATCCTTCCGGCGGAATGACGATGCCCGCTTCTCCCTGAATCGGTTCGAATAAGAAAGCGGCTGTGTTCGGCGTGATCGCCCTGCGCAGCGCTTCTGCGTCTCCGTATGGAATTAATTTTATACCCGGAAGCATAGGTCCGAAACCGCGTTTATACTCATCTTCTGAAGAAAGGGATACCGCAAGCATCGTTCTGCCGTGGAAGTTGCCGATACACGCAATGATTTCCGCCTGATTATCCGCTACTCCTTTGACCTCATATGCCCAGCGTCTCGCCGCTTTGACAGCGGATTCAACGGCTTCCGCCCCCGTATTCATCGGCAGAATCATATCTTTTCCGGTCAGCTTGGCTGTTTTCTCATAAAACGGACCGAGCTGATCATTATGGAACGCGCGTGACGTCAGAGTGATTTTATCCGCCTGATCCTTCAGCGCCTGAATGATCTTCGGATGTCTGTGCCCCTGGTTCACCGCAGAATAAGCACTCAGCATATCCATATATTGATTACCTTCAGGGTCTTTTACCCAAACACCCTGCGCTTCGGAAATAACAATCGGCAGAGGATGATAGTTGTTCGCGCCGTAATGTGAAGTTTGGCTGATAATTTCTTGAGATTTTGTGAAAGCTGACATAATCTGATTCCCCCTTGTTTTGTAATCATTCAACATTAGATCTTGCTTTCCCTTTTTATAAAGCAAGTTCCGTGCCAATCCGAAAAAACGGGATGTTTCGCCAGCATTCTTTCTTTTCCCGCAAAATTTTCCGGCAGTTTGCGTGCAAACTTCAGCCAAGCGCAAAATTTTTTTGCGTTTCCCGCTGACAAAATAGGAGCAATCCAATTAGATTGCTCCTACTCAACAATTATTTATTCAATTGTCTCTGATATACAATGTAAGAATATAGTAAAGATAATATGATACAGCCGATTGCAGCCATGAAAATGACTGACACTCTATACACCGGCGGCAAAAAAGCTGCAAGCATCATGAGCATGCCCGCTAAGACAAAAAGTTTCGAACTAACCCTGTGTGTATCCTTCCAAACGCTTTCACTGCTCAGCGTCCAAGGTGTTCTTATCCCTAAAAAGAAATTAGGCTTAACGATCTGAATGAAGTTTCCAAACACCATGAAAATGACTCCCACTATAAAGTTTCCTAAATAAGATATAGGGAGATCATATCCCAGACCGGTAAAGATGGTAATCAGATTAATGACAAACAGAACCGCAAACATTGTATTAAATATAGCCATATATGGCCGGATAAATGTTTTGTAGTTATTTTTAGGATCAATCTTAGGGATGATAACCATTAAAATATATAGAATAATCATGATGCCAATAAGCATCATCATCGCATTAGCTTTCGTTTGGTAATCATTTGCACTTCCGTTTAATCCCCAGTGTGTCGCCAAATTGTCCGGTAAAGATGAATATGTGCAAACCCATGTGAAAACAGTTAAAACTATGATTCCTGCCGAAAAGAGATATTTTTTCATGATTCCCCGCCTTTCTTATTATCATGTTCTGAATCAGTCAGAGAAAAGAACCAGCCTATAAGATCCTGTAATACAGTGGTATTTAATGAATACATAATAAATTGGCCTTTCCTCTCATCGTGAACCAAATCAGTATTTTTCAATATGGTAAGGTGATGAGAAATACTGGGTTTTGACATGTCGAAGTGTTCCGCAATTTCACCAGCCGTCATGTCTTGTTTCTTTAATAAATCCAAAATTCTTCTCCTTGTAGGATCGGCCAGTGCTTTAAAAGCTTTATTCAAAAACTTTCCCCCTCTCATACATACATAATTTAGATATTTAAGTATATATCTAAATATCAACCATTTCCTTAAAAAAGTCAATGGTTTTATTACCTTAATTTCCATTTATTTTTAAACATCGTCCAAGCGCAAAATTTTTTTGCGTTTCCCGTTCGATTTATTTTAAAATAATGAATGTTAAGACGATTGGGAGGGGGAATTGACCTGCACACAACCAGCGAATTTTACACACTCGTGTTACAAAGCATTCTGGAAGAGATTGATGTCGGGCTGCATGTGGTGGACGAAAAGGGCAGCACCGTCATTTACAATAAGAAAATGATGCAGATTGAAGATATGGATGAACGGGACGTCCTGCATAAAAACCTGACTGATGTATTTATGTTTTCCAATCAGCAGGACAGCACGCTCGTTCAGGCCCTTCAAGAAGGCAAAACGATTAAAAACGTAAAGCAAAGCTATTTCAATAACAAAGGCCAGGAAATCACGACGATCAACCACACTTTCCCGATTGTGCAAAACGGCGAGATCAAGGGAGCCGTGGAAATCGCCAAGGACGTCACCAAGCTCGAACGGCTGATCAGGGAGAACATGCACAGGAAAGAACAGAACAGCTACACGTTTGACAGTATTCTCGGCAACAGCCCGGTCATTCGGGAAGTCATCGAAAACGCGAAACGGGCAACCCGCACATCATCATCGGTGCTTTTGGCCGGCGAGACGGGAACGGGCAAGGAACTGTTCGCCCAAAGCATTCACAACGGCAGCCAGCGCTCAGGCGCCCCGTTCATCTCGCAAAACTGCGCCGCCCTGCCGGATAGCCTGGTCGAAAGTATTTTATTCGGCACGAAAAAAGGCGCCTTTACCGGAGCCATCGACCAGCCCGGCTTATTTGAGCAGGCGCAGGGAGGCACCCTGCTCCTTGATGAGATCAACTCGCTCAATCTCAGCCTGCAGGCAAAACTGCTCCGCGCCCTTCAGGAAAAGAAAATCAGGCGCATCGGATCAGCGCAGGACAAACCGATTGACGTCCGCATCATCGCCACGATGAATGAAGACCCGATCACCGCCATTTCGGAAGAGCGGCTGCGCAAAGATTTATACTACCGCTTAAGCGTTGTCACACTGATCATTCCCCCGCTCCGGGAGCGCAAGGAGGACATTCTGCCACTGGCCGAAGTCTTTATCCAGAAAAACAATCACCTGTTCCAAATGCATGTCGATTCGATCAGTGACGATGTGCAGCGATTCTTCCTGGAATATGACTGGCCGGGCAACATTCGCGAGCTTGAACATATGATTGAAGGCGCCATGAACTTTATGACGGATGAAACGACGATTACGGCGGCCCACCTGCCTTATCAATACCGCATGAAAATCAAACCGGCTGACACGGAAAGCAAAGCCGCCGCAAGCACCCAGCCCGGCACCGATTTAAAAGACAAAATGGAAAACTTCGAAAAATACATGATCGAAAAGATCCTGAGAAAACACGGCAATAACATATCCAAAACGGCAAACGAGCTCGGAATCAGCAGACAGAGCCTGCAATACCGCCTGAAAAAATTCGGTCTGGACCGGATGAAATGAATCCATACAAAAAAAGGCTGAGTTGCTCCTCAGCCTTTCGTTTATATCTGATTGGCAAGCCGCTCTCCGGTAAACCAAAAGTTCTCACTCACTGCCAATGTATGTTCCGTATTCTCGACTTGATGCCACCAATGGCGCGGCGCGTAAATGATTTCTCCCGCCTTTTGTCTGAAGCGGATCGGAGACGCCTTTTGCACCAGCGGTTTTTGCTCAATGTCTTTTTCATCAAAGACATTGATATTTCCTTCGTACAAATACGGAGAGTCGTCCGGATGATAGAAGATCCATTCCTTCTCCCCGAAAATGACGCCGTTCCACGCGTGCGTGTTGTTAAAATCCTGATGCAGCGGTGTGCCTGTCTGCTTAGAACCGAGAAAGAACCATTTCCAGTCCCGTCCCGTTTCTTCATCCGCTCTCAATGTGTCTTTTGTAAAATACTCGGGTGCGGAATAGACAAGGTCTAAGTCATTTTGGTTCAGCTGCGTAAAATTCCAGTCACAGTACCATTTGTCATCATTCTGATCAATGTACTCGATATAGTTGGAAAGCTTTACTTGTTTAAAGGTTTTGACCCCTTCGATATCTGATTTCCGGATGGTGACCATTCTGTCCCCATAGTGTTCGTCAATGTATTCAAGCGTCCACGGCCTGCATTCCCATTGATCCATTGCCCCCGTCAAAATAAAAGGTTTCTTATCAGCATACTCGCTTACAAAAAGATCGTACGATAACTCATTGATTGTCAGTCTGTCAATGGTCATATCCATTCCCCTTTTATTCGGCAATCTGCCGTTTTTTTTGTTTGGCGTAACTGTATGGACCTGAAAAGATGGTGACGTTTTGATTCTCAAGCCAGAAAATCTTGTTGAACTTCTCCAGCAGGTTTCTGTCGTGAGAAACGCAGATGATGGTGCCTTGAAACTGCATCAGGCTGTTTTCGAGAATTTCCTGAGATTCAATATCCAAGTGGTTGGTCGGCTCATCCAGGATCAGGACATTCAGCTTTTTTTCCATTAAGATGGACAGCTTCAGCCTGATTCTCTCACCGCCCGACAGGACGGAAAGTTTTTTAAAGACCGACGACCCGTAAAATCCGTACTTGGCCAGCATATTCCGGGCCATGCCCTCTTCAGTCAGCAGATTTTCTTTAAAAAATTGCAGAATCGTCTGACTCGAATCTCCTACATGGCTCTTTTGATCAATGTAGCCTATTTTAAGATTTTCTCCCACTTTAATGGTGCCGTCCGACAGTTCTCTTTCCCCGATGATACAGCGGATCAGCGTTGTTTTGCCGACGCCGTTTCTGCCGACGATGCCGATTCTGTCTTTATGCTTTATGCGCAGATTCACATTTTGATATAAAAGGGAAGATCCGTTGGTCACCTTTCCGTTTTCAATGAACACAATATCTTTTGAACCGGCGCCCGCTTCCTGAAATGCGTTTTTTAATTTTTGCTCCGTCCGGACCGGCTTATTGATCAGCTCGATCCTTTTCAGCGCCTTTTCCATATTATTCGCGCGTCTGTGCAGGCCGACAGACGGCGGATTTGAGCGGTTGGCCCAATCTCTCAGCTGGGCGATGGATTCCTTCATCTTCTGTATTTTTCTCTGCTGTTCTTCATATTTCTCAAACTGGGCGATGATGAATTCTTCCCGCTTTTTCAAGTATTCGCTGAATCCGTAAGGCCAAATCTTCACCTCGGTATCGTCAATCTCGAGCACCTTCATCGCCGTTTGGTCGGCAAACGTTTTATCGTGGGTCGTAAACAGAATGGTTTTGTTCGATTTTTTAATAAACCCTTCAAGCCACTCAATCGCATGGACATCCAAATGGTTGGTCGGCTCGTCCAGCAGTATAACGTCGTCGTTGCGGATTAAAATTTCGGCAAGGCCGGCTTTTGTTTTTTCGCCGCCGCTCAGCTTTGAAAACGGCTGATCCTTTAATTCGCTGAGGCTGAGCCCGTTGCATACCTCGTCAATCATCACGTGCATCTGGTAGCCGTTGTTCCGCTCAAATGTTTCCGTGTATTGACTGTACTTTTCCAATAAAGCAGTCAGCTCGTCATCGCTCATCGGTTCCGAAAGCTTCAGCTCAATGGCCTTCATTTCCTTCTGGATCGCCGCTAGAGCTTCAAATGATTTTTCCAGATATTGATACAACGTCAGATCCTCATTGGGATCAGCGATCTGCTTCAGCAAACCGACCTTCGCCCCTTTGTTGATCGCAATCGTTCCTTCATCTGCCTCAAGCTCTCCGGAAAGCACCCTGAACAGCGTGCTTTTGCCGGAACCGTTCGGCCCGGCCACAAGCACTTTTTCGCCTTCATTGATGAAAAAAGAAACTTGTTTGAAAATGGTATCTCCCGCTAAATTTACCGTAACATTATGAATATTCAGCAACTCACATCATCCCTTTGTCATTCTGGTTCAAAGCTCGACTTTATTCTGGATGGCGACGCTCGCTTTCAGTTTGTAAAAGCTGAGCATCATAAACAGCGACAATAAGATGGATAATACCCCGATTGCGGTCAGCAGCAAAGCTGAATCAAAATAGTCCGTTAAGAATCCGATAAACGGAAAGGCAATGAACATGAAGAGCGAGGTCATCAAACTGATAATGGACAGCAGCGTGGCTCTCGTTCTGGACGGAATCTCATTATTCACCACCTGACTGGATACGGGTTCTATCACATCATAGAGCGCGTTAATGACGACAAAAGCTGCAATCGTCACGTACAGACTGCCCGATGGTATAAACAGATAGGCCGCCCCGATGATGCAGAATGTCAGCAGAAGCACGCGCCTCGGCGTGAATTTTTCCGCCGGCTTGGAAGAAAAGATGGAGCACAGTGCCTGCAAGATGGACAGTCCCGCAAAAATAATGGATATATTGCGCACGGACAGCCCTTCCTGACTTAACAAATCTTGTCCGTACATATAAAAAACCGATGTAATCGCAAAGAAAACGGAGAGTGACAGCACCAGATATTTAAAGGCTTTGTTCAGCCTGAAGAAATCTTTGACTTCTTTTAAGATGTCACCGACCGTCTGCGTTTCGTGTTCACTGTTTTCAAATTTAATTTCCGTCAGCTGTGTAATGACCGCCATTGCAATCAGCTGAGTGACAATCCCGGCGATAAACACATACGACCATGATATTTCCTGCAAGTAGCCGCCGATGCCCATGGCGATCGCAAGACCGAGTATGACAAGTCCGTTATAATTTCCGATGGATTTGCCGTACCACTTTTCTTTCCCTTGTTCTTTCAGTGAATCAAACAAAAAGGCATGATCCGTTCCTGATATAAACGTCAGCCCGATACCGTATATAATATGGGCGATGAAGAGGGCGATGAAGTTATGGAAGCTCAGGAACATCACCAAATAGATAATGACCATAAAATGGCCGAGCAAGAGCGATTTTTTTCTCCCGATTCTGTCCGAGATGACGCCGCTCGGCACTTCCGCCAGAAACATCGCCAAATTCAGGACCGATTGCAGGATGCCCACTAGAAACAATGAATAATTCATGCTTGTTAAATATAAAATCCAAATTCCCCGTTCGAAAAAGAAGTTTCCGAAAAAACCGGAGAAGTAAAGCAAATTTCGATTCCGCAAATGAATACCCCTTTCCAGCTATCTGCATTTAACATCATGAACAGAAAGGAGCCCGTCAGTCTTTACACTAAAACCCTCTATACATGGATCTTGCAGATACAGACTTTTCCCAAAACAAATTGGGCAATAATGAGTTGTATTCTCGAATAACCCAAAAAGTTCCTTCTTTTTTTCAGATCCTATGGCATCAATGATCGTTTTTTTCTTCTCTGGATCGCTGATGTCGCGGATGAAATATTTGATATAGCTCAGCTCATGCATGTAAGCCGGCAGGAACAAATGGAGCTCAATATCAAACCCGCTTTTATCCATATGGTAATAATCATTGAAATGACTGACGCGGGAGACGGACACGTCCGCTCCGGCCCGCCGAAACAAATCAGCCAGCCTTTCAATGATCTCTCCGTTGGGATAATAATCGGCATAAACGATTCGGATCGGTTCTTCTCTTGTCAAAAGGGGCGGATCTTTCTGCGGTGTCCTCCCGCTTTCCCATATACCGATCAGTGAATCAGTCGGTGTGATGATATGCCCCAAATCCCCGGCCAGCTTTTGTTTATCAAAATAATGCTGAATGAAAGTTCTCAGCATGTCGTCCTTTACCTTGAAGGTAAATAACATCGGCAAATGATTTTCTTTAAAATCAGCATACTGCCGATACCTCATGTTTGAATGATGAAACTGGGTGTGGCAGGTCACGTCCGTTTGATTCGCTTCGTACAGCCCGATGCTTTTTTCCAGATCAACATTCAAAATAAATTGGATGGTCTGAACCGTGCGGTGATCCGCGGGCGTCATTTTATATTGCGGATTCCGCTCAAATTCCAGCCCCTTCTCAAACGTGCGCTTGAATCGGTACGGGCCGTTTTCCGGCACATCGCCCCCGGCGGTCCCCGGAATCAGAAAGCCGCTCTGCAAAACGGCTTCTATTTCATCAGACGGCTCGTCCAAGGTGACTTCAAAGCGTTTTTCGCCCGTTACGTTCACCCCGAGCTGATCGGAAGAGACGAGGCCTTTTACATACGGAACGGCCTGTTTTATGTTCAGGAAACTGCCGAGATGGGGGCTTTGATTTTCTTTCGTCAGATGATCGATGATCGTTTGAACCACACCCTCGGCGTCGCCTAAATAGTCCGGGTGAATGTCCACCTGACAGGTGCGGGGATCTTTGCGGATGATTCGGCAGTTATAGCCGTCCTGCAGGCTTTCATACATAATGCTGCACATCATCTTGCTTGTGTAATCCTGCGTATCTAATGGGTTCAAGCGTATCGGGCTTGTGTCGATTTCTATTTTCAGAGGGTCGCCCGGTTTTCTCGCCGTACGATGCATCGTCTTCATAAAGCGCTTTCCTTTTGAGAAAGCTTCGTTTCTGTAATATGAAGGCCGTCAAAGTCCAGGCCGATGCGGGTATTCAGGGATTTCGGGCTTCCGCCTGCAAGGTATGTGATAATGTCATGAGACATAAACGAGGATATAATACCGTTTGTCGCTCCTAAGGAACCTTTGATCGGTTCATCGGGGTAACAGTTCAGAAGTCCGGCCGGCATGTTTTTTTCATAGGTGACGCCGGATTGATAGGATTCAGGCGTGAGCAGAGGCCCCCATTGGCCGCTGAAGCTGCCGACACCCCCGGTCATAAACGCGATATTCCGCTCCTTACAATACCGGTAAACCCATTCAGAAATGTTATGGGGTTTGTCAGCGGCATTTATGACGATATCAATTTCGTACGGATCTAACACACGCAGGTCCTGCGGCTGTGTAATTTCCTGATGGTAAAGTGCTGCGTCCGCATGGGGATTGATACCCGCAATATAATCTCTGCATTCTGAGATCTTTAATTTGCCTACAGAAGATTTATTATAGACGAATTGTCTGTTCAGGTTATGTACTGATACGGCATCGAAATCAATGAGAATAAAATGCTGCATGCCCGCCGCCAAAAGATTTTGAAGAATGATCGTTCCGACGCCCCCCAGACCCACGATCGCTGCCCTGCTGCCGTCTAATCTGTTTTGGATCAGATTGGGGTTTTGGTTGTATTTCTCAAAATGGTACAGCTGCTTTTCAGTGATGCGGCCTTCACGGCCGTTTTGCCATGGCTCTATTAAAGCATCCAATTTCATTAACGCATCGAAAAACTGGTTTCCCGCTTCCTCTCCCAGAAGATCAGAAAGCTCTTGTTTTTCACAGCCGATGATCAGCCGTTCAACCGCCTCTTTGATCTCACTCGTATGCGCAAGCTTAATCGCCTTTCGATATTGAATGATAATATGCGCCGTGTAGGTCAGCACCTGCACGCTGTCTTTAAACTTCCAGCGCTTACAGTACGTTGACATCATGACATACCCCCTGAAAGATAATAACTCCCCAATGAGGGGAGTCACGGCTTTACTAGCAACGATGCACCAAGCTTGCTGTTTCTGTATCAAGATCAAGTTCTTCAATCTTCATCAGTACACACCCCCTTTACCAATAACTAGATATTATTACCAATATTGGAAAAGGACAAGTTATTTTTTTAAAATTTAGAATTTATATATAAATTGTGATTTTTCTTCCTTCTGCCCGGTTTATCCCGGCAGCCGAATGATGAACACGGAGCCTTTTCCCTGCTCACTTTTCACTTCAATTGTTCCGTTATGGCTGTCGATAATGGTTTTTGTAATGGCAAGACCCAGCCCCGCGCCGCCGGATTGACGGGATCGGGAGGTTTCCGCCCTGTAAAACCCGTCAAACAAATGAGGCACATGCTCCGGAGCGATTCCCGTTCCGTTATCTGCAATCATAAGCATGATTCCTCCGTCTTTCTGCAGGGAGACGGTGATGACACCCGTATCTTCATCCGTATGCTGCACCGCATTGTAAAAGAGATTGAGAATGACCTGCTTCATTTTGTCTTTGTCAAAAACGGCTTCTATCTTTTGATCGACAAAGAACTCGAGCTTCCGGTTTCTCGCGAGCAGCTTCAGCTGAGCCTCCATTTCCAAAATGACGTCTCCCAATGCGCCTTTTTTCATTTCAAAGCTCGGCACCCGGTCAATCTTCGCGAGAAACAGAAGATCCTCTATCAGCTTATTCGCCCTGGCGGATTCCGCGTACATGCTTTGAAGCGCTTTTTCTTTCTGCTCCGGCTTCTCCGCCGCTCCGCGCATTAAAATTTCGATAAAGCCGTGAATGGAGGTAAGCGGCGTTCTCAGCTCATGTGATGCGTCTGATACAAACTGCCGGATTCGCTCCTTCTCTTCTTTTTCCGCCTGAAAAGAGGTTTCAATCCGTTCCAGCATCTGATTGATGGAGATGCCCAGCGACTCAATTTCTGCCTGCCTTTTATCAATCGGCAGCCGTTTATCGAGACTGCCGGCATGAATGTCATCCATCATACGCACAATGCGTGATAACGGCTTGAGTGTGAGCCGGATCACTGGCAAGAAAACAAACAGGCCGATGACCAAAGCCGCAAAGGAAAGCACCGCGAAAATGCTGATCTGGCAGAAAAGCGAATCATTCAGAGGCTGGGTCAGCGTGCTCATCTGCACAACTCCCGCCTGCCTTCCGTCAACGGAAATCGCCTGAAACACGACGATGATTTCCTGACCTGACTTATTGTGAGCCACCTGATAGTGAAGCGCCATGGTATCTGTCAGCGCATCCCGGTACACTTTTTTCGGGAAAGAAGGAGCGGCCCCCGCGTGCGGGTCTTCTGATAAAACAGACATCTTGTATGATTGATTGATAAAAGCAACCGTCACCCCGGGGTAAATCAAATTCGGATGAGCCGGTGTTTCGGAACGGGCAAGGGTTTTGATGGACCTCCATACGCTTTGATCCATTGAATTGATATCACTCTGAATGCTGATCGCCTGATTCTCATACATCGTCCGTGTCATAAACATGTACTGAGTGCCGCCGATGAAACATAACAGCAAGGCCAAAATCGCCAGTGACCTGAACAGGAGCTGGAACCGCAGGGTTCTGTACAGCCGTTTCATGCCAGATCCACCCTGTACCCGGCGCCCCGAACCGTGCGAATCACCTTGTGTTCTTTATCCTTCAGCTTTTCGCGCAAAGAACGGATGTACACCTCGACGATATTGTCTTCCCCGAGGACCGTTCCGTAATGAAGCCCCATCGTTAAAGAATCAATGAGTGCAGACTCGCCGTCTGCACTCAGCTTGATGCCTTTCAACTTTTCCATGATGCAGTCTCTCCTTAGATGTATCAGCCTGTGTTTATTTTTTTCGCTTCCCCTTCTATTATTCGCTTTTATCTGAAACAAAACGGAATCTAAGCTGAATTGGTGAAAGGAAACGGTGAAAACGGAGCCATCTGCAAATAAAAATCATTATCTACGCTTCAATTCAGCAGCAGCAGCCTGTTTCAATCACAAAGTTCTAAGTTCAGGTCTGTCTTTTTCTACATATACCCATTTTTAACTGAACGTGTTGTGACCCGCGTTCAGTTCTTTTTTATGGCTTCTGAAAAAAGGCATAAAAAAAGCGCCCTGAAAAAGGACGTTTAATATGACATGTTTCATGTTCTTAAATTCTGCATTCTAAAATAATTCTTCCTTCACATTCACCTTCAATTTCATTCAATACGATGATCATATCAGCCGTTTTCATGTGTTTCACCTCCCGTTTTCATAATAGTATAATATTAACAAATAAATCAATAAAAAACAGCCCGGATGTCCGGGCTGTTTTTTATTTCTGTAATCGATCCGCTTCTGTCAGTTTGACTTCCGCTGTTTTTTTCTTTCCCGAACGGTAGAACGTGATGTTCACACGGTCGCCGATCTTTTTGCGATACAGGCGCTCACGGAGATCAACAACGTCATTGACCTTATGTCCGTCGAACCCGGTAATCACGTCGAGCTTTTTCAAACCCGCTTTTCCGGCCGGTGAAAACGCGTCGACACCCATAATGACCGCCCCGGTTTTAACGCCTTTCGGAAGTTTCAGCGTCTGGCTCCAATGGTAGCTCGCAATATCCGTTAAGGATTTCATCTCAATACCGAGGAAAGGCCGTCTGACTTCTCCGTATTTTTCTAAATCCTGAATAACGGGAATGACAAGCTTTGACGGGATGGACAGGCCGATGCCTTCAACGGCGGATTCAGCGATCTTCATTGAGTTGATGCCGACCACCTTGCCCGATATATCCATCAAAGCGCCGCCGCTGTTGCCGGGGTTAATCGCGGCATCGGTCTGCAGCACTTCCGCATTCCAATCCGGCTGTCCGTCGCCGTTTGAGTCAACGGGCACCGCCCTTTCCGTGCCTGAAATGATCCCCTGTGTCACTGATCCCGCAAATTCAAGCCCGAGCGGATTTCCGATCGCAATGACCGGTTCTCCGACTTTGACCTGATCAGAATTGCCAAACTGGGCGGCCGATTTGATTTTATCAGACTTCACCTTCAGCACGGCGAGATCCATCAAACGGTCGCTCCCGATCAGCTCAGCAGGCACGCGTGAGCCATCCTTCAGGCTGATCTCAATCTCAGTCGCACCTTCAATGACATGGTGATTGGTTACGATATAGGAAGTGTTTCCGTTCTTTTTGTAAATGACGCCCGACCCGCTTCCCGCTTCGCCGCCCTCTCCCCAAATATCGGTCTTTTGGATATTGAGAACGCCGACTACCGAATCTGATACACGGCTGACCATATTCGTGACAGCGTCATTGACATTTACGTTGACTGTTTTCACCTGTTCGCTGCCGAGACGCTGGCTGGTGCTTTTGCTGCTTTCTCCATGGTCTCCGCCTGTCCAGTACGGCAGCAGGAAAGCCATGAGCGCGGCCCCGACGATGACGCCGATCAGACTTGATAGAAAGTACCCTCTCTTGCTGCGGCGGGGCTGTTCGGAGGCGTACTGTTCATCATCGCGATTATAATCCACCCTATCTCAAATCCTTTCAAGAGTACTCGATTTGCTTATAGTGTGGGTCAGATCGCGGATTAATAATCATGATTCATTTGGAAAAATTACACGGCGCACAGCGGCGTCGGGATTTTCGGATCGGTATCAAATAACTGAAACGTTTCCCCGGCGACAAATCCTTTCGCAGCCAATGTCTGCTGCACGGACATTCTCGCCAGTTCCTTCATATTGTTGTCTTGGCTCAGATGCGCCAAATAGATGCGCGATGTGCCGTCGCCGATGACATCAGTCATGGCGAGCGCCGCGTCTTCATTGGAGACGTGGCCGACATCGCTTAAAATCCGCCGCTTAATGCTCCATGGGTATCTGCCCATTTGCAGCATGCCGACATCATGGTTGCTTTCAAACACAAACACATTGGCCGAACGGATAATGCCTTTCATTCTGTCGCTCACATACCCGGTGTCCGTCATCAGCGCGAGCTTTCTGCCCTGGTAGTGGAAAACATAAAACATCGGCTCGGCCGCGTCATGAGAGACGCCGAATGACTCAACATCAAGCCCGCCGAAGGATTTTACGCTTTCCATCGGGAACAGAAACTTTTGTCCGGTATCCAGCTTGCCGATCTGATTCTCCATCGCTTTCCACGTCTTTTCATTGGCGTAGACGGGAAGTCCGTACTTTCTCGCAATGACGCCGAGCCCTTTAATATGGTCGCTGTGCTCGTGAGTGACAAAGATGCCGTCGACGTCGTCTATCTTGCGGCCGATTTTCTCCATCAGCCCGTCCATCGCTTTACCGCTCAGGCCGGCATCCACCAGAAAAGAGTGCTCCTCTGTCTCCAGATAAAACGCGTTTCCGGTACTCCCGCTCGCAAGCACGCTAAATTGCAAGCCCATTATGTCTCACTCCATTATTTATTTTGATTGTTATCAATGACTGTGCTTTCCAATGCATTCACAGTGTACGTTTGCTGTGTCTTTTTCTTCGTCCCTTTTGACTTATCTTCAATTGTAATTCTCCATACCGGCGCCAGCACCTGCGTACTTGTCAGCGGATATTGGGCAATATAGCCGAACTTAACGCTTTTAACGGCGCAATTCGCTTTTAAGTAATTTTGAGAATACAATAATTCGACCGCATCAAGCTCAGGAATCAGGCTCTCCGTCTGGATTCGCTTGAATGACTCCAGCATGGTCTGCTCGTAAGATACGACCTCGTTTTTATCGTTCAAATGCAGAATCACCTGTCCGATCGCATCTGTGGACGAGTCAAAATCCTGATAAATAAACTGGCCGTCATACATCTGGTAAAAAATGATCTGTTTTTTATCCTTGTCGACTTTCCACAGTTTATATTTTTCACCGCCGGTTATTTTAGAGCTGACGAGCGATTCCGCATCCTCCTGCGGTTTTTGCTTCGATAAACCGACCGGATCGGTAAATTTCATTTTCAGTGTGGTAACCTTGTGATCATCCGCCGGCATCTCCATTAAAGGCTTTTGATCTTTCAAAGCATCAATATCTTCGGCGGTAAATACCTTTTGGCCCGCCGTCAGCCGGTAGCCCGTCGCGGAATCAGAAGACAGGTTGCCGAAAGTGATATGATCCATCTCCATGTCTTTTTCCACATTTGAATTTTTAATCACTTCGTATTCACTGCTCGAGCGTTTTTCAAAAAACTGATAGCCGAGAAAAATATCAAGGATGAGGAAGGCAATGATGAAGATCGTTTTTGTCTTATTCCACTCCATTATCGTCCTCCTCCTTCCCCAGCAGATCTTTCGTAATCGGAACGATCTTCCCGTTGATTTTCATACTCCAGACGGGTTCCAGTTCAACGAGATCATTCGTTGATGAAGAGACCATTTGATAGGCCAGGAAGATCTGGTCGATTTTATTCACGTCGTATTTATCCTGCTGCTCCAGCAGAGACACAACCTCATTGCCGTTCATCATTTTTACGTCTTTTGTTTTAATCGGATTCGGTCCGAGAACATAGTTCGGCCGCTTGTAGCTGAGAACCTCGTCATTGGCCCATTGCAGGGTCAAAACAGGTCCGGATCCGAAAGGCTTAGACGTGCTGTTGATCACGGGCATTTGGTCTTTAAACATGTAGAAACTCAGCTGCTGGTTATCACTCACATTGAAAAATTGATAATGATCCGTCCAGCTTCCCGTATCCTCTAAATATTTATAGCTTTTCTTAATCAGCTCACCCGTTTGGTAAGAAGCGCTTTGTGCCAGGTTCCGATGCTGGAATTGAATCTGCCGCTGTGTCGAATTGATTTCCAGACGGCTGATTCCGTCAGTCAGCACATTCCGATTGTAATTCGGGTCTTCTCTGACCGTGCTCGGATCATTAAAAAGCGTCTGCTTAAACAGGTTCGTCTTAATGGTTTCAGTGATAAATTCTTTTTCCTTCATATTAAACCGCGCATTCGGCATGAGAAATTCTTTGCTTTTTCCGACCGAATAGAGGTGGTATAACGGCATACTCGACTTTTTGCTGTACAGCTCATTCATCAGATTGCGGTAATTCGCCGATTCCACAGTCACTTCCAAAATCAGCTGCTTACTGTACGAGACCATGTAAATCTTCTTATTCGTCTTATTCTCATTAAACGGAATGACAATATGGTCAAATGAGCTGTATTCCATTGACGGATTCGACCATTTAAACATCGTTTGGAAGAAATCAATCGGAATGGTGTCATTGAATTGCAGATCGAGCTTTGCCGAATTGCCGTTTCTGCCGTAAAGCCAATTTTTAAAACCGAGCTTGTCGTATTGATCGGAAATATCCTTCATCCCTTTTACTTCCCATTGCGGCAAATCCGCCCACAGGTCATTAAAGAGCGTCTCATCATCCACTTTGTAATGAGAGCCGTTTGTATGAATAAACATATCCCGGGGTTTTACCGTTTGCGACACTTTTTGGCTCGTTTTATCAATTTTATGCTTTTCCCGGACAGTCGATTTGGTTGAGGCCGTGCCTTCTGAAAAATTGGGCTGGAATGTCCAAATTCCCCATGTTAAAACAAGACTAATGACGACCAGCACTGACAGTATGACTGTTTTTATATTTTCACGCCTCATCCCAATCATCCTCTTGCTCTTCTTTATATGGAAGAGTAAATGTAATCTTCGTTCCTTTGCCTTCTACACTGTCGGCCCAAATGTCTCCGCCGTGCGCCTGAACCATCTCTTTTGCAATCGCAAGGCCGAGTCCGGTGCCGCCGAGTTTTCTCGTGCGCGCTTTATCCACTCTGTAGAAACGGTCAAAGACTTTTTCCACATCTTTTTTCGGAATGCCGATACCTTCATCTTTTACGCTGATATAAAGCAGCTCTTCTTTCTCATTCACATCGACTGAGAAAGTGACATGTCCGCCTTCCGGTGAGTATTTCAGTGCGTTAGAAATGATATTATCGAGAACCTGCGTCACTTTATCCTGATCAATCTCCACGTACAGATTTCTGTCCGGCAGCTCGCGGATAAATTCGACATGCTGTTCTTTTGTCATTTCAAAACGATCGATAATCAGTGACATAAAGCGGATCATATGAATCCACTCCCGATTAAACTGATAATCTTTGCTGTCGAATTTAGAAAGCTGAAGCAGGTCGTTCACCAATCTGATCATGCGCTCAGTCTCATTTTGGGTCACCATTAGGAAACGCGGAGCGATATCTTTATTTTCCCACGCGCCTTCTGCAAGCGCCTCTAAATAGCTTCGCATGGTCGTCAGCGGTGTCCGCAGCTCATGAGACACGTTGGCAACGAACTCTCTGCGTTCCCGATCGAGTTTTTCCTGTTCGGTGACATCATAAAGAACCGCGATTAAACCGTCGATTTTTCCGTGCTCTCTCTGAATAACGGAAAAATTCACCCGCAGTACAGTCGTTTCATCGTCACGTTCGATCTCCAGCAGCATTGAATCCTGCTGTTCTACTAAATCCTCAAATGTAAAGTTCTCTTTTATGCCCAATAAAGACGTAATCGGCATCTCTAAAGCCGTTTCACGTGAAACATTCAGCAGCTCAAGCGCAGGGCTGTTTAAAAGAATAATAGCTCCATTGCGATTCGTTGCGATGACGCCGTCCGTCATATACGCGATAACGGAAGAAAGCTTTCTTCTCTCCCCTTCCGTCATGGCTTGGGCATCTTCAAGCTCTCTCGTCAGATGGTTGAACGTCGTTGCGAGCTGACCGATTTCATCATGCCCGTATTTCCGCACCTTTCTGGAGAAATTCCCTTTTGCCAGTTCCATCGCCTGCTTACGCATATCCGACAGCGGATGGGTAATGGTGCGGGCGAGAAATATACCGAGAAGAGCCGTCAGAACAAGGGCTAAGCCTGTTCCTGAAGCAAGAATCGAGTTGACGGTTTTCATCTGGTTAAAGGTATCTTCCATACTGGCCACGACATATATCGCGCCGACAACTTCCTGATTCTCTGTGACGACAGGTTTTGCTGAAATCAGCACTCTGTTTTTGCTTTTAGGATCATAATATTTTTTTGAATAGGCCTGTTTTGTTGAGAAAATCCGTTTAAAAATCGGGTCAGTCGTCTGTTTCCCCGCTATTTCCTCGCCATAAGGCCTCGAGGAACCGACGACCTCATAGCTTTTATCAACAAATGTAATTTCCCGTATTTCATTATTCTTCGTAAAATCATTCAAAATCCGTTTGACGTCATCTTTAATGACGGTGCTGTCATTATCTCCTTTATATTCCTGCTCAATATAATAGGATAGATTGTCAATCCGCTGATTTAACGATAATTCATAGGACTTGAGAAGAGAATTCTCCACCTGTTTCACAAAGTACACGCCGATAATCTGCATGGCGATGATAATGAGAAGCACATAGATCAGCGTGATCTTAAACTGAATCGACCGAAAAAAACCAACCTTATTCATCGCCGGTTAGTCCTGTTCAGGGTTTCTCAAGTAATAACCGACACCCCGTCTTGTGACGATCCAGTTCGGATGGCTCGGATTATCCTCGATTTTCTCACGGAGACGGCGCACTGTTACATCCACCGTTCTCACATCACCGAAATAGTCATAGCCCCACACAGTCTGCAGCAGATGCTCACGCGTCATAACCTGTCCGATATGTTTGGCTAAGTAATGAAGCAATTCAAACTCACGATGAGTCAGCTCGATCGTTTCTTCTCTTTTTGATACGACATAAGCGTCAGGGAAGATGACGAGAGAACCGATATGAATGTCATTAGAAGCTGATTCTTCCTCAGCCGGCGCAACCGTAAGCTGGCGGCGCAGGTTCGCTTTGACGCGGGCCAGAAGCTCACGCGTGCTGAAAGGCTTCGTGACATAGTCATCCGCTCCGATTTCAAGCCCGATGACCTTGTCAATCTCCGAGTCTTTTGCCGTCAGCATAATAATCGGCATATCATATTTTTTCCGGACTTCCCGGCACACTTCAACTCCGTCTTTATTCGGAAGCATAATATCTAAAAGAATTAAATCAGGCTGAAGCTCCTCCACCATTTCCACGGCTTCGTTTCCGTCGTACGCACAATGCACGTCATAGCCTTCTTTTCTTAAATTAAACTCTAATATATCTGCAATCGGTTTTTCATCATCGACTACAAGGATTTTCTTATCCATCATCTTGATTTTCCTCCTGCCAGAATGACTTCATTTCATCTATTGATGTTTCATGATGATCACAATTCGGATCGTGAAAAACGTTCCCCGTCTATTATAACGGTTTCAGGTCAAAAGATAAAAAAATTAAAGAGAACAGCGCAAAAACGTATTGAACTGCCATCCTTTTGTCATGTTTTTTATTTTCTTTTAAAAAATAATATTTTTTTGAAACCTCACGAAAAAAAATGCCGTCTAGTGTTTGACGTCTTCTTCTGGGCCGGCTGAAAAGCCGGCTCTCCCTTTTTTATAACAAAAGAAAAAACGCACCTACTATTGCAGATGCGTTTGGGTAAGTGGCTCGGGACGGAATCGAACCGCCGACACACGGATTTTCAGTCCGTTGCTCTACCAACTGAGCTACCGAGCCAGATGTTTCTTTTCTATACTATAAAGTAAAGTAAAATGGCGGTCCGGACGGGACTCGAACCCGCGACCTCCTGCGTGACAGGCAGGCATTCTAACCAACTGAACTACCGGACCTTACAGTAATTTGTCCGGAGAGCCGTATCGTGGCGGCCCTCCGAGGACAAATAAGGAGTTAGCAATAACGCTAAAGTAAATCAATGACCCGTACGGGATTCGAACCCGTGTTACCGCCGTGAAAGGGCGGTGTCTTAACCGCTTGACCAACGGGCCATAAAAAGTGGTGAGCCATGAAGGACTCGAACCTTCGACCCTCTGATTAAAAGTCAGATGCTCTACCAACTGAGCTAATGGCTCCTGATGTGTCGGATTATGTATCATAGAGCATTCAGACAAAAGCTTTCTTGCAGTACTCTATTGAAGCTGTTCCGTAACAACGAGATTTATAATATCATAGAACATTCGAAAGTGGCAACTACTTTTTTGAAAAAAAATCTATTATTTTTTTCCTACATAAAAAAACAAGCCTCCGTGACCGGAGGCTTGTTTGCTGCAAATTCTTAGTTAGCGCGGTATACACTGCGGATGACGTTCGTTTGTGAACGGTCGGGACCGACAGAGAAAATAGAAAGCGGAATACCTGTCAGCTGAGACACGCGTTCCAGATAATGGCGCGCATTTTCAGGAAGATCGCTTAATGTTTTTGCGCCTGTGATATCTTCCGTCCAGCCAGGCATTTCTTCATATACCGGTTCACACTCTGCGAGAGCTTTCAGACTTGCCGGGAATTCTTCAATCACTTCACCTTTGTAGCGGTAAGCGACACAGATTTTCAATGTTTCAATGCCAGTCAGCACATCGATTGAGTTCAGAGAAAGATCTGTGATTCCGCTGACGCGGCGGGCGTGGCGGACAACAACGCTGTCAAACCAGCCGACACGGCGCGGACGGCCTGTCGTTGTGCCGTATTCGCGTCCGACTTCACGGATTTGATCCCCGATTTCATCTTTCAGCTCAGTCGGGAAAGGACCGTCACCGACACGGGTTGTGTACGCTTTAGATACACCGACGACGTGCTGGATTTTTGTCGGGCCTACGCCTGAACCGATCGTCACCCCTCCGGCGACCGGGTTGGATGAAGTGACAAACGGGTATGTCCCTTGGTCGATATCAAGCATAACCCCTTGAGCGCCTTCAAATAAAACGCGGCGGCCTTCATCCAGCGCGTCATTTAAGACGACGGATGTATCGCATACATACTTTTTAATCTGCTGGCCGTATTCATAATACTCATCCAGAATATCTTCAATTTTGAAGCCTTCCGTTTCATACATTTTTTCAAGCAGACGGTTTTTCTCTTCAAGGTTCCGTTCAAGCTTTTCTGCAAACACGTCACGATCTAGCAGGTCTGCGATCCGGATGCCGATCCGCGCCGCTTTGTCCATATAAGCAGGTCCGATGCCTTTTTTCGTTGTGCCGATCTTATTGGCCCCTTTGCGTTCTTCCTCTACTTCATCCAGTTTCAGATGGTATGGAAGAATGACGTGGGCTCTGTTGCTGATTCTCAAGTTATCCGTGCTCACATTGCGTTCATGAAGATACGCAAGCTCCGTTATGAGCGCTTTCGGATCAACAACCATTCCGTTCCCGATGACACACGCTTTTTCTTTATAAAAAATTCCTGATGGGATTAAATGAAGCTTGTACGTGACGCCATCAAACTTGATGGTATGTCCTGCATTGTTTCCGCCTTGATAACGTGCGATCACTTCTGCATTTTCTGATAGGAAATCTGTAATTTTACCTTTTCCTTCATCGCCCCACTGCGTACCTACTACGACTACTGAAGACATATATCCGTGCACCTCCGTTAACCTTTCAAAACGATATCTCATTCAAACAAATTAAGTGTATCAGTGCCGAAACAGAAAGTCAATCGTAAATCCGAACAT
Source organism: Bacillus sp. FSL R5-0593 (assembly GCF_038603755.1). Taxonomy (NCBI): domain Bacteria; kingdom Bacillati; phylum Bacillota; class Bacilli; order Caryophanales; family Bacillaceae; genus Bacillus; species Bacillus sp. FSL R5-0593. Next base: position 4,103,467 of record NZ_CP152011.1, read on the forward strand.
TTAAATCTTATCAATCTATGTTTGTTCGCCTTAAACATGATTAAAAGCGTTTTCTCTTTCATTTGCTATCTATTACTCCCGAAACTTTCATGCTTTAACAAGAAAAAGAACCCGTAATCAGGGTTTTTCAGACAGTCACTTATATGCCGCTTGTATTCATCAGGACGACCCGCCAGCCGTCAGGATCTTCGATGGTCACGCCTTTTTCTTCCCAGTACGGGTTTTCGGGTGCTTTCTCCTCATATCCCATCTGCTTTAATTTCGTGCTGATGCGGATGACCTCCTGCTGATTCTGGATGTAAAAGACAAGCAGGCTGTCGCCGTGCGGAACGGGCGCCGGCTGAGACGCGCCGGTTTCTTCGGTGAATTCTAAGTGATATTGCGTATGGGGCAGGCCGAACATGACGCCGCTGTAGCCCTCATGTCCGGAAAAACTGCCGACCCTCTTCAGCCCGAGGCCCTCTTCATAAAACCTGATGATTTCTTTGAGCTGTCCGGTCGGCCGGGCAATCCGGATTTGCGCCGCTTGAAATTGCGGAAATTCAATTGTCATCATCATCCCTCCCTTAATGCCATTATATAAAAGCGCTTTCTTTTTTTCGTCTGCCGAACGGACGGCATTCTCTCATTCTTTCGGATGAAAAAAAGCCTCAAGACATTGCTTGAGGCTTTACGCACCTGCTGGAACACCGCCGTCATCAAAGCGCCTTTCCAGGTTTACGAACTTATTGTATTCTTTCACAAAAGCCAGTGAGACGGTGCCCACCGGGCCGTTACGCTGTTTGGCAATAATGATTTCGATGATGTTTTTGTTTTCGGATTCTTTATCATAGTAATCATCACGATACAGGAAAGCGACGATGTCGGCATCCTGCTCAATACTTCCCGACTCACGGATATCTGACATCATCGGACGTTTATCCTGCCGCTGCTCAACACCCCGGGAAAGCTGAGACAGGGCGATGACCGGAACTTCAAGCTCCCGCGCCAGCGCTTTTAGCGCCCGTGAAATTTCCGATACCTCTTGCTGGCGGTTGTCGCTTGAACGGCCGCTTCCCTGAATGAGCTGCAAGTAGTCAATTAAAATCATGCCCAATCCGTTTTCCTGCTTCAGCCTGCGGCATTTTGAACGGATTTCGCTGACGCGGATGCCGGGGGTGTCATCTATAAAGATACCGCTGTTTGACAGACTTCCCATCGCCATCGTCAGCTTGCCCCAATCTTCTTCCGTCAGATTTCCCGTTCTGAGATTTTGGGCGTTAATATTCCCTTCAGCGCAGAGCATACGCATGACAAGCTGCTCGGCACCCATCTCAAGACTGAATATCGCGACGCTCTCATCCGTTTTGGTGGCCACGTTTTGTGCAATATTTAAGGCAAACGCCGTTTTCCCCACAGACGGACGGGCCGCGACAATGATCAAATCATTCCGCTGAAACCCCGCCGTCATCCGGTCAAGCTCAATAAAACCAGTCGGAATCCCGGTAATATCGCCTTTCCGGTTGTGAAGCTGCTCAATGTTGTCGTATGTTTGCACAAGCACGTCTTTGATATTTTGGAAGGCGCCCGAATTTTTTCGCTGCGCGACCTCCATAATCGTTTTTTCCGCATCGCTTAATAAATCTTCAACTTCATCCTCGCGCGTATACCCGTCTTGAGCGATTGAGGTCGCCGTTCTGATTAAACGGCGGAGAATGGATTTTTCCTCAACGATTTTCGCGTAATATTCTATATTAGCCGCTGTCGGAACGGAATTCGCGATGTCCGTCAGGTAAGAGACGCCTCCCACCTCTTCTAACAAATCGGTATTCGCAAGCTCTGACGTTACCGTGACCAAATCAACCGGTTCACCGCGGTCTCCGAGCACGAGCATGGCATTGTAAATTTTTTGGTGTGACATTCTGTAGAAATCATCCGGAATCAACACTTCAGAAGCCAGTGTTAACGCAGACGGCTGTAAAAAAACAGCACCTAACACGGCCTGCTCAGCTTCTATGTTTTGCGGCGGCAGCCGATCATTCAGAAGGTCTGTCATGCTAAGCACCGTCCTCTCCTTAAAAAATATCCAAACTCCATTTTACCATTTCTCAAGAAAAAGAATAGAAAAACATCTCTTTCCCTGTATTTGTCAAACAGCGGCTGCGTGTTTCGCCATTCCGAATGCCGGGAAACAAATAAATAAATCGAAACCAGGAGGTAAGAAGGATGAAAACATATGCAGTAACACCCAGTGTTGATGCGGACGGATGGTTTGTGAAGGTGGAAAATGTGGCGCCGACAGCTCTTTATACATCAAAGGACGCGGCGATCGAGAAAGCGGAGCAGACGGCTAAAGAGAACAGCCCGTCTAAGCTTGTCATTTATGATCAGCATAAAAACATTGAAGAAGAACGGTCCTTTTAAGAAAAGCCTTCGCCCGAGCGAGGGCTTTTCTTATTCGATGAAACGGATGTGCAGCACCGTCTGCGACATGAGATCGGCCGTTTTTTGATACAGCTCCCATTCTTCACAGGCGGCGAATACTTTCATCATGTCCTGCAATGTCTGTTTCAGTATAATAAATTCGTCAATTGTCCGCAGTTCTGCGGCTTTTTTCTGATAATCAGCCAGCTTCAGCTGTAATAACATCAATGGTGATTGCATAAAAAACCTCCCCCATTCTGTTATAAAGCCCCGCTTTTCAAACCTCCATTCCTTTGTCATATCCTCTTACGATAGATTTCTGATTTTAGTACAATAAAGAAACGGAAGGAGTGATCACATGAAACCGCTGCAAATTTCCGCCGAAACGGCGCAAAAGCTCGCAGAATCACTGAATATGCCGCTTGAGAGAATCATGCACATGCCTCAGCACATTCTGCTTGCCAAATTAGCTGAAGTCCAAAAAGAGAACGATCACAAATAAAGGCTGCTCTCTCATATATATGTGCGGGAGGCGGAAGCGATGGCTTTCCGCCTCTTTTTTTCGCGAAGAAAATTTTGGTAAAACATTCTTTGAACGGAACCGATCCGATTTTAACCGTCTCACAGCTGAAAAAACTTGTTGACGAAGGAAAAGTGAAATATTTCTTATTATCCGGAAACAATTCAGGCAATACGAAGCTTGTCTCATGGAGGAAAAAGAACGGCACAAAAATCTCAGCTGACCAATACAGCACCGGAAAAACAAGCTCAGCCCGGCAAGGAATGACAGGCGGCCCGGGCGGACAAAGTCAGCAGACTCTGTATGAGATGAAAAAATAGTTCGGAAAGAGGCTGGATAGTTAAACGCCGGCCTCTTTATTTTGCTCTTGAAGCACCTGCCATGCGGCGCCGGTATCATTCAGAAAAATGATTGATAAATACTTTCTATTTTTGAAACCATCAGTTCCTGACGCAGATGCCGGCCGGCATAGGAGCGCGCTTCTTTTCCAAGCCGTTCCCTGAGAGACTGATCCGTAATCAGCATTACGAGAGCATCAGCAAGTTCGCGGCTGTTGCCGGGCTGACAAATAAGCCCTGTGGCCTCATGCCGGATCATCTCAGGGATTCCTCCGCAGTCAGTTGCGACAATGGCTTGACCTGAGAACATCGCTTCGATGATCGCTATAGGGAAATTATCATTCAATGTCGGCAGGACAAATATAGATGATTCAGCCAAAAGCGCCGGCACATCACGTCGTTTTCCGAGGAAAAACACATTTGAGAGGCCCAGTTTCCGTCTCTTCTCTTCCAGAAACCCTCTCATGTTTCCGTCTCCGATGATCCATATATCAACTCCGGATAAATGGTGCCGGATGCGGGCGAGAGCGTCCAGCAGCACATCATGTCCTTTTCGCTCGGTCAGACGGGAAACGCACGCAATCACGAGCTTTTCAGCACGTTTTGACTCAGGGGCATCCTGAATGTCAATGCCGGTATGAACAGTCGTCAGCTGAGCCTCCTTCGCTCCGTACTCCAGCAAGGGCTCGTGAAAGGAGTCGCTGATTGTAATGATTTTATCCGAAGCCCGAATACCCTGCCTTTCTATTTCACTGAAATATGCCTCTTCTATTGAACCCTTTTGGATTTTATGAAACTTCATCCGGCTTTTCGTAAAATGTCCGTGCGGCGTGAAAAAAAGAGGACGCTGGTACGTTTGATTAAGGTATCCCAGCAAAAATACCGCAAATAAATCCTGCGCGTGAAACAGGTCATATTGTTCTAAGTCTTTCTCCTTCAAAAATCTTTGAAAGACATGTAAATAGCTGAGATTCTTCACAAACTTTTCGTTTGCGGCGCCGTATCTGCCAACAAGAAACGCTCTGATCTCGTCAGCGGCCCGCGGGATATCTTCCTGAAAAAAAGATGGCGGCATTTGGAGCGGCGAGATGACATCCGCTTGATGACCGATGCGCTCAAAACCCGTCTTAATTGATGTGATATAACTCGCCAACCCTCCGACATTCGGGTAACGGAGAAAGGTTGCGTACAGAATACGCAATGGCTTTTTTCGTTTGGGGGAGCTTTTTCCTTCCGCACAGAACGAATACAGCATCTCTGGCTCACCTTGATGTTCGATCCCGTAAAATTGATCCATGACGCGCAATAAGGCTAGAGGCACCAGACCGTTCGGCTTGCCGATCTCTTCTTTCACATCCGCTCCCCCTCTCTCAAACTTATAATCCTAATTCCCGTCCCCATTTTGACACTTTGTCAACATGATACGGCAGCAGTTCCCCTCCCCGATTGTCGAAGATTCTCCGCAATTGGGTATGAAGCCCTTTTTCAAGTGTTCTCTGCAAATAAGCCATTTTATAAAGCGTCATAGGAGGGGTCTGAAAATGAATGCCCCGCTTTTTCATTTCTTTCGTATACACTTTTACGCAATACGTCCGAATATCTTCTGCGTGCCGGCTCCAATCTTTTCTGAAGCCAAGCAGAATTTCAACCAGCACCGTCATATCAAACCAAACCGGCGCGTATTTTGCGGATTCCCAATCGATGAATTGAATATCCCACGGTTCATGCCCGGACGCATCGTGGGTGCAGATATTCTGCATATGAAGATCACCGTGTGTGATGGCTGAGCCGTTTTGTATCAATTCAGGGAAAAAATCCGGCTCCTCCTGCTCAAGCAAGTTTGTGATTTGTCGATAATGAGGCTTCACGATATCTTTTGTGCGCTCATCTTTAAGAGCCCTATCCAATAATTCCGCTGTCTTTTTGATCTGCTTTTTACGCCCTTTTCTCATGGTTTCCGATTCATATACCGGCAGCCACGACCGCCATTTACCGTCAGAAATATTCTTGTTTTCAAAGGTGCGGCTGTGCAATTCTGCGACAGACGGAATAATATACTTGAAATGCTTCGGGTGAAATGTAAGCTGTCCCCTGATCTGGCTGACAAACTCCATAAATATCCACGTTTCATGGTCACTTTCTTCTATAAGATAGATGTCCGGCAGCAAATCCCCTAAAACGGAACGGGCTTTCCCGTATATATTAATCTCGACCTTATTTTTTTCACGGGAAGATTTATATACCTTCAATATCAGCGGAACAGTTCTGGATTTTTTCTTTACAAACAGTTTATAAATGGCGCTTCTGTCCGTCGATTTCAGGCATGTGATGTCATCCGGATTCACCGCAGCCCTTTCACCGAACGAATACGACAGTTTTTCGTCAATTCTCAGTTTTTGAAATGCGCCATACAAAATCTCCTTTTCATACATGCCGATCTTCCTTCCGCTTCCGTTTCCAGCTGTTTTTGAGATGAGACCAAGTGTTTCTGATAAATGGCATCGGGTCATTCCAAGCAAAAAGAGCATACTCTTTTTTTCCTTTACACCCTTTCCAAAAATCCCGGAACGTCATTTCTCCTCTTTTTCGTTTCTTCAAAAATGTTAAGAAATAACGCACCTCATAAATCCAGTTGATTCCGTCTTTTTGTTCGAGCTGGGGCTTCACATGTTGTCCGGTCAAATACAGATAGTACATGTAAACGAAATGAACGCCTGCCGGTTCTGTCAGGCTATGGCTGAGCCAAAAGCGCGGATTAATTTCGATAAACTTGTAAACATTGTCCCGGGGATCCTTTTTAAATTCCGCCATGCCTACTCCCTTCAGCTGAATCGCTTCAAAAAACGGCAGGGTCTTCTCGATTAAATCAGGAAGCCGTTTGCTGACGACGTGGGCCCCCGCGCCAAAATCAGCAGGGAATTGATGGTTCTTTTGCAGAGAGAATAGGCCCATTAATTTCATTTGGTCATCATAAAAAGTGGCGACTTTATAAAAACACTGGTTGTCTCCGGGGATGATCTCCTGCACGAGCAGTTCTCCATTTTCTCTGTAGGAGCTGAACTCCTTGCGCAATTGTGCGGCATCCTTCATTACAATTGCTTTTTTGTTTACTTTTTTTCTGTATTCATGGCCGGCCACCGGTTTTAAAATACACGGGAAGTCAATATTAGCGATGGCCTCTTCCAGCTCATCCCGGTTGTTCGGAAAAAAGGTTTTCGGGCAGGGGATGTGATGCTTGACCGCTAATTCATATGCTTTGCTTTTATCTAAAACCGTTTCTAACAGAGAGCGGCTCGGGAGCAAAAATAAAAAAAAAACGGCTAATGTCTCGCGGAATTTAGATATAAATCCCGCATAATCATCAGATCCTGCGTACAGAACCGGCTTTGCTTGGAACCGCTTCCCGAAATCAGTCAGAAATGTCAGCAGTTCTTCCTCTTGTGTTAAAGGGCTGGGACATATCCCGCAATCTGCCAATCTTGATTTTCCGATACGATAAGGTCCCTCCGTGTCAAACGCGTAAACATCGATTCCTCTTCGGGCCAGGCTGCGAATGATCCCAATCCCGTTTGCACTGAAATCAAGTACAACGGCTGCATGTTCATGTTTCATGATCTCCCTCCGAGCTGTTGGTATTTTGATAAATCGATTCGATATTTTTTATCATCGTCTCACTGCTTAAATATTTCTCCGCGTAGGCCTTTGCGTTTGAAGCAGCCTTCTCCCGCGCAGATTTGTTAGAGATAAAAAACGCTAAAGCCCGGGCAAGAACCTTTGCATTTCCCGGCTCGACAATAAGCCCCGTTTTGTTATGGCGGATCAGATCCGGAATACCCCCGCAATCGGTCGCGATGATAGCCGAGCCGCTGAACATCGCTTCAATAATCGAAATAGGCAGACTATCATTAATGGTCGGCAGTACGAATATGTCCGTCATATTCAAAATAGCGGGAACATCATCTCTTTTTCCTAAAAAGGAGACCATAGATAGATTCAGTTTTCGAGCCTGTTCCTCTAAGGCGCTCCTCATCTCTCCGTCGCCCGCGATCAGCACTTCAACATGTTCAAGTAGATCAGACGGAATTCGTGAAAGTGCGTCAAGCAAATGATTATGTCCTTTTCTCGGGCCTAATCTTGCAATACACGAGATGATGATCTTATTTTTCGGTACCGGGGTTTTTCTTTTCCCGCCTGTTTTTGCATCGTAATCGATTCCTGTGATCACCGTTGTCATGTCTTTCTGTTCGGCTCCGAGCTTCATGAGCGGGCTGCGGAACGTATCGCTGATAATAATCAGGCGATCTGCGTATTCAATGGCTTTCATCTCTAGTTTTTTATAATAAAACTCTTCTACCGATCCTTTTTTAAAGATGTGAAATTTAAGTCTGTTGAAAGTAAACATGCCATGCGGTGTAAAAAACAAAGGTTTTTTATAAATACGGTTGAACCTGCCCAATATATTGGCTGTAAATAAATCTTGTGCATGAAGCACATCATATTTTTCCAGATGAATCTTTTGAAGCATTTGCTCGTATATAAACATCAGCCGATTATTCTTCAAAATATGATCACTGTAATCCCCGTATCTGTCACTAAAGAAATCTTTTAATTTCGGAACAACATCCGCCCGCAGTTCTTTTACCTGTGCGGAAGGAAACTGATTGGGGGATATGACATCCACCTTATGACCTCTTTTTTTCAGTCCTTCACTAAGCGTTTTAATATAGTTTGATAAACCGCCCGTGTGCGGGTAGTCCCAAAACGTGGCAATCAAAATGGATAACTTCTGTTTTTTTCCGTATAATCGCGGAATATGATGTGCATGTTTCATCTGAGTCTTTACCGCCGTCTTTTTTTGCGGGCGCGCTTTGACCCCGTAGTAGCGGTCAAGCGTCTGAATCATATACGGATACGGGACGGAAAATGTCTTGATCATTTCCAGATCCTCCGCACGACTTCAAAAGCTTCGGCGTATTCCACACCCGCCGTCATTCCTCTGACTCTTCCTAAATGTGTAACGCCTTCATATGAACGGGGATGAGGGTAATCCCTCATTTCTACGTCATAGTGGTGAAGCGCCGCGAGTTTGGCATCCATTGTGTCTGTGATGTTAACGAAGTAATTAGGCTTGAAGAGTTTATCAGCCGTATTCCTCTCCCACTCGCTTGAAGATAGCGTTTCAAACGTAAGCAGTTCGATAGGCTTTTGATTCGGAAGCGGTCTGGCGGCTGTTAAAACTGCTTGGAATGTTCTCTGGTGGTCCATATTGACATCGCCGTAATGATGTGTAAAGATTTTTTCAGGCTGATAGACGCGAATGAGCTGCTCTAATTCTTTGACAAGCTTATGAAGAGGGATACATTCCAGCTCTAAATTCGTGTGCTCCAAAAAGATGACTTTCTCAATTCCAAGCTCTTGATTCGCGCGTTCGCCTAATTGTTTAATATGATGAGCTTCTTCTTTTCTTCCTAATGCCGTAATAACGGAAATCACTTTATATCCTTCATTGATCAGCCGTTTTATGGTGCCCGCTGATCCCAATAGTTCATCATCGGGATGAGCGCCGATAACCATAATGTATTCTGCCATTTTTTCCACACTCCACCAAACAAATGTTACAAATATCATATGACGACCCTAAAAAAAGGAAACTTACATATGCGGATTTTCAGAAACTTACATGTGCGGCTGCCATTCCCGGTAACGTGACGGATTTAATTTTTTTATAGTGTTCAAAAACTCATCCGCCAAGCCGTATTTGTCCAGTCCTTTTAATAGTTTTACGGGAAACCGGGTAATGGTGGAAAAAGCTCTTTTATGGTCGATGACTTTAAGATTTCCGTGTTCATTGATCAGAATGTGCCTGATTTCGGCATCCCATCTGGTAAAACCGATTCTTTTTAATTCATCCAGCATATTTAAAATATCAGCAGTCAGTTTGACGGACAGGGATTTTTCTTTTCTGATATGGCGGGCAAGAGAGGTGCCTTGGACATATTCCATCACAATATAACGATCTCCGTATTCATACAGTCTTGGAATCACCGGGGAACCTTGTCCGGTCTTTAAAGCCGCCAATTCCTTCTTGCATGTCCCTTTTTCAAAGAAGTATTTTACGCATTTGTTGTGTGTTAAGCGGTAGACTTCCCCGTCTTTTCCGTCTCCGATCAGCGGATAGTGCTCCAGCGCCTTTTTATTCTCCGGATTATTAAAATATGTTTCAGAAAAAAATCGTTTCATACCGACACATCCTTCGTTATGATGTAATATAATATGCAATCTGGTAACGATCGGAAATGAAACAATCTCATCATTTTCTTGCGCTGCGCCGTCTGCTGACATGAAAAAAACCCGCCGGATCGGCGGGTTTTTCATTGTATATTACGCTTCTTCTTTTACGTGAACCTTCAGCACAGCCTGAACTTCAGGGTGCAGCTTTACAGGAACGTTTGTATATCCCAGTGTGCGGATACCGTCTTGGAGCTCCAATTTCCGTTTATCCACTTTAATCTTATGCGTTTTTTGCAGCGCTTCTGCAATCTGTTTGCTTGTGACAGATCCGAATAGACGGCCGCCTTCACCGGATTTGGCACTCAGCTCAACAGTCAGCTGTTCAAGCGTTTCTTTCAAATCTTTGGCTCTTTCAAGCTCGGCAATCGCTTCTTTTTTCTCTTTTTCTTTCTGTCCTTTCAATGCGCTGATGTTTGTCGCATTTGCTTCGACAGCGAGGCCTTTTTTAATGAGAAAGTTATGTGCATAACCGTCTGCTACGTTTTTCACTTCGCCTTTTTTTCCTTTACCTTTTACATCTTGTAAGAAAATAACCTTCATCTCTGAACGCCTCCCTCAAAATATTCATCAATGGCTTCCTTCAGCCGGACGAGCGCTTCTGAGACAGAAATGCCCGATAACTGGGTTGCCGCATTGGTTAAATGCCCTCCGCCATCCAGCGCCTCCATAATAATCTGCACATTGACCTCGCCCAGCGATCTCGCACTGATGCACACCGTATGCTCATCCCGTCTGGCTACCGCAAATGAAGCTTCCACTTCACTCATCGATAAGAGGGAATCAGCCGCCTGCGCAATCAGCACCTGGTCAAAGTACTCCTCTTCGTTCTCAGGAAGAGAAGCAATCGCGATATGTTCTTTATAAAGAGACGTATGCTGGATCAGCTTCGCCCGCTTGATATAAGAACCGACCGATTCTTTGAGAACTTTCTGCACCAGAACCGTATCTGCGCCTTTCGCTCTCAAATAAGAAGCGGCGTCGAACGTCCGCGAGCCCGTGCGAAGGGAAAAGCTCTTCGTATCCACTATTATACCAGCTAACAGGGCCGTCGCTTCAATCATATTGATTTTGAGCCGCTTCGGCTGGTATTCAAGCAGCTCCGTCACGAGTTCTGCGGTGGATGAAGCATATGGCTCCATATAAACGAGCAGCGGGTCTTTAATAAATTCCTCGCCTCTGCGGTGGTGGTCAATCACAACGATGTGCTCGATTTTGTTCACGAGACGCTCTTCCATCACAAGGGATGGTTTATGTGTATCAACGACGACAAGCAACGTGTCGTCATTTGAAATTTCCATCGCCTCTTCCGGCGTGATGAACCGCGACCACAGCTCTTCATATTTTTTAATTTCTTCAATCAGACGCTGAACACTTGATCCGATCTGGTTCGGATCAATGACGATGTAGCCTTCTTTGCCGTTGGCCTGCGCCACCTTCAATATTCCGATTGCGGCTCCGACTGCGTCCATATCAGGAAATTTGTGCCCCATGATAATGACATTGCTGCTTTCTGAGACAATTTCCTTGAGCGCGTGAGAAATCACCCGGGCGCGCACCCTTGTGCGCTTCTCCATCGGATTCGTTTTGCCGCCGTAAAATTTCACCTTGCCGTTCGGCATTTTGATCGCCACTTGGTCGCCTCCGCGGCCGAGAGCCAAATCGAGGCTGGACTGCGCCAGATCTCCAAGCTCCTTCAAGGAAGAAACCGATGCGCCGATCCCGATGCTGAGGGTCAAAGATACAGTGTGAACGGATGTTTTTTCTCGGATTTCATCCAAAATCGAAAATTTCGCGTTTTCAAGCTCCGTTAAAATGTGTTCATTTAACACCGCGATAAACCGCTCCGAGGACGTCCGTTTCAGGAAAATGCCGTACTCCTGCGCCCACGCATTTAATAATGAGGTGACCTGGCTGTTCATCGTGCTTCTCGTTTGGTCGTCCAGCCCCTGTGTGACGTCATCATAGTTATCTAAGAAGATATATGCCAGCACGGTTCTCTCATTTTCGTACTGCTTTTCAATCTGAATCTGTTCTGTCACATCAAAGAAATAAAGCAGGCGCTCATCTCTTTTAATCACTACTTTAAACTTCCGCTCATTCAAGGTGATCGTTTCCGAATCGACCTCCTGCTTGATCAGCGGCACGACGGCCTCGCATGTGTCATACAGCGAGCGTCCGACGAGCGTGCTTTCATTAAAACAGGAAGACAAAAACGGATTCGCCCACTCAATGTAATATTGATCATTAAACAGCATAATCCCGATAGGCATTTCCATTAATGCCTCTTCGCCTACTTTTTTCAATCTATACGATAACGTGGAGATATAATCGTCAATTTCTTTTCTGATCAGAGAATCCGCACGCTTAATGAAAAACAAGATCACGGCGAGCAGCACAACGCCGATGGCTCCTATCAGCCAGTTAAAGTAAATGCTGATGAGAATTATGATGATTGACAATGCAATCAATGCATAGATGGGATACCGAAACAACGGTTTTTCATAAAAACTAGGCATTTCTATCAACTCCCCACCTGTAAGTCACACTCAATTTCGCGTCACCTTATTTCTTATGTTAAAGCCTATGTCAATGATGCCTAAGAGGAGATACACGGACAAGATGAGCGGAAAAAGCACCCCCAGCACAATTGCTAATACAGGAACGGCTTTCGGCATCTCCATTTCGCGGCAATAGAAAAAAATAAACGCTAATCCTTGAATACAAATCAGCAAGCTGAGAATAAATCCCCCATTCAATGAAACCGAATACAGCATATGCCCTTTTTCTAAAGGCAGAAACCCTAATATCGTCACAATAAAATACAGAATGACAACGCTTTGCGGGAGTTTGAGCTCTCTAAAAGGCTTCATCTTCGGAAGATCAGGGGAAAATCGCCGTAAAAGCGGCCTTGCCATAGCATAACTGAGGAAAGAAAAAACGATGCCGGTCAATACGAGCACTGTCGGAAAAAGATATTGAACCGTGCTCAGCTGACTTTCCATCAGCTTGATCTGCTTCCCGAACTGGTCTCCGTAACCGAGCTGTTTTGACATGGTATCAGCCACAGACAGCGACTCCCGAAGCTGGGACATGGTGGTATCAACCACATTCATATTAAGAAACACGATGCTGACCACAAAAAAAACGACGCCGCACAGCACATACGCCATAGCTCCGGCAGCAACCGCATAGCCGGGCTGTTTCTTTTTAAAATAATATCCCATGGCGATTCCCGTACAGGCCGCCGTAAAAGCGCCTGTAAGCCCGGTAAACGAACTTACAATAAAGCTGACAGGAAGGCTGGCAAGCCCCATCCATACCCCGGGCTTCAGACCGTGCCGAATGGTGTAAAGAATGATCGGCAGCGGCAAAGCAAAGAGAAGAATTGCCCCCAGTAAAGGGAGGTACACGACCAAAAGGGAAATGATTGCAAAAATACTGATCAAAATGGCGCCTTCTATTAGAGCCCTTGTATTTTTCACTTACTCACCTCAAACCTTGTATCATTCGAACATACGAATAGAAAAGAGCAGCTTAGACGACTGCTCTTTTGACGCCGCAATGTCTCTTTCAAGACCTGAATTTTCCATAAACTCTCCAAAATACACGTATATATTTTAACATAAGTCGAAATCGCAAGTAAAATGAGCGCGGACAGCCGCAATGTTCCATGTGAAACATGAAAACAGACAAACGGACATCCTAGTGAAAGAATGCCCGTTGTATCAGTGATCCTGATCATCCATGAAACCAGAAGTATCTCTGTTTTTCTTTTTGGTTTTTCGTACATATAACAAGACGATAACGATAAGTAAGAGAGTGGTCGCCTGCAAAACCCCGCTGCTGAAAAGGAAGAAGTTCTTTATCATGTCCCACATATAGTTTCACCTCTATTTCGTATTTCCTTTACATTGAGTTTCCCTTTCTGGAAACTTCAAAACATGAGGAACAACATCGGGACCGGGGCATATGCTGAAAGTGAAAATGAAGGATAAAGGAGATTCTTACACCATGACTGAGCGGAGAACATTAGCATGGCATGAAACGTTAGAACTGCATGAGTTAGTAGCTTTCCAGGCAAACGGACTTGTGAAATTAAAAAGAACAGAGCGGGACGTAAGCGATGCCAGATTAAAACAGCTTTACAGATTTTCCATCCATTCGCTGGAACAAAATCTGCGTGAACTGCTTCCTTTCTTCCCTGAAGCTCCCGCTTTTCGTGAGGATGAAACAGAAGAGCGCGCTGATTCCTCCTTTTACAGCGGCGGCCTGCTCATTCTGGCCAAAACATCTGTCCGCAATTATGCCGGAGCCATTACAGAGACGGCCACACCTCAATTAAGACACGTCTTCGTCAAGCACTTAAACGCGGCCATCAAGTGGCACCAAATGGTCTTTGAGTATATGGAAGAACGGGGTCAATATCCGGCTTACAACCTGAGCGAATTGCTGAAAAATGATGTACGCAACGCCAGAAAAGCCATCGCGATGAAATAAAAAAAAGCAGCAAGGAATTTAATCCTTTGCTGCTTCTTATTTTTGAGCGGACTGATCTTGAGGAGACGTTTTTTCCCGGTATGCCTCGAGAAACTCCCGGTTGGCATCTCCCCATTTCTTCATTTGCAAAACGATCGGTTCCAGCGACCTGCCGAATTCGGTAAGAGAATACTCCACCTTTGGAGGCACCTGCTGATATACCTCGCGATGCACGATGCCGTCCGCCTCAAGCTCGCGAAGCTGAAGCGTCAGCATACGCTGCGTAATGCTGGGGCAAATGCGCCGAAACTCATTAAACCGCTTTTTTCCGCCGATCATATGATAAAACAAAATACCCTTCCACTTTCCGCCGATAACGGAAAGCGTCAGTTCAACCGGACAACCTTCTTTATTCGGATATATGTTCATTTTTCATCCTCCATAGTACCTTTTTTGATACTATATGCTGATTAGCATCTGACTTACCCAGTATTTTACTCGCAACCCTCCCCACCTCTCAACAAAAATGCTTCTTTTTCACATCAATTTTTAAGGTTTTGAAGATTACACCCTCCTCAAGACGTGTTAAACTATAAAAAGATTGTTTACACTACAAAAAAGGACAAGGAGTTATTATGGAAAAAATTCTTATTTTCGGACATCAAAACCCAGACACAGATACCATTTGCTCTGCCATTGCCTACGCTGATCTAAAAAATAAACTCGGCTTCAATGCTGAGCCCGTCCGCCTCGGACAAGTCAACGGCGAAACACAATACGCGCTTGATTATTTTAAGCAGGAAAGCCCGCGTTTGGTGGAAACAGCCGCAAACGAAGTAAACGGCGTCATCCTTGTTGACCACAATGAACGCCAGCAAAGCATCAAGGATATCGAAGACGTTCAGGTTCTTGAAGTTATCGACCACCACCGTATCGCCAACTTCGAAACAGCGGAACCTCTTTACTACCGTGCTGAGCCGGTCGGCTGTACGGCTACGATCTTAAACAAAATGTACAAAGAAAATAACGTGAAAATCGAGAAAGAAATTGCGGGCCTCATGCTGTCAGCAATCATTTCCGACTCTCTGTTATTTAAATCTCCGACTTGCACGGAGCAAGATATCGCAGCGGCAAAAGAGCTTGCTGAAATTGCCGGCGTAGATGCGGAAGAGTACGGCTTAAACATGCTGAAAGCGGGCGCCGACTTAAGCAAAAAAACTGTGGAAGAACTGATTTCTCTTGATGCGAAAGAGTTCACGCTCGGCAGCAAAAAAGTCGAAATCGCCCAAGTCAACACAGTTGATATTGAAGATGTTAAAAAGCGGCAGCCGGAATTAGAAGCGGCTCTTTCAAAAGTAATTGCTGAGAAGAACCTTGACCTGTTCCTTCTCGTGATTACGGATATTCTGGAAAACGATTCCCTTGCGCTTGCCATCGGTGATCAAGCGTCAAAAGTGGAAAAAGCATTCAACGTGACTTTAGAAAACAACACGGCTCTTTTAAAAGGCGTCGTATCCAGAAAGAAACAAGTCGTTCCTGTTTTAACAGACGCGATTGCAGAATAACCAACACACCCCGGAAACCAGCCGGGGTGTTTTTTATTGCTCATTCATCAGACGGCCGTTTCGTAAGCGCTTTCCCCCGAAAATCATTTTGACGGAATTTAATATACAATATATAATATATCACATGGAGGACGTTCATTTCCTAATTATTGTTAGTTACTATCACAACGTCAGAATCGGGGGTGTCTATCCTGGAAAAACACGCTGCTCTTTCTTATTCACGAACAACAGGCATTTGGCTTGTGCTGACAGGAGCTATCTTATGGGGGGTCTCGGGAACGGTTGCCCAGTATCTGTTCCAGCACCGCCATTTTAATACAGAATGGCTGACTTCAGTGCGCCTTCTGGTGTCAGGGGCGCTTCTGCTCGGCATCGCGTACCGCAAAGAAAAAGGACGGATATGGGCTGTTTGGAAAGACAGACGGGACAGAATTCCCCTTCTTTTATTCGGGATTTTCGGAATGTTAGGCGTTCAATACACCTACTTCGCGGCAATTGAGTACGGCAACGCGGCCGCTGCTACCGTTCTTCAGTATTTAGGGCCGGCGATCATTACATGCTCTTTAGCGATTCGCGCAAAGAGAATTCCTTCAGCAAAAGAGCTGCTCGCCGTCTTATTGGCGGTTGCCGGCACATTCATTTTGGTCACGCACGGGAATGTCGGAAGCCTGTCCATATCCGGTCTGGCCGTCTTTTGGGGCATCAGTTCGGCGTTTGCACTGGCGTTTTACACCCTTCAGCCGCATCGTCTGCTGAAGAAATGGGGATCCGCCATAATTGTCGGATGGGGCATGCTGATCGGCGGAGCCGCCCTCAGCTTGATCCGCCCGCCCTGGACATTTGAAGGCGAGTGGTCCTTTCCTGCATATGCCGCGATCGTGTTTATCATCATTTTCGGAACGCTCATCGCTTTTTATTGCTACTTGGAAAGCCTGAAATATTTGAGTGCCTCTGAAACCAGCCTGCTCGCCTGTGCAGAGCCGCTGTCGGCAGCTTTTTTAGCTGTGATCTGGCTGCATGTTCCCTTCGGAATATCAGAATGGCTGGGTACTTTGCTGATTTTAGCCACCATCGCTTTATTATCTATCAAGCAAAAATAACCTCTCTTTTTTAGAGAGGTTTTTTCCTAGGCCCAGAGCACCCCTTAGTCTCAATTACCCATATATTAAAAGGCCTTTTTTCATTTTACTATCATCCAAAAGAGGAAAATAGACCAGTTGTCAATAGAATCAGAGTCTAATAGAATGATGTCGACAAGTAAATCATGCAGGATTGTTACTGATAAAGCAGGCAAGACCTAAAATGTGTTAAGGGCAAAGTGTATTCTTTGGCGTCACCCCATACATATTTTAGGTCTTTTTTTCTGTAACAAACCTGCCATCCATGAATGCAGGAGGATCGAATCGGCAGATCGCAAAAAAAGGTACATACAAAAGGAGACATGAACATGAACATCAAAAAATTTGCAAAACAAGCCACAGTTCTAACTTTTACGACTGCACTTCTGGCAGGGGGAGCGACTCAAGCCTTCGCGAAAGAACATACCCAAAAACCTTACAAAGAAACGTACGGCGTCTCTCACATCACACGCCATGATATGCTGCAGATCCCTAAACAGCAGCAAAGTGAAAAATACCAAGTGCCTCAATTCGACCAATCAACAATTAAAAATATCGAGTCCGCAAAAGGACTGGATGTGTGGGACAGCTGGCCGCTCCAAAACGCTGACGGAACAGTAGCTGAATACAACGGCTATCACGTCGTGTTTGCTCTTGCCGGAAGCCCGAAAGACGCTGATGACACATCCATCTACATGTTTTATCAAAAAGTCGGCGACAACTCGATCGACAGCTGGAAAAACGCGGGCCGTGTCTTTAAAGACAGCGATAAGTTCGACGCCAACGATGAAATCCTGAAAGAACAGACACAAGAATGGTCCGGTTCTGCAACCTTTACATCTGACGGAAAAATCCGTTTATTCTACACTGACTTTTCCGGTACACATTACGGCAAACAAAGCCTGACAACGGCGCAGGTAAATGTGTCAAAATCTGATGACACGCTCAAGATCAACGGAGTGGAAGATCATAAAACGATTTTTGACGGTGACGGAAAAACATATCAAAACGTTCAGCAGTTTATCGATGAAGGGAACTATACATCCGGCGACAACCATACGCTGAGAGACCCTCACTACGTTGAAGACAAAGGCCATAAATACCTTGTATTCGAAGCCAACACTGGAACAGATAACGGATACCAAGGCGAAGAATCTTTATTTAACAAAGCGTACTACGGCGGCAGCACAAACTTCTTCCGTAAAGAAAGTCAGAAGCTTCAGCAAAGTGCTAAAAAACGCGATGCTGAATTAGCGAACGGCGCCCTCGGTATCGTAGAATTAAACAATGACTACACATTGAAAAAAGTCATGAAGCCGCTGATTACTTCAAATACGGTAACAGATGAAATCGAGCGCGCGAATGTTTTCAAAATGAACGGCAAATGGTACCTGTTCACTGATTCACGCGGTTCAAAAATGACGATCGACGGTATTAACTCAAACGATATTTACATGCTTGGTTATGTATCAAACTCTTTAACAGGTCCTTACAAGCCGCTGAACAAAACTGGTCTTGTACTGCAAATGGGTCTTGATCCTAACGATGTAACGTTCACTTACTCTCACTTCGCAGTGCCGCAAGCCAAAGGCAACAATGTCGTGATCACAAGCTACATGACAAACAGAGGCTTCTTTGAGGATAAAAAGGCAACATTTGCGCCAAGCTTCTTAATGAACATCAAAGGCAAGAAAACATCCGTTGTTAAAAACAGCATCCTTGAACAAGGACAGCTTACGGTTAACAACTAATAACAACAAAAAGAAAATGCCGATACTTCATTGGCATTTTCTTTTATTTCTCAACAAGATGGTGAACTCAATCATGGCACGAAAATGGCCCGTTGTAATATTGATCTTTTTGGGTGCGTTCCTGTTTGTCGGCTTACTGCCGAACAAAAGCCACAATTCCTCTGACACAAACACGGAGCATAAGAAGGATTACCGGGCGGCGTATCATTTTACGACCCCGGACAAATGGAAAAACGACCCTCAAAAGCCCATTTTTTTCGAGGGGAAATATCATTACTACTATCTTTATAATCGGGATTACCCGAACGGCAACGGCACAGAATGGCGGCACGCCGTATCAGAGGACTTGGTGCACTGGACGGACGAAGGCACGGCTATTCCGAAATACACCAACGAAAACGGCGATATATGGTCCGGTTCTGTCGTCATTGATAAACACAACACCGCGGGCTTCGGCAAAAACGCGCTGGTCGCCGTCACAACGCAGCCGACAGCCAAAACAAAAGCCCAGGAACAATATTTATGGTACAGCACGGATAAAGGAAAAACGTTTACTTCCTATAGTGATCAGCCCGTGATGAAAAACCCGGGAACTAAGGATTTCCGGGACCCGAAAGTGATCTGGGATGAACAGGATGACAAATGGGTGATGGCCATGGCCGAAGGAGAAAAAATCGGTTTTTATGAATCACCCGATTTAAAAAATTGGACATACACGGGCGGTTTTATCACTCAGCAGATCGGCCTCATCGAATGCCCCGACCTTTATATGATGCGTGCAGATGACGGAACAGCCAAGTGGGTTCTGGGCGCAAGCGCAAACGGCAAACCCGCAGGCAAACCGAATACGTACGCGTATTGGACCGGAAACTTTGACGGGAAGGAATTTACCCCCGATCAAGAAGAACCGCAATGGCTCGATTACGGCTTTGACTGGTACGGCGGCGTCACATTTGAGGACGGTAATAGCGAAGATCCGCTGACAAAACGCTATGCGCTGGCATGGATGAACAATTGGGATTATCCGAATGAAACACCGACACTAAAAAACGGCTTTAACGGTACGGATTCTATCGTCCGTGAAATCCGCCTTCAGCAGCAGGAAGGCGGCACATACAGCCTAGTGTCAGAGCCGGTTGAAGCATTGAACCAATTAACCTCTTCAACTGACAGCATAGAACACAAACAGGTGAACGGTTCAGAGACACTGCCGATCAAAGGTGACACATATCAGCTTGATATGGATATCGCTTGGTCAGATATCAAAAATGCAGGCGTCAGACTCAGAGAATCAGCAGACCAAAGCCGGCATATTGATGTCGGTATTTCGGCAGAAGACGGCTACGCCTATGTGAACAGATCGTTTACAGACCAGCCTGATAAAACCGGTGCATACGCCGAAAGCAAAGCCCCATTTGACGGAAACAAAGGGCGCGTCCATCTGAAAATTCTCGTGGATAAAACAAGTATTGAAGTATTTGCAGACGACGGAAAAACCGTTTTGACAAATGAAGTGTTCCCAAAACACGAAGATCAGGGAATCACGCTCTTTTCTGAAGGCGGCTCCGCTGACTTTCAGCATATTGAGATGAAGCATCTCGGTTCGATTCATTCTTAGACGTCCCTCTTCATTTCTAACCAGCGCCCGGACTGTGGTAAAATGCAAATATGTATACTACGATTCATGAGGTGTTCCATTGGATAATCAAAACAAAGAACCTGTGCTGAAAAGAACCATCATGCGGGACGAAGTGTATCGCACACTCAGAAACTGGATCATAACGGGCAAGCTCAAACCGGAAACAAAGTTAAAGGACAAGGATTTGTCGGAAACATTGGGAATCAGCCGCACCCCGATACGGGAAGCCTTATTGCGGCTGGAAGATGACGGCTTGGTGATAACAAAAGCGAACAGATGGACGCTTGTCGCTCCGATTGAGTTAAAAGAAGCGGAAAACTTGTATTCCATCGTCTGGACGCTTGAAAAACTCGCATTGCAGCAAGCTCTCCCGCATGTGGACGATACCGTGATTCAGGAATTGAAACAGCTGAATGAAAATCTTCTTCAAACGATGAAAGACGGCGATAAACTGGCCATCCTGGAAGCGGACAATGCATTTCACCATCGCATCATTCTGCTTGCGGACAACGCTGAACTTCACAAATTGCTAGTAAGCCTGAAAGTCAAAATTCAGAGACTGGAAATCCGCTATTTCAGTGAAAACGGCGCTTTAAACAGATCATATAATGAACACTCTGATATCATTCACGCATTAGAACAGCAAGATGCCGCCGCTGCTTTTACAGCGCTTGAAGCGAATTGGAAAAACAGTTTAGAACGGCTGCAGAACATGGCATAGCAAACGAAAAAGCCAAATCACTCATATGATTTGGCTTTTTTACGGATATCACAAGACAGCCGCGTTGGCTGTCTTGTTTACTTTTTGTTTATATATAAATACATACCGTAATCCGTCGGCACAGAAGCATACCCCATCTGTCTGAGCATGGCTGTTATATTCCCGCGATGATACGTTCCGTGGTTCACAACATGGAGGATCATATCGGCCGCTGCGGTTTTCATGATGTCTCCTGACGGATGCTCTATTTCAAGGGGGAGACTGATATTTTCTTCCTTTTGCAAAAATAATTGATATCGGTGTGATATTTCCAAAAACATATCTTCCAGCTCTTCTATCTCTTTAGACAAGATGTCCTCTTTTTGCTGTTCAGCTGATTTCAGCGTATCCTCCAGACGCTCTCCGGAGAACACATCAAACCACCCCTTATCCGACAGATACACATGAGTCAATACACCGGCTATCGACGGAAAGACACTTTGAATCTCCTTACGGTACACATCCTCCGGAAGCTCTTTAAGCCGGGTGAATATTTGCTGATTTGCCCAAAGATGATAATCATACAATTGCAGTGCCAGATGTCCCACATTACCCTCTCCTCTCTCGATATAGAACGTACGTTCCTCATTATACTACACTACATGCGGCTTTGTACCAACTTCTTCATTCGTAGCTGAGAAAATCCGAAAAAAGCCGAAATTAATAAGAGGAGGCCTGCGCCAATATAAATAAACCGCACGCCGAATACATCCGAGATGACCCCCGTTCCGATAATGGAAAACATAAAAATGAACTGAACTAAAGCTGATCTCGCCGCTAATATATTGACCCGTGTCTTTTCGGTCGTGATGTTTTGAAGCAATGTTTCCTGCGTGAGATCTCGTAATACACAAGCCGGCCCCATACACAGCACCAGAAAAAGGGCCGTAACGGCGCTTGTGATCAACCCATAAATAAACGTGAACATTCCATATGCCAAGGCTCCCGTCAGCATAAGCGGAATGAGATGATGCTGAAACTTACCGGACAACTTATAGATGATCAGTCCGCCGATCATCGTCCCTGCATAATAGACTCCGTTGACATACCCCCACCAAGCCTCTCCTTTATGAAGGACGTCATGCACATAAGTCAAGGACACAGACCCGATCCATATCATGCCTGCCCACGATTCGATCACATCCATCACAATGAGAACCCTGAGCTGTTTTTGCTGAAATAAATACACCCAGCCGCTTGCCGCATCAGAAAAAAGGGAACGTTCCCTGACTGCTGCCGGCGCACACATGCGTACTTGAAGAAACAGAATGATGCCCAAAACCGAAGAAACCAATAACATGACAGTGACGATCATTGTATCGCTCTCTCCCAAGAACGCTATGATGACGCCGCCGAGAGACCACCCCGCAAACTGAATGGTCTGATCCGCCGCAGATAATAAACCGTTCGCTTTCGCCCTTCGATCAGGAGGAATGATTTCCCCAATCAGCGCGCTTTTTATCGGAGCAAACCATCCGTTGCAAAAAGAAATGCCTCCGATCAGACAAAACAGCAGAAAAAAGAATGCGGATGAACCGGTTTGGATGACAAAAAACAAACAGACTAACAGTGTGATCTGTATCAATTGAGAACCGATTAACAAAGACCGAAGCGTGAACCGGCCGGTGACCAGCGGCAAAACGGCGCTGCCCAATACGCGACATACAATGCTGACGAACGTCATAAGAGAGGCCATCGCCGTCGAACCGGTTTTTGTAAACAAAAACAAGATGACAGCCATCGTATAAAGTGAGAACCCCAAGTTGATAGCGGTCTGGCTGTATAAAATAGCATAATACGTTCTCTTCATATTCATCTTCTCACTCCCTGATTATGTAAATCATACCATATTTGCCGATCAGCTCTCTTTTTTTTAAAGAAGGTAGGTATGGAGTCAAAAAACAGCTGGCTGACATCGAAAATGTCATTAAGATTCCGGACAAAAACAAAAGCCGATGCGCGCAGGCATCGGCTTTCAAATTAACCTATCATCTCAAGAACAAGCGACACAAAAGCTTCAGCGGCCGGAAGCTGCCATTTTTTCTTTTTGACCAGCATATGAGAATAAAGCCGCTCGAACGGCTCAGACTGCTGAAGAATTTTCAGCTTCCCCGCTTTTACCTCTTCTTTTACCGTAATATAAGGTAAAACGGAGAAACCGAGTCCGCTCATCACCGTCTGCTTAATGGCCTCTATACTCCAAAGTTCCATTGTTTGTAAATGACTGATATCATGCTTGACGAGAAATCGTTCAAACATAGTCCGATAGCTGCACCCTTCTTCATTTGTAATAAAAAAGTGCTTGCCGCTTTGTTGATAGTCGTCAAAATGATCCGGTGCGTCACTGCCTGCCACGAGGACGATGCGTTCCTCCAATAAAGAATGATGTATGCATTTTTCCATTTGTATCTCCGGATATACCATAAATGCAATATCCACACGGCCGCTTACTAATTCCACCTGATTCTGCCCGCATGTTCCGTTGCTCAATATGATATTGACGTTCGGATACTTCATGGAATATTCTCTGATAATCGGCCCCAGTCTGGAAATGGTCAAAGACTCCGGGGCCGCAATTTTTAAAACGCCCTTCACCTCGTGAATGCTTTGCATATTTTTGATCTTGTCATGGGCAGAAAGTAAATCCTCGGCTAACGGTATCAGCTCTCTCCCTAAAGGCGTCAGTTTCAGACGCCTTTTTTCGTACGTAAATAATGCGCCGCCGATCTCCTGTTCAAGCGCCTGAATATGAGTCGTAATCGTCGACTGCGTATATCCCAGCTTCGCCGCGGCCCCTGTATAGCTTCCCTTATCTACAATGGCCTGAAATGTAATAAGATGTCTGATCTCCATATGAATTCACCTCTAAGATGTATCGAAAAAATCAATAATGCGATTTTATTTTTCAATTTTATTTATAACTATTCTTATCATACAATAAAAAACGGTTCCATCACATTAGCAAATGAAGGTGATTTAATGAGTATCATAGCTTTTCTTTCTTATGTCCTGATGACATCTATTACGCCCGGGCCGAGCAATATTTTAATGATGAATGAAGCGCGCAGAGCCGGCTTTATCGGTTCATGGCGTTTTAACGGCGGAATCCTGACGGGATTTGCAGTGCTCGGCATTCTCAGCGGTCTGTTTACCATGAGTGTTTATCATTGGATTCCCGTCGTGGAACCTTACTTTAAAATTGCCGGAGCCGTCTATTTGCTCTATTTGGCTTGGCAGATCTCGCTGCCCAAAACATCAAAAGGCGATTCTGAAAAAACCCGATCGTCTTTTCTATCGGGATTTCTGTTTCAAATGATCAATATAAAGAGTATTTTATTCTTTTTAACCTTAATGAGCGCTTTTATATTGCCATTTCAGCACACGTATCCATTGATTGCGTTCTGGCTCGCGTCGGCTATTCTCCTGGGCTGGGCGGCTTTACTGCTGTGGTCGGCGTTCGGCTCTGTTTTTAAACATCTCTTTGAGAAACACGATAAAGCGTTTCGCATCGTGATGTGTCTGCTGCTCATCTATTCTGCGGTAAGCATTTATCTGTAATTCAAAAAAGATCCGCCTAAGGAATGATTTTCAAAACAGAATAAAAAAGAGGGCTTCCTTTCCGGAAGCCCTCTTTCCGTCTGCTACGCCAATAAAAGAAAAATAAGCGCTAAAACAGCCGGAAGTCCTTGTTTTACGATAATTGATTTGTTTGAAGTAAAGCCTCCGAAAATGGCCGCGATGACCACGCAGATGACGAAAAACATTTGAATCATATGGCCAATCGGATCAGCTCCGAGGATCAGCCCCCAAATGAGGCCGGCAGCCAGAAATCCATTATACAGACCCTGATTTGCAAACATGACCGCTACATTCCGATCACCTTCTAAATGCTTCGGCAATTTGAAGGACCGCTTAGCTGCCTTCGAATTGATAAAAAACATTTCAAGTATCATGATAAATACATGTTCTAAAGCTACAACTCCGACGAAAACAGCTGCAATAATCTCCACTGTCCCTCTCCCCTCAGCTTCACTTCAACCTTATTTCCATTGTGCGATTGTTTCGATAGGAAGACGGTAGGAAGCATATCCTTCGTCTGCCGCTTTTCCGATTGATAGCAGCATGACCGGTACATAACGCTCTTTATCCATTCCGAAAACCTCGGCAATCTTTTCTTTATCGTAGCCGCCGATCGGGTTTGTGTCATAGCCGTGCGCGCGTGCCGTAAGCATCAGCTGCATGGAAACGAGTCCTCCGTCAATCAGAATCGTTTCACGGTTCACTTGCTCCGGCAGTTTTTCAAAATGCGCCGTCAACGCAGCGATTTGTCTGTCTTTTACTTCCTGCGGCATGTAGCCCAGTTCGACCGCTTTTGAATAAATTTCTTCTAAATAGTCATCACTGTTCATATCTGCGAAAACCGCGATCACCGCAGA
Source organism: Bacillus sp. FSL R5-0593 (assembly GCF_038603755.1). NCBI lineage: Bacteria > Bacillati > Bacillota > Bacilli > Caryophanales > Bacillaceae > Bacillus > Bacillus sp. FSL R5-0593. The sequence continues at coordinate 4,128,764 of NZ_CP152011.1, forward strand.
TGATGTGCTGACTTGTGTTTGGTTAAAGCTGGCAAGCGGCGCGAGTTTTTCTTTTCCTTCAGGGCTGTCAATGACGAGAAAACGCCACGGCTGCGCGTTGACTGAAGACGGCGCTGTCGTTGCTTCTTCCAGGATTTGAGTCATTTCTTCTTTGCTGATTTTCACAGCCGGATCGTAATTCCGAATGGAACGGCGGCCTTTCATAATGTCCATAAAATCGTTTGTTTTCAGTTCTGTTTTCATGTGTAAAACACTCCTATGCTTTCATATTTTCTATATTATTCTGCATCTGCGACAATACGTTTTTTAACATACTGCGTTCTTCCTCGCTGACACCGGCAAGCATTTCCTTTATGAAACGCTCCTTCTCCTTTTTGGAAGCCTCAATTCTCTCCCGCCCCTGTTCAGTAAGCCGGACAAGTATAATTCGGTTGTCCTCGGGCTTCCGCCTTCTTGTGACCATTTCTTTGGCTTCAAGCTGTTTCAAGTGTCTTGTCACGGCTGCGCCATCAATATTCACCTTTTTCTGAAGATCGCTTTGGCTGATCTCATCGACGTAAAAAAGCACGGCGAGAAGCTCAAGGCGGGATTGGCTGATTCCGGTGCACGCTTCAAACTTGGTGCCGATCACTTTATGCAGTGATTGGAGCTGATATAAAATCTCGCCTTCCTCTGAACAACATGCTGTCAAAACCCATCCCCACTTTCTTTTGCGCAATTACTTGACTAGTCAATGTTTGATATATCAATAATATACAGCCGTCATTCTATTTTTGCAAGTTTTTTCTCCTTTTTTAAAAAAAGCTGCCGATTAACGGCAGCTCTCTACTTAATGATTATGGACTTTTCTGAAATTACTGCCTTTTACTTCTGCGACATCATATACCGTCACAAAGGCTTGTTTATCAATGTCATTAATAATTTCTTTCAGTTTGGTTTCTTCTAAACGGTTGATGACACATGTGATTTCTTTGAATTTTTCATGGGAAAAACCGCCGTATGCTTCTTTATAAGTGGCACTCCGGCCTAATTCCTCACGAATGGTCTCTACCATTAATGCAGGCTCATTGGTGATAATCTGAAATGTTTTAGAACCGCTTAAACCTTCCTCAACCACATGAATGACCTTAGACGCAATGTAGTAAGCAATGACGGAAAGCAATGCGCCTTGCAGCCCGAATACAAAAGAAACAAAAATAAACACAAACATGTTTAAAAATAAAATGAGGTCGCTCGTGCCAAACGGCAATTTCCGTGACAGAAGCACAGCCAGCATATCAATTCCGTCTAATGCGCCGCCGTTGCGCAATGCCAATCCCATTCCAAAGCCGATAATAATCCCGCCGACAACGGTGATTAACAGGGTGTCTCCCTCGATGATAGCAGGAGTGTGATGGAAAAAACTCGTGCCTGCGGCAAGTGAGATAATGCCGATAATGGATAGAAACGCAAAACCTTTCCCGATTTGCTTATATCCCAACCAGACAAACGGTATATTGATCACCGCAATTAAGATCCCAAGAGGCAAATGAAACAGCTGTGAACAGACAATGCTGAGTCCGGTTACACCGCCGTCAGATACACTATTCGGAATCAATACGGTTTCCAGTCCATACGCGGCAATAATTCCGCCGATGATGACCATGATGGCCCGTACGATTGATTTCGCTCTGATTTTCTTACGTCTTTGTTTTTCGATTGTACTCATATCATTCCCCGCTTCAATTATTTTTTCTTATTTAAATATACCATAATTGATACTTTTCGTTAAAAATAAGCCTATCGGCTATGTTGAAGCAGGAACCGAGGAAGGAGATGTCACAGATAACGTATCCATTTATGACTTTAATCATTCACAATGTAATCATTCACTAAAAGGAATTAATGACCATTAATAATCTCTTTTGTTTCCCTTCTTCACAAATTCCCAATCATATTCTATATTTTTTCTCACCCGCTGAAGAAGACTGAAAATGGTTTCTTTTTCCTCAGATGTAAATCCGGACAGGGCTACCTCCGCAGAATGCTCTCCTTCTCTTTGCAATAACGGATAAACCTTTCTCCCTTTTTCAGTCGGAAACAGTTTTTTTATTTTTTTATTTTGATCATCAGGACGCTTTTCAATAAACCCCTGTATTTCCAATTTTTTGATTGCTCTCGCCGCTGTTGTGCGGTCAACTTTAATCATTTCCGCCACTTTTTCCTGTATCACTCCCGGGTTTTCACATATACGCACAAGATAGAGATACTGCCCTTTTGTTAAGTCTAATTCCTTAAATTCAATATTGCTGATGGAATCCAGTGCCCGTGCGATCATGCCGATTTCCCGCAAAATATCAGTCATATCTTTTCAAACCCTTCATTTTTTATTGCATTTGCAATATAATTATTTTATCGTTACTTCTATAAGACCACAAGCAAGCCGTGCAGTCCAGACTAACATGTGAAAAGGATTGGTTGATTATGATGATAAAAAGAATAACAACGGAAATTGATTTGCAAGCAGCGCTTGAGATTAGAAAAGCAGTATTCATTGAGGAACAGCAAGTACCTGAATCCGATGAATTTGATCAGTTCGATACGCTTGAGGATCAGTGCGGGCATGTCTTGGTTTATCATGAAAATCAGCCTGCCGGCACAGGACGCGTCCGCATTGTAAACCATACAGGCAAACTCGAACGAATCTGCATCCTGAAGCCTTACCGTAAATACGGGTTGGGCAAAGTAATCATAAGCGAATTAGAAAACATGGTAAAAGAAAAAGGCATCACCCAATGTAAACTGCATGGACAAACACATGCGGAAGGCTTTTATCACAAACTGGGCTATCAGACAGATTCACCGGAATTTATGGAAGACGGCATCCCGCACGTCTTGATGACAAAAGAGCTGTGAGCTGTCACTAATGAGCAGCCAAACGGCTGTATGAATTATTTACCGAAAGCCTTGTATAAAGGCTTTTTTTCATATTCTGAAACTCACAACTAAAAGGTATGTGTGCTCAGCCGGTGCTTGTCACAAATGACCGCCACAAAAAAATCAAAGCTGGAATAAAACTACCAATTTAAGCTTTTAATCTATTAAAAATTAACAGTTAAAGAGATTATAAAAAGGGAAGAAAATCTCAAATTATACTAGGAAGGCTGATTCTCTCTAATATGGACTGCTGACGCGTTACATTTTTTCTATCTTCACATATCTTTAATACTACGTACGTTATAAATAGATTCCAGGAGGAGATATGAAGTGGAAGAAACGAGTATGGAGCCATCACGGCTCTGCAAAGAATTTGCTAGAATTCTCAATTCAACGCCCAGTGTCGTAAATGGCGTATGTACGGCGACAAGATTTCGAAGCAACATTCATCCGGTGGTACTCGGAAGAAGAGCCGAGGCATTTCCTTTTATTCCTCAGGCCTTTTCATTTGAAAGCATGGATCGGGAAGGCAGAGCTTTATGTTTAGGTGAGACTGTTTTACTGCAAGAAGAAGTGAACCCGTTAATGAGTGAGCTGCGCAAATTCGGTATCATCGTAACTGCCGTTCATAACCATTGGCTGTTTGATAAACCGCGCCTGATGTTTATGCATTTTGAATCAATTGATAAACCTCTCAATTTTGCAAGAAAAGTGAGAGAGGCCCTGAGGGTTCTAACTACTAAAACTGTGCGTGCGGTACCAAAAACTGACGGGGAAATGATTGAACGGCATGGTCTTTGTGACGAGTTCAACGATATTCTAGGCGGAACCATGCATACGTTTGAAAATGGAATTTGTACAGTAATGAGATCACGAACGAATATAAAACCTGTAGTGCTTGGACGGCCCGGAAGATCATTCTTGCTCATTCCGCAAATGTTTTCATTTGAATCAATGACAAAAGACGGCCGTGCTCTTTGCAGCGGAGAAACTGTCATTCTGCAAAAAGAAATCAATCCATTTATCAGCGTCCTTCGGAAACATGATCTGACTGTAACGTCACTTCACAATCACTGGCTGTTTGATAAACCGAGACTGATGTATATTCATTTCGAATCGATTGATAAACCTGTCAACTTCGCCTTAAAAGTGAGAGATGCTTTAAAAGTGCTTACTGATAAAGAGGTCAAAGCTTAGCATGTTTTGAAGTATCAAAAAGCGATTAAAATAATCGCTTTTACATATGATCAACCGAAAACAAAAAAGAGACCATATATAGGCCTGGCACAGACTTTTTTTATGATAAGCGAGACTATTAAAAAACAGCCTTATAGGCTGTCGTTTTGTGTATATTCTATTGATGAGTTTATACTAATTCATCCCGCATTCCCCAAGCTCTTTATTTCTCAATGGTTTTCTACATGTCGTTGTGCAAACACCTTCTTAGCCACTGAAAGAGCATTAAGTACACGCGGGAATCCTGTATAAGGAACCAATTGGGTGATACTCTCTACAATCTCAGTCGGTGTTAATCCGGATGTAAGCCCTGTATTGATATGAAGTTCAAGCTGCGGCTCGGTTCCTTGCGTTACAAGGGATGAAATGGTAACAAGCGCACGTTGTTGATTGGTTAATCCCGGTCGCGAATATATATCTCCATAAGCAAATTCTATCATGTACCTACTTACATCTGGGGCGATATCTTTCAAGTCTTCAGAAATCTTTAAATGCGTAGAGATTTTATCATCGCTTGTTAAAGTGTACTCCATTAATTTGTCTAAACCTTGTTGGTAACGGCTTTGATCCATTTGAATTTCCTCCTGAAAAGTACTTATTTTCTGACATAAGATAATATATCGCAGCCCTCTCTAACCGTAAAATACATAAAAACTATAAAATCCATTCATTTTTTTCATGAGTTATCTTGATCTGCGTAATTACTCTTACAAAAAAATGAAATATACCGGATAAATTCGCGTACTGCGTGTGAAACATATTTACCTTTTTTTAAAATAATCGCCACTTTCCAAGGAATGGATGGATTGACAATGGAAATTGCCTTAACTAAACTTTGATCAGTCTTTTTCACTATAGACTGAGGGAAAATGGAAATACCTAGTTCTTCTCCAATCATTTCGCTGATAAAATCCCATTGAGAACTTTCATAAACGATATTTGGACGAAAACCGGCTCTAATACACTCTTGAATAATCCGATCGTGAAGAGAAAAGTCTTCACTAAACAGGATGAAAGGTTCATTTTTCAAGTCTTGCATTTCCACAATCTCTTTATGAACAAGCGGGTGAGCGGAATGAACGAAGAGCATCAGTTCTTCATTAAGCAATGGAATGATATCAAACTGCTCTTCGTCCACTGGTTCAATAACCACTCCAAGATCCAGTACCCCATCTTCAACCTCCTGTTTCACCTTGTTTCCCCCATGTTCTATCAGCTTGATGTTCACATCAGGATACAATTGTTTAAATCCTCTAATGATTTTAGGAAAAAACAAGACACCGATAAGCGGCGGTATTCCAATTTTCACTTTTCCTTTTTTTAAATGTAAAAGATCGTATAAGTTCGTCGACAAGTCATCTATTGACTTCATAATCATTTGACCTTGTTCAAATACAATTTCGCCCGCATCTGTCAATGCGATCTGTCTAGCGGATCGATCAATGAGCTCAACCTTTAATTCCTCTTCCAAACTTTTCACCATCTTACTTAAGGCAGGCTGTGACAAATGCAGATTTTCTGATGCCTTAGTAAAACTGTTGGATTTAGCAACTTCAAGAAAGTAAGTGATTTGGCGTATATCCATCGTATGACCTCCATTCCATAAGTTTAACGAATACATTACATTCTTTTTATTCATTTTACTTATACAACTGCTGGGTGTAAACTTTTAGGAGACCAAAATGAATCCTGGAGGGGTTACTATGAGTAAATTATTGGAAAGTAAAGTTGCTCTTGTTACAGGCGCGGCGAGTGGAATTGGTTTAGAAATTGCACGTGAATTCGCTAAAGAAGGCGCAAAAGTTGTGATTTCCGATTTGAACGAAAAAGCCGTGCAACATGCAGCTGAGGAACTTACGGAACAAGGATACGAAGTCCTCTCTGCGGTTTGTGATGTAACAAACGAAGAACAAGTAGAAAAAAGTGTCTCTAAGACACTTGAAACCTTTGGACGATTGGATATTCTGGTAAACAATGCGGGGATTCAGCATGTGTCGGATATAGAAAACTTCCCGACTGATAAGTTTGAATTTATGCTGAAATTAATGCTTACTGCTCCTTTTAGTGCGACAAAAAGAGTATTCCCTTTGATGAAAAAACAAAAATTTGGCCGCATCATCAATATGGCTTCCATAAATGGTTTAATCGGTTTTGCAGGGAAAGCAGCTTATTGCAGCGCTAAACACGGTTTGATCGGTTTAACTAAAGTATCAGCATTGGAAGGGGCGGAATACGGAATTACCGTCAACGCCTTGTGTCCGGGATATATCGACACTCCATTGGTGCAAAACCAGTTAAACGATATTGCAGAGACTAGAGGCATTTCTAAAGAAAAGGTGTTTGAAGAAGTCATTTACCCCTTGGTTCCTCAAAAACGTTTGTTAGCCGTGCAAGAAATCGCTGATTACGCAGTATTCCTCGCCAGTGACAAAGCGAAAGGAGTTACAGGACAGGCAGTCGTAATGGACGGCGGTTATACGGCCCAATAATCTGAATTTCATCTGCAGGAGTCATAGCGCTTTGGATTAAATGATTTACTCTTCAAGAACCAAGCCGATGGTTTTTTAGGAAAGACATAGCTATACAGATTGAAGTTTGATATATATTTGGTATATTAACTTAAGAAAAGCCGCTTTGTTGGCGGCTTTTTTACTGGTTTTCATGAGGGGGGAAAGAAGCATTTGAAAAAGCGAAACGCGAAAACAAGCCGATTCTTGTCATTGATAGCATGTCTCTTATATATTTATCTGCTTGCCAATTCCTTAATCATCAAACCCAATTGATAAATTCCCTTTTGAAGGTCTTCAAGAGATGCATAAGCATATGATAAGCGAATATAATTCCCTTTTTCTTGAGCATAGATACTGCCGAGATTGAGAAGTATCCCTTTTGTCAAAGCTTTTGTATAAAGTAATTTCATAGATAGTGAAGGCAATATTTTTACCCAGACAAAGAATCCTCCCTTCGGCATATTCCATGCAGCGACATTCTTCAAATTGGTTTCTAAGAGACTCATGACCAATTGCCTTCTCACCTTTAATTGACTTCTCACCTGTTCTAGATGCTGCTGGTATTCACCGGATGTAAACCACTCTGCCGCTACTCTCTGGGATAACGAACTGGAGCCGTAATCTGTTTGCATTTTTATGTCGGATAAACGTTCAATCACTGGTTCCGGACCGACGATCCATCCAATCCTCAAGCCCGGACTTAACGTTTTCGATAAACTGCCTATGTAAAGCACATGCCCATTTTTATCTATTGTTTTAATAGGATCTGGAGGAATCTCATCTATCCATAACTCCCGATAAATGTCATCTTCAATAATGGGAAGCTGTACATTCTCACTTGCCGCAAGGATTTCTTCCCGTCTCTTTTTTGACATTAAAATACCTGTCGGATTATGAAAACAAGGATTTGTATATAAGATAGACCTCCCCCGTTCCCCCCTTGCCATGTGGATGTGTTCCGGCAAAAGTCCATTATTATCCATAGGAACTCCAGTCAGCTTCATACCGGCTGATTGAAATACGTGTAATGAATAAAGATAGGAAGGCTGATCGAGAAATACGGTCGATCCCCTTTGTAAAAGCCCCATTGATATAAGCTGCAAGGCTTGCAGTGCGCCCGAAACAATAAGAATGGAAGAAGGAGACGCTTGAATGCCGATTGTTCTTAAATAGCCGCTTAATGCCTCTCTCAAAGGTAAATATCCTTTTGGTTCCTCATATCCGAATGCCTCTATGTTTTGAGATACCTTTCCCATGATCTCTTTCATAACAGCTAAAGGAAAAATCTCATGTGAAAGTTCTCCTTTACTGAGCTGTATAAGATCAGAATTTGATTCTGATTTATTGATCTCTTGAACGATTTTTTGGCTTGGCTGCTGGATTCCGGAGATTACATACTGATCCCAATCGGGGGCGGAATTCTTAGCCAAAAGTGTCCATGTATTGTTCGTAACAACTGTCCCTTTGCCCATTCTGCCTTCGATTAATCCATCCGCCGTCAATTCCTCTAAAGCTGTAATGACTGTGCTCCTGTTCACCTCAAAGTGTTTAGCAAGCGTGCGCTGGCTTGGAATCTTACTTCCAATCGGCCATTCTCCATTTCCTATTTTCTCTTTTATAAATTGAATGATTTGTATGTACTTAGGAAGCTTTTTCATCTTTTTTTCTTCTGGAGCGCTCATAAAAAGGATCCTCCTTAGAGTGGTTGGGTCAAAATCTATTTAACTGGTTGAAGTCATATCATCAAATCTTTATTAATATAGAAACACATTAAATAACTGGTTGGTTTTTGTAAAGAGGAGTGAGAAAGATGAGAAAGAAAACAGTTCGAATCGGTATATCTTACAGTCTGATGATTGGGTTGTGGGCATCAGCTTTCCCGGGAATTCGAGCGGGTTTGGAGAGTTACACGCCGGAACACCTCGCTTTGTTTCGCTTGTTGATTGGGTCAATGGCATTGGTGGTTTTTGCTGTTTTGACTCATATGCGTTTGCCTGACATGAAGGATATCCCTGCTATTTTATCGTTAGGATTTTTAGGTTTTGCACTATATCACATTTTGCTGAATATCGGAGAAAAAACAGTTAGCGCAGGGACAGCAAGCTTACTCGTGACCATGACACCTATTTTTTCTGCAATGTTATCTCGTCTGTTTTTTGGTGAACATTTTGGGCTTTATAAATGGATTGGCTCTATCATAAGTCTATTGGGTGTGTCGATCATTTCATTTGGGGCAGGAAACTATACAAATTCAGTGAACGGCATTTTGTTAATCCTGCTGGCAGCTTTTTCTGAGAGTATTTATTTCGTTTTTCAAGCTCGCTATATAAAAAAATATGGATTTATTCCATTCGTTACATTCACTATTTGGGGCGGGACAATACCTATGCTTGTATTTCTGCCTGGCTTAGGGGAAGAGTTTTTGAACGCTTCAATGAACTCAACATTGTCTATCGTTTACTTAGGTTTATTACCAACGGTTGTGCCTTACTTTGCACTTGCGTATGTAACTTCACTCGTCGGTGCTTCAGAAGCAGCCATTTCACTTTATTTAACACCAGCCGTAGCCTTGGCCATTTCTTGGGTGTGGTTAGGTGAGGTACCTGCGTTTATTGCACTGACAGGCGGGATGGTTACAGTCGCCGGGGTGTGTTTCACCTATCTAACAGTAAATAAAACGATAAAGATTTTAAATCCTTACTTCTTATCTAAAAAGCAATAAGGTGGATGAAGTTTAACCCTGAAAATCGAGTCATAAGCAGTTCTCCTTTTTAATGACTTGGGTTTGGTTCACAAAGTTGAGTGTATGAATTTTTTTAGAGGATTGTGGTATGTTAAACATACAAATATTAATAGAAAGAGGTGAGCCCATGCCAAACAATAGCAAACCCAATAGATTAATCGCTGAGAAGTCTCCATATTTACTTCAACATGCTCATAACCCTGTGAATTGGTTCCCTTGGGGAGAAGAAGCCTTCGAAAAAGCGAAACGCGAAAACAAGCCGGTTCTTGTCAGCATCGGCTATTCGACGTGTCACTGGTGTCACGTAATGGCCCACGAATCCTTTGAGGACGAAGAGATCGCCGGTATGTTAAACGATAAATTCATAGCCATCAAGGTTGATCGTGAGGAGCGGCCTGATGTGGATTCCGTGTATATGAGAATCTGCCAGCTGATGACGGGGCAGGGCGGGTGGCCGCTGAACGTATTCGTCACACCAGATCAGAAGCCGTTTTATGCGGGGACGTATTTTCCGAAGACGAGCAAATTTAACCGCCCGGGCTTTATCGATGTGCTTGAACATCTGTCCGAAACGTTTGCGAATGACCGGCAGCATGTCGAGGATATCGCCGAAAACGCCGCCGCTCATCTTGAAGTCAAGGTTCACCCGGCCGAGGGCATGCTTGGCGAACAGGCGGTTCATGACACGTATCGCCAGCTGGCCGGCGGGTTTGACACAGTGTACGGCGGGTTCGGCCAGGCTCCGAAATTTCCGATGCCGCATATGCTCATGTTTCTGCTTCGCTACTACAGCTATACGGGCAAGGAACAGGCTTTGGCCGGCGTAACCAAGACACTCGACGGCATGGCGAACGGCGGAATTTTTGACCACATCGGGTTCGGTTTTGCCCGCTACTCGACTGATAATGAATGGCTCGTGCCGCATTTTGAGAAAATGCTGTATGACAACGCCCTTCTCCTGACCGCATATACAGAAGCCTGCCAAGTCACGGGTAATGAGCGCTACAAACAGATTGCGATGCAGATCGTAACGTTTATTCAGCGGGAAATGATGCATGAAAACGGCAGCTTTTTCTCAGCTTTAGACGCTGATACCGAAGGCCGTGAGGGGAAATATTACATATGGTCCAAAAAAGAAATCATGAACCTTCTCGGTGATGAACTCGGCCCGCTTTACTGCAAGGTGTATAACATCACAGATCAAGGCAATTTTGAAGGCGAAAACATCCCGCACCTCATTTTCACGCGGCGTGAGGCCATCCTCGAAGAGACCGGCCTTACCGGACAGGAGCTGGCCGAACGCCTTGAAGAGGCAAGAACAAAATTGCTGGAGGCCCGTGAAAACAGAAGCTATCCGCATACAGATGACAAAGTGCTGACCTCATGGAACGCGCTCATGATTGCCGGGCTGGCAAAAGCCGCAAAGGTATTTCACGAGCCTGACTTTCTCAGCATGGCGGAAACAGCGATCCGCTTTCTCGAACGACACCTCATGCCGGACGGGCGCGTCATGGTCCGCTATCGCGAGGGCGAAGTGAAAAATAAAGGGTTTATCGATGATTACGCTTTTCTCATCTGGGCTTACCTTGAACTGTATGAAGCGGGTTTTAATCCGTCTTATCTGCAGAAAGCGAAAACGTTATGTACAAGCATGCTGGAGCTGTTCTGGGATGAACGGCACGGAGGTTTCTTCTTTACGGGGAATGATGCTGAGACCCTTCTTGTCAGGGAAAAAGAGGTTTATGACGGGGCCGTGCCTTCAGGAAACAGCGCGGCTGCCGTACAGCTGCTTCGTCTCGGCCGCCTGACGGGTGATATATCACTGATTGAAAAAGCCGAAGCGATGTTTTCCGTATTCAAACGGGAAATAGAGGCCTATCCGAGCAGCAACGCTTTCTTCATGCAAAGCGTACTGGCACATACAATGCCCCAAAAGGAAATCGTTGTTTTCGGAAGGAAAGATGACCCGGACAGAAAACGTTTCATTGAGGCGCTTCAGGAGCATTTCACTCCCGCCTATACGATTCTCGCCGCAGAACATCCGGATGAGCTTGCCGGCATTTCTGACTTTGCCGCGGGTTATCAAATGATCGACGGGAAGACAACGGTCTACATTTGCGAGAATTTCGCCTGCCGGAGGCCGACGACGGATATTGATGAAGCGATGAACACCTTACAAATCAGCAGCAGAGCCTAGGCGGCCTGCTGCTTTTCTTTTTTCACAAAACGGAATGCGAGCCATGCGAAGATGATATTGATCACCAGAGTCGATATGCAATCATATATTTCATAGCCGCCGGCTGCTGTTGTAAATATCGACGGAATGCCGCCGTACACCGAATGATCCTCTGTGAGAAAGATAAATAAAAACATATTATTGGCAGCGTGACCGCCAAGAGACATCTCCAGACTGCCCGTTTTAATCGTGATAAAGGTCCAGATCATGCCAATGGTGACATATCCGATTCCCGCCCAGAGAGCTCCATTTTCCATTTCCGGATTTCCGAAATGAAGTGCGCCGAATAATCCGCCGATAATGACTGTCAGAACCACCGCGTTTGCCGTCAATTTTCCGGCGAACTGAAGCAGAAAACCGCGAAAGAGAAATTCCTCCGCAGAGGTTTGAATCGGCACCAACAAGACGGCCGCCGCTAACAGCAGCAGAAAACGTGAAGCATGGAATTCCTGAAGCATGAAACGATCCGGATGAATTGTAAAATCAATCAGCCCCGCGACAAACATCAGCACAACATATGTGCCGAATCCAAAGAAAATCCTCTTCCAGTTCAGCGACTGATTCGGTGTGATGATGGATAAAAACCGCCGTTTCATAATGAAACGAACTGCTATCCAAATGCCCGGAATCGCTATGAAATAGACGATATGCTGTAAATAAATATCCGCCAGCGGGTCACTTAATGCCCCCTCATCCCAATTTATCGTCAGTGAAGGATTGAAAGCGGACGTGAGAAACATATAAAACACGGTCAGTATGCTTCCGAAAAAGAACAAACCCACAATGACCAACAGAGAAAGAATATATCTCGATACACTATTTTTTCCCTCTGTGGGCCGTACAAACGTATTCATATTTATGCATCAACTTCCTTTCCTTCAACATTTTACAATATAAACAGAAACAGATATAGGAAATGTTATATGTTTTAAGAAGAAAGCGCTATGCCGTTTCCTTTGGCTCTGGTTATTTACACTCTGTTTTTGCCAAAAAAAGACCTTTATAATGTAGTCGTCAGATAAATTCACAGTATTTTCTGATTACAATTGCAAAGTCAGGGGGTTTTTTATGAAACATCAGACATTCTCAAATGTAGCGAACCGATTAGACCGTCTCCCCATTTCACGTGTGCACTATCAAGTATTAACCGCTCTCGGAATCATCTATTTTTTTGATCTCGCTGATCTGTTTACGCTCAGCAACGTGGCTCCGGCGCTGATTGAGCATTGGGGCGTGAAGCTGTCCACCATTGCCGACATCACCGCCGCATCATTCCTGGGCATGTTTTTAGGCGCGTCCATCGGCGGAAGGCTGTCCGATCGGATCGGCAGGAAAAAAGCGCTGAATTGTTTTGTCCTTGTCTTTTCGATCTCATCTTTTCTGAATGCGCTGGCATGGGACATTCCGTCCTTAATGATTTTCCGCTTCTTGACCGGTCTCGGCGTCGCGGCCGCCATGATTGTGACGAACAGCTATTTGGCGGAATTTTTTCCATCCTCCGTACGGGGAAAATACATCTCCCTTTGCGCCATGATCGGACTAATCGGCGTTCCCGTCACAAACGTTGTTTCCGCTTTTGTCATTCCTTTAGGCTCATGGGGGTGGCGGCTCGTATTCATATGGGGGGCGGCCGGTCTCATTTATTTCTTTTTTATCCGCCGGCTTGAGGAATCGCCGCGCTGGCACGAAAATCGGGGCGCATATGATCAGGCAAACGCCATTATGAACCGTCTTGAAGCACGTATAGAGAAAGAAAAAGGCCCGCTTCCCGTGCCAAAAGAGGCGGCAGAAGTACATACAGTGAAGCACGCAGGCTACTTAGGGCTGTTTCAGGGCAGGAATTTAAAGATCACCATCATCCTGTCAGCGGTATGGATTCTTGAAACCTTTGGCTTTTACGGCTTTGCTTCATGGGTGCCCAGCCTGCTGAAAAGCAACGGCATCACCATGGAAAAAACGCTGTGGTACAATGTGCTTCACTCTGTCGGCGCGCCGCTTGGCGCATTGCTCGGTTCCATGATATCCGAGACGTTCCAAAGGAAATGGATTCTGGCCGCAAGCGCCTTTCTGACTGCCATTGCCGGACTGTTATACGGCATGACGTTTATTCCCGTCATGATTATTGTGTTTGGATTTGTCGTTAACGTCACGGAACGGATCTTCACCTCAAATCTATACGCCTACACATCGGAGCCGTATCCTACGGAATATCGCTCGGCCGGGAGCGGGCTGGCGTACGGGCTCGGCCGTTTTTCCAATATATTCGGCTCCCTGCTCGTCGGATTTATTGCCGTTAAGCTCGGCTACATCAGCGTCTTTTTGTTCATCGGCGGCTGCTGGCTTCTGTGTTCCGTTTTGTTAATCCTCTTCGGCCCGAAAACAAATGCACAGCAAATTTAATCAAAAAAACAGTGCGGAATCACTCCGCACTGTTACACTGTGATTTCTATCAAATTGCCTTCCCCATCCTCTATCACGCTCTCATAATATCCGTCACCCGTCACGCGCGGGCCGCTTACAACCTGAAATCCATCATTTTTAAACGTTTCCGTCAATTCATTCACCCGCTCCTTGCTGCCTGTAGAAAATGCGAGATGCGCCCATCCGGTCATATTCTGTGACGGAACTTCATCAATGCCGCCTTTTTTCATAAGTTCCAGCCTGCATCCAGAGTCAAATGAAAGAAAATACGATTTGAAATCTTTTTTCTCATTATGATAAAGGTCATTGGCCTTGGCGCCGAAGTATGTCTCATAAAACTCTTTCATCCGTTCCAAATCTTTCACCCATATCGCTGCATGTTCAATTCGCATATGTCCGCCTCCCTTTTTTTCTCAATCTATTTATAAAGCATGAAACCCATTTCAGCTCAAGACTTTTTCCGCTGAAATTGATGCATAATTTGTTTTTTAGCTGTTTCTTCGTGAAAAAACAATAAAAATGCTTCCTTTCCGACCCGTTCCAAATGAAGTTCCAGGGATGGAATATTCAATGCCCGGCTGACGCTCAGATTTCCCTCGCCGATGATCTCCGCGTCCCATTTCTGTTCTTTCGCAAACTGGTACAAGCCGGCAGCCATGTCATCACTGTGCGCATAGATGGCCGTCGGCGCCTTGTCGAAACCCCAGAAGTGCTCACCCGCACGCTTTCCGTCGTCCATATCATGGCATCCGACCAGAATGCGGGTTTCATCAAGAGAGCCGAAGACCGCCTTATATGCGGTTACCTTGTCGGCCGTACTCGGGCTTTTTTCCGCTTCCCGCACACATGTAAAAGCAACGTCTTGATGTCCGCGGTTTTTCAAATACAAAAAGCTTTCTCTGTATGCTGCCTGCCTGTCATTATAAGCGCAGGGAATCTCTTGATGCTGTGTATATTCACAAGCGACAATGGGACCGTATTCCAGGTAAGGCACGGCGGTCTCCCATTCATTCGCGCGGGACGTGACAATCAGTCCGTCAATCTTTTTCATTTTCAGCAGTTCGAAATAGGTCATCTCTATAGCGGGGTCATAATTGGTGGGGAGAAGGGTTGTCACGTAATCATGGGCAAACGCTTCCTTCGTGATACCGTTTACAATTTTGTCAAAGCAGGGATGGTCGCTGTACGGCAAAATCACACCGATTGTATTAGTCTTTCCGCGAATCAGATCAATGGCGGTTCGATTAGGGGTATAATCCAGCTCCTTCATCACTTGATTCACAAGACGCCTTTTCTCCTCAGATACGTACGGATGTCGGTTTAATACGCGTGATACGGTGGCCACCGACACATTCGCCAGTTTCGCAATCTCTTTTATATTTGCCATGTGCTCCTCCATTTTCGGTGATAAAAAAGCAGCAAGAGTGGATTTCTCTTACTGCTATCTCATCATAAATCCACTGTCATTTCAACAGGGCAATGGTCAGAACCCATGATATCGGCACAAATGGCCGCTTGGCTGATCCGCTGCTTCAGTCTGTCTGAAACAATGACGTAATCAAGCCGCCAGCCGATGTTTTTCTCACGTGTGTTCGTCCTGTAAGACCACCAGGAATAGGCGCCTTCCTGGTCAGGATATAAATAGCGGAATGAGTCGGTAAATCCGGCGCTCAGCAGGACGCTGAACGCTTCCCGCTCCTGCTCCGAGAAACCGGCGTTCTTCCGGTTGGCTTTCGGATTTTTTAAGTCTATCTCCCTGTGTGCGACATTCAGATCGCCGCATAAGATCACAGGCTTCTTCCGGTCAAGCTTCTGCAGATAATCCTTAAAATCGGCTTCCCATTGAAGACGGTAATCAATTCGCTCTAATCCGCGTTTGGCATTCGGCGTATAACAGTTGACGACAAACACGTTCTCAAATTCAAGCGTGATCACCCGTCCTTCTTGATCATGTTCGTCAATCCCCAGTCCATAGAACACGTGCAGCGGCTTTTCTTTCGAAAAAACAGCCGTGCCTGAGTAGCCTTTTTTCACCGCATAGTTCCAATAGGCGTGATATCCTTCAGGTTGTAATGATACTTGTCCGTCCTGTACTTTTGTTTCTTGCAGACATAGAATATCGGCTTCCGTTTCTTGAACGTAAGTATTGATATCTATCTTTTTCATCACGGCACGCAAGCCGTTTACATTCCAAGACATCAGTTTCATGTGATCCCTCCTGTCCGGCTCATCCGGTATTCCAGTGTTTCAATGTTTCCGCCCTCTAATGCCAGCAGCTGCTTTTTCATTTCTAAACCGCCTCTGAATCCGGTCAGTTTCCCGTTTTTTCCGATGACGCGATGGCACGGAACCGTAATCAGTACCGGATTTTTTCCAATCGCGGCGCCCACGGCTCTTACGGCTGCCGGTTTCTGAATCATTTTTGCTATATCCGAATAGGAGTATATCTCGCCGTACGGTATGTCCATAAGCGCTTTCCATACAGCAAGCTGAAATTCTGTCCCGTAAAGATCCAACGGCACGGAAAAAGCTGATCTGCCATTTTCAATGTACTCGGACAGCTCTGCCGTGTAAGGAGCCAGCTTTTCATCATCACGTGCCAATCGGTATTGCGGCAGTGATTTTTTTGCCCACTGCTCAAGCTCTTCAAAGCTTCCATAATTTGAGCCTATAAAGCAAAGCCCCTTAGATGTGGCGGCTGTATACAGGCTCCAATCATTCCGTGTGAAGAGTGTCCAATAGATCATAGGCTCTTTACTCATATTGAACCTCCCTGTCCCATTTTGGCCGTTTTTCTGTATTCTGTGGGCGAACTCCCGGTTCCCTTTTTAAAAAGGGTCGCGAAATGCGCTGTGTTTGGAATTCCGACAGTCAGAGCGATCTCCATGACTGTCATATCAGTATGCTTTAAAAGGTGTTCCGCCTTCGACAATCTTATTTTCTGTATATACGCAATCGGGGATATTCCCCTGATTTTTTTAAATGTCCGCTGTAAATGATAGGGGCTGCCGTGACACATTTCGGCCAGTACACTCAGAGTCAGGGATTCGTGATAATGGCGTTCAATGTATTCAATGATTTGAGCAATCCATTCTTCATCAGGAAGACGAAGACCGTTCGGCCGGCACCTTTTACAGGGACGAAATTGTTTCTCGAGCGCTGCATCAGCCGTGTCAAACACCAGCACGTTTTCTTTATTCGGAACTCTCGATTTACAAGAAGGCCGGCAGAAAATCCCTGTCGTTTTTACTGCATAATAAAATGCCCCGTCATAAGAAGCATCATTGTGTATGATTGCGCTCCACTTTTCATCAGTCAGGATATTTCTGTCTGTCTCCATCTCAGCCACCCCCTGTTTTTCAGTATAAACAAATTCATTGGATAAGTACGCGTTTTTGAATAGAGGAGCAAGATAACAAAGATAGGTGTCAGGAGCACTTCCATGTTTCATGTGAAACATTTCGGCAAGATGGAGAGGGACTGATATAAAAAAAGAGCAGGAGCCCGCAGGCTCTTGCTCTTTTCTTTCGGCTTACTCGCCAGTTACGTATGGAAGTAAAGCCATTTGACGTGCGCGTTTGATCGCGATAGTCAATTTACGTTGGTATTTCGCGTTTGTTCCAGTTACACGGCGAGGTAAGATTTTACCACGCTCAGAAACAAACTTTCTAAGAAGATCTACATCTTTGTAATCGATGTGCGTAATGCCGTTAGAAGTGAAGTAACAAACCTTACGGCGTTTCGCACGACCGCCTCTGCGTCCTCCTGCCATTGTCATTTCCCACCTTTCTCGTTATGAATATAGCGATAATCTATTAGAACGGAAGATCATCATCCGAGATGTCAATCGGCTTGCCGTCGTTGGCAAATGGATCATCATTAAAGCTGTTCCCTTGATTTCGTCTCTGGTTGTTCTGATTTCCGCCGAACGGATTATCATTTTGGCCTCCGCCAAAGTATTGGCCTCCGCCGCTGTTTCCTTCGTTGTATCCGCCTGATCCAGAACCGCCGCTGTTTTTAGGCTCAAGAAATTGAACACTTTCAGCTTGGACTTCTGTCACGAAGACACGCTGTCCCTGCTGGTTTTCATAATTTCTTGTCTGGAGTCGGCCGTCTACGCCGGCAAGGCTTCCTTTTTTAAGAAAGTTTGCAACGTTTTCGGCTTGTCTTCTCCAAGTGACACAATTAATGAAATCGGCTTCACGTTCTCCGGACTGGTTCGTGAATGTACGATTCACAGCAAGAGTAAACGTGGCGACAGCCGCACCGCTTGGCGTATAACGAAGCTCTGGGTCTTTTGTCAGTCTTCCGACTAATACAACTCGGTTAAGCATATGAAAGACCACCTTTTAACATTATATATTTCAAATTGCTTATTCTTCTTCTTTAACAACGATGTGGCGAATGATATCGTCACTGATCTTAGCTAAACGGTCGAATTCAGCAACCGCTGCAGCTTCAGACTGAACGTTTAAGATTTGGTAGAAACCGTCACGGAAATCGTTGATTTCGTAAGCAAGACGACGTTTACCCCAATCTTTTGTTCCAGTGATCTCCGCTCCGTTAGAAGTCAATACGTTGTTGAAACGCTCGATAACTGCCTTCTTTGACTCTTCGTCAATGTTCGGACGGATAATGTACATAACTTCGTACTTTTTCATCTGTTTGCACCTCCTTTTGGTCTAAGCGGCCCTATAATGGGCAAGGAGCAATAATTCTATTACTCACAAGTTTATATTATACCAAAGCTCTTGTCCCTTTACAACTGTGTCCTATACATTAAATCGGAAATGAATGACATCTCCGTCTTGGACTACATATTCCTTACCTTCCAGACGCACTTTTCCGGCTTCTTTCGCTCCGGACATTCCGTCGCCTGCCAAAAGGTCTTCATAAGCAACCGTTTCAGCGCGGATAAAGCCGCGTTCAAAGTCAGTGTGGATGATACCCGCACACTCAGGAGCTTTCATGCCTTTTCTGAATGTCCATGCGCGCACTTCCTGTTCGCCCGCCGTAAAGTATGTCGCAAGGCCGAGAAGAGAGTATGACGCTTTAATCAGCTGATCAAGACCTGATTCTTCGATGCCGAGCTCCTCAAGGAACATTTGTTTTTCTTCGCCTTCCAATTCAGCAATTTCAGACTCAATTTTCGCGCAGACGACGATAACTTCGGCGTTTTCACCCGCGGCGTACTCCCGGATTTTCGCAACATATTCATTATCTGAAGGATCAGCCACTTCATCCTCGCTTACATTTGCTACATAAAGCACGGGTTTTGACGTAAGCAAATGAAGCTGCTTCACAAGCTTTTGCTGTTCTTCCGTAAATTCAACGGAACGGGCAGGCTTTTCTTGTTCGAAAGCTTCTTTTAATTTAGACAGAATGTCAAATTCAAAAACCGCTTCTTTGTCTTTTTGCTTAGCAAGCTTGCTTACACGCGTGATGCGTTTTTCGACTGTCTCCATGTCGGCAAGAATCAATTCAAGATTGATCGTTTCAATATCGTCAATCGGATCGACTTTCCCTGACACGTGCGTAATATTGTCATCAGCGAATGCGCGTACAACGTGGCAGATCGCATCTACCTGACGGATATGAGAAAGAAACTTATTTCCGAGTCCTTCACCTTTTGATGCGCCTTTTACGATCCCCGCGATATCAGTGAATTCAAACGCAGTCGGCACCGTTTTTTTCGGGTTCACCAATTCAGTCAGCTTTTGCAGACGTTCATCCGGCACTTCCACGATTCCCACGTTCGGATCAATTGTACAGAACGGGTAGTTGGCTGATTCGGCACCAGCCTGGGTAATTGCATTAAATAACGTCGATTTTCCGACATTCGGCAAACCGACAATTCCAGCAGTTAAAGCCATTCTTTCATCTCCTCTATATCAAACCATCATCGTATAAACGTATTGTAAACCTAGAGCAATTATAAGGAGGTTCATAGGAAAAGACAAGCTGAGAAAAAAGCATTTCCCGCCCTCTCTCTCCTTAGATTATCCTTTTTTAACCGCTACCAGACAGTCAAAAAGCGTACTTCCCATTCCATTATCGGAATTTGAATCCTTTGTGAGCATGTTGACGGAGCCTCCGAATGCCGCCCACATGCCTTCATCTATATTCACCGTCTTCGGGTGAGCCTGCTTCATGATTTTCACCCTGCCGCGCAGACGGCCGCGGTCATTGTATACCTCTGCCGTATCTCCGTCTTGAAGTGAAAGCTCCTCGGCGATATCCGGCGACAGGTCCACCTGAATCTGCTGAAGCTTTTCAATAAACGGCACGTGCTGTGAATGATTGGAGCGCTGCGGGTGAATGGACAGCAGCGTATACGGATATTTCCCGGCCAGTCCGGCGTCATGATAAACAGACTCCTCCGGCACTTCCAATTGAGGGAGGCCGCTGTATCCTTTCTCTTCTGCCAGTGACGAGACGAATTCAAATTTTCCGCTCGGGGTTAAAAATTGAAAATCACTCCACGGAACCTGTTTGACCGGAAGCGGCATATGTCCTTTTTCCTTTAATTGCTCAAGGGTGATTCCTTCTTTCTCCAAAGAAGAGAGCCCCATTTTTAAGAAATCTTCCGTACTGTAATCAAAGAGCTCCCCGTATCCGAGACGCTTTGCGAGTTCCGTCCAGATCCAGCGGTCTGATTTTGCCTCTCCCTGCGGTTCCGCAAGCTTCTTGCCATATTGAACATAGTGATGATACATGCTGGAATAATAAATATCTTCCTCTTCGAAAACAACGGCTGTCGGCAGCACATAGTCACAGAGCTTCGCCGTATCGGTCATGACCGAATCAATGGCCACTGTGACCGGTGTTTTTTCAAATGCTTCCTTCACTTTTTTTGTATTCGGCACCTGTGTCAGCGGATTGCCGCACGTCACGATGATCATTTCAATCGGCGGATCGGCTGCATTCAGCGCCTCTTCGGCTTGAGTCATCATCGAAAACGTTCTCGAACTTTTCTTCAGATCAGGACGGGTGAGCTCGGCCTTTGCAAAGCTTTCACCGACTTGCACATTTCCGAAGTTTGCGCCGCCGCCTTTGATACCGACATTTCCGCTCGCCGCAGCTAAAGCGTCAATCCACCGTATCGTCCCGCCCCCGTTTTTATATCTCTGCATCCCAAGACCCATAAAAGTGGAGGCGGGACCGTCAGCATATAAATCAGCAAGATATTCAATCACTTCTAAAGACGTTTCTGTTTTCTCAATGATCTCCTCAATAGAAATCGTCTGCAGAAGCTTTTCTATTTCTTCAAAACCGACCGAATGCCTTTGAATGAAATCGGAATCGGTTCTGCCGGTTTGGCATAATATTTTTAAAACACCCGCCGCAAGCCAGCCATCCATGCCGGGTTTAACGGATATATACCGATCGGCAAGCTTGGCAGTCGGGTTGAAAATAGGATCAATGACCGTCAGTGTCGCTCCTTTTTTCTTCACCTGCTGCAGATGATGATAGAGGTGCATATTCGTCCGGGACACGTTTCTGCCCCATACGATCACATGCTTGCTGTGATAAATATCAAGCGGTCCATGCCCGTAAGAACGCCCGAAATCCCAGCGCTGCGCTTCAATGCCGGAACCCCAGCAAATGCTGCCCGCAATCTCCGTCACACCGCCGTATCCATTGAAAAAACGCTGGTCGAGCGCCTTCAAAAGACCGTTATTGGCGTAATCATGACTGTGCAGCACTGCGGCAGTGCCCAACGTCTCCTTAATCACCGCCATTTTTTCAGCAATTTCATCTAACGCCTGCTCCCAGGAAATGCGGACAAATTCGCCGTCTATCTTTTTTAAAGGAAAACGAAGCCGTTCCGGCGCATTCGTTTTCGCCTCCAGCATTCTGCCACGGCCGCAAATTTTCCCTTCCGTAATGGGATGATTCGGGTCTCCGTCTACTTTCGTCACCTTTCCATCCTCAACTGTCACCAAAAAGCCGCAGCTGTCCCAGCAATTCAGCGGGCACGCTGACTGATGCACTTTGCTCATCGGGCCTCTTCCTCTCCTCTATATGAAAAAGCATGAGCGCCAGCCCTTATGATGCAGGCTCCTCATGCTTGACGAGTACTTTTTTCAGCTTTCTCTCAAAATCTCTTCTCGGAATCATGACACTGTGGGAACAACCCGTGCATTTAATCCGAATATCCATTCCCATCCGAATGATTTTCCACCTGTTTTCACCGCAAGGATGCGGTTTCTTCATTTCAACAATATCATTCAGGCCAAAGTCTTTATCCGCCAAGACCCTTCACCTCTCTCCATAGACTGCTTTATTTATTGTACAAAAAAAAACAGGATAAGAGCAACGGCCGCACTCAAAATGAGCATTATACTTTTTTCCATCTCCCTAAAATAGGGTAAAGAAGAAGACATACCAGCAAATAAAGACTTAAAAGCCCGTAAATGGGATATAAAATGGCGATCAAATCTGAAAAACCGATTGTCGTAAAAGGCACCATCACAGCTAAAAGAAGAGATACGAGCGTCCATCTCGGCAATTTCACAAATGCAAGCATGCGGCTGGACAGCCCGAACAGACCGGTCACGGTTGTCGTATAGATGGCTAAAAAAAGCACGGCGGCCATACAAAGAAATAACGGATAAGGAGCGCCTTCAAGGACGGCGAAAAGAGGAATCTCATATTGTGTAAGACTGCCTGAAAGCTGTACAAGCGTTTCATTGTAAACAAATGAAATCATACCGAAAATCAGCCCGCTTGCAACGCTTGCGATTTTCGCTTCTCCCAGTCCCTTCATATCTTTTCCGATTGAAGAAAGAACAGCGACAACAGAAAGGATGTTTAAGGACGTGAAGGTAATGCTTGCCGGCCAATTATACTGGCGGGTCAAATCTATCGTCCACGTGTAATGATGGGTTGTCTGAAAAAAGACCAATGCATATAACAGCCCCGCTACAAGAATCGGTATCAAAATACTATTCAGAGATAATATTCCTTTTATATCCCAAAAGAATAAACCGACGGTCACAATGCAAAGAAGAAAAATACCGATCCAAAACGGCAGTTTGTACATTTGCAGCGTCACACCGCCGCCGGCAATCATAACCATCGTCATTGAAAACAAATAAAACATAATAAGCACATCATAGACTTTAGCAAGAGCCGGCCCCATCAGATGCTCAAGCACAGGTAAAAAGTGCGTTGATTGAACCCGATAGCTGATCTTCAACACAATATAAGCCGAAATCGTAAACATGACTGTAAACAATACAATAGCCAGTCCGCTTTCGACACCGAAAAACTGCCATATTTCCTGCCCGCTTGCATATCCAGCCCCAATCTGGCTGCTTAATATGAGCAGCATCCACTTCATCCCGGCTCTCCACACCCTCATCACCTCATAAAATTTCTGATCATCTCCGCATATTGCTACTATATTGAGTGACAGCGGCAATCATTCATACAAAAGGGACAAATATGGTATGATAACGACGATTGACTATTCAGAAAAATTCACTTATGCAAGGAGCTCAAACCATGTACATCAGGCGTTTAACCGCAAATGATACCCAGCCTTATTCCGATATCAGGCTCAAAGCTTTAAAAGATCACCCGGACGCATTTGCCGTCAGCTACGATGAGGAGAAAGAATGGCCGTCCGAAAAATTTAAAGCCAGGCTTGAAGCCGACAATGCCATCGTGCTTGGCGCCTTTGAACAAGACAGACTGATAGGAATCCTCAAGATCTCCAAGCATCCGCTGTTTAAACTAAGACACATTGCGGTTATCGGTTCTATGTATATTTCCCCCAAACACCGAGGGTCAGGCGAGGGAAAAGCTTTAATGACGGAAGCCATCAGCCGAGCAAAAAAGATGAAGGACACAGAACAGCTTCATCTCTCTGTTACCTCAACAAATGAACCCGCAAAAAAACTCTACGCTCAGTTAGGATTTATCCTCTTCTCTACAGAAAAAAGAGCGCTGAAATTGGATCATCAGCGATATGTTGATGTAGATCAAATGGTCTTATTTCTTTCATGAACTTAGAGAATAACTGCTCTGGGTTCTTTTTTCTATCCCGCTCTTTTCAAACAACCGGCATGCTGATCATGGCATAAGCATAAAAAAAGGCAGCGCTGGATATACTGTAAACAACCATACATCACCAAAAACAACAATGTAATACTCGTATGACATGACAAGGAAGTGAACCTTATGAATCGAAAAGGCGGGCTTTTTTCTCAAGAACGGGCAAAACAATATGTATCTCATACGGATTCTTCTGCTGCGAATCAAATACAAGCGATCCTTACTTCATCTTTACGTAAAGCAGCCGGCAGACCGTTAGTCACCGTGTGTATCGGCACAGATCGGTCGACCGGAGATTCATTAGGTCCGCTCGTAGGAACAAAGTTAGAAAAAATGAATTTAGGCAGATTGCACGTTTACGGCACGCTGTCAGATCCTGTTCACGCCGTCAATATGAAAGACAAGCTGAAAGATATTCAACATCTACATAAAAATCCGTTTATTATAGCGGTTGATGCTTGTTTAGGCCGCGTCAAAAGCGTAGGGTCATTTCAAATTGGCGATGGGCCGCTGAAGCCCGGAGCAGGTGTTCAAAAAGATCTTCCTGAAATCGGTGACGTCCATATCAATGGAATCGTCAATGTCAGCGGGTTTATGGAGTATTTTGTCCTGCAGAATACGAGGCTTCATCTTGTTATGAGCATGGCAAATGTTTTAGCAGAGGGGTTACAGCTGACAGATAAATCAGAAGGCCGGCAGGAACGGCTCAGTCCGTTTCATAAGCTGACAAGACGTATATAAAAAACCATCTTTTTTTAAAAAGATGGTTTTTACGCTTCTCTTTCAGACAATAGTTCCAGGATACGTTCAAGATCTTCATTTGAGAAAAACTCAATCTCAATCTTCCCTTTTTTCTTTTGTCTCTTAATATTTACTGTTGTTCCGAAGTAATTTTGCAAATACGATTCCCGCTCTTTTAACACCACATCTTGAACAGGTTCTTTTTTCTTTGTTTCACGTGGAACATTGTTGTTTAACTGCTGAATCAGCTGCTCAAGCTGACGGACGTTCAGCTGTTCTTCAACCACTTTCTTCACAAGCGGTTCAAGCTTGTTTTTATTTTTCAAACCAAGCAAGGTTCTGCCGTGTCCCATGGATAACGTACCTTCTGCAATGAGGTTCTGGATGCTTTCCGGCAGTGTCAGCAGTCTTAAATGGTTGGCAATATGAGGCCTGCTTTTCCCAAGCCGTTTAGCGAGCTGTTCCTGGGTTAAATCCAAATGCTTCAGCAGTGAGTCATATGCCAGAGCTTCTTCAAGCGGTGATAAGTCTTCACGCTGAAGGTTTTCCAAAAGAGCGATTTCCCGCATCAGCGATTCAGATAAATCCCGCACGATAGCCGGCACTGTCTCTTTGCCGGCAAGTTTTGCGGCGCGGTAACGGCGTTCGCCGGCTACAATATCATAGCCCTTCAATGATTTTCTCACGATAATGGGCTGAAGAATGCCATGCTGAATGATGGATTCCTTCAGTTCAGCTAATGACTCATCGTCAAATTGTTTTCTTGGCTGATAAGGATTGGGACGTAAATCACTGATTTTAATCTCTTCCACTGTCTCTTCAGACAAATCAACCTGATTAAACAACGCGTTAATCCCTTTTCCGAGTCCGCCTTTAGCCATTCGCTGCCACTTCCTTTGCTAAATCTAAATATACTTCCGCACCTCTCGAACGCGGATCGTATAATATGATCGGCTTGCCGTGACTCGGCGCCTCACTTAAACGGACATTGCGAGGAATAATGGTTTGATACACTTTATCTCTAAAGTATTTCTTTACCTCTTCTATCACTTGAATGCCGAGATTCGTTCTGGCATCAAGCATCGTCAGAAGCACTCCTTCTATCATTAAGTCGGTATTTAAATGTTTTTGCACAAGCCGAACTGTATTTAATAATTGACTCAATCCTTCAAGAGCGTAGTATTCGCACTGAACCGGGATAACGACTGAATCTGAAGCGGTAAGCGCATTAATCGTTAATAACCCGAGAGACGGAGGACAATCAATAATCATGTAATCGTAATTTTGTTTCACAGATTCTAATGCTCTTTTCAGCCTGACCTCCCGTGAGATCGTCGGAACCAACTCGATTTCCGCTCCCGCAAGCTGGATCGTGGCCGGAATGACATCTAAGTTCTCTACTGAAGTCGGTTTAATAATATCTGTAACATCTGCATCATCTACTAAAATGTCGTACACACAATGATCCACATCGGCTTTTTCAATCCCTAATCCGCTCGTTGCATTGCCCTGCGGATCAATATCAACAAGAAGAACCCTTTTACCTATGTAAGCCAAGCAAGCCCCCAGATTAACAGAAGTCGTCGTCTTCCCGACTCCGCCTTTTTGGTTCGTAATTGCTATGATTTTTCCCACGATGTCACCTACCTTCACATGAACATATACTGTCTTGTTTCTATCTTATCAAAAAAAGAGTAAAGCGTTTTATTTTTTTCATAATTTGTTTATCAGCAAGTGAAAAAAATGTAAACGAAAAAGACACTTTCTAATATAAGTTCTCCGATAAAGTACCTTTTTTGACTGTAAAAAGACAATTCACGACACAAAAAGATAAAATTTTACATATATAATGTATAGTGCACAATAAATCTATCATTATATCAAAATAGTTTTTTGATTAAAATAAAAACTCCCCTGCTGATCAGGAGAGTTTTTATTTAGGTATCCGAATGGTAAGCTGGATGTACTCTTCGAATTCTTCTTCTTCAGTATTCAGTCTGACGCCGCTGTCTTCTACCATAGACAGTGACTGACGAATCGTATTCATCGCAATTCTTGTATCCCTGCTGAACGCTTTGCGTCTCGGCTTTGGTTTCTGCTTATTCTGTTCAAGCATTTTCACCACTCTGTCTTCCGTCTGCTTGACGTTTAAGCTTTTCTCAATGATTTCCGCAAGCAATGTGACCTGAAACTCCGGCTGTTTGAGCGGAATCAGTGCTCTTGCATGACGTTCCGTAATTTTTTTCTCCATAATCGCATCCTGGACGGGTTCCGGGAGCTTTAACAATCGGAGCTTGTTCGCAATCGTTGACTGGCCTTTTCCTAAGCGCTGCGCCAAGGCTTCCTGTGTTAAATCATGAAGTTCTAACAGCCTTGCGTACGCATGAGCTTCCTCAATGGAGGACAATTCTTCCCTTTGCAGGTTTTCAATCAAAGCGACAGATGCTGTTTCCGTATCAGAAAAATCTTTAATAATTGCGGGAATCTTCTCCCATTCAAGCGTCTGTACCGCTCTCCAGCGCCTTTCACCCGCAATGAGCTCATATTGTCCTTCATCTTCTGTATGTCTGACAACAATCGGCTGAATGATGCCGTGTGTATGGATAGTCATTGCTAACTCTTTGATTTTTTCATCTGAGAAAATGGTGCGTGGCTGAAAACGGTTGGGAACGATAGCATGTACCGGTATTTCGAGTATCTCTTCTTTGTTTGTATCATGCTCAGCTATCTCCGGTTCCTCTTCCTTCTCACCAAACCCGAAGAAACGAGAGAATGAATGCTTCATGTACCTACACCACCTTTAAAAACTGCCATTTTTATAATTCTATTTTCTCATGGTTTTTCCTGCTGTATCTTCATCAATTTTGCAGAAAATATGATGGAATTGTCACATCAGGCTGTCTAAATTACCCTTCAATTGGCGATTTATTTGGAGTACCCGGTTTTCTCGGATATTTTTTCGGAGTGCTTTTCGTCTTGCGAATGATCATGATGTTCCGTTCACTTTCTTCAACAGGAAGTGTAAAGGAATGAACTTGTTCAAGCTCTCCTCCCAATACTTTAATCGCCTTTTGCCCCGCTTTCAGCTCTTCATCAGCTGCTGCTGCCTTTAGTGCGGCAAATACGCCGTTTTTCTTGGCCAGCGGCAGACAAAGCTCACTCAGGACCGACAGACGCGCCACCGCACGGGCCGTCACGAGATCGAAGCTTTCCCGTACGTCTTTCCGTTGTCCGAATGTCTCCGCTCTGTCATGGACAAATGTCGTATGCTCTAATTGTAAAGCATCAGAGAGAGTTTCCAAAAACGTAATCCGCTTATTCAGTGAATCGACGATGGTGACATGCAGATGCGGGAAGCAGATTTTGATGGGCAGGCTCGGAAAACCGGCGCCGGCGCCGACATCACAAAGAGTGGTGACCTTTTCAAAATCAATATAAAATGCCGCCGTTATCGAATCATAAAAATGCTTGAGATAAACTTCCTTTTTCTCAGTGATGGATGTCAGATTCATTTTTTCGTTCCATTCCACGAGCATCCGGTAATACAACTCGAATTGCTCCAGCTGGCGGTCAGAAAGGGAAATCCCTTTCTCCGCTAAACTGGATGTAAATTCCTCTATATTCATGCCGTCATCCTTTCTATTCAGCTACCTTGGCAATACGGCCCTGCTCCAGGTATACCAGCAAGATTGAAATGTCTGCCGGATTGACGCCGGAAATACGGGACGCTTGAGCAACTGATAAAGGACGCACTTCTTTCAGCTTTTGACGGGCTTCAGTAGCAATTCCTTTAATGGCGTCATAATCAATCCGATCAGGGATTTTTTTATTTTCCATTTTCTTCAGCTTTTCCACTTGCTGCAAGGATTTTTCGATATATCCTTCATATTTCACCTGAATTTCCACTTGTTCCGCCACATCTTGCGGCACCGGAGAATCTGCAGGCGCAAGTTTTGTCACTGTTTCATAATTCATTTCCGGACGTTTCATTAAATCTGTGCCGCGCACTCCGTCTTTCAGCTCGCTTCCGCCGAGTGAACGGATATATTCCTGATTCTCAGGAGACGGCTTGATAATAACAGACCAGAGACGTTTTTTCTCCGCCTCGATCGCCGCTTTTTTCTTCTCAAACGCTTCATAGCGCTCATCAGAAATTAAGCCGATATCGTGGCCGATTTCCGTCAGACGAAGATCCGCGTTGTCGTGACGGAGCAGCAGTCTGTATTCCGCCCGTGAAGTCAGCAGACGGTACGGTTCATTGGTTCCTTTCGTTACCAAATCATCAATCAATACACCGATATAAGCATCGGAACGGCTGAGGATCACTTCTTCTTTTCCAAGCGCTTTGCGGCCTGCGTTGATCCCTGCCATAATTCCTTGCCCGGCTGCTTCCTCATAACCTGATGTACCGTTAATTTGACCGGCCGTGTACAGGTTAGGGATTTTTTTCGTCTCCAGTGTAGGCCAGAGCTGCGTCGGTACAATCGCGTCATACTCAATCGC
This sequence comes from Bacillus sp. FSL R5-0593, assembly GCF_038603755.1. Taxonomy (NCBI): domain Bacteria; kingdom Bacillati; phylum Bacillota; class Bacilli; order Caryophanales; family Bacillaceae; genus Bacillus; species Bacillus sp. FSL R5-0593. The sequence continues at coordinate 4,158,132 of NZ_CP152011.1, forward strand.
GTATCCGGCTCTCATCATCTGCACCTTTTCCAGTCCCGGAATGGTCGCCAGCATCCGCTGCTGCACGTCCTCAGGAAGACTCGTGGATAAACCTTGAACGTATACTTCCTGCGTATTTCTGCCTTCCGGCTCAAGGAAAATCTGATGACGCGGTTTATCATTAAACCGAACGACTTTATCTTCAATCGAAGGGCAGTATCTCGGTCCCGTTCCTTTAATCATACCGGAATACATTGGCGAACGATGCAGGTTGCTGTCGATGATCTCATGAGTCTCAGGACTCGTGTAAGTCAGCCAGCAAGGCAGCTGATCGGTAATGTATTCAACCGTTTCATATGAGAAAGCGCGCGGAACCGGGTCCCCCGGCTGGATTTCTGTTTTGCTGTAATCAATGGAATCGCTTGAGACACGAGGAGGCGTGCCCGTTTTAAAACGGACGAGATCAAAACCGAGCTCCTCTAAGTGCTCAGAAAGTTTAATAGACGGCTGCTGGTTATTCGGACCGCTTGAGTAAGACAGATCACCGAGAATGATCCGCCCTCTTAAATACGTTCCGGTTGTCAGCACGACCGTTTTTGCCTTATATTCAGCACCGGTTTGCGTAATGACACCGCGGCACTCCCCGTCTTCAATGATTAAACGCTCGGCAATCCCTTGAAGAAGTGTCAAATTCGGTGTTTTTTCCAGCGTATGCTTCATTTCGTGCTGATATTGGAATTTATCCGCCTGCGCACGCAGCGCCCGTACGGCTGGACCTTTTCCTGTATTCAGCATTCTCATTTGAATATGAGTTTTATCTATATTTCTAGCCATTTCTCCGCCGAGCGCGTCAATTTCGCGGACGACAATCCCTTTCGCGGGGCCGCCGACAGACGGATTACATGGCATAAACGCAACCATATCAAGATTGATCGTCAAAACAAGCGTTTTGGCTCCCTGGCGCGCGGATGCGAGGGCAGCCTCAACACCGGCATGCCCGGCGCCGATGACAATCACGTCGTATTGGCCTGCTTCATACCCCATGGTTTTTTCCTCCCTTTTATTTACCTAAACAAAATTGTGAAAAGAGCTGATCAATTAAGCTTTCGTGGACGGCATCACCGATGATTTCGCCCAGCAGCTCCCAGCACCTTGTCAAATCAATTTGCACCATATCAATCGGAACATCCTGTTCAATTCCGTTCAGCGCATCATCAATCGCTTGCTTTGCCTGATGCAGAATCGAGATATGACGGGTGTTGCTGACATAGGTGAGATCTCCGCTTTCGATCGCTCCTGTATAAAATAGCGACTGAATCGCTTCCTCTAAATCTTGAATGCCTTCTTCTTTCAGCAATGAGGTCGTAACGACAGGCCGGCCTTTCGCCAGTTCCTTGACGCGCTCAGCGTCAATCTTAGCCTCAAGGTCCGTCTTATTCATAATGACAATGACGTCCATTCCCTCAATCGCTTCAAACAATTTCACATCTTCTTCAGAAAGCTCTTCGCTGTGGTTAAGCACAAGCAAAATGAGATCCGCTTCCTTCAGAACCTGCCGTGACCGTTCCACACCGATTCTTTCGACGATGTCTTCTGTCTCACGGATTCCGGCGGTATCGACAAGCCGAAGCGGCACGCCTCGGACATTGACATATTCCTCAATCACATCACGCGTCGTTCCCGGAATATCGGTTACGATCGCCTTCGTTTCATGGACAAGGCTGTTAAGCAGAGAGGATTTTCCGACGTTCGGACGGCCGATGATCACGGTAGACAGTCCCTCACGCAAAATTTTCCCCTGCTCAGACGTACGGAGCAGCGCCTCGATTTCTTTCTTCACGCCGCTTGCCTTCTCTACTAAAAGCTGATGCGTCATTTCTTCGACGTCATCATATTCCGGATAATCTATATTAACCTCAACATGGGCAAGTGTTTCTAACAACTCATCACGCAGACGGCGGACAAGCGCGGAAAGCCGTCCTTCCATCTGGTTCATGGCGACATTCATGGCACGGTCCGTTTTGGCCCTGATCAGATCCATCACCGCTTCCGCCTGTGATAGGTCAATCCGTCCGTTTAAAAATGCGCGCTTCGTAAACTCACCGGGTTCTGCCAGTCTCGCACCTTCTCTTAAAGCAAGCTGGAGCACCTGATTAACCGTCACAATACCCCCATGACAGTTGATTTCAATGACATCTTCCCTTGTGAATGTTCTGGGCGCTCTTAAAACAGACACCATGACTTCCTCAATAATCCGTCCCGTCGTGCTGTCCGCGATATGCCCGTAATGAATGGTATGCGATTCTGCCGAACTGAGCGTTTTGCCTTTCGGACCCTTGTACATTTTGTCGGCGATCTTTACGGCTTCAGGGCCGCTCAGCCGAACGATCGCAATCGCGCCTTCACCCATCGGAGTTGAAATCGCTGCAATTGTATCCATGCTGTTCACCTCTCTTTATCTCTGTTTCCATCTATATAAAAAATTTTATTTACGCCAAAATTAAAAGATAACATAGTTTGGTTTGAAGTGGAAGATACGTTATCCACAAAGGCAGAAATTCATCCCTTATTACTTTAACTTATCCACATGTGAATAACAATTAATTTTATTTCCTAAAACCTTTTTTATCAACAGCATAGACCGAAAAAGAAAAAACTTAAACGCAAAAAGTGCGATTCTGCTTAGGAATAGAGCCATTTTTACCAATAAAAAAACCGAAGTTCCGATTTTACCCGGACTTCGGTTTTCTGCTATCTTTATGGGAAATAACGAGGTGGCGGTACCGGCCTTCACCGGTAGAAAACGTTTTGATATTTGGATGCTTTGACAGCGCGTCATGGATGATTTTTCTTTCACCTGACGGCATCGGTTCTAAATGCACATCTTTTTTCGTTTTCGACACTTGCTTGGCCAGCCTGTTTGCCAGCTGCTCCAGAATTTCTCTTCTTTTCCGCCGATAATTCTCAGCGTCGACAACGGCTTGGCGATACTGGCCGGAGCCGCGGTTCAAAACAAGCTGCGTCAATGTTTCCAGGGCATTGAGTGTTTGTCCTCTTTTGCCAATAAGCAGCGCCGCTTTTTCACCTTTAATGTGAAAACAGACTGTTTTCTTGTTTTCTTCCGTAACAATCTCAGAAGGTCCGGCAATGGAATGGATGATTTCTTCCAAATACGCTTTCGCTTCATGAACAGGATTTTTTTTCTCTTCCAGTTCTACGATCGCATTCTTTTTTCCGAAAATACCCAAAAACCCTTTGTATCCTTCTTGCACCACCGTTATTTCTACTTGATCTTTCGTCAGTTGAAGTTCCTGAAGGCCTGATTGAACTGCTTCTTCGACATTCCGTCCCGCAGCAGTCACCTTCTTCACTTTTTCTTTCCTCCCGCTTTCTGCGTTTCCGGATCGTGTTTAATGTCAGGTCCTTTAATAAGGAATGTCTGAGCAATCATAAACAGGTTTCCGACTACCCAATACAGAGAAAGCGCGCTCGGGAAGTTGATCGCAAATACGATGATCATGATCGGCATAATCCATACCATCATCGCCATTTGAGGATTCTGAGTCGGATTTCCGGCCATCATCAGCTTCTGCTGGACAAAAGTGGCCACACCGGCAACGATAGGAAGAATATAGTAAGGATCCTTCTCTCCTAGGTCAAACCATAAAAAGCTGTGCTGTGAAATGGCTTGCGTACGCATAATGGCGTGGTAGAATCCGATCAAAATCGGCATTTGAATCAGGATCGGGAAACATCCGGCCAGCGGGTTTACCCCGTGCTTTGAAAACAGGGCCATCGTTTCCTGCTGAAGCTTCTGCTGCGTTTTTTGATCTTTAGAGCTGTATTTTTCTCTGAGCTTCTGCATTTCAGGCTGCAGCGCCTGCATCGCTTTTGAGCTTCGAAGCTGCTTGATCATCAGCGGCAGAATCAGCAGACGAATTAAAATCGTAACGATGATAATCGATAAACCATAGTTATCGCCCGTCAGTTTCGCTACGTACGTAATGACTTCTGACAATGGATACACAACATATTTGTCCCAGAAATGCGGACTATTCGCCGTAATCGGCTCTTTCACACTCGAGCACCCGGCCAGCAGCACGAGCATACCGACCATACTCAGTAGTAACCATATTCTCCTTTTCAAGAACGTTTCCTCCTATACCAATCTTTATGAACCTTGTATGTATTTTAGCATCTTTCAGTTTCAAATGGCGTTCATTTTTCGCCAAATAAAAGGAAGCGCTTTTAAAAACGTGAAGAAAACAAAATATGAGCTATTTTGACGAAGATTTCTTATATAATGAGGTTTTTCTGAATAAGTGCTGCAGACTCTTTTTCGTTTCTTCAAAACTGAGGTCGCCGGCGGGTTTTCTTGCGATAATAATAAAATCTTTCGGCTTGAGCAGCTCTTTTTCCTCCTGAACAGCCTGTCTGATTAACCGCTTCACCCGATTGCGCACGACGGCATTGCCGATTTTTTTACTGACAGAAAGCCCTACCCGGAGCTCTTCCTGTTTCGGCTGATCAAGCGTATACAGCACGAACTGGCGGTTTGCCATAGACGTTCCGCGTTTAAACACTTTTTGAAAATCTTCATTTTTCTTTAACCGATTTCGCTTCTTCACTTTAATTCACTCCGATATTCACTCGCAGAAACTTTTATTTCTATCTAAAAAAAACGGGCCGCCGGAATACTGAAGAAATTTCTCCAGTACCGGGCGACGCATGACATCTCACTCTCTTAATGTGAAAAAAGACCACTGACATTATTCAGTGGCCTAAGCTGATAATACTTTTCTGCCTTTGCGGCGACGGCGTGCTAATACTAGACGACCGTTTTTTGAACTCATACGGCTTCTGAAGCCATGAACTTTACTGCGTTTACGGTTATTCGGTTGGAATGTTCTTTTCATTTATGACACCTCCCTCGAGGAATAGCTGTTAAAGACAGTCTTACTTATTATATTTGTGCTGCCTATTCATTGTCAACTTCAGCAGTGCTTTTATTTCTTACAACCATAATAGGATAACATACCTTAACCAGTTTAGAAACCTTATTTTTCATATTCCTTTTTTTAACGCAAAAAAAAAGCCGCGCTCCCCCGAAAAAACGACATGTGGATAATTTTTTGGCCTTTTTTTAATATCCACAGTCGTTATCGACAACATTTTCACATTGCTAACTCCTGTGGACAAAGATTTTTCAACAAGTTGTCAGGTTTGTGGATAAGATTACGAGAACCATTGCAAGTCCTCGCTTAATTTGATATTATATTTGTGTTTTAACTCTTAATTACTTATCCAGCCCATTCTCTTTATCCACAAACTGTGGATAAGTTGTGGATTGTTTTCACACAGCTTGTGTAGATTGTTGTCCACAACTTGTGGAATTTGTCGAAAAGCTGTTTTTCTACTATACTATATGTTTTCAACATTTCGTGTGTACGAATGGTCAGAGCCATATGCTCTTTTTTTGTGTTCTATAACAGGAAAAGGGCGCGGATTTTTAAAGAAAAGGAGGGCTGTGCCGGATA